>JBBSPM010000004.1:0-137815 GCA_038258815.1 Chthoniobacterales bacterium
CCACGGGGCGCACGCGCGTAATTTGCCCGGGCGCAAGAGCGATGTCTCCGACTGCCAATGGCACGCCATGCTCCACAGTCACGGACTCCTGCGTCCGTGTTTCATTCCCGAGGAGCCGATCCGCAAACTGCGCAGCTTTTATCGGCTGCGCGAGGATCACCTCTCGATGGCCGCGGCCCATGTCGCGCACATGCAGCGGGCGCTGGATTTGATGAATGTGCGGCTCCATCACGTGCTCAGCCAGGTGCACGGCGTGAGCGGGCTGCGGGTGCTGGATGCGATCCTGGCCGGAGAACGCGACGCCACGGTGCTGGCGGCGCTCTGCGCCAAGCAAGTGCTGAAGAAAAAGAAAGCCGAGGTCATCCAGAGCCTGGAAGTACCGTGCCCAGAGCGAGCGTCATCTGCGCAAGCTGGCCGCTCGCCTCGGCTTCTCCATCACCCCGAAAACTGCATGAAAATTCCTCAAGTTCATTGGCAGCCGCGCAGCGTGTCGAGGGATCCCGCCGACGGAGTGGCCGCGTTCTTCAGAGTGCTTGCGCGGACGCACTGCCGACTTCGAATTTTTCCCCGGAGAAGGCGTCCGCTTCGCTTGAGAGATCCCTCGACCGTTTTCGCGGCTCGGGATGACACTGAGCGCTTTCTCCGTTGAGAGAACGGACGATTGAGAGAACGTTCCCCCTCGCTCCATGCAAGCCACCATCCTCATTGTTGATGACGAAAAGCACACGCGGGAAGGGCTGCGCCGGCTTTTTGATGATCAATACGACACCTATGTCGCGGAGGATATCCAAGGTGCGATGGATGTGTTAGAACGCGATCCGATCGATGCGCTGATTACCGATCTGCGGCTCGCTGGCGACGACGGGATGATGTTGATCGAGCGCGCGTTGAAGCTGCCGCGGCCACCGATTTGCATCATGATGACGGCCTACGGCTCGGTCGATACCGCGGTCGAGGCGATGAAGCGCGGCGCTTACGATTTCGTGACGAAACCGCTCAATCTCGACAAGGTCGAGATCCTGATCGCGCGCGCGCTTGGCACCCGTCGGATGGAGCAGGAAAACCGGACGCTGCGCAAGCAGGTCGAGGAGCGCTTCGGGCTGGAGAACATCATCGGGGAAGCGCCGGCCTTGCGCGAAGTGCTGGATACGATCCGGCAGGTCGCGCCTTCCTCGGCGAATGTGCTCCTCGAAGGCGAGAGCGGGACGGGCAAAGAACTCGCTGCGCATGCGATTCACAATCTGAGCCGGCGCCACCAAGCGAAGTTTGTCACGGTGCATTGCGCTGCGCTCTCGCCTACTCTGCTGGAAAGCGAACTTTTCGGGCATGAACGCGGCGCGTTTACCGGCGCGCACGAGCGGCGCATCGGGCGGTTCGAACAGGCGAATGGCGGGACCATTTTCCTGGATGAAATCGGCGAGATCGACCAGAGCACGCAGGTGAAATTGCTCCGCGTGATCAGCGAGGAACGCGCCTTCGAACGTGTAGGCGGCAATCAATTACTGAAAGCCGACGTGCGCCTGATCGCGGCCACGAACAAGAATCTGGCGCAGCTCGTGAAGGAGGGGAAATTCCGCGACGACCTTTATTTCCGGCTCAACGTCGTCCACATCACGATGCCTCCGTTGCGTGATCGGAAGGAAGACATTCCGCTGCTCGTGCGCGGTTTCCTGAAGCATTTTTCCCGGATCAACGAAAAGCCGCTCCTTGATCTGACGGCGGATGCGATGACCACGCTCCTGCATCACGATTGGCCGGGAAATGTGCGCGAACTGCGAACCGCGATCGAGCACGGCGTGGTGATGGCGAACGGGCCGAAGGTGACGCTGCGCGAATTGCCCGGCAGCATCCGCCAGGCAGCGGGGGCGAATCTGCCGGGCGGACTCCCTGCCGCGAAAGCCTTTGGCGAACGCGTGAGCCCGCTCGATCTGCACGAAACAGAACGGCGCTTGATCATGCAAGCGCTGGCCAGCACGAAGGGGAACGTGACCGCCGCGGCCAAAAAATTAGGCATCAGCCGGCGCACCCTGCACCGCAAAATCAACGAAATGAAGGCCGCCAAAGCCGCGGCGGAGAAGAGCGCGCTGGACACATAGCCGACGGAACGAGAAACTCCCCGCCCCAACGCCCGCGTTCCACTTTTAAATTTGAAACCTCAAACCTCAAACTCCCCCAATGCCCGGCGCCGCTGATTTCATCCAACGCAGCATCCACACGCTCGAAGAAGGCGGCGCGGCCATCTGGATCAAACGCGCGCTGGTCGTGCTTTTGATCGTCTTTCTCGCGGTCTTTTACATGCTGCACGAGTTCAATGGGCTCGGTTCCTCGCAGGGCATGGATCAGGCCCAGATCGGGCGAAACATCGCCAGCGGTCAGGGTTGGCGGACGGATTTCGTGCGCCCGCTGGCGGTGGGGCAGTTACAGCGTGCCGGCAAGAACGTCGCGCAGCGCATCTGGTATGATACCTATAACGCGCCCCTTCCCCCGCTGGTGGACGCGTTCATCCTGCGTCCGATCAAGCGCTACTGGAAAATGACTCCGGGCGAGGTGGTCTATGCAGGCGACAAGGCGATCGCGTATGCGTCCATCTGCTTTTTCCTCGCCTCGCTCGCCATTTTCTACTTCTTATCGCGGCGTCTCTTCGATCAGCGATTGGCTGTTCTCGCCACTTTCCTGGCTCTCCTTTGCAACACCTTCTGGAACTACTCGCTCTCGGGTTTGCCGCAAATGCTGATGCTGTTTCTGTTCAATGCCACGCTCTACGTCTTGGTGCGTGCGGTCGAAGCTCACTATCGTGGCGGCGCCGTGGGCATTTGGTTGGGCTTGGTGGGAGCCGGGTTCGGTCTGCTGGCGCTCTCCCACGCGCTTACCATCTGGATGTTTGTCGGCTTCCTCGTCGTCGCGATTTTCTTCTTCAGGCCGCGCGGCTGGGCCGCGGTCATCGTGTTGGGAGTTTTCCTGGTCATTTACACGCCGTGGCTGGTGCGAAATTACGTCATCACGGGGAATCCTGCGGGCGTCGCGGCCTATTCAATCCTGGACGGCATCAAACACCCCGAAGCAGGGCACATGCGCCGTTTGGAATTGGATCTGGACGGCGTCGGGCCCGGACACTTCCGGACCAAGCTGGTGAATAATCTCACCTCGCAGGTCGGCCGGCTTTTGGAATATCTCGGCTGGAGCGCGGTGGCCGCGACGTTTTTTGTTGCCCTGCTTCACGTTTTCAAGCGACCTGAGACGGCGATGATACGTTGGATGGTGCTGGCGATGTGGCTCGGGGCGGTCTTGGGGATGGCGCTGTATGGCCTCCCCGAGGAAATGGGAACATCAGCGAATCAGCTGCACCTCTTATTCATCCCCGTCATGACGTGCTACGGGCTGGCCTATCTGCTCGTGCAGTGGAATCGGCTTGAGATCAATTACCGGATCGCGCGCATCGGATTCATCACCCTTCTCTTCGTCGCTTGCTCGCTTCCGCTGCTCTTCACCGTGGGCCTTCCCAGCACTAGAGGCGGAGTGCGCTGGCCGCCTTACGTGCCGCCCTACATCGCCGTCTTGAACGATTGGATGGGGCCGGAAGAGATCACCGCGTCGGACATGCCCTGGGCCATCTCTTGGTACGCGGATCGCCGCGCCCTCTGGGTGCCGGATACGGTGAAGACATTCACGGAATTCCACGATTACGGGATCGTCGGCGCGCCGCTAAACGGGCTTTATCTCACGCCCATCAGCGGCAGCCAGAACACGCTCACCGATATTCTGAAGGGTGAGTATCGCGACTGGGCACCGGTGATCCTGCGCAGTGTGGATATCAGCAAGTTCCCGCTCAAGTGGGCCACGCTGCTCGGGCTGGATAACGAATGCGTCTTTTTCTCAGATCACGACCGGCAAGGCGTGCCCAAGTCTTAGCTTAGAGGGCGTTCGCTTCGACCGAGCCGAGACTTCCGCCAGCTTCCTCACCGCGCCCCAGCGGCAGTTTTCCGTTTACGACGGCACCGGGCGCGATATGAATGGGCGGTGGCGCAATCCAACAAACTCTTCGGCACCGATGGCGTGCGCGGCGTGGCCAACGTGGAGCCGGTCACCGCTGAAACCGCGCTGAAGCTCGGACGCGCCGCCGCGCATGTTTTCACGCAGTTAAATCCGCGCACGCTGCCGGCCGGCGTGCGGCCGAAGATCGTGCTGGGCAAGGACACGCGGCTCTCCGGTTACATGCTGGAGAACGCGCTCGTGGCCGGCATCACCTCGTTAGGCGTGGACGTGCTGGTGATCGGGCCGTTGCCGACTCCGGGGGTGGCCTACATCACGCGCTCCCTGCGCGCAGACGCGGGCATCGTGCTCTCCGCCTCACACAACGCTTACGAAGATAATGGGATCAAATTTTTCCGGCACGACGGCTACAAACTCGACGACCGGATCGAAGATCAAATCGAGCATCTTGTCTTCAGTGGCGAGATTGATTCCGTGCGCCCGACCGCGGGAAAAATAGGACGCGCCCGCCGCATCGACGATGCGCTTGGACGTTACGTCGAATTTGCCAAAGCCAGTTTTCCGCGCGGCCTGTCGCTCGAGAAAATGCGCATTGCGGTGGATGTGGCGAACGGTGCGGCTTACAAATCGACGCCCTGCATTCTGCGCGAATTGGGCGCCGATCTTACGGTCGCGCATGACGAGCCAAACGGAACAAACATCAACGCCGATTGCGGCAGCACGCATCCCGCTGAGATCCAACGCATCGTGCGCGAGAGCGGCGCTACTGTGGGCATCACCCACGATGGCGATGCCGATCGCGTCCTGCTCTGTGATGAGAACGGCGAGCTGGTGGATGGCGACGAAATTCTGGCCATTGCCTCGCTCGATTTCCTGCAGTCAGGACAACTAAGAGAAAACACGCTCGTCGCCACGGTGATGAGTAATTTCGGTCTCGACGAAACGCTAGCCGCGGCCGGCGGCAAGGTTTTACGGACCAAAGTCGGCGACCGCTACGTGATCGAGGAAATGGTAAAGCGCGACCTGAACGTCGGCGGCGAACAAAGTGGCCACATGATCTTCCGCGACTTCAGCACGACTGGCGACGGCATCGTCTGCGCGCTGCAGATCCTGCGTATCATGCAGGCCACTGGGAAACCGTTGAGCGAACTGAAGCGCGTCCTGACCAAATATCCGCAGGCGCAACGCAATTTGCGAGTGAAAGCCAAGCCGCCGCTCGATGAAATGAGCACCGTGATGCAACTCGTGAGCGCCGCCGAAAAGGAGTTGGACGGGAAAGGACGCGTCCTTTTGCGCTACTCCGGCACAGAACCGAAGATTCGCCTCCTCATCGAGGGCCGGGAATCGGCGGAGATCGATCGGCAGGCGGATCGGATTGCCGAGGCGATCCAGACTGCTATCGGGATTTAATAATTCACCGTTCATGACACTTAATCAGATCATCGACGCGCTGCTTTTCAGCGCGCAGAAACCGCTGACCGCGCGGGAACTTCTGAGCGCCGTCAAAAGCGCGGAACCCGAAAGCCGGCCTAACGAATTTGCCTCTACGAAAGAAGCGGAGATCGCAGCGGCCCTGGAACAGCTCAAGATCGAATGCATCGAGCAAAGCCGCGCCTTTCAGTTAACCGAAAAAGCGGAAGGCTGGCAATTTACCAGCGATCCCGCGTACGCGCCGTGGGTGCGGCAATTGTTCCCTGCGGCAAAACCTCACCGTCTCACCCCGCCGGCCCTCGAGACGCTGGCGATCATCGCTTACCGGCAACCCATCACGCGCGCCGATATCGAGGCCGTCCGCGGAGTCGCAGTCGATGGCGTCTTACAGAGTTTGATGGAACGCGGATTGGTAAGAATTGCAGGCCGCGCTGAGGTCCCGGGGCGGCCGTTGCTCTACGACACGACGCAATTTTTCCTCGAGCATTTTGGTTTGCGGAACCTGGATGAGATGCCGAATTCCGAGGAACTGCGGCGACGTCATCTTCCCACCGCTACGCCGGTGGCGGAACAGCCTGCGTCTGGTCAGCCAGAGCTGGAAGGCATCGCAGAAGCGGAAAGCCCTGCGGCAGAAACGCCCGCCGATTAGAAAGAGTTTCCGAAGTCGATTGGGGCACTGTAGCGGCGGTCTATGACCGCCGGGCGCAGCCTGCAATCCACGTTTTCGGCGGTCACAGACCGCCGCTACAGGAGGTTTGCAATCCATTCCAACGGTGGCCGTGAAGGATCACATGCGCGCGACTTCACGCTCGATCGGCAAGCTGCGCGTGGGCCGAATATTTTCTCCGCTCAGGTCGATCCTTTTCAATTCCACTTTGATGAAACTCAGGATCACCGGCGCCAGGATCACCCCCGAGATGCCCATCAACCGTTCACCGATCAGCATCGCGAGAAGCATGAGCCACATCGGGTGATCGATGCGACCCCCGATGATGCGGCTGTTGAGGAAGTATTCCAGTTTGTGAATCAGAACCAGGAAAACCAAAGCCGCGGCAGCCAATTTCGGGGACATCGTGAACGCGATGCAAAAGATCACGGTGTTACTGAGGAGATTGCCGACGATTGGCACCAGTCCGCAGACGAACGTGAGAATGATGACGACACCGGCGTAGCGCAAACCGACGGCAAAAACGAAAATGGCTGTGAGCGTGGCATTGATCGCAGAGATGATGATCTGCGCGCCCATGACCGTGGCAAAGCTTCGGTAAAAGGACGCACAGCGTTCCTTGATTCGGGAGGTATACAGACTGTAAAGATTCACGCCGCCCTGCCCTTTAACGCGGCGCGCCTCGAAATCCGGATTAAAGAAAACGCTGACCGCGATGACGACGCCGATGACGAGAAAGACGAACTCCTTCGTCGCGACTTTCACATAATTGCCGAGCTGGCCGAGCATGTTGCGAACGCCCTCCAGCGCGACCACGCGAAGGCCCTCGATATCGGTGAAGGGCAACTCGATTCCGTGCTCGGCCGCGAACTTGACCACGACGGGAATGGACGTCTCCACAATCTCCGGCAAAGCGACAAAGGCGTGCTTAAGGAAGAAAACGAAGCCGCTGAAAACGCCCGCCACGACGACAAGGAAGAGCGTGAGGGCAATCCATTTCTTCCCGAAGAAGGCGAGCTTGGTCAGCACAAGATAGCAAAAAAGGGCCGCCAAAAACGGCGTCCCGAGATGCAAAACTGCCAGCAGAACCAGAAGCACCGCAAAGAGAGCGTAGGAGATGGCAGTGGGTTTTTGCATGAGGTGAAAGGGCGCACGCCGTGCGCGCTTCAAATTATCTTCGAATCCGGTTCACGCCACGGACGTTTTCTTCGCCCGGTCAGGGAGCAAACGCGCCGGAGGGCGGCTTTGCAAGCCGTCCAGCCGGGTTGCAAACCCGGCCTCCGAGAGGGAGGAGCACCTCCGACGCCGGATCAGACTCAGGGGACTCGCCGCACTAGTTGGCCTTGCGAAGCGCGCTTGCAAAACGATCATTCTCTCCATGAACAGAATCGCATCTCGAAGCGGACGATGGGTGCTGGCTTGCCTGGCGGTTTTTGGGCTGACCGGTTGCGGCAGTTACAACAAGCTGGTCACGCTCGATCAAAAAGTGAACAAGCAGTGGGCGGATGTGCAGTCTGTTTACCAACGCCGCGCCGACCTGATCCCGAACCTGGTCAACACCGTGCAAGGCGCCGCTAATTTTGAAAAATCGACGCTGACCGAAGTGACGAACGCACGCGCCAGCGTGGGACAGGTGAAACTGGACCCGAGCAAAGCGCCGACGGATGCCGCGCAGTTGGAGCAGTTCCAACAAGCGCAGGGGCAATTGAGCACCGCGCTCTCGCGTTTGCTGGTCGTAAGTGAGAATTATCCGCAACTGCGCGCGACCGATGCGTTCAAGGATCTGCAGGCGCAACTCGAAGGAACCGAGAACCGCATTTCCGTGGAACGAAATAATTTCAACGCCGCGGTGCAGGAGTACAACACCGCGCTCCAGCGTTTCCCGACGAATATGTTGAACAAGATGTTCGGCTTTAAGGAGCGGCCGTTCTTCAATGCCCAGCCGGGATCCGAAAAGGCCCCCACGGTAAACTTCGGCGCCTTCGGCAACACGCCGCCGCCTGCACCGGTGGTCCCCGTGCCTTCACCGGACGCGATGGTCGGAAATCCGGCCGCCACCCCAGCGATCAGCGCGACGCCATAAGCTCGCTCAGCCATGGAGCCGGCCCGCCCCCGGGCCGAAGGATGTTGCACAGAAGAACCAGACTTCGGCGCGAGGGCGCGCCGGCTCCAACATCAGCCTAAAGTTCAAGTGCCCCTCCTCCCCATGAGCGCATTCCGCCTGCTGGCTATTTCATTGTCACTGCTGGGTGCGTTCTCTCTTCGCGCAGCGGAGTCGATTCCGCCCAAGCCGGCCGGCTATTTCACCGACGAGGCGGGCGTGGTCTCCAAAGAGACCGCGCTCAAGTTTAACGAGCAGTTGGCGCAGTTCGAACGGGAGACTTCCAATCAAGTGGTGGTGGCCGTCTACCAGAAGATGCAGTCGGACTCCGACATTGCGGACTACGCACAGCGTGTCTTCCAAGCCTGGCAGATTGGCGACAAGACAAAACGCAATGGGATCCTCTTGTTGGTCTTTATCGCAGATCGACAGATGTGGATCCAAACCGGCTATGGGGCCGAGGGCCCTCTGCCGGACGCGACCGCTTTCGACATTACGGAAAGACGGATCAAGCCACGCTTCCGCGAACAGGATTATGAAGGCGGTCTCGCCATCGGCATTGCATCGATCGAAGAGGCAATGCGCGGAGAGTACACTGGCTCCGGCAAGACAACGACCGAAGGACAAACCTCCGGCGAGGGCACCTGGTCACTCCTCCTCCCGTTGCTGTTTTTCAGTTTGTTTCTCTACCTTTCTCTGCGGAACCGAAAGGGAAAACGCGGTTGGGGTTACTCGGGCGGTGGAGGCCCGTTTATCGGCGGTTGGTCCAGTGGCGGGGGCGGTTGGTCCGGCGGCTCTTCATCGTCTGGCGGCGGCTTTAGCGGTTTCAGCGGCGGCGGCGGCTCCAGCGGCGGCGGCGGCGCAGGCTCAAGTTGGTAAGGCCAATGCGCACAAAGGAATTCCTGTCTCGTCTCGATCACCCGCGGATCGTGGCGGCAATTAAAAACGCCGAAGCGCAAACCTCCGGCGAGATCCGCGTTTATCTGGAACGTGGCCAGATGAACGAAGACCCGCTCGCGGTTGCGACGCGAAAGTTTTTCGAATTCGGAATGGAGAAGACGTCGGCGCGCAATGCCGTGCTCATTCTCGTCGCTCCCCGCGCGCAAAAATTTGCCGTCGTGGGCGATGAAGGTATTCACCAGAAATGCGGCGCGGAATTTTGGAATCAACTCGTCGCCACCATGCGCGGGCATTTCAAAAAAGAAGAGTTCACGGACGCGCTGGTAGAGGCAATTGGCACGGTGGGGCAATCACTGGCGGAGCATTTCCCCCGGCAACCGGACGACCGGAACGAATTACCCGACATCGTTCTGGAAGATTGAGCGGGAGCGTTTGCGCCCGGCAATGGATAAACGCGTCTTTACTGCGACAGAGCGCCGTCGCTACATCAATGCGTCGAGCGCTTCCGGTGCGACGAAAGTCTTGCCGCGCATCACGCGAACCGGTATTTATGGACCTTCGGAGCAAAAAGCGGCTTCGCCCCTACACATCATGAACGTTACCGGCACCATCGAAGCGCTCCTCAATCAGAAGAGCGGCGAAGTTTGGTCCGTCACACCCGATGCGACAGTTTACGAAGCGGTCGCGCTGATGGCAGAAAAAAATGTCGGCGCGCTGGTCGTTTTAGAAGCCGAGCAACTGGTCGGCATCATTTCCGAACGCGATTACACGCGCAAAATCATGCTCCATGGAAAGCGCTCCCGCGAGACGCTCGTGCGCGAGATCATGTCGACCGAATTGAAAACGGTGAATCCGAAGGAAGGCGTGGATGATTGCCTGGTTTTCATGACGGAGAAACGCGTGCGGCACCTGCCGGTGGTGGTCGATGGCAAAGTGCTCGGCGTCATTTCGATCGGCGACTTGGTGAAGCACGTCATCTCGGTGCAGAATGCCACGCTCGATCATCTGGAGCGGTATATCAGCGGCGGCTACGCCAGCTAATTCGCCGCCCGCAGTTTCGACTTCCGTCAACCGGGCGACGCCCGCCCGCCCGTCATCCCGAGCGCAGCGCAGCGGAGTCGAGGGATCTCACAACAACTGTACGACGCGGCTAGATCCTTAAGCGTAACCAACCACCTTGGGGGAGCTCCCTCGACAAGCTCGGGATGACGGAGCCGCGAAAGTCAGCCGCGCAGATTCCACACTGTTTTCCCACGCACGATCGTGCGCACGGCGCGCCCTTTTAAGTTCCAGCCGTGGAACGGCGTGTTGCACGACAAACTTTCGCCCTTGGTCGCGTCCACGGTCCATTCCAAATCCGGATCGATCAGAGTCACATCGGCGGCGGAGCCCGCGCTTAATGTGCCGGCTCTTAGCTTCAAGAGCCGCGCCGGATTGACGGAGTACATTTCGATCACACGCGAGAGTCCAATTGTGTTCGTTTTGTGCACGAGCAGATCGAGAAACAGGCCCAGCTCCGTCTCCAACCCGAGAATCCCAAACGGCGCCTGATCGAACTCCACCTCTTTCTCAAACTTCGCGTGTGGAGCGTGATCGCTCGCCAGGATATCGAGCGTGCCATCCTTGATACCCTCAAGCAGCGCCGCGACATCCGCATCACTCCGCAGCGGCGGATTCATTTTGTAGTTCGTGTCGAAATTTTGGATCGACTCGTCCGTCAACGCGATGTGATGCGGACAAACTTCGCCGCTGATTTTCACGCCGCGTCCGCGAGCCTCACGCAGTAGTCGCACGCTCCCCGCCGCACTGATGTGCTGGCAATGGATGTGATGATCGCATAGTTCCGCGAGCAGAATATTCCGAGCCACGATGGCTTCTTCGCCCGCCGCCGGCCACCCGGGCAACCCGAGCAGCGTGCTCCAATAGCCTTCATGTACCACGCCGTTACCGACGAGATTGTAATCCTGGCAATGATCCATCACCGGCACGCCGACCATGCGCGCGTATTCCACCGCGCGGCGCATCAACTCGTTATTCTGAATGCAATGCCCGTCGTCCGTGATCGCAACCGCGCCGGCTTGCGCGAGCGATCCGATCGGCGCCAGCTCTTCGCCGGCCAATCCCTTCGAGATCGCTCCAGTCGTCAAAACGTTCACACACGCCACCTCGGCGGCGCGGTCTTTGATCCAACCGATTGTGCTCGGACTGTCGGCGGTAGGCGACGTGTTCGGCATGCAGACGACCGTCGTGAAACCACCCGCCGCCGCGGAGCGCGCGCCGGATTCGATTGTCTCTTTCCAACCAAAACCCGGCTCGCGGAAGTGAACGTGGATATCGATCAAGCCCGGCGCGACAATCAGGCCGGTGGCGTCGATCTCCTCAATTGCTGATTGCTGATTGCTGATTGCTGATTGCTCGGCGATGCGACCATCCACAATGAAGAGGTCGCCAATTTCGTCGCGCTGATTCGCCGGATCGATGACGCGGCCGTGGCGGATGATTGTCTTCATTGTAGTGCAAGTTTCCAACTTGCAGTCGGGTTGAATGTGCAAGTTGAAAACTTGCGCCACGAGAGAATCATGTCGCGATTCCTCCGCAGAGATAGAGCACCGCCATCCGTACCGCCAGGCCATTGGTGACCTGGTCGAGGATGACGCTTTGCACGCCGTCGGCGAGATCGCTATCGATCTCGACTCCACGATTGATCGGACCGGGATGCATGATGAGGCAATCCGGTTTCAAGAGTTTGGCCCGTGCTTTCGTTAGACCGAACATCCGGATGTATTCACCGAGGCCAGGGAAATATTCTTTTCGTTGCCGCTCGTGCTGGATGCGGAGCAGGTTGACGACGTCGACGGTGGGAAGAACCTCGTCGAGCGAGTGCGATACTGTAACGCCGAGACGTTCGAACGCGCGCGGCACGAGCGTGCTCGGGCCGACGAGAGTGACGCGCGCTCCCAGCTTGAGGAGTCCAAAGATATTAGAGCGCGCCACGCGGCTAAAAAGGATGTCGCCCACGATCGCGACGTGGAGCCCTTCGATCGAGCCGCGCCGTTCGCGGATGGTGTAGAGGTCGAGCAACGCCTGTGTCGGATGCTCATGCGCGCCGTCCCCGGCATTGATGACGCTGCAGGTCAGCCGCTCCGCCAGGAACTGCGCCGCGCCCGCAGAACTATGCCGGATGACGATGAGATCGGCATGATTCGCCTCCAGAATCTTTGCCGTATCCTTGAGCGTTTCACCTTTCGTTAGGCTGGACGTTGCGGCGGAAATGTTGATCACGTCCGCGCTCAACCGGGTGGCGGCGAGTTCGAAAGACGTACGGGTGCGCGTACTTGGTTCGACGAAGAAATTGACCAGCGTCTTGCCGCGCAACGCTGGCACCTTTTTGACGTCACGCGTCCCGACTTGTTTGAACGCATCCGCTGTTTCGAGCACGAGCGTGATCTCTTCCGCGGAAAGTTCGCGGATGCCCACGAGATCCTTTCGATTCCAGCGCGTTTGGTTTGTCGTGCTCATTCGCGAACCAGCCAGACCGCATCCGCCTCACCGTCCACGCTTTGCAAACGCAGGCGCACCCGCTCGCCTGCAGCGGTCGGTAGATTCTTCCCCACGTAATCAGCGCGGATGGGCAACTCGCGGTGCCCGCGATCGATCAGCGTCGCCAGTTGAATGCAGGCCGGTCGACCGAAAGAGCCGATCGCATCCATCGCGGCGCGGGCCGTGCGACCCGTGTAAAAAACATCGTCCACGATGACGACGGTTCGGCCCTCGAGCGGAACCGGCAGATGCGAAGTTTGTACAACCGGCAACTCGGCGCGCTGGCCAACATCGTCTCGATGCATGGCCACATCGATCACGCCGGTCTCGATCGACGTCTTCTCGAATTCCTCCATGAAACCCGCGATGCGGCGCGCGATTTCCACCCCGCGCGACGGAATGCCCGCCAGCACCACGGCGGCGAGATCGGAATTACGCTCGATGATTTCGTGCGCGATCCGCCGGAGCGCGCGGCGGATGGCTTCGGCGTCCATCACAGGGACGCCGGCAGGAGTAGATGAGTGAGGATCAGTCATGCCATTCCTTCGCGACCTCACAGGATCGCGTTAAAGGACGGGACGGCGGAAAAATCAGGTAGCAGCTTGCGCCTGAGGCCGGACCTCCCGGTGTCGTTTCTCGCGCCAACTGGAGCGATGTTTCATGATCCAATCGAGCAGCGCTCTTTCGAAGCCGATGTCGTCGCCGGCTTTTTCGCTCTCGATCCATTTGTGTTTCAAAATCTCTTCACGCTCAGCCAGGAACTCTTTGTAGAGGACGGAGTTCTTGACGAAGGGAGACTCCTGTTCCGTGGCACCGGTCATCTCGTCAGTGTTTTTCATAAGGGAGAACCGCGGTCAATCTAAACCGCTCGGTCGGTAGATAGACTTAGCATTGCTCGTGCCTATTCAACCCGGCGGTCGCGCCGGGGTTGCGGCGTGATGCCGATCCGTCTCGGCGTGGAGCCGGCCCGCCCTCGGGCCGAAGGGTGTAATTCATGTTTTTCAGAATATCCGGCGCGAGGGCGCGCCGGCTCCAATTAACCGATCGCTTCGCGCAATTGTGCGGCGATTTTCTTGAATTCGGTCGCCACTGCAGAGTCTTCCTTTTCCGCCGTGATTGGCATTCCGCGATCGCCGGATTCGCGCGTGGCGATGTCGATCGGGATTTGGCCGAGCAATGGAACACGAAGCCGCTTCGCTTCGCGTTCGCCGCCGCCCGACCCGAAAATGTCGTAGCGTTTGCCGTCGCTGGGCGAGAGGAAGTAGCTCATGTTTTCGATCAGGCCGAGGACCGGCACGTTTACTTTCTCAAACATGCTCGAGGCCTTGCGCGCATCGATCAGCGCAACTTCCTGTGGCGTGGTCACGATAATCGCGCCAGCGAGTGCGACCGTTTGCACGATCGTGAGTTGGATATCGCCGGTCCCGGGCGGAAGATCGAGCACGAGGTAATCGAGTTCACCCCATTCCACCTGTCGTAAAAACTGCTGCGTGTAGCGCGTCACCATCGGGCCGCGGAGCACGGCCGGCGCATCATCTTCCAGCAGGAAACCCATCGACATCAGTTTTAAGCCATACTGCTCGATCGGGATGATTCGGTTTTCCTCGGTGGCGGTCGGCCGTTCGCGCGTGCCGAACATGAGCGAAATGCTCGGGCCGTAGATGTCGCAATCGCAAAGGCCCACCCGCGCGCCGCCTTGTCCAAGCGCGACCGCGAGATTGGCCGCCACGGTGGATTTGCCGACACCTCCTTTGCCACTAGCGACGGCGACCACGTGTTTGATGCCTTCGATGCGAGTGGCGCCGACTCCGGCGGCCCCGGCGCCCGCGGGCGGCGCGTGGATATCGATCAAGACTTTCGCCTGCGTGATGCCGGCGACGCCTTTCAACGCCCGCTCCGCCTCTTCCTTAATCGCGCGCGGAATGGCGGGCTCGTTCGTGGCCAGCGACATCTGGACCGTCACCGCGCCGTCTTCAATCTCGACGCCTTTGACGAGTCCGAAGGAAACGATGTCGCGGCTGAAGCCGGGATATTTGACCGCTTTCAGCGCGTCTTTGATCTGCTCTTCTGTAACCGTCATGAGTGACGGCCACTCTACGCGCCTGGCTCGTGCGGTAAAGAAAGCGATCCGCCGCCGGGGAAGATAACCCCTAACGAGAAGAATCCGCCGAGACTATGCCAACGTCTCGTTCTTGCAGGCGTAAGCGACGCTGGCCACAACGGAAGAAAGGAGAATGAAAAAAGCGGAAACCGTGAGCATGCCGATATTCTTAGCAATGGTTATGCCGGAGGCGCTATTCCTGGGTAACGAGTGGCTGCGATCCCAAATATGCGTCTCGGAGGTGACACATGTGTCACTATTCGCGACACCTTGGTGAAAGTCATTCTGACGCGGACGTGACAACTCTTGACCTGTAAAACTTTCCCGCCGAGGTCGCCACGTTGTGGCGACGCGGCAAGGTCAGAAACGCTAGTATCGGGCCGTCGAAACCTTTTCGCGTGGCCCTTGATTCGTCGTCAGTCCGACGTCCGTCCGCGTGCCGGCACAGCCGACCATCAAAGTGCCCAGCAACGCCATCGCCAGGAAAAGGCACCTATTTCGCGTCAATCTCATGCCGTTCCACTGCTCAGCGTGGCACAGGCGTCTCGCTGTTGGCGAGCGCATAGATTACCACCGCATTCACCGCCGCGTTTTCCGCCAGCGTCTTCGGGTCCACCTTATCCAGCGTATCGGCTGCGGTGTGGTGATATTGGAAATAAGTGCGGCCATCCTGAATGGGATGAAACGTTGGCACATTCGCGGCTTCCATCGGCGAAATGTCGGCACCGGTGTGCTCGACTTGATCGAGAATGCTGGCCCCTATTTCGTCCATCACTTTCGCCACCGGCGCGAGAAATTCTGCGATCTCCGGTTTCCCGCGAAATCTGACACCGACCGGATGACCGGACCCGCCGTCCGTTTCCATCGCGGCCACATGCTTGACCAACTCCGCGGCGTGATCCGCCGCGTAAGTCTTTCCGCCGTGCAGGCCGTTCTCTTCATTCATCCAGGCGATGACGCGAATGGTTCGTTTCGGTTTCAGTTTCAACTGCCGCACGAGATTGGCCACCTCCATCGAAACCGCCACACCGGCGCCATCGTCGATCGCTCCCGTGCCGAGGTCCCACGAATCGAGATGGCCGGATACGACCACGATTTCTTCCGGATTGGTGCTGCCTTTCAGATCGGCGACCACGTTATAGCTCTCGACGTCTTCCAGAATTTGCGGTGTGAGAATCAGATGCATCCGCACCGGTCCCTGCGGGGCAAGGTTTGCGAGCAGGTCCGCGTCTTCCGCCGTGACCGCGCCGGCGGGAATCTTCGTGACACCATCTTCATATTTGGTCGCGCCGGTGTGCGGCAGTCGGTAATCCGCGCTTCCGACCGAGCGAACCAGGACGGCGACCGCGCCCTTTTTTGCGGCCGCGACCGGGCCACCGCCTCGGTAGGCGACTGCGTTGCCATAGGCGTCGCCGGAGCGTCCCTGCGCCGCCATCTCCTTATCGTATGGGTAATTGAAGAGAACGATCTTGCCGGCGACCTTCGCTTGGTCTAACGACTCCAATTCGTCAAAATTCCGCACTACGACGACTTCCGCGGTCAAGCCTTCAGCGGGCGTCGCAACGCTGCCGCCAAGAGCAGTCAGGACAATTTTCTGCGACGTGCCCTTGGCCTGGCCCGCAAATTCCACCAGCGCCGCGGTTTCCTCCCCGCGGACCCAATGCGGGACCATCACCTTTTCCAGCTTCACCTCGAGCCCGAGCGCCTTCATCTCGCCCGCCACATACTCGACCGCTTTCGCCGCCTGCGCCGAGCCGCTCAAGCGCGGGCCGATATTATTGGAAAGGTGGGCGACCTGGCGGTAAGCGTAATCGCTCTTCAGCGCGGCTTGCTGGAGTTGCTTCAACTCGGAGAGCGTCTGCGCCGTGAACACGGTCGGCGTGGGTGACGGCGACGGAGTCTGCGCGCGAGCCGCCGCGCACGATAAACCACAGGCAACGATGACGCCCGCTAGACGGATTTTTCTCATCGCCGACTTTCGGCCAAGCGCGCCGCCGCGCAAACCAGCCGGTGAAGGGGCCTGCATCGAGAACCGATTCAAGAAAACTTCGCCAACTCAAAGCGCCTGAAAGGGCGCGACGGAACAAAGCCCGGAGGGAGCGCGGCGAACTCCAGGTTCACCGGCCTCGCGAAAAGGGTGACGGAGAGACGCATGCCGAGCTTCCATGAAGGAGCTGGCGACAGATTCGGAGCCTAGACTGATAGGGGGAAGTGAATTTCTGTCAGAATATGTCGCCTGACCCGAATGGCGCTCCGAATGGCGCTAAGTTAAGGCGGGTTTGGGGCCATTCTAACGTTGGAGGCGCCCTCTGGTTCTGGAGCGCGCGCGCCTCCGGGCGTGCTGGTTGAGGCATTTTGCCGAAACAGGCTTTTCTTGGCGCTTGATCAGTCTCGCGGTCACCGCTCCGAGGAAAGTTCGTCTTCGCAGAATGCGAAGACCAGCACGCTGCAAGCGTGCGCTCCCCAGATCCGCTGGTTCGCGACACCTCGGCAGGCCGGCGGTGTGTCCACGGATCATCCCAAACCGCTCTTATCTTAGTGCCATTCTCGCCTGACCCCTACTCATCCTCCAAACTCGACGCTCTCCGCCAAGAAGCCGCCTAATTTTACCAGGTCAACAAAATTCCGAAAACGCTTTGTTAGATGACCTCAGAAGTATGGTTGAACATACGGTGGTATTTCGCCTGAAGACCGTCGCGCTAGCAACCAGCCGTCAGATTGAATTCCCGTTGAGCGTCCTTCATCCAAGACCCCGCCGTTCATGAGGTCGCGATAGTAATCGGTCCACCCAGTCGTCTTTGACTGGACATAACCATGACGCGAGCCCCCGTCGGCGTCCCCGGACGGCATCAGATGACCAAAGTCACGAAAATAGGCGCAAACACCATGCAACCATTCGTGAAGCCATACCTCTCCGATCATCGGAATGCGCCAAGCGAAGGAAGGAGCATTCGCTACTGTTGCATAGGTCGCATCATTCGACCAATCGGAGGCACCCATCCCAAGCCCCCAACCCCTCGAAGGGATCGAACGCTTACGGTTAAAGTCGTGTTGAGGCCAGAAGACGAAGATGGAGTCATAACTTCCTGAGGGCGCCAAGACATCTATCTCCTTCGAGTGTCATTTGGTGAAGGCCAATATGTTTCTCTGGGTTCGCGCGTAAGTGAGTCCAGTGTGCGGGTAACCTTTACCACCTTGTATTCCACGGTGGCTTTTCCACCCGTAAGATCGGCGACGAGTCCTGGGAAATGTTGGAACGACATCACGGCGTCTGCCACTTCTCGCTTCGAAAGTGTATGCGAGAACTTTCTGGGCAACCACCAGCGGCCGGGATAGCTAATTTCCACGCGTTCATAAACCAATAGGATGGCTCTCCAAATCGTCATCGGCTTAAAATGAGGCAGTAGGTTTAAGTAGGTTTAACGAGAATTGGACGAATATTCGTCTTCAAAGGCGAACATTTTTTGATTCATCACAGCTCCGCGTTGTCGCGCGGACGCTGTGGCCGATAAATCGCCGCAATGATCACGCCCAGGAGCGTCGCTTGCAGCAGTCCGCTGAAAAACCATTTCGCCGCAATCGCGCCTGGTAGTGGTGCGACGACGAAGAATGAGATGGCCCAAACCTGTACCGCAATCCCCATGAAAAACCCGAAGCAAACGCCCGTCGCGAGCGGCCGGCCGGCGAACCCCGTCGTCCAGATGACGGAAAAGGCGACGGCGCAAAGTAGTTGTCCCAAAAGCATCCAGAGGAAGCGCTGCTGCATCTCTGGATCGGTGCGCCAGAGTTCAGCCGTGGCTTTGTAGGAAGGCGCCAGCCAGACGCCGTGAATGAAGAAAGTCGCTCGCAAAAATAAAAGCGAAGCCAGCCAGAACAGTGAGGAGAAGACGCGTGGGATTCATGAGTTTTTTGGAGGTTTGGGTTGTGTCGATTCTGGGAGATTAATGGCTGGAATGGCGAGCGCATTTCTTAGCGTTCGCCTCAAATGGGTGTGATTGAAGTTGGGTCCGAAGTTCAAGCAGCCCTTTGGCTCCTTCCAGTCGGTTTCCCGCTCTGGGTTGGCCGGGCAGGGACACCCCAAAGTTTTGCACGCGGCGCGCGCAGTCATCATAAGCCGCTTACGATGACCGGTGTTCGCCTCTGGTCTTAGGCTCCAGCATTCCGGCCCCAACTTCAATCACATGGCGCCAGCCAAAGCCCTGAGGCGGGGATGGTGCTCAAACCAAGTGGCGTTGAAATCGGCCGATCAGGAGAGTCGCGGAGCGAGCGAATAGCCCCGTTCGGATCGAGGTCGAGCCACGCGCTGTAGAACGCCACCATCGCGATCACTTTCAGCGGCTGTTGCGGAAGGTTCCCTAGTTCCCGCGCCCATTGCTCTCGCTGTTCCGCCGAGGCTCGCGTCAACAGTTCCTCCAACTCAGGAAACCCGATTTTCGCGAAGCCCTCCACGTGTAGGTCGTCGCGTTGCAGGGGGCCGGAGCTAAAAGTGTGGACGACCGGACGGTGATCGAGCGAGACATGGGCGCCGCCACCTGGCTGCTGCTTGCCTTTGGCCGCACCCGTGGGAACCGACTTTGGGGTTCGATAGCCCACTGCAAATGCAGCAACTCCGATGACCAAGGTAGTTCCAGGAAAGAGCAGGCGCGTCTTCCACTGCGCAGTGCCACGACCGCATTTCAAGGAATTAACCGGGGTTCTTTCCGGCGTCCGAGATCGCGATTCTTGTCGTGTGGTCAGGTCGCTACAATATCAAACTTTTTCCGCCGGGACAATCTTGCGGTCGGAGTGACACGAGCCGCTACATTTGTTCGACCCCTCGGAAGATCTGAAAAACGAGCGTGCGCATGATTGATTCCGATCACGGCGGCCCCGCTAGATTCGCGAATAGAAAAGCGGCCCGAAAGCGAGGGAGTTTTAGGTAGCTAGTAAACAGTTACCGGTTCGGAGCCGGCCAGGATTTTCTGAAAGCGTGGATGGCTGCGCAGCGGGTCCCATTGCCAGCGCCACTTCAGATCGGTCAGCGTCATATTGTAAATGGTTCCGCCCTGCAGTTCGCACGGAACGGTGAGGAGATGCTCGATCAAGTCGATCGCCTTGTCCGGCTCGTTCGTCTGCGCATAAACCATCGCGAGCGCGGAAGAGAGCAGGTTTCTCTCGATGCTGCCGGCTGGGCCCAGCGTCTGATCGATAGCCTGGGTGGCTTCGCTGATTGCTTTCTCTTTGTTCCCGAGGAAGGCGTCGAGCAATCCTAGGTCGCGCTCCATTTCCGGGTCGGTGGCGTTGCGCGCTCTTAGTAAAGCCTCTTGTTTCGCAGGCGAGTTGGCGGCGACGGCGAGAAGCGCTTCGTCGAAGGCCCCCGAATGCGCCGAAGGAAACTCGCGAAATGTTGCCGGTGATACGGCGGCGAGGCTGCTGGCCGCTTCCGCGTAGTCGCGCTCCAGCATCGCCGTCTCGAATCGGGCCAGATCGCGCCACTCGTCGCCGGCCCCGTCAGATTCCGCGATCGCTTTTTTCAGGGCACGGATATCGCCGGTCATTTGAAATTCATCGTTCGCCCGCCGCCAGCGCCAACTAGGAATGAGTCCGTCACCCCCGAGGGCGACAACGCGGTCGAAGGTTTGCATCGCTTCGGGCCAACGCCGGATCCAGCGATAGGTGTTGCACAACGATTGCAGTACTTCGTGATTCATCGGGTCGAGCGTCTCTGCCCTTCGCAAAGCGGCGACGCGAGTGCGGTAGTGTGTCTGTCGTTTGTCGATATAGGCGGCGGTCAACAGCACTTCGGCCGAATTCGGCAGGAGTTCGGCGGCGCGGGCGAGCTCGCCGCGGGCGCGATCGTAATCCTGCTCGCACCAAAGGTAATATTGCGCCAAGGCCAGCCAGGCTTCGCCGAGATCGGGCCGGAGACGCTGCGCCTCCTCAGCTTCCGCGCGCGCTTTGGCCCCCACCGCTCTCTCTGGTTCCCAGTTCACCATGAGGCTGGTGCAAAGAGAAAGGCGGGCGCGGGCCAGCGCGAATTTCGGATCGCGATCGACCGCTTGTTGATAGAGCTGCGTCGCGGCTTGCACCTGCTCCGGGAACGACGTCAGCTCGAGTTTGCGGGCGCGCAGGTAAAGGAGGTAGGCCTCCGGATTGCGCGTCAGTGGCTCCGCAGCGTCGCTCGCTTCCAGCGGCGTGAGCGTGGATCGCAACTCTCGTGCGATGTCGACCACGAGGTCGCCGTGGAGCTGGAGGGCATCGTCGAAACCGCGCTCATAATGTTGCGCCCACTCTTGTTGCTGGTTGCGCGCATCGACGAGGGCTACGTTGACGACCAGCTCATTCCCGGCGCGGCGGACACTTCCTTGGAGAAAGTGCGCCACTCCGAGAGCCGCGCCGATTTCGCGCAGCTTTCCAGCGCTGGCCGCGTCGCGATAACCCATGACGGAGCCGCGGGCGATGACCTTGAGGTCTTTGATTTTCGCCAGGCTGGTCACGACATCATCGTGCAGGCCATCGGCGAGAAAGGTGTTGGCGGGATCGTCGCCCAGATTCTCAAAGGGCAGCACCGCGATGCTCTTCTCCATCGCCGCGGGAACTCGCGCCGCCGGATTAGCTTGTGCCGGGTGTCGGGAGGAATACACGGCCACACCTCCCAGCAGGACAACGGCGGCGGCGAGGGCAAGCCAGCGTGCGCGTCGCGCAGGTGCGTTGTCTGCGAGCGCCTGCTTGAGCGCACGCAATGCCGAGAGCATCTCGGCCGCCGTCTGGTAGCGTGCGGCCGGATCTTTTTGCAAACATCGATCCACCATTTTTTGCAACGCCATCGGCACCATCGGCGCGCGCTGCTTCAGAGGCGGGAAATCGCCGAGCGAGATCGCGGCGATCACCTCCCGGGGCGTCCGGCCTTCGAACGGGGCGCGTCTGGCCAGCATTTCGTAGAGCACAACGCCGAGGCTCCAAAGATCGCTTCGCCCATCCACTGGCTCGTCCCGCGCTTGCTCGGGCGACATGTAGCGCGCGGTGCCCAGGATCATTCCTCGCGGTGTCGTTCCCGACAGATCGGACGACCCCTCCGGCGAGGTCACGTTCGCGATGCCGAAATCGAGCACCTTCACGTAGCCATCCGGCCGCAGAATAATGTTCTCCGGCTTGATATCGCGGTGTGCGATGCCGGCGCGGTGCGCGACCTCGAGCGCGCTCGCGATCTGGATCGCGATACCCAGAGCTTCGTCCGCCGGGATGGAGCTTTGGTTCATCCGGGCGCGCAGAGTGGGGCCTTCCACGAACTCCGTGGCCACGTAGTGGGTGGAATCAAATTGACCGATTTCGTGAATGGTCACGATGTTCGGATGATTCAACGCCGAGGCCGTCCGCGCTTCGCGCTGCAATCGTTCCAGCTCCACTTCGTTTGGCAGCAGGCAGAGCGGCAATAGCTTCAGCGCGACCTCGCGCCCCAGCCGTTCATCGCAGGCGCGATAGACCACTCCCATGCCGCCGACCCCCGCGACCGCATCCAGACGATAGAAACCGAGACGTTGGCCGACGAGCGTCTCCGGATCAGCGACGAGGAGTTCGGGCGCGACCGCGAACGCGGGCGAGGTAATAAAGTCGCCGGAGCTGTCATGATATTTCAGGAGCGTTTCCACCCGGCGACGCAGCGCCGGATCGCTCTGGCAGGTCCGCTCCAGGATGGCGGCCCGTTCGGCCGGGGATTGCGCGAATGCGGAATCGAAAATCTCGGTGCAACTTTTCCAGCGCTCAGAGTTCATCCATGTCTTCTCCGCTCAGCGTGGCGAAGAGCCACGCCCGCGCCGCCGTCCAGTCTCGCGCCACCGTGTTGACGTGGATTTTAAGCACGTCGGCAATCTCCTCCATGGTCAAGCCGCCGAAATAGCGCAGCTCCACCACCTCGGCCTTGCGGGCATCGAACGCGGCCAGCTTTTCCAGAGCTTCATCCAGCGCGAGGAGTTCGTCGGCGCGGCTCTCGGCCAGGGGCGCGCACTCATCCAGCGCCACCCGGATTGTGCCGCCGCCGCGTTTCAGGGCATTCCGCTGCCGAGCGTGATCGACCATAATGCGACGCATGAGCTGCGCAGCGACGGCGAAAAAATGCGCACGATTTTGCCATTGCGGATGGGTCTGGTCGGCGAGCTGAAGATAGGCGTCGTCCAGGAGCGCGGTCGCCTGCAAGGTATGGTCCGGTCGCTCCCGGCTCATGTAATGGCGGGCCAGGCGCTGCAATTCCGGTTGCACGAGGGGAATCAGTTGGCCCAAGGCGCTGGCGTCTCCGCCGCGCCACTGGCCGAGGAGTTGCGTTACTTGTTGCGGTTCCGCCGCGATTGAGATCATTCGGCGGTCCTCATAGCCAGCAGTCGCAGCGCATGAACTTTTTTTACGCGAAATGGTGGATTTGGCACAGTGAATTCCGCCTTAGGGAGTATGGACCTTATTCATTTTCGCCGAACAAACACGCCCGTGGCCACTCGAGCGACTCTCCTGTGTCGCATTCTGCTGGGAGGCTGCGCGCTGGCGCTTTGCTCCTGCGAGGAAGCGCCGGTTGCGTCCAACAGGACGGCGGCGGCGGCAACTCCAAAGCGCACCACGTCGTCTGCCGTCGTCGCGCAAAGCACGCCGGTTCCTCGCTCGCAACCGTTGCCGGCGCCGCAGACTGGCACTTACATTCGGTAGCGATCTCGGAGTTTGGCACAAGTCGGCCACGGTGCGCCCCGCTCCCGAGGCCCTGCCGATGGCGCCTTGGCGTGGCGCCCGCCCGCCCTTGGCTTGGTGCCGGGTTTGCCTTGGGCAAATGCGGATGCGCCTTGGGACGGTGCGCCGTAAAGTTCGCGCCCGCGAACCGCAGCGGGTATCGTCGCCCACATGACAGCGTCCACCGTGGCCCAATACCTCGCCGCACTCCCCGCGGATCGCCGCGCCGCGCTCAGCGCCGTGCGCAAGGCGATCAATGAGAACCTGCCAGACGGATATGAGGAAGGCATGCAGTTCGGGATGATCGGCTGGTCCGTCCCGCTGTCGATGTATCCGGCGGGCTATGGCGAGAATCCCAAAGTGCCGCTACCGTTGGTTGCGCTCGCCTCGCAGAAGTCGGGCATGGTGCTGCATTTCCTGTGCTTCTACGGTCATCCCACTCTCTCCACCTGGTTCACCAGCGAATACCAGAAGAGCGGCAAAAAGCTCGACATGGGGAAAGGCTGCGTCCGCTTCACGAAACTGGAAAACCTCGCGCTCGACGTCGTCGGTCGCACCATCGCGCGCGTTCCCGTTGAGGAACACATCGCCAACTACCGCGCGGCGAGGGCACTCATGGGCAAAGGCCGTAACGCGGGTGAAAGAGTGGCCGGGCTTTCCAAGTCCGAAAACGCAGGAAAAAAGTCCGCGGTGACGAAGGCGAAGCCAAAGTAGTTTTGGCGCCGTCCAATCAGCATGAACTCTTCTAAGCCGAATGCGATGGCCGCGCCCGCTCTCTAAAATCTAACCACCTTGGCTTCCAGCGTCCCATTCCGTTACAGTCGCGGGTCGATGCCGAAGATCGATCGTCGTGATTTTATCGCGTCCGCTCTCGCGTTCGGCGCGACGGCCGTTTTGGCGGGTCCGTCCGCGTTTGCGTCGCGGGCGCGCTGGTCGGAGCGCCGCGATTTGTATCCCGAGGGCGTTGCGTCGGGCGATCCTGATCCGGAAAGCGTTATCCTGTGGACGCGGCGCCCGTTCGCCAAGGGGCAAGCGCACCACTTGGAGGTCGAGATCGCACTGGATTCCGATTTTACCAAAGTCATCGCAACCAAGCGTGCGCCGGTGCTCGCCGCATCGGACTGGACGTGCCGCGTCCTCGTCGGCGGCTTGAAGCCCAGCACGGTTTATTGGTACCGTTTCAGCGACGATACCGGAGCGGGCAGCCGGATCGGTCGCACGATCACAGCGCCGCGGCCCGACGACGAGCGGACGGTTCGCTTCGCCTTCGTCTCGTGCAACAGCGTCAACGAAGGCGCGCAGAACGCCTATCGCCGGATGATCTGGGAGGACGAGAAGGCCGCAGCGGACGCAAAGCTCGGCTTCGTGCTCCACCTCGGCGACTTCATCTACGAAGTCGTCGAATATCCTGACGAGATGCCGCATCGTTATTCGCGCACGGTCTACGATCTCGGCAAAATTCCGGACGCGCGCAAGGTCGGCAATTTCTACGTGCCGACCACGCTGGAGGGCTATCGCCACGTCTATCGCGCGCATATCGACGATCCCGACATCCAGGATGCCCGCGCGCATTTCCCGTTCGTGTGCATCGGGGACAATCACGAATTCTCCTGGCAGGGCTGGCAGAGCTTCATCCAATATCCTGGCGGTCCAATCGAGCCCGCCCAGCCGCTGCGGGTAGAGGCGAACCAGGCGTGGTGGGAATATATTCCTTCGCGCGTGAGGAAGTCCTCCGGGTCAGGGCTGGACAGCTTTGAGCCGCCGGCGGTGGTTTCAGCGCCGATCACGAAGCTCGACGATCACGGCTTTGGGGACGAGGCCAATAACCGCACGGCAGTGGGCAGCATGACGTCCTATCGCGCGCTGCGGTACGGCAAGCATGTCGAGCTGATCCTCACCGATTTCCACAGCTACAGAATGGAGGATCCGGCCGGGCGGCCCGAAGCGAACGATCTCGATTCGGGGGATACGCCCTTCATGTTCCCGCAAAGCTGGCTGGAAATCCTCGATGCCGGGAAGGATTATAACGGGGGTAAGCCGCCCGCCACGATCGCAGCGGACTACAAGCCGGTGCCGAATTTCCGCAAGGATGAGGAACCGGTCACTGTCCTCGGCGTCACGCAAAAGGCGTGGCTGAAGGAGCGGCTGATCGCATCGCGCGCGACGTGGAAGATCTGGGGCGCGACCAACGGCACGCTCGACATGCGGAGCGATCCGCAGAATCTGCCCGCCGGGCTGGTCGAAAAACCGTGGAAATGGCCCGATTACGGCGTTTTCGGCAGCGGCGATTTCAGCGGAGCGCTGAGCGAGCGCGCGGAGATTTACGACCTGGTGCGCGATCACAAGGTGACGGGCTTCGTCACGGTTTCGGGCGACCGGCACAGCTTCTGGGCGGGCTATGCCGCCAAGGCGTTGCCGCCGGCGAAATTCGAGCCAGTGGGGTTGAGCTTCATCACCGGATCGATCTCCGCGCCGGGGCTGGCCGAGGCGACGGAATATGGCTTGAAGAAGAGTCCGCTGCGGCCACTCTTCTGCGTGGAACGGCCGGGCAAGGCGCCCGAGGCGACGGTCAATTTGACGCTCAAGCATGGGGTGAAATCGGCGCTCGAATATGCCGCGAGCGGCGACATCGCCAAGGCGCGGGCGGCGACCAATCCCGATAACGCGCCACATCTGGAATTCGTCGACATGGCCGGTCACGGCTATGCGGTGGTCAGCGCCGGGCCGGATGCGATCGAGACCGAATTCGTCTGCATCGTCCGCCCGATCACGCGCGCGACGACGCCCGACGGAGGCCCGCTCCGTTACCGCGTGACGCACCGCGCCGAGCGGTGGCACGCGGGCGAACGCCCGAAATTGCAACAGCACGTAGTCGAGGGCGACGCGAAGCTGTCGATTTGACGGTTCGCTTTCGCTTTGAAGGTGGACTTCTGGCTGGACCTGATCGGAATTCGGTCTTGTATTATCGGCGCCCCGGCCGAGATAATGCCCACATGGGAGACACGACGTCCGCGGACACCGAGAGACAAGAGATTCTGTTCCATTTTATTAAGAGCAACTTATTCCGAGTAATCTATGTCGACGGTGCAGTTGGTGGTATCAGTCCAAAGGGCATGATTCAGATGGCTCTCTTCAACGACCGCGGCGCGATTCCGACCCGCGTGGTAATGGAGGGCATTCCAGCGCACGGCGGCCTTCGTCCCGGGAAAGAATTGCGCGACAAACGCGAGGGCAAGAGCGGGATTGTGCGAGAGGTAGAAGCCGAGATTGTTTTGTCTTTAGAAAGCGCAAAAAATTTACACATTTGGCTTGGAAATCATATTGCGACGTTGCAAAAACTGGGAAAAATCGATGCTATTACCCCTCCTGCCGCCGGCGAATAACGCACCCGAGATGCTGCTCCCGAGTGAAAAATATTGTTTAATCGAGCCAGTATTATCGAGCCAGGCTGAGCCGATGCCGGGATGGGCCTTTGATGAAACGGGCTTCATGGATTTTTCGAGCTCCTCGGACGCGGATTCTTCGCAAACGGTTTATGCAGAATCCGATTCCCTGGTAGTTGAGAACGAAAGAGGGGCGTTGGCGAACGAGTTCACCGATCTCGTGCGTCGTTGGAATGAAGAGACCTTCGGATTGTCGTCACTGACGAAGATTTACGCGCATCCGGCCTATCAAAGAATCATTGCTATGGGCGTCGCCGGCTTGCCGCATGTCCTGAGAGAATTAGAGGGAAAAGGGGGTAGGTGGTTCTATGCGCTGAAATTCATGGCGGGACAAGAGGGCGCCGATGTGGCCGCGACAGCAGCCAATTGTGACTATGAGACAGCTCGCGCAATTTGGCTCGAGTGGGGATACCAGAACAATTATCTGTAGCGCTTCGTAAAGCCTGTGAGGGACTGTTCGTGGCTGCTCCGAGATCTTGGTTTTGCGAATACCAAGGCCGATAATTTTAGGTGCTGCAGTGATCGAACGAATCATCTGCCGTGCGGGGGTTATAATTGCATAGCTTGGGCCGCGGGTAAGGATGACAGATGGTGGTGGCCGACTGCAGGAGATCCTTGTGCCTTTTGGCCGATTCCCGTTGACCCGCAGGATCCGGTCACAATCGAGCAGTTCGTTCTGGCGTTTGCAACGGAGGGTTATGTTCCTGCGAGAAACCCCCATTTTGAAAACAATTTCGAGAAAGTTGCCATCTTCGTAGACAATAACAACGAGCCGACGCATGCGGCCCGATTGCTCCCCACTGGTACATGGACAAGTAAGATGGGGAACGCGGAAGACATCGAACACGACACGCTCGGGGTGATTGAAGGATCAAAATACGGCAAAGCCGTCGCGTTCTTGAAGAGGCGAAACCCGGCGTTCCGCCGGTCCATATCATCGCGGTTCAGGCAATTGTTTCGCAATCGTGGGGCAATTTAGGGGTCAGTGGGGCAATTTAGGGTGGGGCAATTTAGTGGGGCAATTTAGCAATTTAGCTAGAGCAATTTTGAATTTAGGGGTCATTAGAATTTAGGGGTCACATTAGAATTTAGGGGTCATAGAATTTAGGGGTCACATAGAATTTAGGGGTCAGGCTAAGAATCTTGACTAATTGGCGACGCCGGCTGCAGGTTTGCCCACTCGGAGCCCCCTTCCGGGGAGTCCCAATCACGGGCAAGAGTAGATTCGCTCAGAGCCGGACCGTTGGACGGTTTCTCGGCGACTTGCGTTCTTAAGCGCACGGCGAAATCATAGACCTTGCGTTGCAAGTTTTCGGGCACTACCCAATCGTTCGGGCGGTGGACGAACGCGTGAATATTTGGTAACACGCTCGGCTGGAATGAAAATCTTTATATGCCATGCGTTTCTCGCAGTCGTCGTCTTGGTCCTCGGCGTGATTGAGGTCTGCGCAACGTCAACCTACTATTACAAGCCGGGAGAAACGCTTGTAGTCGAAAATGGCAAATCACCCGACCGAAAATTTTCAATTGTCTCCAGCGCAGATAACAGCGGTGATTTCGTCGGGATCTGGTTGATGGACGCGCAAACTAAGAAGCTCATCGGCAAACTCGAAGAGGTCTCGACTGGTCTTGACTCGGGACCCGACGCCTATCGGGCACATTGGTCGCCCGATTCGAAACACGTCGGGATTTCATCCCGGAGCGATCGACATTGGATGGACAACGTCATTTACCGAATCGAGAACCGGCGCGCGTACCTGGTAGAGACTCCGGAATTAATCTGCCACGCTGTCCCGGATTTTTGCCGACTAGAGAAGGAACTCGCAGCTGCGCAAAAAATTCGCCAAGACGGATTCTACTCCGAAATTACTAAATGGATTTCGCCAACGCGGTTCGTTGTTCGGGAGACATCCCACTGGCGGGTTACAGAACGCGACCGCGACCCCTCCGCGGCGCTGGCTGAATATGGAGACGTCGAAAAACCGGGACCCGGATTGGATTTCTATCTCGTTTCGTTCGAAGCCGAAGGTGAATACGAACTTTTGCCCACGGACAAATCGCGCGTCATCAGCACGCATCCAGTGAAAAAATCAGATACGGGGTCTGACGGGGGCGGGGTCTGACGGGTCGCAGGCGGGGAACTAAACGTTTGACATTTGAACTACGCGAACAGCGTTTGCGCCTTCGCCAGGACTTCAGCGAGCTTTGTTCCCTTCACCTTCCCGACCGAATAGCGATGCCCGATGGAGGCCCGCCCCGCTACCGCGTCACGCACCGCGCCGAGCGATGGAGCGCGGACGACGCCACAAAGCTGCAATCGAGCGTGGTCGAGGGCGACGAAGCTGTCGATTTGACGGGTCGCTTTCGCGTTCGTCATTCAGCGCTGACGAAATTGTCGCCGACGAAACATAATTCACGCTCTGAGCCCTATTAGCTCGCCATGCGGCACCATTGTCACGCCTCCGGGATTGGCCTATGAAAGGCCGATGAATGCGAGCGCCGCCCTCGATCAGCAGATCGCACGTTATCGCCAGATGACTGGCGAAGAGCGCTTGTCGATCGCGCTCGATTTACACGAAATGTCGTGCGACATCGCGCGCGAAGGCATTCGTCACCGGCATCCCAGAGCCGACCCCGCCGAGGTGGAACGATTACTCCACCGCCGTCTCGAACTGGCCCGCGCCGGATGAACGAGCGCGAATTGCTGGTCGATTGTTTGCGCCGCTTGAACCGGACCGGCGTGATCTACTACCTCACCGGTTCGATGGCTAGCAACTACTGGGGCATCCCGCGCACGACGCACGACCTGGATTTTGTCGTGCAACTCCCGGCGACCGCCCTGCCACTCATCCTTCGGGAATTCGCGGAAGGCTTCCACCTCGACGAAGCCGCCGTCCGCGCCGTCTACGAACCGCCGCACCAGTTCAACGCCATCGACACGCGTTCGGCCCTCAAGGTGGACTTCTGGCTGGCTGGGACTGAGCCCTTTGATCGCGAGATGCTGCGACGTCGCGTTCAGGCCACACTCTTCGGCGAGCCCGCCTGGATCTCCACGGCCGAGGATGTGATCTTGCACAAACTTCTCTGGGATCGAATTTCGCCCTCCGACCGGCAGATGGGCGATGCGGCCGGCATTGTCGCCGTTCAGGCGGAGGCGCTGGACAAGGTTTATCTCCAACGCTGGGCTGCCGAGCTTTCTGTCACCGCCGCGTTGGAGCGTTTATTGAGAGGCGAAATCAAACCAAAAGACACGTAACATCGGACATAGGGAACCAGCCAAATGTCAAAAGTTTAGACGCGACCCCGCTCCTCTGCCCCAAAAGGAACGACCCCGAACTGCGCGATCGCGGCAGACGAATTACGAACTTGGGCACATATAGCGTCGCGGCGATGCACGCGCTCGCGAGTTTCCTAGTAAACTCGAACGGCTGACTTCCCATCATTTCCTAGACCGACGCACCGCCAACCATTTCTCGAAAGATTGCCTCTGAATTTCAAAGAGCACGCCCTTGAATGCAGTACGATCAAAAAGGTATAGAGCATGCCGCATTCGCGTGAATGGGTTAAACTTCCGATGCACCGCACCTTCTACGTATTCGGCGTATCGCTCAACCGTCCCAATGTGCTTGCGATGCGCGGAAGCGAAGTCCCGGTCCGTTACGTCGGATTTCATCTCGACTATTTCGTTCACAAAGCCGTCCACGTAACTCGGTATAAAATGATAATTCGGAAAAACGTCTCCGAGAATTGCTTGAGCGGCGAAGACGTCTAACGACATCGGTGAACCCGCTTCTTCCGGCTCCTCGGGTGCGCGAGTCTCGGCCTTTTGTTTCAGTTGCTGACTTTGATCTCGGATCGCCAAGAATTCTTTGTCGGCGACTTCGAATAATGCCGCTAAAGCACGAATTCTCCGATCCAATTCTGCCGGTATACTTCTTTTGTAGGAGATGGCGTGGTCAATCTCGCTCCACGCGTGCTGAATAATCGTTCTGACCTGCACTTCGAAGCGAAATTGATTTATGCCATAGTACTCAGGCAGAGACCGTCGCTTGTCGTTTAGTTGAACGTCGAGGTGAACGCCTTTGTAGCCAAAAGTATCTCTGACGGCCTCCATTGCAGCGCGCTTATCTGTCATGCCGGCTATCTTAAAATTCTGTTTCAGATGACCAACAATCATGTCGACTTCCGACTCATAGAAACAGGTTATCCGAACGCCGATTAAATCCGTGATATAATCCTTGATCTCGTACTGACGTTCGTGCTCCTCGAGATCCCTCTGGTAACGCCGCGAAAATTTCCCAATGCATTCCTCGCAGTCCTTGACGCGTGAAGTGATTTGCGGGCGATGAATGTCGGAAACGGCCGCCAATAGCGAGCGGATCAACACGCGGAAGGCCGTGTCAGCTCGGAGCAGGGCATCGTAATTGATTCGGTAATACTCCTTAAAAGCATTTTTCTCTTTCTCAAAGTCAGTTGAGGCCATACGGCTTTCGTTATCCACGAAACCAACTGCAAATCGAGTTAAATCCGCGCCCTGGTATGAACCGGGAACATCGGTAACAGATTGACCGGGGACGCGGGAATAGGGGTCAGCTTCAGAATGTCGCTGATATGGAGTCGGCATGCCCCCCTGAAGCATCTCGTTAACAGCGCGATTCTGAAGCTGACCCCTTCCCATTCTACCGATCCCCCGGCATGTTTTTTGGCGCGGCAGCCAAAAAAATGTTCGCCTTCGAAATCGAACACGTCTAATTCCCGTCAGACGACTCCGTCGCCAGCGGCGATCGCAGAGCAAACACCCCTGAATACAAGATGAACGCTTTATCCGAGTCCACCCTGTCTGGGCTGAATTGGTGGTTGAACTGGATTGCCATTATCGGCGCAGGCTTTGGATTACTCTCGATGATTGGAATTTTGTTTATTGGACGGGAATTGGCGTCACGCGAGAGGGTTCGTGGTACTCAGCGAGAAAGAAAACTGGCCTCGTTGGAGGAAAGACAACGAGACCGCGAACTGACACCCGTTCAGCGTGCGCAAATGTCGAGAGCGTTGGGCGGCGTAATTCACGGCAAAGTTTGGGTGACGGCGCCGGAGGGCGATCAAGAAGCGAAACGATTAGCAGAGCAACTCGATGGGGTGTTTAAGGGCGCAGGACTTGACTCGGACTGGGGCGGGATGCTGGCTGTTCGATTCCCGAAAGGAATAACGATTTTTTCGAGCGAGTCTTCCAACGACAATGCTGCCGAGGCAATCAAACGCGCATTCCGTGAAGCTCTCATCGATTGCTCTGAAACTGAGACGAACGTCCTGAAGGACCACGCTTTTATTAGTGTGATGGTGGGCTCCAAATAGCTAGCCGGTTCGGTGCGCGCGACAGAGGATCGGGCATCGGGCAAAATGCAGTGGCAAAATGGGGTCAGAGATTGAATCTTGGCAATCCCGCCGACCTGGGCCGTCTTCGAGTAAGGGGGACGAGCTACTTCCCGATGCCGATCTGTTTGAAGAACGGTTCGAGCGAGCGTTTGCGGCCGAGGAATTTTTCAACCGACTCGGAAACTTCGCGGGAGCTGCCGGGTTCGTAGATGTCGTGCCGGAGCTTGAGTCCGGTCTCCTTATCCAGGTAACCATCCTTCGATTTCTGGAAAACCGTGGCCATGTCCGCGGCGATGGCGTCGGCCCAGGCGTAGCCGTAGTAGCCGCCATCGTAGCCGACCAGGTGTCCGAAGTAGGAGACGAGGTGTGTGTCGGGATCGATCGGGAGGAAGACTTTGGCCATGATGGGATTCGAGATTTTGACCGCATCGTAGGGCTCCGTCTCCGGATGGGGAGCGTGCAGAGCGAGATCGAGCGAAGCGAAGGCAAATTGCCGGCGATAGCGCATGCCTTCGGTGGCGAGGCGCGCTTCCTCTATTTTCTTGATCGTCTCGGCGGGAATTTTCTTCGACGGATCGCGGTAATCGGCGGCGAAGGTATCGGGGTTATTTTGGGGTTATTTTGGGGTTATTTTGGGGTCAGGCGACATCTCTTGACAGATTCATCCATTGGCGGACGGGCGCCGGCAGTTTGGCACTGTGGGGTTATTTTGGGGTCAGGCGACATCTCTTGACAGATTCATCCATTGGCGGACGGGCGCCGGCAGTTTGGCACTGCGTTTTTCCCAGCGCCGAAGTTGCTGACTGGCGTTGGCCGCGCTCTTCATCGAGAGACGCTGCGCGAGCCAACCCATGCTCACCGTCGTATTCTCCCGGGTTCACGGCAGTTGCGTGCCCGACGCGGCTTTGACCGCGGCGACGTCGGTCGCGTTGATGGTGCCGCTGGCGTTCACGTCGGTGCGAAAATTCGCCGCGGTTACCGGCTGGCCGGAGATTGATTTGGTCTGGGCGATATCGGTCGCATTGACGACGGCGCTGCCATTGGTGTCGCCGGCGAGGATGCCCATGGAAACAGGGACGTCTCCGGTGTTGGTGCCATCGTTCACGTTATGCAGCGTGACTGTGAGTAGTTGGACATTGGTTACGCCACTGAGATCGACCGTGATCGTGGAGGTGCCGTTTCCTGTGACGGTGTTCACCGTGCCCGTGCCAGAAGTCACGGATGCGCTCTCGACCGTGACGTTGCTGGCGAAGTTCACAATCACTTGAAAAGCAGGCCCGGTGCGGCATTCGATTCCCAGATTGCCGGTGAGTGGCAACGGGATGTCGAAGTTGCCCGCTGTGCCGTGATTCTTTCGCGAGGCGGCGCTTGTCGGCGTTGGTATGAGGCTGCCGCCGGGCAGGGCGCTGCGCAGGAACGCGAGCGGGGTGGAGAACGCGGGGTTGCCGGCATATTCGTTGCCGTTGCCATCCTGAATGCTGGCGAGGAAGTACAACACCATGTCGTCCGTCAGATAGACGTTGTCGGCGGACCACGGATTGGTGGCGGCGTTCGCGCGACCGATCACGGCCGGAACGTTGATGTCAATGGGATCAAACTGCCGCGCGACGATCACGCCGTTGACCGCGATCACATACTGCCGTGCCGGATCGGGATTGTCCGTCTGGCCGGCGATGACCCAGGCGCCATTGTTGTTGCCGGTAAAGGCGGAGAAGTTCGCCCCGATCCAGTGCTCGCCGGAATTGCCGATCTCGTCCCCGGTCTTTGCGATGACGACGCCGTTGCGCACGGCCAGGGCACCAGCGCCGAGCTGGGTGCCGCGGACGTACCAGTCACCGTTCGAGAGGATCGCGACGTTGTTGAACGCGTCGGTAACCACGCTGGGGTCGGCGGGGATTGGCTGGCCCTGGCGCAGGACGACCTCGCCGTTCACGATCACGACGTTTTGATTTTCGGGCCGATCGATCTGGCCGCGGGCGATCCACGAGCCGGAACCGCCGTTACTAAAGGGAATGTAATCGGGCGTGGCGAAGAACTGATCGCCGTTTAATCCGGTGAGCCCGCCGATGCGTTCCGTGCCGCCGCCGCCGAGGCCGGTCACGAAGTCCACGTTATGCTGCAGGAACTTCTGCAAGTTATAGGCGAGCACGGGACGCCACAGCGTGGACGTCAGGCCGGTGACGGTCTGGTCGTGCGTGCCAATGACGCCGTTATTGAGCAGATGCGTAGAGTTGATCGAGTTGCCGACGAAGCCGGTCTGCGGCACCCCGGGCGGACCTTCCAGGCCGCTGTAGGCATCGCCCTGCTGGAAGGCGACGGAGACCACGCCGCCGATCGATTTCATCACCTTCTGGGCGTTGGCGGCGACTCCGCCCTGGGCGCGGATGCGGAACGCGAAGTCATCATTGTCGTTGTAATAGACGCCGCCCCCGGTGAAATCGAACAGCTCACCGCCGACCGCGCCGGGGAATGGAAATCCGCGTTGCAGCAGCACGGATCCTGTCGCTCCATTGCCCGTAAGGATGACGTCTTTGATGTCGGGGCTGATCTGCTGGCTAAAACCGCGAATCGCCCACTTGCCCATTCGGCTGACCGAGAGCTGATTAAACTGACGAAACTCTGTGTTCGTCGGGTTGCTGGCGGGATCTCTGGCACCGGGAACCAGCGCGGTCGGATGACCTGGAATCTTGGTGTAGATCGCCCCGATCTGAACCGCTGCGGCCGCACCCCCAACGGTGTAATTCCCTGAGAAGGCTGCACCGGGGTTGCCAAATTGATCGGTGATCGCGCCGGCGGCGATGCTCGCCCTCAAGCTCCCTCCAAAGGGGATATTGAGTGTGAACCGGGTCGTCAGGTTGCCGTTGATGACCTGGACGTTGGTCACCGTGGCACCGAGAATGCCGATCAGTTGCAGATCGCTGGTCTGGACTGAAGCGGGGGCGACCGCCTCATTCCAGTTCACGTCATATTGATATGTGCCCGGCGCGGGCGGAGAGAACATGCCACCAACGGGTGGGACGGTGTTGGTCACCCCCAGCAACAGAGCATCGTAACGGAACGTGCCGCTGAACTCATGGACCGGGTTTCCTTCAGGGTCGCTCAGAAACGCGCCTTCAGCGATCTGCATGGTCTGCACTCCCTGTAGCGACATTGGCGAGGTCATGTAGTTGAAGGTCATCGTGGTGGTGCCCGGGGTATAGTCCACGCTGTTCGCGGGGAGCCCGTTGACAGTGAAATCGGTGCCTTGGAGCGTGGTCGCATTCACTGGCTGGCTCACGTTGACGGTGAAGGCGGTTCGTGGTGTGAAAACCACGCTGCCAACCGCGGGATCGGTGCCGGACACGGACAGACCCAAATGGATTTCAACCGCGCGCACAAACATCGATCGATACTCTGGGAAGGCGGTCTGGGTCGCCGCCCATGCATTGGCAACGTTGTTCCACCAGTACCCCCCGGCAAAACCAACAGGACGGTCCGTGGACTCGTCCGCCGCCGCGAACACGTTCGGCGACGTCGTCATAAAACGCGTGCCGATGTACACGCTCCCGGAGTTGATCACGAGGTTCATCGACGAGATGTCGTAGCTGTTCCACATCGGGGTTGGATTGGGGAAGACTGAATTCTGGGCGGTGACCGCTAGGGTTCCCAGTTCCGTGCCTGGACTTCCACCCGGCCCGTCATCATCATAAACCACCACGTTGACAGGCCACGACGGCGGACCCCCAGACTGCGTGATGAACGCCAGACAAACCGAGCTGAACGAGGCCGGATAGGCCACCGGCGTGAATTTATCGACGAATCTCACCTGGTTGATGCCGGCTGCCGGGTTGCCGCTGTAGCCGTTCTCAATCGTGCCATCATCGTGGATGACGATGCCCGGTTCCGTGTCGCAGTCTATGACCCCGAGCGCCCTTTGCAGGGGCGGACTGAAAGGGAGCGGTGGGTGTTTCGCCGCCTCAGACTGGTGGTCCGATATCGTATCCAAAATTGCCTCTGGGGTCTTGACCCCTGCAGTTCTTCTGCTGCTTGTAGCCGGCGTCGAACTATCGGCGATTCCGGCCTCCTCCTGTTCATGGCTGATCAAAGCTGCATCGCTCCCGCGATTACGGGACTGGGCCAGCGCGCGGGGCATCACTTGGATAACGGCAAAAAGCAGAGCGAGGAAGAGCGCTATCCAGACGGTGGGTTTGATGTGTGTTTTCATTTTTTACGGCCCTCTGAGGTGGTGGAAACTAGGCGAAGCAGTCCGAAGCCGGTGGCATCGGAGAGTACACGTGTGTAGCAGAAGGGCGCGCGAGAGTTCAAGGCGTTTCCTGCAAGTGTGAATTGACTCAAAATGAAACGACACCGAGCGAGTGTCTGAAAAAGGGCGAAAATGGATTCGTTGCCTCAATGAAAAAGACCCGGCCGCGGGAATAACGAGTCGTTTCAGAAAAGGGCACGAGCCCTTGCCAACACTTCGGCTACCTTCGCGGCCTTCACCTGCCTCGCGGGATAAAGGATGACGCGCTGCTCTACCGTAAACAACCGGTTTGGCCGGATGAAACTCAGATCGTGATTCGGGGTCGGAACCGCGACGTAGCGGGTCTGATTCCGGCAGAAGCCTGACTTGGGCGCCGAGCCCAAGCAGGATATGACCTATCAATCTCCGTCAATCAAATGTGACGTTAGGCTTTTGGTTTCGCGGAGCTACTTCCCGATGCCGATCTGTTTGAAGAACGGTTCGAGCGAGCGCTTGCGGCCGAGGAATTTTTCGACCGACTCGGAAACTTCGCGGGAGCTGCCGGGTTCGTAGATGTCGTGTCGGAGCTTGAGTCCGGTCTCCTTATCCAGGTAACCATCCTTCGATTTCTGGAAAACCGTGGCCATGTCCGCGGCGATGGCGTCGGCCCAAGCGTAGCCGTAGTAGCCGCCATCGTAGCCGACCAGGTGCCCGAAGTAGGAGACGAGGTGTGTGTCGGGATCGATCGGGAGGAAGACTTTGGCCATGATGGGATTCGAGATTTTGACCGCATCATAGGGTTCCGCCTCCGGATGGGGAGCGTGCAGGGCGAGATCGAGCGAAGCGAAAGCAAACTGCCGGCGATAGCGCATGCCTTCGGTGGCGAGGCGCGCTTCCATCATCTTCTCGATCGTCTCGGCCGGAATCTTCTGGGACGGATCGCGGTAGTCGGCGGCAAAAGTGTCGAGCACCTTCTTGTCCCAGACCCAGTTTTGCAGCATCTGCGAGGGCGCCTCGACGAAATCGCCCGGCGTGTTCGTGCCGGCGAAACGGTAGTAGCTCGCGCGCGTCATCATCTCGTGCATGACGTGGCCGAACTCGTGAAACAAGGTCTCGACATCGCTGTGGAGGAGGAGCGATGGCTTGTCGCCGACCGGCGTGGGGAAGTTGCAGAGCAAGGTCGCAACCGGGCGCTGGTAGTTTCCGTCAGCCAGGCGCCGTGCGCCGGTGATGACGAACTCGGCGAAGTGATTGAACTTCCCTTCGCGTGGAAACATGTCGAGGTAGAACATGCCCATGGGTTCGCCCGTGGCCGCATCGGTCACGACGTAGAGTTGCAGGCTATCGATCCATTTTTGCGGCGCGTCGATCCGGGTGAACTGGAGCCCGAAGATGTCCTGGTAAATGCGGAACATGCCCTCGAGCACTGGCTGATAGGGGAAGTAAACGCGGAGCGCTTCGGCATCGATGGCGTATTTGGTCTTCTTGAGTTCGTTGGTGTAATAGCGCCAATCCCAGACGTTGATCTGCGTCTTCGGGTCCTTCGTGTCGGCGGCTTTGAGTTTTTGCTGCTCAGCTACTTCGGCGGCGAACTTGGGCTGGATACCCTGCACGAGATCGTCGATGAATTTGGAGGCAGCCGCACCGCTCTTGGCCATCTTGATTTCGGTTTGGTAGTCGGCCCATGATTTGTAACCCAGACGCAGGGCGACCTGGTTGCGCAGCGCGAGGATTTCATTGAGGAGCGGGATGTTCTCCGGCGCGAGGGTTTCGCGCTTTACGTAAAGCTTCTTCCGCGTCTCCTCGCGGCGTGCGGTGTCTTCCACCAGGTTGTACTGGAAGGTGACGTTCGACATGATGGTGTAAGCGTCGTCGCCCGTTTTGAGGCCGGGCGTTTCGAGGAAGCTCTCGGGCACGCCTTCGAGTTCCGTTTTGGTGAAAACGATGGGCCCTTGCGCGGCAGTCACGTTCGCGAGGAAATCGGTCGATTTGCTGGCGAGCTTCTTGCGCAGGGCTTCAACCTCTTTGCGCTTCCCGGGGGGAAGGGCGAGGCCAGCGCGGCGGTAATCGCGCAGGGTATCCTGCAGGAGCTTGAGGTCTTCGCCCGCCAGTTTGGGATTGGTTTTGGCGAAGGCCTGGACGTTTTTGTAGACGTCTTCACGGTAATCGACGCCGACGGCCCAATCCTGGTAGGCCTTGACCGCGTTCTCGCCCGCCTCGCGCATCGCGGCGTCGGTGTTGCTTTCCTTGATCACCGTGGCGCGGTTCGCCACCAGAGTCGCCTGCCAGGCGATCTCATCCAGCGCGACGATCGTGTTTTGAAAGGTGACTTTGTCCGCCGCGAGCTGGCCGATTTCATCGAGGTGCGCATTCGCGTCCTTGATCGCAGTCGTCATCGCGGCGCTCACGGCGTCGGGCGTTTGTTCCCACTGCGGCAGGGCGAGGATGGCGTGGGCCTTGGCGGCAGCCTCTTGAAAATCGCTCACTGTCTTGAGCTCCTCCGCGTGGAGCAAGAGCGGAAGGAACGAGGTGAGCGCAGCGGCGAACAGGGCGCGGTTCATGATGGAGTTAAAGATTGGGTAGAAGCCGGTGTTGGTAAAGACAATCATGGTGGGGACGGCCGCGCACCAGTCGTCCCGGGCCATCGGATCGAGCGGGGTGCCGAGAATCACTTCGGTGCGTAACCTTCCGCGCAAAAGACTTCGCCTTACGCGCACTCGTCGGTTTACCCTGACGTAGCGTGGTAGTTCACCTAATCGACGGCACCTACGAACTGTTCCGCCACTTCTACGGCTTGCGCCGGTTCACGAAAGGCAAGGACCGCCCCTACGGCGGAGTCGTCGGGGTGCTACAGGGCGTGCTGCAATTGATCGAGGGCGGCGCGACGCATCTCGGCGTGGCGACCGATCATGTGATCGAGTCGTTTCGGAATCGGCTGTGGGCGGACTACAAGACCGGCGCCGGAATTGAGCCTGCGCTGCGCGCGCAATTTCATCCGCTGGAGGAAGCGTTGGCGGCGATGGGCGTGGTGGTGTGGCCGATGATCGAATTCGAAGCCGATGATGCGCTGGCCTCTGCCGCTCGCATCGCGGAGGAGGACGACGCGGTCGAGAAAGTCGCGATTTGGACTCCGGATAAGGATTTGGCGCAATGCGTGCGCGGGACGCGTGTGGTGCAGATCGACGGCCGACGCAAAATCGTGCGCGATGCCGCCGGAGTCCGCGAAAAGTTTGGTGTCGATCCGCCGCTCATTCCGGATTTGCTCGCGCTCGTGGGCGACGCGGCTGACGGCTACCCTGGCATCCCGGGCATCGGAGCGAAAACCGCCGCCAATCTTTTGAACCGCCATGGTCCCATCGAGAGTTTCCCTGCGAATGTTCTCGGCGAGCAGCGCGAGCGGGCGTTGCTCTTCAAGAAACTCGCAACGCTGCACACCGACGCGCCGCTCTTCGAGACGGTCGAGAGGCTGCGCTGGCGCGGTCTGACGCCGGCCTTCGCGGCGTGGACGGAGCGGATGGAGGCGCCGCAGCTGCTGGAGCGATGTGAAAAAGCGGCGTGCCGATGACGATGACCTGAGTTGATGCTCGGCCAATGAAAAGGGTGAGGCGCGAGTGATCCACTCGCGAATCGCGGGCGCTACCCGGGCTGGAGTGGTTACATTCTCTCGGGGACTTCGATGCCGAGAAGATCGAGGCCGCGTTGCAATGTGGCCGCGGTGATTCGGCAGAGGGCGAGGCGGGAGCTGCGGGCGGGTTTTTCGGATTTGAGGACGGGGCAGGCTTCGTAGAAGGCGTGGAAACTGTTGGCTAATTCGAAGAGGTAATTGGCGAGGACGTTGGGGCGGAAATCATTCAGGACGGTGGGGACGATTTCGGCGAATTGGCAGAGGCGTTTCGCCAAATTCTTTTCGGCGGACTCGGTGAGCGCGATCTTTTCCGGCGCGACGAATTCGGCGTCGGCTTTGCGGAAGATGGATTGAATCCGGACATACGCATTTTGGAGGTAAGGCGCGGTATTTCCTTGCAGTGAGAGCATGCGATCCCAAGAGAAGATGTAGTCGGTCATCCGATACTGGGAGAGGTCGGCGTATTTGACCGCGCCGATCCCGATGATGCGGGCCGTCTCGGCTTTCTCGGTCTCCGGCATGTCGGGATTTTTCTCGTCGATGATCTTGCGCGCGCGGACGACGGCTTCGTCGAGCACGTCTTTCAGGGCGACGTTTTCGCCGGCGCGCGTTTTCATCAGCTTGCGGTCTTCACCGAGAATGCTGCCGAAGGTGATGTGGCGGAAATCCGCGGTGTAGCCTTCGCGGCGCGCGATTTCGAAGATCTGTTTGAAGTGGAGGCTCTGCGGCGCGCCGACGACATACCAGATCGCGTCGCCCTTCAGGTCGTTCACGCGGTAATCGACAGTCGCGAGATCGGTGGTGGCGTAATTGTAGCCACCGTCGCTTTTGCGAATGATGCAGGGCTTGTCGGCCAGTTCCGGGATGTCGCGGAAGAAGACGCAGAGCGCGCCTTCGCTGATTTCCGCGAGGCCCGATTTTTGCAGGCGCTCGACCACGCCCGCGAGACGGTCGTTGTAGAAACTCTCCCCGCGCTGGATGTCGTAGTGGATGCCGAGGACGGCGTAAGCGCGCTCGAATTCGCCTAACGACAGGTTTACGCACTCCTGCCAGATAGCGAAATTCTCCGGATCGCCGGCCTGGAGTTTGACGAGTTCTTCTTTGCAGCGCTCGCGGATCGCCGGATCGTTGGTGCCGAGTTCGTTCGTCGCTTTGTAGATCCGGACCAATTCTGCGATCGGATCGGCGGCGAGCGCATCCCGGTCTAACAAGTTCTTCCAGCCGTAGATGACCATCCCGAACTGCGTGCCCCAGTCTCCGATGTGGTTGTCGCGGGTGACGTGGTGACCGAGGAAGGTGGCGATGCGGGCGAGGGAATCGCCGAGGACGGTGCTGCGGATATGGCCGACGTGCATCGGCTTGGCCACATTCGGAGAACCGAAGTCGATCACGATGTTCTTGGGGGAATCAGTGGTCGCCACTCCGAGGCGCTGATCGCGCAGCAGCGCCGCGGTTTTTTCTGCGAGCGCTTCGCCTCTGAGCGTGAAGTTAATGAAGCCGGCGCCGGCGATCTGGGGAGGCTCGCACAGATCCCCGAGCTGGAAGCTGTCCGCTATTTTTTGTGCGAGCTGGCGCGGGTTTTCGCCGCGTTGTTTCGCGAGGATGAGCGCGGCGTTCGTTTGGTAATCGCCGAAACGCGCGTCGGTCGCCTGTGTGATGTCGCCCGCCAACGGAAGGTCTGCCGCCGCGAGGGCGTCGGCTAATTTTTGCGCGAGCTGCGCCTGAAAGGTTTCCATCCGGGAAGGGCAAGCTTTCCGCTCGCTCGGCAACTTGGAAAGTCGCCCCACTATTTCTGTGGGCGGTCGCGGAAGATCGCGAGAATTTCTTCGGCCGATTTTGCTTCCGCCAGGCTTTCGCGGGTGGCGCGGTCGTTTAGAAACTTCGCGATCGAAGCGAGAGTGCGGAGGTGCGTTTGAAATTGATTCTTCGGGACGACGAAGAGGACGACGAATTTAACCGGCGCGTTATCGAGCGCGTCGAATTCGATTCCGGTGGAGGAGCGACCGAAAGCGGCGACCACTTGTTCGATCCGATCGGAGGAAGCATGCGGGATGGCGATGCCGAATCCGATCCCGGTGCTCATGGTTTCCTCGCGCTGCTTGAGCGAAGCGAGAATGCTTTCGCGGTCGTCGCCCTTGATTTTGTCCAGGCTAACGAGCAGATCGATCAGCTCGACGATGGCGGGCCAGCGTTCGGCGGCCTTCATCTCCGGAATGATCTGTTCGGCAGATAATAGGCTGGCCAAAGACATGCAGGTTCCCCGTTTGGGGAGCGGAAGCTTAGCCAGAGCATTTCCGATGACAAGCGTGATTTGGGCGCGATAATGTGCGCCCTTCATGAGTTGGAACCGAATCGCGGCTTTCGTCAGTGCCTTGCTCTTTTTGAGCACAGAGGCGTCGCAGGCGCAAAATCCATACACGGTTTTCGACTTGGGAACCTTCGGCGGCACCAGCAGCAATGCGACGGCCATTAACGGCAGCGGGCAGGTGACGGGCTATTCATTTCTCGAGGACGATCAGATTCAGAACACGTTTCTCGTGAGTTCGGGACAGATGGCGCGAAATCTCGGGACGCTGGGCGGGACGAACAGCTTCGGTTACGCGATCAACGCCAGCGGCCGGGTGGCGGGCGTTTCGCAGATGGCGGGCAACGGCACGTATCACGCCTTCCTCAGCTACGCGAACGGGGGCGCGCTTTCCGATTTGGGCACGCTGGGCGGGACGAACAGCTACGCCTACGGAGTGAACGATGCCGGGCGGGTGGTCGGTTATTCGCAAACCGCCGGCAACACGGCCACGCGAGCTTTTATCAGTGGTGCCAATGGGGGATCGTTGGTCAGCCTCGGGACGCTGGCCGGGGGGACGAACAGCTATGCCTTTGCCGTGAATGCGAGCGGACAAGTGGCGGGATATTCCGGGACGGCGAGCGGGTTCAATCACGCCTTCATCAGTGCGCCGAACGGCGGACCGTTGCGCGATTTGGGCACGCTGGGCGGGCGTGTTAGTTTTGGCTTGGCGATCAATAATTTCGGGCAGGTGACCGGGCGCTCCGAAGCGAGCAGCGGCCAGCGCGCTTTCCTGAGCGGGCCGAATGGGGGCCCGTTGCTGGATCTCGGAACGCTGGGCGGCTTGTCCAGCTTTGGGCAGGGGATCAACGATTTCGGTGCTGTGGTCGGCTATTCGTTCCTGAGCGATAATTCCACGGCACACGCCTTTCTGTATACCGCCGCCACGGGGATGGTGGACCTGAATATGTTCATCGCGCCCGCGAGCGGGTGGACGCTGACCGAAGGGCGCGACATCAATGAGCTCGGACAGATCGTCGGCGTCGGGATCTTCGAGGGAGAATCGCATGGTTTTCTCCTAAATCCCGATGGGCTGATCGGGTTCTATAGCGGTTTGGGCCACGCGCACCCGGTGCCAGAGCCGACGACGATTCTACTCTTGCTCGCTGGCCTCGTTGGCGTGGTGGCAAATTGCCAGCGGACAAAAAACGGACGGTTCAGGGCCGCTGTAAATCGCGTCTTTGAAGGCAGTTAGATCAAATTACAAGATTGTCACAATTTCCCGTGAAATTACAGCATTGACGCCTGACAGGCGGGCGGTCACTCTTCGAAACTTGCAATTGTGAACAGCGTGCGTGCAGTCTGAGTTTTGACGTCGATTCCCGCCGTTGGACAGAGGAGCAGACCTAATCAAAAACATAAATAACCTCAGCATTCCCATGATACCAAAGTCCTTTCTTCTCGCCTTGTGCGGCGCGCTCGTTCTGACGGCGCTCCCGTTGCAGGCGCAAACTTACAATGAAATCGGCGATGCCGGCCAGACGATCGGGACCGCCCAAAATTCAGGCCTCACCGTCGGCAGTTCGGCCGTTTCGATATTCGGAACCATCGGCTCGGCCATGGACGCTGATTTATTCCAGATCACGATCACCGCGCCGATGAATTTCACCGCGAGCACAATGGGCGGTTCCATTCTGGATACCGCGCTCTTCCTCTTTAACGCCTCCGGAATGGCCATCTACACGAACGACGATGCCAGTGGCGCCTCGTTGCAATCATTCCTCCCGGGTGGCACGCCATTTACGATGACCTTGGCGGCGGGGACCTATTACATCGGCATCAGCTTATCGGGGAACGAACCGGTAAACTCGAATGGTCAGCTTCTTTTCGCCCCTTATATCGGTGGAGATTCCACTTCGGTGCGCGGCGCGGCGCCTGGAATCAACCCGAGCACGCTGGCCAACTTCAACGGCGCTGCCTCCTTCTCCGAAATGGGCGCCTATCGAATCGATCTCACCGCAGTGCCCGAGCCTTCTACCGTGGCTCTTCTCGTCGCCGGCGCAGTAGGAGCCGGAGCCGCGCTGCGGAAGCGCCGCAGGAACGGATCCACTTTGGCTTAACTCGCAAACGCAACCTCAGAATTTAACTCAGCTATATGAAATTGAACTTACCTGTCTTTGGTTCTCCACGGATCCGGCGGACGACGTCGGCTCTGTTCTTGGTCGCCTTCACCAGCGCCTCTTCACTCTGGGCCAAGCCGGTGCCGGATAATATGGGTTACGGTCTCGACAAATTGGTCGAGAGCGACCTCGCCATTAAATCTGGCGCAGCGAGCGAGGGAACGCTCGTCAACGGCTACGCCACGCAGGAGGCCGCGAGCTATGCAGAGAGAGCGATCACCAACAGCGCGGACGGCCGCATTCTGATTGATATCACGCTCACCGGCAAGGTCGCTGTGGACAAGATGCAGCGGACTCTGGCGAAGCAGTTCACCTCCTTCCAGGTCACTTCCGTGGATCCCAAGTATCGCAATGTTGGAATCATCGAAGGTTGGGTCTCCGTGGAAGATGCTGTCGCCGTGGCGCAAATGGCTGGCGTGAAAGCGGTGTTCCTCGGCTTGAAACCCACGCTGAACGCCGCCCCTCGTCAGCTTGGTCCAGTCGCAGAAAAAGCACCGGCGGCACCGGATGTCCCGCCGATTCTGAATCTTGGCCTTTTGGGAACGAAATTCCTCCAAGGCGTCACGCAACATCGCGTGGACAAAATCAATCAGTTCTACAATCCGTCGGCACCCGTGAATTACAACGGCACTGGAATCACGGTGGGTGTGATGTCGGACAGTTTTAACCGCCGCGCTGCCAATACCGCGACGAACCCGAACTATCAGACAAATTTGAATAACAACGACCAGCCGGGCGGTCCGAACAGTCCGATCAATCCCACCCAGGTCGTCGTGCTCGAGGACACCGTGGATCCGAATAGCGACGAGGGCCGCGGCATGTGCGAGATCGTTTACAAAATGGCACCGCTGGCAAAAATCGGCTTCGCCACGGCGTTCACCGGCGAAGTGGGTTTTGCGAATAACATACGTGCCCTCTCCGGCCAGTTCCCGGGCGTCCCGAATACGCTGCCTGATTTCAAGGCGGACGTCATTTGCGACGACGTCAGCTACGGCGGCGAGCCTGTGTTTGCCGACGGCGGCGTGGTCATGAACGGTGTCGATGATGTCACAGCTGTGGGCGTGACGTATTTCTCCTCGGCAGCGAACTCATACGGCGTCACCGTTTATAACTCCGACCTCCGCATGGTCGCGAACGGCTCAGGCCTGACATCGGCCACAAACACGGCCTTGGTCGGAACCAATGTGGACCTCACGGGCGTGCCGACCAATCTTTACCAAGGCGGATTCCACAACTTTAACCCGAATAGTCAGGACGTCGCCTGCACGTGGAATATATCCAACGGCGCCGCGATCGAGATTCATTGGGATGATCCCTATGACACCTCCGATCCGGTTCTGAATCAGCCGCCCATTTATTCGAATACCGGCACCATCACGGGCGCGACCCCGGTCGTGTTCAGCGACGTGCCACCTCTCAACGCTGGGACGCGCTATGTAATCTCCGAGATGGCAACCGGCAGCCCGCAGGTCGATGGCATCGTTACGATCACGGATTCAGTGGGGACCGTGATCGTGGATCAGGACACTGGGGTCGACGAGGTGGTGACCTTTTTCCCGCCGGTCACCGATACCTATACCATCTCCGTCCGCCGTTTCGGGACCACGACTGGAGACTTTTCTTTGACGGTGAACACCGCCAGCGGAATGCCGCTTCTCTCCTCTGACTTTAACGTGCTGGCCTTCCGTGTTGATACTGGTGCGTATGTGCCCGGGGGCTCGCTCACCGGCAACAACTACGCGAACAACCGTCCCGTTGAACTCGGAAACGTGGCGCGGCCTACGGGCGTGACTCAGCTCCAATTCGTCATTGCGCGCTCCAGCAACCCGATCGGGCCGCGTGCGGCGACACGGGTTCGCCTCGGGACGGATGCGAACAGCAACGCGAACAATGCGCCGGCGGAATACTTCGATTACAACTCCGCGGTCACCAAAGGCCACTCGATCGCCGCCGGTTGTAACGGCGTCGCGGCGTATGATGTCTTCAAGCCGAACGTACCGCAGAACTTCACTTCCGGCGGGCCGGCTTTGATCTTCTTCAATCGCGATCAAACCCTGAAGCCGACTCCGGAAGTGCGCCTCCAGCCGAGGCTCGCGGCCGCCAACGGCGCGAACAGCACCTGGACGGGCGGCGATTCGGGGAACGATATCGACACGGGCAACGGCCAGTTCGGCGGCACCAGTGCAGCCTCTCCTCACGCTGCGGCGGTCGCCGCCCTGGTCATGCAGGCCAAGGGTGGTCCGGGCAGCGTCACGCCGCTGCAAATGCGTTCGATTCTGCAAAGCACCACCTTTGTGCATGACCTCGATCCGTATCAAGCGGTCGGTGTCGCGCGCGCCACGAATGGCGGCAAAGTGACGATCTCGATCCGGAGCGACAACACTGCAGTGCAAAACCGCGGCCGCAATGACGCTGAGTCGTTCTCGGTTTCCTATATCGGACCGAGCGCGATCGCGACCTTCGTTTTCAATCCGAACGGTCTCGCGTCCGAAGGCGGTGGCGTCACGAGCGGACAGAATGGCGTGGACATCAACAACGACTACTTCTCGAACATCACTCCGGGGCTGTATTTCGCGAACGCGACCGCGGGCGGAGCGTTTGTCTTTACGCGCGGAACGAGCACCGGCTTGGTGGCAGGGGATTCGTCCTTTGTCCTGAGCAACCCCGCTCCGGCTCCGGCCAATGTGAACAACGGTCGCACCCTGGCGCTCACGTTTGTGCCCGACAGCTTCACCGGTGGAGATGTATTCCGGTTTACGATCGGGCGCGCTCTGGAGCGCGGGCCAAACGTCGCGACGACCGGCGGCTTGGTGCTGGCACATTATAACGCCGATTTGTTCGGTGGCGGCGTGCTCATTCCGGACGGCACCGTCATCCCCGACGGCATGAGATTTAGCGGCACGATGCAGGACGGAGCGACCTTCAGTGGCGTGATTCGGAACCGCCTCGGCGCCGGTTTCTCGCAACTCGATGGCTTCGGCTTCATTAATGCGGAAGCGGCCGTGAATGCCCCGCTGCCCTAACGAGCGACTCCGAATTCGTAATCAGCAAACGGCAGGCTGTTCGCAGCCTGCCGTTTTTGCTTTTTTCGCGGGTGAAAGTCGGCCGCGCCCGATGCTCCGGAACGCCGGTCGTTGTCCGCGGACTGGAACGGGGAGCTGGCGGGTTCCCGGATCGTGCTCCTCCGCCAGCCCGCTCGCCGCTGGCCAGCAAAAACCTCACTGCGAAGTCCGAAAAGCGCCGCTTCAAGTCCGATATTTACCTACTTCGGAAAAAAATTCATTATTGTCATGTGTTTGGCGTTGACTCCCTCCGCCGCGCTAGGCAATCTCAACAGGCTTTGGTCCATCGTTGATGCGGCCTGCCAAACCGAAACAATCAGTTGCAAAAAAATCCTATGATCAAACTACCGCGGTTTACGCGAACTCTTCTCATCCTCGCCTGTTCCCTTCTGGCGGCGGGGGCTTTGCAGGCGCAGTACGTCGAAGTCGGCGACTCCGGGACCACCCTTGCGACCGCCCAGGGCACCGGTGCCACCTCGGGCCAGGCGCTTACCTCAATCAGCGGCATCATCCTCAATGGGATGGATGGCGATTTCTTTTATATCAACATTACCGACCCGGCGAATTTCATGGCCACCACCGTGGGCGGAAGCGCGCTCGACACCATGATCTATCTCTTCACGATGAACGGCAGCCCCGTTTATCTGAATGACGACGCGCCGAACGGTTTGAGCATCCAATCGACGCTCCCGGCGGGCGCCAGCCCGGTTCCGCTCGCGATCGGCACTTACATTATTGGCATTTCCCTTTCCGGGGCGGAACCGCTCAACGCCGGCAACCAGGCGCTCTTCGCCGACGCAGTTTTCTCCACCGATATCCGTGGGCCTCGCCTGGGCGCGAATGGACCGGTCACGAGCGTATCTAACGCTTTTTTTTCCGAAACGGGCGGCTACACCATCAACCTCATCGGCGCCGCAACGGCCATTCCTGAGCCGACCACCCTGGCGTTGCTCGCCGGTGCTGGTGTTTTCGGGCTCGTCGCCTGGCGGCGCCGCGCATCCAATTCCTAAACTAAACTCTCGAAACGAATTCCCAGTCAAACACACATCCCAATATGAAGTTTTCATTTAAGCATTTTCCCCCGCGCGCTTCGGCGCTTGGCGTCATGGGCGCCCTCGTAGTGGCGATCGGCGCCTCGGCCAGTCCGGTGCCCGGCAACCTTGGCAGCGGTCTCGATGTGATCGTGCGCGCGCATCTCGCTCAAAAAGAGGCGGGCAAGGCGAAAGACCGGAACGCGGATGCACAACTCCTCGCGGAAGCTCAGAGCTACCGCGATAATGCAATTACGAACGATAAGAATCAGGTGAAGGTTTACGTTCACCTCAAACCACGGACTGAGAAGGGCGAGTTTAATCCTGCATCGATTCTGCCGGCGAGCGCTGCGGTCACCGCCACCGACATGAGCTACCGGAGCGGCGTCATCGAAGCGTGGATCAACGTGGACGACGTGGTGGCGCTCGCGAACAACAAGCAGGTCTCCAGCGTGATCCTGGCGATCAAGCCAGTTCTCGATGTCGGCGTGGCCACGTCACAAGGCGTCGTTCAGCATCGCGTGGATCAGCAGGCGCAGGATGGTACCGGCGTCACGGTCGGAACAATGTCCGATTCGTTTGCCCAATCGACTAATCCGGTCACCGCGTCGGTGGATGTTACCACTGGCGACCTTCCTGGTCCGGGCAATCCGCTCGGAAATACAATGCCGGTCGAAGTCCTCGACGACCCGCTCGCGGGCTCTACTGATGAAGGCCGTGCCATGACTCAGATCGTGCACGATATGGCGCCAAAAGCGCGTCTCGGATTCGCCACCGCGAGCTCGGGACAGGTTTCGTTTGCCGACAACGTGCGTTCGCTCGCCAATCGCGCGGGCGTGACGGGAAGTCATGCCATTACGGGCTTCTCGGCGGACGTCATCGTGGACGATCTTTTCTACTCCGATTCACCGATGTTCGGCACGAGCTTGGTTGGTAGAGCGGTCAATGAAGTGGCGGCAGTGGGTGTGGCCTACTTTTCTTCGGCCGGCAATCGTCCGGCGCAGCAAGCTTATTTCTCCGATTATCGCAACGTTTCGTCGGCGGACCTGGCGGCGGCGCTGGCCGGGACCAACATCCCCACCTCGGCTTTCGCCACCATCCCTGCGGATGCGTATGCCGGCGGTTTCCATAACTTCCGCACCGATGGCGGTCAGGACGTCGCGCAAACGCTCTCCAACTTCATCGCCGGTCAGGCGTCGAACATGACCTTCCAATGGGATGATCCTTTTGACGTGACGCCCCCGACGTTCAATCCCACGCCGTTCTTCACCGACACGGGGACCTCGACGAGCACGACCGTGCCGGTCAGCTTTCCGGTGACGGGCCTTGTGGCCGGTAACCAGTATCGGATTACCGTAGTGGCGGAGCCGCCGCCTCCGGGCAATCCGTTCGACGCCGTCGTTACCGTTCGCGACCCGAACGGCACCGCTATTCTGACGCAGGACACCGGGACCGACGAAGAGATCTTCTTCTTTGCCAACCTCTCCGGAACCTACACCGTTGACGTCGTCTCGTTCAACGCGGGCTCTATGGGACCGTTCAGGGTGTCTGCATACACGGCCAGTGGCACTCTGCGCGTCACCACGGATTTCAACCTGCTCTTCTTCCGTTCCGATACGGGAGCTTTCGTGAAGTCGATCGCAGCAAAAAATCTTCTGACCAACCAGCCCTTGGAGTTTGGTTCGCTCACCTTCCCGACCGCGAACCTCGTTCAGTTGGTCATCGCGCGAGGCAATGTTCCCACGGCTCCCATCCCGGCTTCGAGAATCCGTTACGTCAATACCGGTTTCGCCGGGCCGTCGGAATACAACAGCTATCAGACGCCGGTCACGTATGGCCACAATCACGAGCCGGGTGCGATCAGCGCCGCGGCCTACAGCCCGTTCCGTCCCTACCTGCCCGAGGAATTCACCTCGCCCGGGCCTTCCTTTATCTACTTCGATCAGGATGCGAATCGCCTGGCGACGCCGATCACCCGACAGAAGCCGGACGTGGCCGCGATGGACGGCGCCAACAACACCTTCTTCGGTGGCGACTCGGCGAGCGATGCGGACACGCAGAACAACTTCTTCGGCACGAGCGCCGCGGCGCCGCATGCCGCGGGCGTTGCCGCCCTCGTCTTCCAGGCGCACGGCGGACCGGGGAGCGTCACCCAGCCGCAGATGAGGACCATCCTGCAGAGCGCCGGGTTCATGCACGACCTCGATCCGTTCTTTGCCCGCGGCCAGGCTCGCGCCGGCGCTGGCAAGGTGACGCTCACCGTCCAAGCCAGCCACGGAAACTTCAGCCTCAGCGATGGGCGTCTTTTCAGCACGAACAGCCCCAACGTGGTGGGAGCTTCCTACGTCGGGCCGAACTCGGTCGCGAGCCTCTCGATCAACCTCCAGAATGGCAACACCACTGGGGGCACGGAATCGGATGTGGTGCCGGGCTTGATGTGGGATATGCGCGCCTTCTCCACCGCCTCGACGGCGGGCTTCCCCTTCACGGTCGGCACGACCACGGGGACCTTCTCTATGGCCAATGTGACGCCGACCTACTCGTTGCCGGCGACGGCGCCAGCGGTGGCGGGACAGTTCTATCAGCTCGATCTGGCTTTCTCACCGGGATCGTTTTCGGCCGGAAACTCGTTCAGCTTCGGTTCGGACCGCGACGAACAGCGGACTGCGGCGAACCCCCAGCTAGGCCCGACGGGCGGCGCGACCGGGTTTGGCAATTCGGCCGATTTATTCGGTGCCACAGTTTCCATTCCGGCGGGGACGATAGCCCCCGGCGGCGCGACCTTCACCGGCATGACCCAGGATGGCACGTCGTTCAACGGCACGTTCACAAACCGGATCGGAAAAGGCTATTCGCCGCTTGATGGCTACGGCTTCATCAACGCGCAAGACGCCGTCAACGCGCCGTTGCCCTAACGCACGGTTGATTAGGTAGACGACGGCCGCGCTCGACGACGAGCGCGGCCGTTTCGCTTTCTGGGCGGTAGCGCGTCTCTTTCATGCGCGCTCGTGCCTAAATTCCACTGTCTTTCACCATGGTGGAATTCTTCCGAGCCGACGGAGATGGCGGCTCGAGCTGGCGAATATCAGCGGGCGAAGATGTCGGCGCCTGCAGTGCGCCGGATTGCGATTTCGGATCGTTTATTGCGATTCGGAATTTGAGAGTGTGAACCGAAATTACGTCCGATTCCGGATGGTTTTCCAAGAATTTTTGTGCTCACCGAAAGCCCCAAGAGCCAATTCAGAGGACTTTACCCCGCGTTCGTAACCTGACAATTATGTCATAAATCAAACAATCGCACTATTTTGTTGACTCATTTTCCTGAAAATAGAGGATAACCCTCGGTCCCGCATGGAATTTCCGCCGTGACCCAGAGGAGAAATCAACCGCCGTTTTATTCGGCAACCCTAGGAGGAAGTTATGTTTAGTCGTCGAAAAGGATTATTTCTTGTCAGTTTAGTCGCGTTGCTCGGACTCGCATTTTTTGTTCAGCGTGGAGTAGGGCAGAAGAGGCCTGATGCAGGGAAACGTGCGGCTGCGAAGCAGGCGCCAATCGCAAGCGTCATTCCAGTGGTCGGCCGGGCGGTCGGTTTCGCCGAGACCAGGGCGTTGCGAGATTTGATCGCGGATCAGCCGCAAAATGAGGTCGTACGGAAAGAAGAACAGGAAGAGAAGAACCCGCTCAACACGGGTGATTTCGCGAAACCTGACCCAAACGCTCCGGAACAGACAGATGGCGCGCTGCAATCCTCTTTCGGGCCTGATGGCCATTTTGTAATTAACATTCCTGCTCCGATTCTTACCTTCGAAGGCGTTGGTGTGAACGGCGGCTCGCCGCCCGACACGAACGGAGCCGTCGGTCCGAACGACTACGTGCAGACCGTTAACGTCAGAGCACAAATCTTCAGCAAAGCGGGCGTTCCACGAGGCCCATCATTCCTCTTGAGCAGTCTCTTGCAGCCTCTCGGCGGTGTCTGCGCGGGCAATGATAACGGCGATCCGATCGCCGTTTATGATCGCATCGCGAATCGCTGGGTGCTGACTCAGTTCGCCTTTACGGACACGGCCACTCCGCCTTATCACCAGTGCGTCGCGGTTTCCAAGACGGGCGATCCGACCGGGGAGTATTGGGCCTACGACTTCATCACGCCGGGAAATGAATTTCCTGATTATGGCAAAATGGGCTCTTGGTCCGACGGCTATTATTTTTCCGATCGGCAATTCACCAACGGTGGTTCCTACAATGGATTCGGTGTGTTTGCTTTCGATCGCGCCAAAATGTTGGTCGGTGATCCCACCGCTTCTTACATTTATTTCAACGCTGGCCCGAATCTGAGCAATTCCTCGTCCGGCATGATCCCGTCCGATTATTACGGTTTGACCCCGCCGCCGGCCGGCGCTCCGAACGTCTTTTCTGTCTATATCGACGATTCATCCGGTGACGCTCAGGATGCGTTGCGACTCTTCAACTTCCACGCTGACTTTGCGACGCCCGCGAACTCCACCTTCCTGGAGCGACCGGAAAGCCCGCTCCTGGTAGCAGCGTTCGACTCGCGCAATCCCGGTGGCCGCGCTGATATCGAGGAACCTGCTCCAGCCACCGCCGCTGATTACGTGGACAGCATTGGCGACCGCTTAATGCTCCGGCTGCAATATTATAATCGCGCAGGTACGGAAACGTTGACGACCTGCCACACCGTCAATGCCGGGACCCTGCCGGCTCCCGGACTCAATCCGACCGTTGCGCAGTATAAAGCAGCCACGCGACACTACGTCTTGCAAAAGACGAGCCCTGCCGGCCCCTATACAGTTTTGGACCAGGGCACTTTTTCGCCCGATGCGAGTGAACGCTGGATGGGCAGCACCGCGGTCGATAACGCAGGCAACCTAGCCGTAGGCTACTCCATCTCGAGCTCGAGCGTCTTCCCATCGATCGCCTATGCGGGCCGCCTCGCGACCGATCCGCCGAACATTCTGTCGGGCGAGCAGACCATGTTCGCTGGGACTGGTTCGCAGTTGGCTACAACGAACCGTTGGGGTGACTACAGCAGCATGTCGCTTGATCCGACCGACGACGCCACCTTCTGGTTTACGACTGAATACATCGCCGCACCATCGGCCGCATCTAATTGGCGCACGCGCATCGGCGCCTTCAAGTTCGCGGGCACAGTGGCCCCGCCGCAGGGAACCTTGAGCGGAACGATTACCGCTTGTGATACTGGTGCATTGCTCAAGGACGCGCTTGTTCAAGTAACGGGCGGCCCATCGACGGGTTTCTCCAGCGCAACGATGCCAAACGGCACTTATTCGATGCAACTGAGCCCGGGCACCTACTCGGTCACGGTCAGCGACCCCGCGCACAAGTGCACGGCCGTTGGTCCTTTCCCGGTCACGATCACAAACGGGGGTACCACGACGCTGAACCAGTGTTTGAGCGGCGCGGCCGCATTCTTATTCCAATCCTCGGCCATTTCTGTCAGCGGAGGGAATGGGAACGGCATCATCGAAAAAAACGAGTGTAATAACATTAATGTTACGGTCTTGAATGACGGGTGCTTGCTCGGCCAAAACGTGTCCGCCACGCTGTCATCGTCCACTCCGGGAGTGACTATTACCCAGCCGAACTCCCCTTATCCGAACGTCAATGAGAACACCACGGGAACTAATTCCGTTCCGTTCGCCGTCAGTACGTCGAACTCGTTCGTCTGCGGCACTGCGATCAACTTCGTCCTGACGGTGAATTTCACTGGCGGCACGAGCGCGTTCCCCTTCTCCCTGAATACATGCCAGGCTCCGACGGTAGCCGTCACCGGCGCACTCATTAACGGCACTGACCCGCAACAGGAAGGACGTCTCGGTCGTAACTTCGCCAGCAGTTGCGGCGCTCCGAAAGCCTGCCCGGATATCTTCGGCGCTGGTCCGCGCATCTACCGGACGCACACGCTAACGAATGGCCCGGGCGCCACCTGCGTGACCGTTCAGACCGTGCCTGGCTGTTCGGCCGCGACGAATCCGATTCTGACGGTGGCTTACCTTAATGCGTATGTCCCGCCGACGGTCGGAAACACGGGAACGATCTGCACAAACTACCTCGGCGATTCGGCGACGGTCGGGACGGGAAATTCATTCTCGTTCGACTTCCCCGCAAACGGGACGCTGGTCTTGGTGGTGGAAGAAGCCAATGCCGGCACGGCGGGCTGCTCCGGCTACACGCTGAATGTTTCGGGGCTGGTGGGCAATACGGCTGGGACTGCGCCGTGCGCTCTGGCGCCGAGCGTGGTTTCGAGCAAAATGCATGGTGCTTTGGGACCCTTCGATATTCCGTTGCCGCTGACTGGCCCCAACGGCATTGAAGACCGCAGCGGCAATGGCGGTGTGGCGGGCACGCACACTATTGTGCTCAGCTACCCGGCCGCGCCGACGGGCGTGACCGCCTCCATCGCGGCCAATAACCCCTCCGGTTCCACCGGAATGGTCAGTAGCAGTATGGTGGTGGGCAACGACCTGAGGGTGACCCTGACGAACGTAAGCGATAATCAAGTGCTCACGCTCTCCACCACCGCCAGCAGCACGGTCAGCTCGGCCGTGGTGCCGATTGGGTTCCTCGTCGGTGACACGAATGGCAACCGCGCGGTCAGCGGGAGCGACGTTGCGGAAACGAAGGCCGCGGCGGTTACGGGGACGGTGAATGCCACCACATTCCGAACCGACGTGGATGCCTTGGGCACGGTTAACGCGACCGACATCTCGACTGTTAAGGGGGCCTCGGGCAAGACGCTCCCGTAACCCGGCAAACTCAGTAGAATCACGGAGCAGCTTCACCCGCGAGGGTGAAGCTGCTTTCGTTTTCCGGCGCGGTGCGGGGCCGTCAATTTGACGACCCGCGTCCCCGCCACCATATTCGGCGCTCTCCTGCTCTAGCTACCGTGCATCCACGGCGGCCACCGCGAGAAGCCCTCATGGATAAGATTCGTAACATTGCCATTATTGCCCACGTTGATCATGGGAAGACCACCCTGGTCGACCAGTTGCTGCGCCAGTCCGGCACCTTCCGTTCCAATCAAAAGATCGAGGAACGCATGATGGATTCGATGGATCTGGAGCGCGAAAAAGGCATTACCATCCGGGCCAAAAACGCCGCCTTCCAGTGGAACGGCTATCGCGTGAACATCGTGGACACGCCGGGCCACGCCGATTTCGGCGGTGAAGTCGAACGCATCATGAAGATGGTGGACGGCGTCCTGCTGGTGGTGGACGCGCACGATGGGCCGCAGGCGCAGACGCGTTTTGTTTTGCGCAAGGCGCTGGAGAATAAGGTCAAGCCGATCGTTGTGATCAATAAAGTCGATCGCGAAAACGCGCGTCCGCACAAGGTGCTCGATATGATTTTCGATCTCTTCGTCGAGCTGAAGGCGAATGATGAGCAACTAGATTTCCCGATCGTGTACGCGAGTGCCAAGAATGGTTTCGCGATGCGCGAGATCCACGAAAACAGCGAGGACATGACGCCGCTTTTCGAGACGATCATTAAATATGTTCCACCGCCTACCATCTCCGATGAGCCCTATTTGCAGATGCTGGTTTCCAATTTGGATTACAGCGATTACCTCGGCCGGATCGCGCTCGGTCGCATCGTCAGTGGCCGCGTGGCGGTGGGCGACTCCATCGTCTGCATCCATCGCGATGGACGTCGGGAACGCGCCAGTGTGACGGCGCTTTTCACTTTCTCTGGAATGGGACAAGTGGAAGCCAAGCACGCCTCGGCGGGCGAGATCGTCGGGTTGACTGGATTCGAAGAAGTTTTCATCGGGGAAACGTTGACCGACCGCGAGGAGCGCACGCCCTTACAATTTGTCGACATCGATCCACCGACCATTCGCATGCGCATTCTCGTGAACGATTCCCCGTTTGCCGGACGCGAAGGAAAGTTCGTCACCGCGCGCCACGTCCGTGAGCGCTTGATACGCGAGACGCGCGGCAATGTCTCGCTGCAGGTGAACGATACCGAAGCTGCGGGAGCATTTGAAATTAATGCGCGCGGCGAAATGCAGATCGCCATTCTGGTCGAGCAAATGCGGCGCGAGGGCTACGAAGTGATGGTCTCGCGGCCTGAGGTCATTTTCCATAGAAGCGAAGACGGCAGCCTGCTCGAGCCGATCGAAAATCTTTACGTCGAAGTGCCTAACGACAAACTGGGCGATGTTCTCCAATCGATGGCGGCACGCAAAGGCGAAGTGGTTTCGATGGATCACCACACTACGCGCGTCTCCGTGGAGGCGATCATTCCCACGCGAGGCCTCATTGGTTTTGAGAGCGATCTGGTCAATCTCACGCGCGGTGAGGGGATCATGAGTCATCTCTTCCGCGAGTACGCGCCGTTCAAAGGCGAGATGGAAGGCCGGAATCGCGGCGTGATGGTTTCGATGGAAGCCGGCACCAGCAAGGCCTACTCGCTCAATAACATCCAGGCGCGCGGCAAGCTCTTCATCGGACCACAGGAAGAAATTTATGCGGGCATGATCATTGGCGAAAATGCGCGCCCGGAAGATCTCCCGGTCAACCCCTGCAAGGCGAAAAACCTCACCAACATGCGGAGCCAAGGCGACGGCAAAGGCATCCAACTCGAAGCGCCGCTGAAGATGACTCTGGAGCGTGCGATCGAGTACATCGGCGCTGACGAATACGTCGAGGTAACCCCGAAATCGCTCCGGCTGCGGAAGCGAATTCTGGACGCCAACGCGCGGAAGCGCGCCGGCAACGCCGTCGCGGCGTAGTGGAGCCGGCGCGCCCTCGCGCCGAAGTTTCAAAAGGAAACGCCGTTGGGAACTATGGCCTTCGGCCCGAGGGCGGGCCGGCTCCATTGACAATCCCGCCGCGCTGCGGTTGAATTCGGGCGTTCGCTCGTCTCTTCCAGGTTCTCTGCCTCGAAGTCCTTCGGTTCCGATTCCGTGAACTCAAGTGAGCGGACGAGTCTTGTTTTAACGAATCAATAGCTCATGTCCGGACACAGTAAGTGGTCCAAAGTTAAGCGGTCGAAAGGTGCTCTCGACGTGAAGCGAGGCGCTCTTTTCAGTAAACTCGCGAAAGAGATCACCATCGCCGCGAAGATCGGCGGCGGCGATCCCTCCGCTAACGTCCGCCTGCGCAGCGCCATCCTTTCCGCGCGCGGCCAAAGCATGCCGAACGACAACATCGAGCGCGCGATCAAGCGCGGCACCGGCGAAGGCGAGGAAGCCACGCATTACGACGAGATCGTCTATGAAGGTTACGCGCCCGGTGGCGTGGCGGTGATCGTGGACGCAGCGACGGACAATAAGAACCGCACCGCCGCCGACCTGCGCCGCATCTTTTTGAAAAATAACGGCAACCTCGGGACGAGTGGAAGCGTTTCTTACATGTTCCACAAAAAAGGCCAGATCACGGTGGCGCAAGAAACGATTCAGGAAGAGCGCATCTTCGAACTGGCCTTGGAAGCCGGGGCAGAAGAGTTGACAACCGAGGAGGAGCAGTATGTTATCACCACTTCCCACGATCAGCTCTACGCAGTAGCTGAAGCGCTCAAAGACGCAGGTGTGACCACCAGTGGGCAGAAGTTTACTTTCATTCCCGATACGACAGTTCCTGTCGTCGATGAGGCGACCGCGCTCCAGGTGTTGCGGTTGTGCGAGAGCCTCGAAGACGATGACGACGTTCAGAACGTCTATTCCAATCTAGATATTTCCGACGAATTGCTGGGCAGATTGCCAGCGTAAATGGTGCGGTCCGGAGCTGCGCAGTGTGCGCCGGTCGCCAGGCCAGTGTTTTCAATATGAGCGAAGAATCCGATAATCATTCCCCTGTGGAGACCACCCATGCGGCTCCCCCGCGTCGTCGCCGGCCTTCCCGCCGTGCTTCTCGTGGTCGCGGCCGGTCATCCAATGATCGTGGAAACCAAAACCAGGATTCCAATTTCACCCCGCAAGAAAATGCGCGCGCCGCGAGCGAGGAGGCTTCCAGCGCGTCAGCCGATTCTACGACGCAGGTGCCCGACGCCGCCTATGCCGCGGGAGCATTGACGAGTGATGAAGGCGGCCGACCGCCGCAAGGCGAGCAGGATAATCGGGATCGCGACCGCGATCGCGATCGTTCGCAAGGTGGCGGTTCGCCTAATGGCGAGCAGCAACCGCTCGAGTTCGGCGAAGGCGTGATCGAGATTTCCGGCAAAGGCTTCGGCTTCTTGCGCGACCCGAAACGGAATTTCGTGCAGACGCCGCAGGACATCTTCGTCACGCCGGAGATCGTGCGTCGCTTCGCGCTCCGCGACGGGATGTGGATTCAAGGCGAGACACGCCGCGGCAATCGTGGCCCGCAACTCATGCGGCTGAACAAAATCAACGACGACGAGCCGACCAAGTATCAGGGCCTGATTCCGTTCGAAGAACTCACCACCATTAATCCGAACAAGCGCATCGTGCTGGAGACCGTGCCCGAGCGGTACACCACGCGTGTCATGGACATGATGACTCCGCTCGGAATGGGCCAGCGCGGCTTGATCGTGGCACCGCCCCGCACCGGCAAGACCACGCTCCTGCATCACATCGCCGACGCCGTGACCAAGAATCACCCGGAGATGAAGCTCATCATCCTCCTCGTCGACGAGCGCCCGGAAGAAGTGACGGATTTCCGCCGTTCCTGCCCCACCGCCGAGATCATGGCCAGCTCCAGCGACACCGACATCAAGGGTCACACCCGCATCGCCCAGCTCGCGATCGAGCGTGCCAAGCGCATGGTCGAAGCCGGCAAGCACGTCTTCATTCTGCTCGATTCCATCACCCGCACCGCGCGCGCCTTTAACAACGCCACCGGCGGCGGCGGTCGCACCATGAGCGGCGGCATCGATGCCCGCGCCATGGAAATCCCACGCAAGATTTTCGCCGCGGCGCGCAATACGGAGGAAGCCGGCTCGCTCACGATTGTGGCCACCGCCCTCATCGAAACCGGCAGCCGCATGGACGAACTCATTTTCCAGGAGTTCAAAGGCACCGGCAACATGGAGCTCGTCCTCGATCGCAAAATCAGCGACCAGCGCATTTATCCCGCCGTCGATATCTTCCTCTCCGGCACCCGGCGCGAAGAGTTGCTCCTCCAGCCGTGGGAACTGGAAAAAATCAATCTCATCCGTCGCGGTCTCGCCGGTCACAAGCCCGGTGAAGCCATCGAGCGCCTGCTCATGTTCGTGAAGAAATTCCCGACTAACGCGCAGATGCTGAAAGAAATCCCGGGTTAAGAATACGCCCCCGCCTTGTCATCCCGAGCCGCGAAGACGGTCGAGGGATCTCGCCAACGGGAGTAAATATTCCACCCTCGTGCAGGCGAAGCCGACATCGAGCGCGCCTGCCATTCTGCCGCTTCCCTTGATTGTCGCCTCACCGTTCATGAAACCCGATCGCCACTCCACCTCAGACGCGAAAGACGCCGAGTGGGAAGTCCTCCCACCTGAACAAAAAGGCGCCAAGCCCGTCGAGCCCCTCTTCCGCTGGATCGCGCTCCTAATGGACAACCTCGTCCGCATTCCAGGCACGAACTTCCGCGTCGGCATCGATCCCCTGATCGGGCTCATCCCCGGCATTGGCGACACCGGCTCCGCCCTCGTCTCCGCGCTCGCCTTCATCCAAGCGGCGCGGAACGGCCTGCCGAAAATCATCCTCGCCCGCATGGCCACGAACATCCTGCTCAACGAGGTCATCGGCATCATCCCCGGCCTCGGCGATGCCTTCTCCTTTTGGTTCAAATCAAACGCCCGCAACCACGACCTGCTCAAGAAACACATGGCCGCCGGCGGCGCCGTCCGCAAAGCCGGCCGCGCCGACTGGTTCTTCGTCATCAGCGTCCTGGTCGCGCTCGGCCTCATCGTCGGCGTGGGACTCTTCGTTAGTCTTTTCGTCCTGAACGAAGTCATCCACGCCCTCGCCCGCTCGTAGGAAAGTAAATCCTGGGCCAGCCCCGAGCCCCACGGTGCGGGCCTTCCTTGCGCCCGCCCGAAACAAGCGAGAGCCACCGAGGAGCGGCTTCTGCGCCTCCGCCCTGGGGGCCATGGAAGCGCCGCGCACGCCGGCCAGAGCAATCGAAACGTGGAGGGATTGCGGCCGCGGCTTTCGAAATTAGGCGACGTAGCGCGGAAGACTGAGCAGGTTATCGGCGCGACTTACGCCGGGCTCGAAAGGCTGTTCATGATCCCGGTAATAAACCGTGATCTTGCCGTTGCGATGCATGGTGATGAGATCGAGGTGGTCCAGCCCGAGGATCAGGAACTTCTTCTTCTGGAGCGCGGCGAATTCAAATGGCTCGAGCTCAAACTTCATCCTGCGGTCCATTTCCGGCCCCACCCTTCCTGGAAACGCGCTGCTCACGTCCTGCTCGAGAAAGGTGTTCACGCGAGCCCTGATCTCTTCTTCCGTAGGAGCGCGGCCCAGTTCCTGCCCGAGTTCGTCCAACGCCCGCTGTCGGTAAGCGGCGCCTTTTTGCGTGCGCAACTCGGAGCGCAAGAGGTTCCGAGTGGTTTGCTCGATCTCCGGAATCTCCCGCCCCGCGAGCGCGAGGATTTTGTAAATCTGATGCTCGATCACGTGTACCTTCTGCGGCAGATACTGAATTTTCTCGAGGTGCCTGTCCTTGACGCCTTTGTCTTCGCTGACCAGCCGGTCGTCGATTTGGTCGATCGTGAGGGAGACGCGGTGAGACTCGATGTCGCCTTCGGGAGCGAGCAGCTCGCGATAGGGCATGCGATCGACCGCGGGGAAGGTCAACGCGAGATCCGTGTTCAAGTAGGATTGCAAATCTTTCGCCCGATAAACCAGGCCATCCACCACGCCGGAGCTGTCGCGCGTGGAGGCGCGCACCACCATGTGCTCGAGCGGCTCGAATTTTCTCCCGAAGAAGATGTCGTGCGCGCTGAAGGCGAAGCCCGCGTCATTCACCACCAGGTCGTCGACCGCAGCTTCGAGGCGATGAGTGGTGAAATATAAAGGATCCCAGCGGCGTCGCTCGACCGTGAGCTTGTGCGGCAGCGTGTCCAGGAACGAAGTGCGACCGAGCTGTGACTGGATTTCGCCTGCCGCCGCTTCCGCGCCGATTCTCTCGACCAGCTTGATAATGAGCAGCGTGGCAAAAATAAGCGGCAGCCCCAATTGCGGGACGAGAACCGTGATCACAGCCTCGAGAAAGAAAACGACGATCTGCCCGAGCGCGCTCAGGCGCAGATCGAAATCGAGATCGAAATCGAGCAGGCCATCGCGCTGGATCGGGATCAACCGGATCAGAAAGTGAAAGTCGGGGTCGAAGAAATTGTCGATCGCATACTCGCCATGCACATCGATCACGAGCACGTTCGTGAAGGTGGTGAGAGGCGGCCCGCCGGGCTGAGGGGTGCTCGTGGTCTCGGGATAAACGCTGATGCCTTTGATCTTTCCCTTATTCTCGCCGTTTTCGCGGAGCGGATATTCATATTCATCCGTCGCGCCCTCCTTCAGCAGCGCCATCTTCTGGAAGAGATCGTCGCCCAGCCTTTGATACGTCGCGGGCGCGAATCCGAAGGCCATCTGCGAAGTCAGCGGCAGAAAATTCTGCGCCTCGTCCAGGTTGCCGCGGGCTTCCACCAGCTCTGTGGTTCGCGGGCCGTTTTGCAAAGCCAGGTTCAGGTAGATGCCGATGGCGTCCGGCGCCGTCCCGTCATTGAAGAATTTCTTGAGTGCGATCGCCGCAATCTTGCCACCTCCGCCGACGGCGAAATCCACCGTCCGATCCAACTGTTGCTTCATGGAAGCGAGCGTGTGCGCCTTCGAGAAGACCGGATTGCCGTCGGCGTCGGTCAGGAGTTCCGCGGCATCGATCAAGGGACCGTTGATGTCGATTAACTCCAACTGGAGTCCGATGTCGCTCAAGAGCTGGTCGTCGCCGGTGGTGAAAGCGAGGCCGAACCTGAACTCGAGATTGATGGGTAAAGCGTTCGAGATTTCCACCTTCGTCCTTGCGGGATGATCGGTGTCGGTGATGATGGTCGGATAGACCTTCACCGCGATGTCGGCTCCCCCCGGTGCATCCGGCAGCAACGCCACCGCGAACTCTTTACCCTGATCCGAGTAGGCAGGCACTCCGAGATCGAGGAAGGGATGTTCGTGTCCGAGGAAATCGGGATGGACTGGATAAAGCCTTTTCTGGTTCAGAGCCTCTGGCGGATGCGTCACGCTGGCGTCCGTCCGGATGTGCTGGCCCTGCGGACCGGTCACTTCGCTTTCCGACCACCAGGGGATGGAGCCGGTCTCCATCGAGCTGAGGAGGAAATTCCTGATGTAATCCACACCCATGAGGAACTCCACATCGTAACCAGAACTGATCTTTTCTTGTGCAATCATAGGCCTCTGGCGCGGCAGAATACCATGCAGCCTAGCGCGGCGGCGAGGAGATTGCGGCGCGCGCAATGGCCGCTCTAGAGTGCCGCCATGCCATACCAAGACATCATTCCGCCCGCTGGTGACAAGATCTTTTTGCTCCGACGCGTTGTGCCAGCCCTTCTTGCTCGGCTTCTTCCGCTGGCAAGGTTGGCGACGGGATTCCCCTCGTTCCCAAGTTGCACTTGGGAGCGCACTTGCCCTGGAAGCTGAGCGTCCTGCATCTTCACTCATAGGCGCAGCCGCTATCGCATGCACCACACGAAAGGGCGCACTTCGTCACCTCCACCGCGGTCGGTTGGTTGCCGATCTTTACCACCGCCACGCGCTGCGACCCTCCTGGTCCGAATCGCTGGATTACGGCTGTTGCCCGGTGCGATGCCACTGCTGCGTTGTGATGCTTGGCGGTAGGCGAAGCTCAGCTTCGGGGACCGGTGCGTTCCCAAATGCAACTTGGGAACGAGGATGCGCTAGACGGGGGTCGCGTAGGCCGGGGCACATCTTCAGCAATTAGTCCGGGCGGATTCCCGCTCGCGTCAGGGCGCACGGAAATAGCGGGCGTGGGTGAGGTGAATGCGTTCCCGCGCGCCGCGGTATTGTTCGCCAAAGGCGGCGAGATCTTTCGCGCCGACGCGTCGTGCGAGCTTTTCCTGCTCGGCTTCGTCCGCGGGCAGGCTGGAGACGGATTTGTTTTCCCAGCGGCGCAGGACCGCCTCGCACCGCCGCAGGAAATCGTAGCTGGCCGTCAAGGCCACCGCGTCGGGTTCGGCGAAGACGCCGGCTTGCTGCAGGTCGTTAACCGCGAAATGAAACTGCGGATTCCAGGTGCCGGTCCGCAGCTGGAGCGCTTGCACGAGGAATTCGGCTTCGATGAGGCCGCCGAGGCCGGCTTTGAAATCCAGAATCTCCGAGCCGCTGCCCCGCTCGCGGCGGATGCGTTCCAGCATGCTGTCTATTTGCTCGAACAAATCCGGACGCTGCCCGGCGCGGCACCAGGCGTTTCGCGCTAACTCCAGAAACGCTGCCCCGGCCGGCCCGCAGACGGCACGCGTCCGCGTTAACGCTTGGATTTCCCAAAGCTGCGCCCGGTTCTCATAGTAGGCGGCGTAAGTGGCGGGTGGACTGGTGAGCACGCCTTTTTCTCCGTCGGGTCGCAGGCGCGCATCGAGCGTGGCGACGGAACCCTCCGCGGTGGCGCGGCCCATCTCGACCAGAATCTCCTGCGCGGCTCGGGTGTTCTCGCCCACGAAAAGGACGTCCAAATCCGCGCCGTAACTGAGGTCGCGCCCGCCGAACTTTCCGAGTCCGATGATCGTCAGATCCGAATCCTGCGCCAGAAGTTGGTGGACGAAAATCATGCATGCCTCCGCGAGGGCGGAATGTTCGCGATGCAAAGTCGACAAATCGATGATGCCCAAGGCATCGCGCACGAGGATGCGCAGGGATTGTAACTGGCGGTAGCTTCGCACCGGGTCGAGATGCGTGGCGTCGGCAGCGCTGGCCCGCAGCGCTGCCAGATGCCGCTCCACGCTGACGCTGCGATCGAGCACTCCGTGCGCGGTCACGTCTTCGAGCAATTGCGGCCGACGAATGAGCAGATCGGTGGCGTGTCGGCTGGCATCGAAAGTTTTGACGACCAGTTCGAGCAAACGCGGATTCGCCACCAGCAACTCGAAGAGCAGGCTGCGCATCCCGTAGGCTTCGACGAAGCGCACGAACTGGATCAGCGTCGCGTCCGCATCGATCGCGCGTTCCATTTCGTCCAGAATCATGGGGCGCAGTTTGCGAAAAATCTGCCGCGTGCGCGGAGCAACGTGCGAACCGCGCCGACCCTGCGAGAGAGTTTCGATCGCCTTCTGCGCGCTCAGCGAATCGCGAAACATGCCGTAGCGATCGTCGCCGGGTTCCTTGTCCTGGGGCCGCTCTGCAACGACTCGCGCAAAGACGGCGCGCACCCGCTCGGTGTGCTCGTGCAATGTCTTCAGGAAATCCGGCGCGTCGGCGAAACCGAGGCTTCGAGCCAGCCGGTCGAGAGCTTCCGGCTCGTCCGGCACGGTGTGCGTCTGCTGTTCTCCCTCGATCTGCAGCCGGTGCTCGGTGCGACGGAGAAAGCGATAGGCGTGCTCCAGATCCATCGCCTCTTGTCGTGGCAGGAGTTCCAGTTCGGCTAATGCTGGCAGCGTTTTCAGCGTGCTCGTTTCCTGAAGAAACGCATGTTGCGCGCCGTGCAATAATTGCAGCGCCTGCACCACGAATTCGATCTCACGGATGCCGCCGGTCCCGAGCTTCACATTCCATTTCAAGTCGTCATGTCCGACGATGTCGCGCTCGATCCGGCGTTTGATCGCGGCGATCTCGTCCAGGAGTTCTAGCGTCGGCGTTTTCGGGTAAATGAAGGGCTGATGTTCGCGCAGGAAATCGTAGGCCAGCTCTTCGTCGCCGGCGATCCCCCGCGCTTTGATGAGCGCGAGACGCTCCCACGTCTCGCCGAAGCCGGTGTAGTAATGCTCGAGGCTAGCGAGCGAGCGCACGATCGGCCCGGCCGAGCCTTCCGGTCGAAGACGTAAATCCATGCGGAAAAGGGCGCCGTTTGGGTCCTTGCTTGCGAAGGTCTCAAACACCTTCGTCGCCAGGCGGCTGAACCACTCGTGGTAGCTGAGCGACGAGGTGACGTTCCCCTCGTCGCTGTAGAAAAAAATGACGTCGATATCCGAGCTGTGATTCAACTCGTGACCTCCCAGCTTGCCCAGCGCCAGGACAGCGAGTTCGGCCTCTGGCTCACCGAGGCGGCCGCGCATTTCCGCATCCCAATGATCGAGAACTTCCGTTACGCAGATTTCAGCCAGTTGCGACAACTCCGCGGTCGTCTCCTCCAGCGTGGCCAAGTCCGCCACTTCGCGCAGCGCGATGCGCAACATTTCGCGGCCTTTCCAGAGTCGAAGTCCGCGAAAATTCTCCGCGCTGGCCGGGATCGCTTGCGTCGCTCGCCGCAGATCGGCTCGCATTCGATTCGGTCCGCGCCGATCGCCTGAGACCTCGGGGTGTCGCAGCCACAACAGGATATGCGGATCGCGCGCCAGCCGCGCCGCGCCGATGCTGGAAACGGAGATCAGATGGAGCAATGCGGCCTCGCCTAGCGGAAATTGTTCGACCACGGTGCGGAGCGGGTCTTCGCCTACCGGCCAGTTCGCCGCCAGAGTGGAGAGAGTTCGTTCGACCTGACCCGGGTAAAGCGCCGTCGCGGCCTTTTCCCGAATCCAGCCGCGCTCGTCGTCCATCCAGAACAGCTAACGCCAGTCGTCGACACGCGAAACCGGTAATGGAGCCGGCGCGCCCCCGCGCCGAAGTTTCATGGAAGGGATGGAGAGATCCTTCGGCCCGGGGGCGGGCCGGCTCCATGCGGGCTGGCCAGATGCGCCGGCTTCGGACTACAGCGGAATCCGGCGTCAGCCGTTTTGTTCCAGCTTTTCGCGGGCGAGAGCGAGCGTTCGGCGTTCCGCCCGATTAAGGCTCTGCAGACCGTCCCGCGAAATCTTTTCCAGCAACGGATCCACTTCCTCCGCGATGAAAGTCCCCGCATCCATCTGCTGGAATCGCTCCGCGTTCGCCTTGCGCTGATGAATGGTGCGTTGCATAAACGACGCCCGCCCGAATCCCAACGCATGCGCATAAATCCAGCCGGCGGCACAACCACCGAGGTAAGCGCTGTGCGTCACAATTCCCGTCCGATTGAAGACGAACAGCGCCAAGCCAACGGCCAGCACCACGCCTCCGAGAAACTTCGCTTTTAATTCCCAGCGACGCCCGAAAAATCGGATCGTCGTCAACTCCAGATCGGGCAGCACCGTGGCGTAAGCCATCAGCACGGCGGCCGTGCCTCCTGAGGCAGCGAAGAGCACCGTGGACGACGGCATCAGAAAGACGTGCTCCAATTCCCCCGCCACCGCCCCGCCGAGATAAAGAAACAGAAACTGCGCCTGGCCGAGAATGCACTCCACATCGCGTCCCAGGAGATAAAGCGCCACCGTGTTCCCGAGCAGATGCCAGGGGCCGCTGTGCAGAAATATCGCGGTGAAGAACTGCCACGAATACGCGTTCTCGATCCCGTCCCGGCTTAGGCCGAGAAATTCGCGCACGAAGCCCGGCTGATACGCTTCGAGGAAGAGTTGCCCGATAAACGACGCCACATTCAGCCAGATAAGCGAAAGCAGGACCAGCCGTTGCCGCTGCGTCCATGAGCGCGTGAACGACGAAGGTTTTCGGCCGGAGAGGCGCATGGAGACGATCGTATCGCACCGCCGTTTTTTTGTCATTCTGAAAACCAGCCGGAGTCGATGGCAGGGTCGTGTCGGTCCGTTGTCAGTTTTGGGGTGCGGGAAGAAAGGGGGCGGTGATCCTTCGGCCCGAGGGCGGGCCGGCTCCAGATCGCCGGTCGCCGTGGAGCCGGCGCGCCCCCGCGCCGAAGGCTGAACCGACAATTACCGAACACGACTCGTGCGTCGCGAGACGAAGATTCTGTGTGCCGGATCTCCTCGGGAATGTGCGGAGCAGCGGATTCACTCTGATCTCTCCATTTGCCGGAGGTCGGCCTTGATCGTGCGTTGCCAGCGCTGGAGTTCCGGCGTGAGAGCGCCGCGCTTTTTTAGAGTCTGCAGAATTTCGTCCGCGGCCTCGACCAAAGCGCGCCCGTCCGCTTTTGCCGACGGATCCGCCTGCGCCATGAGCTTGCCGGTATTCCAGTTGATCCAGATCAGGTCGCCCGCCCACGCGGTATTCTCCGGGTTCTCCGCGCTCAATTTTTTCAGGATGTCGAGCGAGCGACGATAATGCTCGAGCGCCTCGGTTGAGTTTCCTTGCTGCACCTGGACGAAGCCGATCCTTTGTTGAGCGAAAGAAAGATCGCGCTGCCAGGTCACGTTACCGGCGTCCTGTTGCGCCAGTTTTTCGGCGATAGCCAGGCCAGCCCCATAACTTTCCAGCGCGCCCTGGAGATTTCGTTGTGCGGCCATGGTGTCGCCGACTCTGTTGTAACTGAGCGCGAGATCGCGCCGCCAAGCCGCGTTCATTGGATCGCGGCGCACCAAGTCTTGCATCAGGTCTCGATAGGCGGCGTATTCTGGCAAGGCTTCGTCCGCCCGACCGTCGGCTTGGAGCGCGGCGCCGACAAAAGAATGCGCGGTCGCCACTTCATATTGCTGGCTGGCATTACTGGGATCGCGCGCCGATAGCTCGACCGCAATGGCCAGGCTGGCGCGGTAATTTTCCAGCGCGTCCGTCAGCTCGCCCTGGACTCTCTGCACATCCGCGATTTTTCTGAAACTGTAGGCCAGGTCGCGCTGCCAGAGCGCGTGGCGCGAGTCGCGCCCGGTCAGCGTCTCGGCGATCTTTAACCCTTCGCGATAATTTTCGAGCGCGCCCTCCAGGTCGCCCTGCGCGCCGAGGGCGTCGCCAATCTTATTGTAACTCACGCCGAGATCCCGCTGCCAACTGGCGTTGCCGGGATCCCGGCGGGCGAGGGCTTGCGCGATGGCCAGATTATCGCGGTAACTTTTGAGAGCGGCCGCCGCGTCGCCCTGGGCACTGAGCATGTCGCCCATGGTGTTGTAGCTGACGCTCAGTTCGCGCTGCCACGTCGTGTTGTCCGGGTCCTGTTGGGCCAGCTTTTCCAGAATCTCGCGGTAGAGGCGATGCTCCTGCAACGCTTCGGCCCGCTCGCCTTGGGTTTGCAGGGCGGTGCCGAGCATGCCGTGGCCCGCGGCCAGGTCGAATTGGAGTTGAGCGTTGCGCGGATTGCGTTCCGCCAAATTTTTCGAAATGACGAGGCCATCACGATAGCTTTGGATCGCCCCCGCGGTGTCGCCTTGCGCCAACTGGACCTCGGCGATGCGCCGGTAGGTAAAGGTCAGGTCGCGCTGCGGGGCGAGGCTTTCGGGTTCCCGTTGCGCCAACTTTTCCGTGATGGCGAGAGCGGCCCGAAAGCTATTGAGTGCCTGGTCGGGAGCGCCCTCAAGATTGCGGATGTCGCCTATTTTGTTGAAGCAAACGCTCAGCTCTCTTTGCCAGGCGGCGTTCGCTGGATCTTTCGCGACAAGCTTCTCCATCAGGGTTTGGGCCGCCTCGTTATACTTCAGCGCTTCCGAGCGGTTGCCCAGGATCAACAAAGTGTTGCCGACCAGGCCGCGGCTGGTGGCGAGATCGAATTGGTGCTGCGGGTTCTGGGGCGCTTGTTGCAGAAGCTTCTCCGTCAGGGCAAGGCTGCTGCGAAAATTTTCCAGTGCGCCGGGCACGTCGCCCTGCGCCAGCAGGACGTTACCGAAATTATTGAACATGAGCGCGCGCTGGCGCAGCGCTTCGGGCGATTCGTCCTCGCTCGTGAAAGATTGGAAATACTCCTTCACGTTCCGATTCACATCATCGAGCAAGCGGAGCCGGCCGACCGATTCCAGTTTGTCGCGCAGGTCCACCATCATGAAGCCGACCAGCTTTTCGGCCGAGAGGCGAGCGCGCGTGGCGCGTTCCGCGGCCGCTTCCGCCTTGCGCCTTTCCACCTCCGCGCGATTCCGGGCCAGGAGCGCCACGATTGCCAGCACCACCGCCACCGCCGCGCCGAAGGCGACTGCGCCGAGAATGACGCGCTGGCGCCGCGAAGCCGCCCGACGACTGGCGATGATGTATTCGCTCTGCAGTCGAGTGGGCTGCCGTTCCTGCGCGGAAGCGGACTCGGCCAACCAATGCTCCGCCTCACGCAGATCGTCACCGCGCAGAACGAAGCTCGCGTTTTGCTTTTTCGCGTCCCATTCCAAAGCACGCGTCAGGAGCCGGGTATGGCTGCGCACCCAGTCTAGATCGGTGTCAAACGCCGTGATCAATGCCTCCGCCGCCGCGTCGAAATCGTCGCCTGGCCGGCAGAAGATCCAGTTCAGTTTGGCCAACGCCTCCGGTACTAGCGTGTCGTCCACATCCGTCGCCACCACCGGGATGAGGCGCTTGTTGTATTTCGTCGCGTGCGCTAATTCCCGGCTGCAAACGCCGGAGCCGATCGAGTGCGGCGAGAGGACGAAGACAAAGGTGTCCGCCCCTTCGATCGCGGCAAAAATGGCCTGCATGAATTCTTCGGCCGGCCGGATGTCGTCCCAATCCACCCAGACCTCGCGGTTGCGCCGGCTGAGCGCTTCGTAAAGGCGGTGGACGAACTCCTTATCTTTGCGCGAATAAGAAATGAAAACGTCCTGCGGTCGCAGGCTGTCAGGTTCCGCGGCAACGCTTGGCATTGGCAGTGACGTTCAAGATCCGACCCAGACCATTCAACCTGCTCGACGGAGTTTTGACAACGCGGATCGCGGCGTCAGGTGGGAATGAGCAAAGGCGTGACAGCAGGCCGCCTTCCAAGCAGCGTTCGTCTATGCGCTGGCGTCAGATTGCGGAGGATGTGGCGGTGCTTTCATTCCCATTGCGTGCGGGTGGGATCGATTTCGGACGCAACGTTACCCTGCTCCGATTGGCTGATGGGCGGTTGCTCATACATTCGACCGCGGACTTCTCCGCGGAGGATATTTTGTCCATCCGGCGGTTTGGAGAGCCGGCGTGGCTGGTGGATGCGACCGTGATGCACGACACGTGGGCGAAGCCGGCGCGCGCGGCCTTTCCTCGACTGCCGTATTTGGCGCCCGGCGGATTTTCCAAAGCGAGCGGCGTTGCCACCGACTCTCTCGTGCCTCCGCCCTCGGAGTGGTCCGGCCAGATCGACGTGCTGCCGATTGCAGGACTGCGCTTGCCTAACGAGCACGCCATTTATCATCGCCGATCGAAAACGTTGGTCGTGGCGGATTTACTCTTCCACTTTCCGGCGGAGACGCGTGGCTGGCCGAGATTCTTCATCCGGCAGGTCATGCGGTTGCCTCGGCTCCGCGGAATCAGCGTCTTTTTTCGGCTCATGATACGCGACCGAGGAGCGTTTGAGCGTTCGATGGAAGAGCTTTTGCAATGGGACTTCACCCAAATCGTGGTCGGACACGGTGAGCCGATTCAAAGCGAGGCGAAAGAGGTGATGGAAGAGGTAATTCGCGAACGAGGATTCCGAATTGGAAACGGAGCCTGAACGAGATGCCGGAGGTCGGCGGATCGATCCCGAAAATCAGTAACGCTCGCGCCAACCGGTGACGGTGCTGAGCGGCAGGTTTTCGAATGGGTTCACTTTTTGGTCGATGGAAATTTTGACGGGGCGACCGCGCGCGGCGTTCTTTTGCAGAAAATAGGTCGTCTGCATTCCGTAAGCCGCCATGTAAGGCTCGCCGCGCCAGCCTTCCGGTCCTTCACCAGGACGCGGAAGTGAGGGTGGCGGCTGCGGCGGGTTCAGGAAAATGAAATAGCCGACCAGCCAGACCGTTCCGCCCCTCCGCAGGACTTCTTCAGCTTGCGATAGCACGGGCTCGATCGGGTCCTCGATTTGCAGCTGCGCCTTGAAGCGATCGAGTCGCTGGAGTCCGTCATTTTCCAAAGGAGGAATCGTCAGCCAGGGTGCCGAGCCGCTGTAGTAGCGGTGAAAGGTGGCGCCGCAAAACCACGGATGGATCAACACGAGATCGCCGGGCGCGGCCTCCCGGTTTAGCTGCCGCGCGATGAGGTCGACATTTGTCATTCGGATTTCTGCGCGTTCGCGCAGGCCGGGAAAAAGGAAGGCCGCCGCGGCGAGCATCGCCACCGAGAGAGCAATGCGCGTCCAAGGCAAGCGAATCATTCTGACGATGAGAGCGTCTGTCGCGACGGCGACGATCGCCATCAACAGCAGATAATACCAAACCTCGGTGGGAAATTTAGCCAGCTTGAGGAAGACGTAATAGGCGACCGCGCTGGCGATAATGACGCCGGCGAAGAACCAACCGCGCGCGCGGGTCTCCCGGTTCTCTCCGCGAGCGCCGAGAACAAGAGCGCTGGCCAGTGCCGCTACGATGACGGCCCCCCAAAGCCAGAGCAGCCATTGTGATGGATCGCTCAGAGCGCGTGACAGCACCTCCCAAATACGCGCGGAGCCGATCGGCGTTTGGGTGGCGACGTTCCACTCGTTAGCCCGCTTGATCACTGGAACATAGGGCAGCAAAGACAAGGCTGCGGGCAGGCCAAGCGACATGACCAGCAGCGCTCTTCGAAAGTCTTTTTGGAGGGCGACAGTCAGCGCGCCTGTGATAAGGATCGCGGCCAGAATGAAACCATTTTGATAAAGCGTCTGCACCGACAGAACGGCAGCGGCCATCGCCAGGAGGACATGGCGCCGGGAAGGAAAACGCAGAACTCTCCAGACCAACCCGAAGGTGAGAAGAGCGAAGAAAACGCCGAGCCCGTAGGCGCGCAGCGAATCGCCCCAACGAATGGTCGTCCCGCTGAGCCCTAAGAGGATGAGCGAGAAACCCGGCGGCGACGCAGAGAAGGTCCAGGCGTTCCACCAGATGGCCGCGAGGATCGCCATCCCCACGCAGAAACCAAACACGCGCAGGCCAAAATCGCTCCCGCCGAGGCCCAGCGCATTCCAGCCCCGGAGCGACATCGTAATCAGCAACGGAAACGACTCGTGTTCCAGATGTGTCCAAACTTCCGCAAAGGAAGGCATCTCCGCTAGACGCACGGCGGCGGCTTCATCGCGCCACAGACCGCCCGCGTGCTGCAGATTTACGACGTGCAAAAAAATGATGATTGCGCTGACGAACGCCGCCGCGCCGAAATGGAGACGCTTGCTCCAGGCTGGCAGCGATTCTGAAATTGCTTTCACCACGCTTATGTCCCGACCGGCCGCGGCGGTGCGAAGACACGCAAACCACCCGCGCGAATGCTGAACTCCACCGGGCAGTTGCCAATCAGTTCGCCATCGATTTCTACGGGCACCGAACTCTCGCTCGTGACTCGCAGCGCCGTGGTCTGGAAATATTCCACCTCCGGCGAGGTGATCTGCGAACTGAAGAGCACGTCCTGGATGTAGCGGATGATTTCGAGATAATTAAGGCGCTTGAAAATCAGCACGTCAAACAGGCCGTCATCAATCACCGCTTGTTTGAAAAAAGGAAACGGACCGCCGTAGAGCCGGCCATTGCCGACCAAAACGAACGACCCTTCTTCCGTGGCCGCGTGCTCGGATTCAATCCGCAAGCGCGGCGGTGGACGCGCGGCGATTTGCGCGGCGGAGACGATGTAACTGAGCGGCCCGAAACTGCGCTTCAGGGCGCGGCTGGTTTCCTTGATCGCCTGCGCATCGAAGCCGACGCCGGCCAATTGCACGAAATGCTTTTTGTTCGCGCACGGCAGATCGACGTGGCGGGTTTGCCCGCTGATGATGATCTTCCAACAGGCTTCCAGATTAGCCGCCGGCAAGCCGAGCTCGGCGGCATAGACGTTCATGGTGCCGAGAGGCAAAAGCCCGAGTGTCGCTTCGCTGCCGGCGATTCCGTTTACGACTTCATTCACCGTGCCGTCTCCGCCAGCGGCGATAATACTCCGGAATCCGTCCTCCACCGCAGTCCGCGCGAGCATTTCCGCTTCGCCGGCACGCGCGGTGAAAAGCAGCGTGGCGCCGCGCGTGATGGCTTCCACGCGATCCTGCAAACGGCGCGCGCGTTGACCGCGAGCGGCGGGGTTCAGGATGACGGCGGTGCGTTTCACGATGCGCTGGTCGAGGCCTTTAGTCTTTTCATCAAACTCTCGCAGCGTAACGTCTCGGCGTGAAAAAAGTCACCCGCATTGCGCTCTATGGCGCAGGGGCGATCGGCGCCATCCTGGTTGTCGCGCTCCTGGCGGTGAACTTGTATGTGCAGTCGCGGGGCACACAAGCGCGGATTGAACGCGAGCTGAGCGAGCGCCTGGGGACGCGGTTGGAGATTCGGCGAATCAGTGTGACGCCGTGGTGGGGACTCAAGCTGACCGGCATCACCATGCCACAGGCGGATGAGACGGTGCCCGGTAGTTTTTTGGAAGCGGATGCCTTCCGGCTGCGGGTGCGGCTGTCCTCGCTCTTTTCACGGCGGCTGGTGATTAAGGAAATCTCGCTCATTCACCCCGAGGTGGTTTGGGCGCAGGACGCGGATGGTAAGTGGCGTCTGCCCACTTCGCCCGCTTTGGCCGCCGAACAGGTCGCGAGCGCGCCTGGGACGGTGGCTCTTCCTGACATCGCGGAGACCGCGCCGCCGCCCGAAGTGGCGAGCGCGCCGGTGCAGGCTCCTTCCGGGTCGTTCAAGCCAGAAGTGCGGCGGGTGAATCTAACGAACGGAAATTTCCACTTTCTGGACGCGCAGCGAAAACCGGTGGCGACCTTCGAGGGCGTTCGCTTCCGCTCGAATTTTCGCAACGCGACTGTGTTAAACGGGGATGCCAGCATCGCAAAGACTTCGTTACGCGATCGTTTTTTCCTCGAGGATCTGAAGTCGCCACTCAGTTACGATCCGACGCGGCTCGATTTCTCCGCGATTACGGCCCGGGTGGCCGACGGAGAACTGAATGGAAGTTTTACGATGAGCCCGGGCGACGCTTCGTCACCCTTCAGCGTGATGGTGAAATTCCACGATCTCGACGCGGATCGCATCGTTTCCGATGCGCACGGACCCGAGGGGATGATGCGCGGAAAGCTGGAAGGCCAACTCGAAGCGGCCGGTCAAATCGCGGATCCGAATGCACTTACCGGGACGGGAGAAATTTATCTCCGCGATGGACAAGTGCGCCGCTACAGCCTGCTGGTGGCGCTGGGACAGATGCTGCAGATCGAGGAGTTGAAGCAGCTAAAACTGGAGGAGGCACACGTGAAATATCACATCACACCCGGCGTCGTTACCGTGGACGAATTGGTCTTCACCTCGCCCAATATCCGCCTGACGGCGACGGGCACGGTGGAATTCAGCGGGCGAATCAATCTCGGGGCGCGGCTCGCGATTAGCGAACGGATTCGCAAGCGACTCTTCAATGTGGTGCGGGACAACTTTCAGCCGACCGAAATGGAGGGCTATAGCGGGGTCTCGTTCCAGGTTTCGGGGACGGTCGAACATCCGAAGACGAACCTGATGGATAAGGTGGTGGGCGATGAACTGCGGGACTTGGGCGGTGTGATCGAAAGTCTTTTCGGTCGCGGTCGGTCGAAGCGGAAAAGAGTGCGGGAAGTGCCGGCGGCGAGTCAGCCTGCATTGACTCTTCCGCCAGACCAACAGCCCGAAGCGCTCCCCGTTGAACCGCCGCCACCTGCGCCAACTGTGCCGGAGCCGACCGCGTCGCCATCGCCATGAGAGTGATCTCAGGCACGGCGGGCGGAATGCGATTGGCGGTGCCGGAAACTGACGTGCGGCCCACGATGGATCGGGTGAAGGCGGCCATCTTTTCGAGTTTGCACACCGGCATCATTGGCGCGCGCGTGCTGGATCTTTTCGCGGGGACTGGCGCGCTGGGAATCGAAGCTCTTAGCCGTGGCGCTGCGTCGGCACTTTTCGTGGAGGAAAACCGCGCCGCGGTTCTCGCGATCGAGCAAAATTTTGCACGGACGAAACTGCGCGGTCCGGTGCGGAAACAGGAGGTCTTCGCGTTTCTGGAGTCGGCCGGGAGTCGGGACCGATTTGATATTATTTTCGCCGATCCGCCCTACGAAAAAACGAAGAACGGCGGCGAGTTCACGCGGTTGCTGCTGGAGAATCAAGTGTTAGTCGACCTGCTCGAACCCGATGGGCTCTTCATTCTCGAGAAGCGGCCGGAAGAGCAATTGCTCGCGCCGGCGCTCTGGAAAATTGTTCGCGCGAAGAAATATGGAGCGACAGAGGTATTGTTCCTAAAGCATCCTGCGGCGGTTGGTGAGATCTCCAATGACGGGGCGTGACGGGATGGCAGTGCCACACGGCCGGATGAACCTTCGGCCCGAGGGCGGGCCGGCTCCATCGTTTCCACGCGTGGCTTGGTCGGAACCGGCCCGCGTGGAGCCGGCCCGCCCCCGGGCCGAAGTCTGGACAGCGCCATGATTCGGCTGCTCTACAATCTCCTTTTTCCGATCGGTCTCCTCGTTTTCTTGCCGGGATACCTGGTGAAAATGCGGCGGCGCGGGAACTGCCGCCGTCATTTTGGCCAACGGTTCGGCTTCTACAGCGAGGATGTGCGCGCTCGTTTGGGCGGACAATCACAGACCTGGATTCACGCAGTCAGCGTGGGCGAAGTGGCGATCGCGCTAAAGCTCGCGGCGAAGCTGCGTGAGCTGGAGCCAACCTTTTCCTGTGTGCTGACGACAACGACGACGACCGGCTTCGCTTTCGCAGAAAAGGAAGCGCAGGCCTGGATGGTGGTGATGTATAACCCGCTCGATTTCTGGCCGATTGTGCTACGTGCGTTTGCCGTCATTCGGCCCGAGCGAATCCTTCTCGTCGAAGCGGAAATATGGCCGAACCTCGCCGCGACTGCGCGCGCGCGCGGTGTTCCATTGGCACTCGTGAATGCCCGGCTCTCGGGGCGTTCGGAACAGCGGTTTCTGAAAGTGAAGCCGTTCATTGCGCCAACGTTTCGTTGCCTTGACCTGGTGTGCGCGCAAGAAGCGCGAGACGTGGAACGCTGGGCTTCGCTGGGGATTTCGCGCTCGGTGATCAAGGATGTCGGCAGCATCAAATACGATCCGACGGAGGTCGGCAGTGAGTCGGCGTTGCCGCTCCGAATTCTGGGCGCGTTCTGCATCGAAGAAGCGCGGCCAATTTTCTTCGGCGGCAGCACGCATCCGGGCGAGGAGGAAATTCTGGCGGACGTGTTCCAGCAATTACGCGCAGAATTTCCCACGCTGGTGCTCTTGCTGGCGCCGCGTCACGTCGAGCGCACGCCGCAGATCCTGACGGCATTGCGCGACCGCGGATTGAAGGTAGCCCTGCGGAGCGCGGCGAATGCCGAGAGCGAGTTGGAGCCGGACTGTCTGCTCCTCGACACGACGGGCGAACTCCGGATGTGGTATGCGGTGGCCACGGTGGTCTTCATCGGCAAGAGCCTGAGCGCTCACGGTGGGCAGAATCCGGTCGAACCGATCTTGGCGGGGAAACCCGTCATCTTCGGACCCCACATGCAAAACTTCTCCTCGCTCGCTCAATCGCTGGTAGAGGCCGACGCCGCGATCCAGATCCAGGACGCCTCGGGCTTGGTGCAATGCGCGGCGGAACTCCTGCGTACCCCCAGCCGCCGTTCGCATCTGGTGCAGAACGCGGAGCGCGTCCTGGCCGTGCACCGCGGCGCGACCGAGCGAACCGCGGAATTAGTTCTCAACCTCTGCTCGCGCGTGAAAGGATGACGATTTCCCTAAATAACTTGCAAGAAGCAGGCCAGCTTCTGATATTGCCGCCGCTTTCCTGACCCTATCGTCCAGAGGCCTAGGACACCGCCCTTTCACGGCGGTAACACGGGTTCGAATCCCGTTAGGGTCGCTTTCCAAGTCGTGATTTTGCGGCGCTTTTTGCGCTACGGAGACTTTGACCGTCTGGTTGAGTCTGATTCCGCGACTTCGATCAGCATGATTGTGGCGGTCGCTTTTCCATCTGGACAATAGGGCATACAGTCGTAAATATCTGGTTGCATTTCTATCCAATCGTCGATGCTGTCACCAACCGAGCGTGCCCGGAATATTTTCAAGAAACACGGTGGAACCCTTCGCGCCAGCGAAGCCATCGCGGCGGGTATTCACCCCCGCACACTTTACTCCATGCGTGACACCGGGTGTCTCGATCAGGCAGGACGCGGGCTCTTCCGGCTCTCCGGACTGCCTCCCCTCAGTGAACCAGACTTGATCACGGCAGCCAAGAAGGTGCCCCAAGGCGTGTTTTGCCTGATCACTGCCCTGGTTTTTCACAAACTCACCACTCAGATTCCCCATGAAATCCAGATGGCTCTGCCCAGGACAGCACGTCGCCCAAAGCTCAACACCCCGCCTACTCGGGCATTTCGGTTTTCCACAGCCGCCTATGAAGCGGGAGTGGAAGAGCATCGGATCGATGGGGTATCCATTCGCGTTTATTGCGCAGAGAAGACGCTTGCGGATGCTTTCAAGTATCGAAACAAGCTGGGGCTCGATGTGGCGCTGGAAGCGCTGCGCAATTATCGCGATCTGCGCAAACCTTCCTTCCAGAAAGTTCTCGAATATGCCCGGATTTGCCGCTTGAGAGAGTCATCCGCCCCTATCTGGAAGCCATCATGTGAAGCCCGTCACGAATACTCAACAGCCGGATGAAGGATTTCTTCGATGTATGGCTGCTCTCCGAAATGCGGCGTCGCACCAGGATCGACATTGAGCCAGTTTGCTTCGCGGATCGCTTTGCGCAGGATCCCGCAAAGTCGAAACAGTGGACCGCATTTTTGCGGCGAAGCCTGCTCGTCAACGCGCCAACGGCCTTCCCCGAGATCATCGCGCGACTGAAGCTGTTCCTTCAGCCTGTGACGGTCGCACTCGAAAAAGGAGAGTCCTTTGATTGGCGATGGGAGCGGGGTGGCGACTGGCAGGAATCGCCAGCGAAATAGCGGCGTTGAAAACGCCCGACGCTGTCGGGCGAATTCTACGGCTTCTTCCGCCAGCTCTTTCCGGCAATCCAGCTTTCCTGAAATCTGCCTCCGGTCCGCGCAGCATCCAGAAGCGGTCGCAAGAATCGACGAAGTGGATCGACTACGCTGGCAAGATCCGCATCGGCATCGGTGATGCCTGCGCGTTTCAGAAAGCTCTTCCACTGCGTTGCCTTGGCCGAGTCTTGGGAGAACTCGTCGGTTAGCGCGATCGGAGTGGTCTCCGGCAAAGGCGTCCCTCGTCGCTCGAAGGTGCTGCGCACTGCGAGAACAAGAATTTCACCGTCGAAATCAAAACTCCGCGCCAGCGTCGAGAGATCGGCGAAGTCCTTCATTCGGCTGTTCGCCATGCCCAATGTAACCATCGCTTCCAGCTTTTCTGCGATCACCGTTTCGCGCGGATAGGCGTTGAGCTTCGGCGCGGGCAATGCGGGCACCGCGAGCAACAGCGGAAACTCGACGACCACTGCCTCGGGCGTGATGGCGTCGCCAAAACCCACGTCGATTTGCAATGGGATGCGGGCTTTCTCCAGCAACGCCAGCAAGGTGATCCGCACGCCTTCATACTCTTGATCGTCACGAATCTTCGCGCCTTTGACGGAGGCCGCGTCGAAGACCAAACCGTCGTCGGCGGCTTCGATTTGGCAAACGTCGCGCAGCATGTCTTCCACCCGCTTGATCGAACTGTCGCCAAATCCCAGCAAGTCCACATCGCGCGTGGGCCGATATAGATGGCCCGTCCACAAGAGGAAAAGGAGTGCACCTTTCAGGACAAAGCTGTCGGCGTGCTCGGAGACGCTCAAGCGGTAGAGCAAGCGCTCACCGGCAAATCGTCCCAACACGAAATTGAAATCTTCGTTCCGCTCCTTCGCGTGATTGAGGAGTCGCTGGCGGACCGACGCCGCGACGTTGCTCGGCGCTCGGCGAGTCACGTCAGCATCTCCAGATAGGGCCGCATGACATTCGCGACGCGGCAAATTTTCGCGGAGCGCCAAAGCGCGTCCATCGTGCATCGCTTCTGCCGCCACGCATCGCGGAGGGCTTCGACCGCGACATCCGTGCCGATTTTGTTTCGGTATTTGAAGCAGTCGGCGACGGTCTTCGCGACGCCATACACGCGCACGCTCACGCCCTCGATGGTCGTCTTTTCAATGCCGGCAGTCATGGCCATTCCTGAAAACCGCACGATGTGCAGCTTGGGTCCTTCGACTTGTGGCGACCACGCCGTTCGATCCAGCGCCATCCATACTTCGTGCGGCGTCTGCGTGGTCAGGCCGTGGTAGCTGAGCGCGGAGAGCAGGCAGACCACGCCGTTCGGAACTCGCTTGCACGCCTGCGCAAAGCTGTGGTGCTCCGTCACTGCGGCATCCGGCAGGCCGTAGAGGCCGCGCCCGTGCTTCACCAGTTCGCCGCGCGCGACGAGCCGCTGGAGGTAAACGCGGGGAATTTTTCGCGGCAGCAGATCCTTCGGGCGAATGAAACCCGCCTGCTCCGTGAGCGCGAGCAGCTGGCCCGAATGGGCAGACTCGTGCTTTGCGTGCATGGTTCTTTTCCTTGCCATTTGTTCAGTTGTGACAAGGTTTAGTAACATCCTTCGGAACGTCCGTCAATCCGGCGGAGCGGGACAGTGGCTCGGCTCCGCTCTCACTTTGGAGCCCTGCTTTCCGTTCCTCCCGGACTCGCTGGCGTGCGCGAGCGACGGCGTGCCGATGGCGTCGAGATCAATTACATGGACTCCTCCGCCGGCAAGTCGGGCGGGCAGAAAGCCAAGCTCGCCTTCACCATTCTCTCCGCGGCCCTGCTCGCGCAATACGGCCTGGCAGACGATCCGCACCGGGCGGACAGCCTGCGCCTGGTCGTGGTGGATGAAGTCTTCGCGAGCACGGACGAACCGAACTCGCGGCGGGCGATGGAGCTTTTTAAGCGGATGGGTTTCCAACTCCTTCTTGCCGCGCCGTGGAAAGCCGAGGCGCGCATCGCCGAGAGCTACGTGGACAGCACCTTACGCTCAATCCGAACGACAATGCCTCGCGCATCCAGCGCGCGAGCCGCACGCAATACGAGTCCCTGCGCGGACAACTCCATGTTTAGCCGCGCTGAATTGCTGGCGCAGGCCAGGCGGCGGTATCCCGATTTTCTTCGCACCAATGTGACTGGCGAGGGGTGCTTCCCACTCGAGCTGCGGCTCGGAAAGACGCGCCGCGCGGCGGACTATCCCGGGTATCAGGCCGAGCTCGCCGCGCTGCGCGAAGCCGCGACGGACTTCGGATTTCAGATCGAATGGGAAAGCGTCCGGGCTCCGCGCTTCGGCCAGCACGACCGCCCGCAGCGCGCGTTCTTTGCCGGAGAGCCGGAGTATCTGCGCGCGCTCGGCAAGGCCGGCGAAGCGCAGGCATTTCGCGAGGATGTCGCTGCCATTCGCGCAGCCTCACCCGCGCTGGAGCCGTGGCTCGCCCGGAATGATTTGAAGATCGTCGCGCAGCACAAATTTTGGCCGCGCCTTCTCCGCGTCGTCATGCGGTTCGAACGCCATCCGCGCTGCGGCCTGTATATGCGACAGCTCCCCATTTCTGGCATCGATACCAAGTTCCTGGAGAATCACAGCGCTATCCTCGACGAGTTGCTGACTGCCGCGCATCCCGTGCAGGTCACTCTTAAGGAAACGCGCTTTGCCGCGCGCCACGGTCTGCGCCGGGAAGATCCGCTGATGCGCCTGCGTTTCCTCGATCCCGCGCTGCAAGCAGCACGCGGCTTCCCCGTGGATGATCTCTCCGTTCCGGTTACAGCATTTCGCCGCTTGCCGCTCTCAGGCGTTAGAGTCTTGATCACCGAAAATCTACGGACCTTTCTCGCGCTGCCCGCATTGGATGGGACAGTCGCCATCGATGGCGGTGGGAATGCTCTGAGTTTACTGGCCAGCTCCGCATGGCTCTCAGATTCGCCCCTTTTTTATTGGGGCGACATCGACGCTCACGGTTTTCTTATGCTGAACCGGCTGCGCGAATCCTTTCCACACACCGTCAGCATAATGATGGACGCAGCCGCACTCGCCGCGGTGCCAGAGTTGACTGGCAATGCTACTCCGGTAGGTACCGAAGAAGTGCCGCTCTTGACGACAGATGAGGCTCTGCTCTTCGCTCGATTACGCGATGGAAGTGTCGGCTTAGAGCAGGAGAGGCTGCCGTGGGATTACGTTGTTACAAGGCTCGGTTTCGCCATCGTCGGTAGCTGATCGAGCGGTAAGAAGACGCGTTTTTCCTATCAGCCAACATCTCGGAAAAGAAGGTGGGGGGGCTTCCGCGCTTGCCGCGCGGGGGGCAGCCGCTAGACTGCGCGCTCTCGTGAACGCCGCCATCCGCAAGCCCCTGCTCAAGTATGGGCGGAAGCTCCTCCAGCAGGTGCAGCAGGGGATCGGCCGTGCCTCGCTCGTGGGCGATCAGCCGTTTTTCGCGGCGGAGCATTTTCCCTGGGCGAAGGAGCTGGAGGCGAACTGGCACGTCATTCGCGAGGAACTGGATGTGGTCCTGACGCACCGCGAGGATTTGCCGAATTTTCAGGACATCTCGCCCGACCAGAAGCACCTCGCGAAAGAGGATAAGTGGAAGACGTTTTTCTTTTTTGCCTACGGTTTGCAGGTGCCGGCGAATGCGGCGCGTTGCCCGCGCACGGCTAAACTTTTGCAGGCGGTGCCGGGGGCGAAGACGGCGTTTTTTTCCATTCTGGCGCCGCACATGCACATCCCGGCGCACTGCGGTCCCTATAAAGGCGTGGTCCGCTATCACCTCGGCTTGGTGGTCCCCAAACCGGAAACGCAGTGCCGCATCCGAGTGGCGGATACGATCGCGCACTGGGAAGAGGGACAGAGCATGTTCTTCGACGACACCTACAATCACGAGGTGTGGAATGACACCGATGGCGTCCGGGTGGTGCTTTTCATGGACGTGCTCCGGCCGCTCAGTTTTCCGATGTCGGCCATCAACCGCTTCATTATTAAGGTGATCGCGGCCTCGCCCTTTATCACCGACGCGAAAAAGAATCACGAAGCGTGGGAACAGCGAATGGATGCGTTATGGCGTTGATTTGGAGCGTCCCCACTCCCATCATGGGGGTGTGCACATGAGAGGTGACGCCCGGCCGGGGCCTGACAGCGGTTTCGACGCAAAGCTCAGCCTGGGCGATTTCGTGGTGGGCGCGAGCGACAATCTTCTGCAACCGCCCGAAGGTTTTACGGAATGGCGGCAAGCCGGCGCTTGGGAGGCCGAACTCTACGAACCGAATATGCTCGGGAGCGCGGACGTGCGGACGTCGATCGAGTACGACGGCAAGCCGCAGCCGGTCATTAATCTCTGCTCCTACAATTATCTCGGGCTCGCCAATCATCCCGAGGTCGTCGAGGCGGCGACCGAGGCACTGCGGAAATACGGAGTCGGCGCGTGCGGTTCGCCCACGCTTTCTGGCATGACGGATGTGCATCGGCGCCTGGAACACGCGATGGCGAAGTTCCTGGGACGCGATGACGCGATTCTTTTCAATAGCGGTTTCGGTGGTGCCTTGGGCACCATTTCCGGACTGCTGCGGAAGGCGGACGTGGCGGTGATGGACGATCGCTCTCACCTCAGCTTGCGCGATGGAGCGGTGCTTTCGCGTTGCCGGCTCGATCGGTTCGAGCATAACAATCCCGCTTCACTGCAGGACGCGCTCATTCGCCGTAAAGGCAAGCGCACGTTGGTGATCGTGGAAGGCATCTACTCGATGGACGGCGATTTTGCGTCCCTCGATGAACTGCTCGCGGTTTCGGAAGAGCACGACGCCACGGTCATGATCGACGAGGCGCATTCGATGCTCGCCTGCGGGCCGAACGGGCGCGGCGCGGCGGAGCATTTCCACGCGGAGCATCGCATCCCGCTAATTTACGGAACGTTCTCAAAAGCCTTCGGCGCGCTCGGCGGATTTGTCGCCGGACCGCAGGAGACGATGGATTATCTGCGGCTCTACGCGCACTCCTACGTTTATTCATGCGCGCTTCCGCCCGCCGTGGTGGCCGCGATCTTGAAGGGACTGGAAATCGCCACGCGCGAGCCGGAACTGCGCCAGCGACTTTGGGACAACGCTGAATATTTCCGGACTCGCGTCAACGAACTCGGAATCGAAACCGGCGCGTCCACCACTTACATCATGCCGCTGGTGATTGGCGATCGCAGCCGGATGTATCGGCTCGGCCACGAGTTGCGGCGGCGCGGACTTTGGGTGGCGCCGGTGGATTATCCGGCGGTGCCGCAGGATCGCATTTGCTTCCGCGCCTGCGTGACCGCGAACCACACCCGCGCCGATCTGGACGAAGCGCTGCACATTCTGGAAGAGACGCTCGTGCCTGAACTCTTGCAGAAGGCCTAAGCGCCCCGCCGGTTCACGATTTTGGGATGACGGCCGCGATCGAGGCGAGCTACAAGGCGCGCGAGGTCGAGAGCTGGACCGATCTCTATTTCTATCGGCCGATCGGTTTTCAACTGGCGCGCGGTTTCGCGGCGCTCGGTTTCACACCCAGCATGGTGTCGATGCTGGGGGCCGTCCTCGGCGTGCTCGCCGGGCATCTTTATTTCTATCGTGATCTGCGCCTGAACGTCTGCGGAATGGCGCTGCACGTTCTGACGAACGCGCTCGATAACGCCGATGGCCAGCTCGCGCGCCTAACGAATCGAGGCAGCTTGCAAGGCGCGATCGTAGACGGTTGCGCGGACTACATCGTTTTCGGCAGCGTCTATCTGCATCTCAGTCTTCGCTACCTGGCGGAGGGGGGGAGCGCTGCCATCTGGCTCCTCGCCGTGGCCGCCGGTCTCAGCCACATGATGCAGAGCATGATGATCGACTACTATCGGAACGGTTATCTCCAATTCGCGCTCGGCAAACGAAGTCTCGACCAGAATTCATCCGAACACGTCGCGATGGAGTATGCGCGCACCCGTTGGGGCACATTTTGGCGGAAGCTCGGGCTCCGGAATTATCTCAACTACACGCGGCAACAGGAACGGCTCGCGCCTTCGCTTCTGCGCTTGCGTCAGGCTGCGCTGGAGCTTGGATGGAGCACCGAATTGGCGAGTGCGTATCGCTCCCTCTGTCTGCCGCTGGTGAAGTGGTGCAATGGTCTCGCAACTAATCCCCGGATGGTGATTCTTTTCGCGGTGCTTTTGCTCGGACGCCCGATCTGGTATTTCTGGATCGAGGTAACGCTCTTCAATCTCGTTTTTTTCTACCTGCGCTCGCGCCAGGCAGAAGCGTTTCGCACCTTGCTCGCGCAAGCGGAGCGCCGGTAAAGCTGTTAGCGTGCGTTTGGCATGTCTTCAGTCGTCGTCACAGAGGTTAAGTCGCGAGCAGATCGCGATGCTTTCATCAAATTTCCCTGGCGCATTTACGCGAACGATCCCGTCTGGGTGCCGCCGCTGATTCTCGAACGCAAAGAGTTCCTCGATCAAGAGAAGCATCCATTTTTCGAACATGGAGCCGCCGCGCTTTTTCTCGCGCGCCGTGGTGTTGAGATCGTGGGGCGGATCATGGCGTGCGACGATCCCAACTACAATGCGCTCCATCAGTCGAATGTCGGTTGTTTCGGCATGTTCGAATCGATCGACGATCCGGAGGTGGCGGGCGTTCTCTTCGATGCGGCGGAGGCCTGGGTTTGCCAGCGCGGGCGCCACGAGATCATGGGCCCGATCGATTATTCCACGAATTATCTCTGCGCGCTTTTGATCGATGGCTTTGCGCACTCCCCGATGGTTCTCACCGCGCATAATCCGCCTTACTACGCCGCTCTCATCGAAGGACGCGGCTTTCGCAAAACGATCGATTTTTATGCGTGGTGGCTGGAGAGCGGCAAGGTGGCGGCCGAGCGTTTCGGGCGGTTCGCGGCGCGATTGAGGAAGCGCCAGACCGCGGTGATTCGCGAGGTGAACTTGAAAAACGTGGCGGCCGAGAGCGAGCGACTGCGCGAGGTCTACAACGAGGCCTGGCGCGACAATTGGGGCTATGTCCCGTTCACGGCCAGGGAATTCGAATTCATGGCGAAAGAGTTGCGACCGATCGTGAATCCGGCGCTCACACTGATCGCCGAAAGCGAGGGCGAGCCCGTCGCTTTTTCGCTCTGCGTGCCCGATATCAACACGGCTCTTCGCCACGCCAACGGGCGGCTGACGCGATTTGGTCTTCCCATCGGGCTGGCAAAATTGCTTTTCTACAAGAGTCGCATTAAGACCTGCCGCTTCGTTGCGATGGGGGTGGTTCCGACGTTTCGGCGACACGCGATCGCGGAAACGCTGGTTTTGCAAACTATTGAAACGGCAATGTTTAAGTTGGGATGGAACGGTGAGTGCAGCCTCGTCCTGGAAAACAACACGATGATGAATCGCTTTCTCGAAGCCATCGGCGCGGAGAAATACAAAACCTATCGGATCTATTCGCGACGCCTCGATGAACGGTGATTTCCCCATGAGTGAAGCGCGTAGCCTGCGGCGTGTGCTCATTTTAGCCGACGAATCGGCCGCCTGGCGAGTGGCCGGTTTGCGCCAACTCGATCGTTTGGCTCTTTCTCTGCAGGAGTTCGCGCGGGCGCGTGGAGCGATGGACGTCTGCGTTCTATGGGAGCCCTCGTTAGGCGCGCGCGCCGCCTTTCCGCTGGAAGGCGGATCGCTCTCCGATCTCAACTTCGTTCGCCAAACCGAAGATTTTTTGCAGGACGAGCGAGGGTTCGATCTCGTCGTGAGCACGAGAATTTTTCTTTATCGCGACAGTCTCCCAACATTACTGGCGCACTTGTCGCCGGTGGAGCGGAATGGCGCGCGCGAATGGAGCGATCACGCGGCGAAGCTTAATGCCGCCTTGCCGGCCGCGAATGAAAAGATGCCGTGGCAATACCTCGCGCGCACCGCGGATATTCCTGAGTGTGAGCGGACTTTCCTGCGACGCAGCGGGAAGTCGCAAGATGGTCTGGTTTCGCGCCATTTGAACCGCCGGATTTCGCGCCGCGTTTCGCGTTGGCTGCTCCAGTTGCCGGTGACGCCGAGCAGGTGGAGCGTCCTCATCTTTGTCCTTCCGCTCCTGGCGTCGTTCGCGTTTCTGCGCGGCAGTTACGCCGGTTTCATCATCGGCTGTGCGGTTTTTCAGCTCTACAGCATCCTCGACGGCTGCGACGGCGAGATCGCGCGCGCGAAATTTCTGCAGACGGAATTTGGCCGCAGGCTGGACAGTTTCCTCGATCTCGTTGGCAACTTGATGCTCGCGCTGACGCTCGGTCTCGGCCTGGCCCGACACGCCCACAGCGCTCATTTTGTCGATGGATATTACGTCATCGAAGGGATCGCGACTGCGGTCCTGATCGCGTTGAGCGAGGGAATCGTTTTCGTGCGCCGTACTCGGTCACCAGTCAGCCAGTTCGTGACGACGAAATGGAATGGCGCGCTCTATCAACGGCATCACGAATTTCTGGAGCGCTCCGGCATTCTGATCATTGGCGAGCGCCTTGTTTTTTGGCTGGTGCAATTGACCAAGCGCGACATGGCGATGCTGGCGTTTCTGGTTCTGGCGATCGTCGGTTGGCCGCAGGTGATTCTGCACCTCCTCTTCCTCGTGGCCGCGATCAACTCAGCGCTCGCGAGTAACGCCTACCTGCGTCCGGTTGCGCCGCGGTTAGCTTCGGAGACGACCTGATTCCTGTTCGGCGCGCTCCAGCATTTCGGGCGTGTCCACATCCTGCCACCAGGCATCGCCGATATCGATCGCGCGCGCCTTTCCTGCTGTAGCCATGAGGCGCATACCATCGGAGAGACTGCAATCGCCCTCGCGCCGCGCGCGATTGAGATAATCGAAGACCGTGGGCGCGCAAAGAAAGACGCCGGTATCGATGGCATCATATTCGGAGAGGGTCTTGCCAATGCCGGTGATTCGCGTTCCGGCGGTTTTCACCTTGGTCGCGTCGTCGAGATCGAAAATGGACTCGATTTTCCGATCAACCGCGAGACTCACGCCGACGTGGTCAGATTCCGCCAGCAGCGCTTCAAGAATCGCGACCTCGAAAAGATGATCGCCCATGGTGAGGAAGAACGGCTGCCGGAGGTGGGTCGCGGCGCAGAGCACGGAGATGCCGTTCTGCTTTTTCCAGTTCGGATTCAAAATCGGATTTAGCCGCATGCCCTCGGGCAGCAGTCGGCGCAGGTCCGCCGCGAGACGTTCGCCGGTGGCGCCGAGCACCGTGTGGACTGTGCGCACGCCCACTTTTTCCAAGGCGTCGAAGATGTAAGAAACGAGCGGCCGCCCCGCGATGGGCACGAGCGGCTTCTCGATTCCGCCGCCCAGACGCGAGCCAACGCCGGCCATGAGAATGACGGCATCGTTGATCGGAGTTGGTGCAGCGGAAATCATGCGTTCAGGAAATTAGAGATCGTAATATTTTTTCAAACCCCAGAGCCGGACGCGTTGCGGCAGCAATTGAAAGAGCAGCGGCGCCACTTTGGATTGGAAAAAATCGCCGACAATCAGCTGTGGAGGCGGATCGGTGCAATCGATTATTTGCGCGATGCGCCGCCCGACCAGTTCCGGAGCTGGCGCGTTCTGCATGTTGCGATCGACCACGCGCCAGATTCTCTCGACGCGCGCGTCTTTCGCCTCGGGGCGGTCGATGGCGGCGTTGAAGTTGGTTTTGATGTCGGCTGGTTGGAGATCGACCAGGCGAATGGGCGAGCCGGTGAGCTCGAGCTGCGTGGTCATGGTGAAGGACGACATCGCGGCCTTGGCCGCGTTATAGGCGCCCATGAACGGCACCGGCAAACGCGCAGCGAGCGAGGTGACATTAATGATAAGGCCGCAGCCGCGAGGTCGCATCGCGGCGAGCGCGAGCTGGCAAAGCTCGATGTGGGCAAAGACGAGTGTCTGAAATTGCTCCTGCATGATCTGCGGCGAGAGCAGTTCGGCTGGACCGAAGTGGCCGCCGCCAGCGTTGTTGATCACGACATCAAATCCGTCCGCCTCTTGCCACGCGGCGCTGAAAGAGTCATGAATCGAGCTTGCATCGGACAAATCGAGACGGACCGGATGCATTCCGGAGCGCGCGGCGATACGCGCAGGATCGCGGGAAGTTCCCCAGACCTGATGCCCGCGGGCGAGGAGAATCCCGGCGGTGGCCCGGCCAATGCCGGAGCTAGCGCCAGTCAGGAAAATCTTCTTCAATGGCGTCAATGTTTCTTCAGAGGGTCGTTTTCTTGGCGGATGCGAGCGCGCCCTTAAACGAATGGCGCTGCCTTGGTATAGATGGTTTCGCCGCCGCGTGGAAAGGCCAACTCTGAGTTCGCCCCCGATTCGCGTCGCGCTCGATGCGCGCTACGTGCGTGAAAAACCGAGCGGCATTGGCACCTACGTGCAGGCGCTGGTCGCTCGCGTTCCAGCCCTGGCACCGGCGGACCATTTCACCTTCTGGGCGCATCTGCTGGCGGAGCGCCCGCTTTCACGCGCCGCGAACACCGCCGAGTTTACAGTCCGGCCCGGTCCCAATTCACCGCTCACGATCTGGTGGCCGGAGCATTACGCTTCGTTTCGAGAGATCGATGTCTTTCACGGGCCCCATAATTTGCTCCCGCGAAAAATCCCCTGTCCAAGCGTGGTGACAGTTCATGATGTGATGGCACTTGAGCGTCCCAAGCTCCATCTCCGCGGTTGGGAACGCATCGCGAAAGGCGTCTATTACCCGCAAGCGGTCCGACGCGCACTCGAGCACGCCACGCGCCTGATCGCGCCGAGCCAGGCGACGGCCGATTGCATCTGCGCCTTGGTCCCGAGCGCGGCGTCCCGATTGCACGTGATTTTGGAAGCAGCGGACGCGCCTTTTCGGCCGGCGAAAGATCTGGTCGTGGCCCGGGCGCGCGCCGCTTCACTGCTCGGCGGCGAATGGCCGTATCTGCTCGTGGTCGGAGCCAACGTGCCGTCGAAGCGTCATGATCTGGCGCTCGCGGCCTTTGCCGCGGCCGTCCCGCGGCCCTGGCGTTTGGTCTTGTTGCAACGGCGTCTGAAAAGCGACCGACTCGTGCAAATCGCGCGAAGCCTGCAAATCGAAGAGCGCATCGTTTGGCGAAACGCAGTTCGCCCGCAGGATGTGATCACGCTCTTGCAAGGTGCGGGCGCTTTGATCCAGCCTTCCGTTTATGAAGGGTTCGGCTTGCCAGTGCTCGAGGCGATGGCCTGCGGCTGTCCTGTGATCGCGAGTGATATCGCTCCGTTTCGCGAGATCACCGCCGGCGCGGCACGGCTCGTCCCGATGGAACAGCCGAACGAACTCGCCGCCGCGCTGCGCGAGGTCGTCGAGTCGGCCGAGTTACGGCAATCGCTGCGCGAACGCGGCTTGTCGCAAGCGAAGAATTTTTCGTGGGATCGCTGCGCCCGCGAGACGCTCGAAGTTTATCACGACGCGGCCAACGCGGGTTCTCCAGGCGGATGAGCCAGGCCGCCAGACTCTCTGACGCCGCCGCGCACGAATCGGCGTCCCATGGCGCGATCCTCGCGCGCGGCGCGTTCTTCAATACGATCGCGTTCTTCAGCTCGAATCTTCGAGGCATTTTCATTTTCCTGATTGCTCGTCTGCTCGGCAGCGAAATCCTTGGCACTTTCGGTCTCGCCTGGTCCGCGATGGATTTGCTGAGCAAGTTCGGCACTTTCGGGCTCGACACGAGTGGAGTCGCTTTCGTGGCGAAGGCGGAAGTCGCCGGCGATCGGACGGGTAGTCGGCGGATCATGAAGGCGGCTCTGACGGTCGCACTCGGCAACAGCGTGGTCCTGAGTGCGCTCGGGTTTTCGGTCGTCTGGACGTTCGGCCCGCGCCTGGGGTATCGACCGGAACTTTCCCAGGCGGTGGCGGTCATGTTGCTCGCCATCCCCGGCATCTCGCTCTATCGCGTGAGTAACGCCATGTCGCGGGGGATGGCGATCATGCACCACGACATCTACTCGCGTGGCTTCACCGAGAGCCTCGGCACCGCAGCCGCTTTTCTCGTCGCGATCTTTTTCGGATTCAAACAATTCGCACCGCAGTGGGCGGCGATCGTTGGAACGCTCGCCTCGGGAGTGGTGGCTTATTCTTGCGCACGGCGTCTTTTTATTCCGCTGCGATCGTCGTCCGCGCCTAACGATAAGACGCTCGTGCCGCGTCTGCTTCGCGCCTCCGTTCCGATCACCCTCTACGACTTTCTCAACCTCGGCATCATGCACCTCGATGTCCTGATGCTGGGTTTTTTCGTTGGCCGAGTTCCGGGCCTGACCTTGCGGACGCTCGGAATCTACGCCGCCGCGGTCCAGCTCGTCGGTGGCGTGCGAAAAGTGAATCAGATCTTCACCCCGATTTTTACCCCGATCATTGCGCGGCAGATCTCGGCTGGTCACATGTCCCAGGCGGAGGCCACCTACGGATATCTCGCGCGCTGGATGTTGGCCATTCTCTTGCCCGCGGTGGCAGTATTCGCACTTTCCGGCGGTGCGGTCATGACCCTTTTCGGGGCGCCGTTTTACGCCGGCGGCGTTTGGGCGGCAATTATCGCCGGCGCCTGCGCAATCAATGCGTTCGTCGGATTGGGCGAGACCATTCTGATGATCGACCGCCCGCAGATTAACCTGCGCAACTCCGCGATTTGTTTCGTGACGACGATCGGGCTGAATCTCTTTTTGATTCCCGCTTTCGGCGCGCTCGGTGCCGCGCTCGGAATGCTCGTGCCTTATTGCCTGCAGGGAACCCTGCGCGGCATCGCGATCACGCGCCTTCTGCATTGGCACTGGCCCTGGCGCGCGATGTTCAAACCGTGGCTGGCCGCGCTGGCGGCTTTGCCGTTCGCACTGATTGTCCGCCTGTCATTTCGCGGCACTCTCCTGGAACTGACGGCCGCCGCCGCCTATCTCGGCGCTTACCTGATCGCTTGGCGGCTCATCGGTCTGGATAAAAGTGATCGCGCGGTGATCGATCACCTTTTAAGAGGACGAAGACGCGCTCGCCAGCGTCGGTCATCGATTCAAAGGGCTTAGGTGGGGTCGCCGCGGATGACTCTCGACGATGAGCCCGTCCTGCATGGTATGCACCCAATCGCACAGCTCCGCGATGGCGGGATTATGCGTGACGAGGAGCAGCGCCTTGCCGCGTTCCTCCACGATGCGCTGGAGGAGCGCGAAGGCGCGGTTGGAATTTTCGGTGTCGAGGTTGCCGGTGGGCTCGTCCGCCAGGATCACGTCGGGATCATTTGCGAGCGCGCGCGCGATCGCGACGCGCTGTTGTTCGCCGCCTGAAAGATGGCGGCTGGGGCGGGTCAGTTTTTTCCCCAATCCGACCGCGTCGAGCAGCTCCGCGGCGCGCGCGAGCATTTCGTCTTCCCCCAATTTCCCGAGACGGCGCATGGGGATCATGACGTTTTCCTGCGCGGTGAAATCTTCGAGCAGGAAGTGGAATTGGAAAATGAAGCCGATCAACTCCGTCCGGCGCCGCGAAAGTTCATCATCCGGCAAATCGGAAACCGGCTCGGACTTGATCGTAATCCAGCCGGCATCCGGCTGATCGAGCAGACCGAGGATATAGAGGAGGGTGCTCTTTCCACAACCCGAAGGTCCCACCACGGCATGCACCGTCCCTGCCTCAAGTGTGAGGGAGACGCCGCGGAGCGCATGCACGCGCGATTCCTCCTCACCGAGGTAGCGTTCAAGGCCTTCGCAGGTCAGGCAGATATCGTGGTTTTTCAATTGTGGAGGGGTGAGGAAATTCGTTCAGAAATACAGAGGCTAGACGCTCGATCCGCGCAAGGTCGCGACCGGCGGTAAATGCGCGGCGCGACGCGCGGGGACGTAGCTGGCAATGAAGACGGCAATCGATGCGAGAATGGTGGCCCAGAAATAATGCTGCCAGTTCCACGCCACCAAAAAATGGTCGGCTACGATGAGGCCGCGGACGCGGATCGGAATGCGCGAGACGCCATAGGTGAGGAGCGCTCCGCAGAGGCAGCCGAGCGCGGCGCCCGCCACGGCGATGATCGCGCCTTGCCAGAGAAAGATGGCGCTGATGTCGCCGCGCCGATAACCCATCGAGCGCAGAATCGCGATCTCTTTGATCTTCGAAAGCACGGACATGGTGAGGACATTAAAAATTCCAAATCCCGCGAGCAGGATGATGAGTGAAACCGTGATCGCGGCCGAGATCCGCAGCGTCATGAAAAGCTGGAGATTACCCGCCTCGCGTTCCTGCCAGCTTTGCGCGTTGTGTTGAAAGAGGCTTTCGAATTGTTTCGCGAGCGACGGCGCACGCTCAGGATCGCGCAGTTTGTAGATGATCATGGTGGCCGGGTAAGGCTTACGCAGGAGGTTTTGCGCGACCTTGGCGTGCGCGTAAACGCGGGCGGCGTCGACCGGTCCCACCCCGCTGCGCGCGATGGCGGCGACGGTGAAACGCCAATATTCGCCGCCGGGCGAGAGGAGCTGGACGGAGTCGCCGGCGGCCAAATGGAGATCGCTGGCCAACTTCGAGCCGACGATCACCGACGTGGCGTTGTCGCGAAAATCGTCAAACGTTCCTGAGATCAACTGCTGCTTCAGATTGGTCGTTTGCAGATGGAGCGGGGCGTCGATGCCGTAGAGATCGATCGTCGCGTTTTCGAATCCGGAGCGCGCGCTCAAGGTGCCGCGGATAATCGGCGAGCAGGCCGCGACGTTGGAAAATTGCCGGCTCACGCGCATGATTTCGCGCGCGTTCGGGATGCCTTCGATGTAGCGGCGCGATGCAGCTTCGCGATTGGTCGAGGACTTCTTCGGCGGCACGGGAAGCCCGGCGCCGAGCGGTTGGAAACGCGCGCGCAAAGTGAGCGAGCCGTTACTCCCGAGGGTGGAGTTGATGAAATTCTTCGCGAAACCCTCCGTCTGCGCCTGGGTGGCGATGAAGATGGCCACGCCGAAGACGACGCCACTCATGCTGAGGAAAAACGCGCGCTTGCGATGCCCGAGAAAACGAAGCGCGATGTAGAGCGGCGGCGTCACCGTTTCGGCTCGCTCTGGGAAAGCTCGACCATGCGCTGGCGGGCCGGTTGCCCGGCGCGGAAGCGATCCAGATCGGAAACGATCACGTGGTCGCCTTCCTTTAAACCGCCGAGCACTTCCGTGAAATCGAGGGTGCTGTAGCCGGTCTTCACGGTGCGACCGCGGACGAGGCCGTTCTCGACCAGCAACACTTGATCGACCAGCAGAGCGCGCGTCGGGCAGAGCAGCGCATCGGCATGCTCGCCGGTGATGATGTTCATCTCACCGGTCATGCCGGCGAGGAGATTGTCCGGCGGATTTTCGAGATCGAGGAGAATGGTGTAACGCTGCGTCTCCGGATCGGCCGCGGGCGTGATCGCCGTCACCTTGGCGGAAAATTGCCGGCCGCGAAACGCGTAAACCTGGAGGAGCGCGCCCATGCCGGGCTTCACTTCGCCGACGTCTTCTTCGTTCACTTCGCCGCGCACGTAGTTCTCCTTCGAGGAGACGGTGAAAAGCTCGGCGCCTTCCGAAACCAACTCGCCGTTGATCGCCTTGATCCCGGTGAGCAAGCCGTCCATCGGCGAACGGATCTCGGAGTTCTTCATCTGCGCTTCGAGTTTCTTAATCGCGGAATCGAGGCTTTCGAGATTGCGATCGCGCTCGATCCGTTCCGTATCGACCAAACCCTGCAAACGCGTCACATCGCTTTTCGCTTTTTCCACTTCCACCTGCGGCACGTTGCTGAGCGAGGTGAGCCGCTCCAGACGCGCGACCGCGTCTTCCGCGACCTTCAACGGCTCGGAAGACGGGAGCGGCAATTCTGCGCGTTGTTTCGCGGCCTGCCAATCCGCGCGCGCTTGTTTCAACTGCCGCGCCGTGGCTTCGTCCGCGATGGTGGCGAGGAGATCGCTTTTCGCGATAGTGCGCCCCATGGCGCCGCGGCCAGCGGCGAATTCGTCCGCGAATTGAATGAAGCCGCTGTTCTGCGCGCGCACCTTGATCACGAAAGTCGGCTCGATTCGCACCGTGCCGTAAACCGCGGAGATGGCAGTGCCGCGCTGCACTGCAGCCACTTCGGCGACTGGAAGAAGGAAGTAGTAAAGGAGCGCGATTAAGAGCAAAACCCCGAGCGCGATCGGCCAGAGCAACTTCTTCGGAATCGGGAACTTCAACGGCTGCAACTAATGCAGCTTTGCGGCGGTGTCGTGGGAAAATGTGACGATGGAGCCGGCCCGCCCCCGGGCCGGTGTTTGTCGGATGGAGAACTGAAACTTCGGCGTCGAGGGCGCGCCGGCTCCACGTCGATGGCTGTTTCCGCGGTTGTCGTGACGTAGAGCGGTTAACGCCCGTCGGTCGCAGAATTTTCTGAGAATTGGAAATAGCGGCCCGTCACGCGATCCATTTCGGCACGCGCCAGATTCTGCTGAAAAGCGACGGCGAGGAGGCCGGCTTTCGATTGCAAAAAGCTCGCTTCCGCGGTGCGATATTCCAATTGCGAAGAGCGGCCTTCGCTCAAGTTGTTAACCACATCGGCGACGGTTTGTTCGGCGACGACGGTGGCGCGCGAAAGCGCGGCCTGTCGCGCGGCAATGGAGCGGAGATTGTTTTGAATCTGCGCCAACTGCCGCGGCACATCGGCCTCCAGTTTTGCCAGGACCAATTCGTTGATTTCGCGCGCCGCGCGGCGCTGGGTGACGGCGCCGCTCACTTTTCCGTTATCGACCACGCGCCAGGTGTATGCGGCGCCCCAACGCAGCTCCGATGAAACGATATCGTCGGAACGCCGGGCCGAGCCTTCGCTGCTGCGGCGGATATCGGAGACCGGGATGTAATCGCCGGAGAGATTGGCGTCGATCGTGGGAAAATAGGCTGCCTCGATGATGCGCTGATCTTCGCGCGCCGCGCGGACCAAAAGGCGTGCGAGCTTTAGATCCGCGCGATGCTCCAGCGCGGCGGCCGATTCCGCATCGGCATCCAGCGTGAGCGCGGCGAAGGAGAGCGCGGTGTCGACTGTGGGCAACTTCGCCTCCGGGCCCAGCTCGTCGCCCATCGCGGCCGCAAGAACGAGCAGAGCGCCACTTTCGGCGCGGCGGGATTCTTCCAGGCGCGGTTTTACTTCCTGCTCCAGGACACGCGCCACTGTGACCGCCTGCCGATCCACCCGGCCGGCTTCGTAGCGATCGTTTTGGGCGAGCGCGTTTGATACGAGTCGTTGCCGTTGCGCTTCGCCGAGCGTGAGGAGCGAGTCGTGATAAGCGGCGGTGTAATAGGCGACACGCGCGGTGTGGAGTTGCTCGATCACGGCCACGTTCAAGCGTTGCTCGGCCAGCAGGACCTCGATGTTTCCGCGGCGGTAGGAGGCAGGAATCGCAAGATCGAAAAGCGGCTGCGAGAAGAGGCCGCGCGCGAAGGCGAAGGGTTGCACGCTCTTTTCGCCCGCGCGTTTTCCACCCTGCACGCCGCCGGGGATCAGCGCGCGGACATCGGGCAGTGCGGTCGCGCGGAGGACGACGCGGCGGCCGGCGGCTTCTTCGAGGCGCGCGCGGGCTTCGAGGATGGCGGGATTTTTTTCCAGCGTGCGGGCGAGGGCGGCATCTAGTGTGATGGCATGCGTGTCGGCTAACGAGAGGATAATGAAGAAAAGCGCGACCATGATCACGCGTGGGCGGCGGGTTCTGGGGAGCGCACGCTTCCAGCGTGCTGGTTTCGGCATTCTGCCGAAACAGGCTTTCGTTGCGCTGGAAGAAGAATTGGGCCGCAACCTTATGCTTGGCGCGGAACGAAAGTTCGTTTTCGCAGAATGCGAAAACCAGCACGCTGGAAGCGTGCGCTCCCCGGCCTCTGTTGCCACGCTTCTCATCGTTCGCTCAGCGCCGCCGGTGGTTTTGCCATGTGGAGCAATTGCGCCTGACGTTTGTTTTCTTCTTCGGTCGCGACCTTCGGGCGGAAGCCTAACTCTTCCGGCTCTCTCGCCGTCGCGCGCGCCAATCGAGCGAGCGCGGCGTTGTGCAAATAAATCGCGCTCAAACGCGTGGTGCGCACGCGCGTGACATCGGCGGTGGCTTGCAGCACATCGAGCTGCGTGCCGAGGCCGGCGCCGAGATTGCTGCGCGCGAGTTCGAGCGATTCGCTCGCGTTCACGACGTTGCGCGTCTCGGATTCCAGGACGCGATCCGCTTGTTCGAGATCGAAGAATGCACTGCGCACATCGGACTCCACGGAAAGCTGCGCGCCGCGGAGAGCGGCGAGAGCGGCCTCGCGGCGCGCGCGTGTGGCCTGCATCCGGCCCTTGGTGGCGTGGCCATCGAAGATGTGCCAGCTCGCATTCAAGCCGACGACGTAACCGTGGTTGAACTCGGCGCCGACCAAAGGATCGCGTTCGCTGTAAACTTCGTAGCCGGTGAACACGTCAACGCGTGGTCGCAATTCGCTGCGGTCCACAATCAACTGTTGTTGCTCGATTTCGACATCGATTTCGCGTGCATGAATTTCGGGCCGCGTGGCTCTTGCGTGCGCGAGACTTTCGGAAAGGTCGGGCCGCGCGGCCTGGTATTGCAGCCGATCCGTCGGCTGGAAACTGGCGCCGGTGGAATCGACGCCACAGAGTTCGTTCAGTCGTAGATAAGAATTTTGCACGCGGGTTTGGGCCTCGAATAATTCCGGCTGCTCATTTGCGAGCGAGACTTCGGCGCGGCGCACATTTAACTCCCCGACGGTGCCGGCGAGCAGGCGTTCTTGTTGCACGCGCAATTCATCGCGCATCACGCCGACTGATTGCTCGCGCACCTCGATCTTGGCGCGGTTGAGGAGGAGTTCGTAGTAGGCGACGCGCACGTCCATGGCCACGCGTTGTTCCACTACGGCCAATTCGAGCGCGCGCTTTTCCTCGAGCAGCCGCGCAATGGCGACGCGGCCTTTGGTGGCGCCGGCGGTGTACACACTCTGCACGACACGGAGGGACGCGTTGTAATCGTCCTCGCGCAGACGCGATAATTCCTGGCGCTCGCGTTTCCGAAGCAGTCCGGAGGAGATGACCGAGGGCAGGTAACCGGAACGTGCTTCCGTGACCGTGCCGCGGGCGGCTTCCAATTGCTTCCGCGCGATCAGGATTTCCGGATTCTGCTGCCGCGCGAGCGCGACGGCGTCGTTCACACGCAATCCCGCTCCGCGGGTTTGCGCGTGGAGCAGACACACTCCGCCCAGGCACAAGCTGAGGAGGAAGCGGCGGACGCGCATAAGGCTATTCTGCATCACAGGGGCGTTTTTCAATCTTAAACAAGGACGGGCGTTTTCCAAAACGCCCTGCGGCGGCTTGGAAGCGCGCCGCTCCTTGAGATGGCCTCAAAGCTCTGGCGGACCTATTTCGCTTTTCAATTCATCGGGCGGGAGCTGGGCGAGGCGGGTCCACTCGCTTTCCATTTCCTCCTCGGAGTAGGTAAGGAGTTCACCGATGGCGGTAGAATACAGGCCAGCCTCCACAGTGCAGCCTGTGATCTCACGGACGGCTTTCCAATAGGACGCCAGTTGGGGGCGATAACGGGTGCGGAGTTTATCGGCGTCTTTGCGGGTGGCTTGGTTGGTTTTCCAATCGATGAGCAGGACGCGGCGCTTCGCCGGATCGAACGCGAAGAGATCGATTACCCCTTCGAGGCAGTTCTGATCGTCGATGCGCCAGAGGAAGGGGAACTCGGTCTGAGTGATGACGCCCGGTTGGTTGAGAAATTTTGCGAGCGCGGAGTCACGAAGCGGTTTTTGCAGAAGTTGCCATTCGGTGGCGGAGCGGGCGGGATTCGGTGAACTGGCTTGGAAAGCGCGGAAGGTTTCCTGGTGCGCTTCCGCGCCGTCGCGCCAGGGGAAATGCTGGAAAAGCGCGTGCCACCAACTGCCATAGAGCGTGGCGTTATTATCACCGAGGGAACGCGGAAGCGCGTGCGTATTTCGCGATGAAACTTCGTCGTCCGCCGCGGGTTCGTAACCGCTGGGATTTTGTTTGTGGATGAATCGGGCGGCGCGGGTTTGGGCGCGCTGCAGGACGACAGAGTCGAGCGGTTTGAAGGCGAAAGGCGGAGCGTCTGGGATGTCGGCTATTTTTTCTGCGGCGGCGAGTGTTTGCGCGCACGGCTCGGCTTTGGCGGCGAGTGCATCGAGAGCAACGCAGCTGGATTCTTCTTTGTCACCGCGAAGAAATTTTAACTGCGAATCCACCGCCAGCTTGTCGTGCTTGGGCGAGAAGAGTGCGCGGTCGTGGACGAGGACGAGGGTGCGCCGTGCGCGGGTGAGGGCGACATAAAGCAGGCGTTCCATTTCCTGGCGACGCGCTTTTTTGTAGGCGTCTTTGATCTCTTCTTCGCGGTCTTCCTTGTGCAAGGCGGCGATGACTTCGTCGCGACCGGGAACGCGAATGAGCGATGGATAGCGCGGTGAGAATCCGGTAATGCGCCGGCTAAGAAACGGGATGATGACGGCGTCCCATTCCGAGCCTTTGGCTTTCTGCGCGGTGATGAGCTGAAGGGCGTTCTCTTCCGAGATTCGGACGGGGCGCTGAATCTTCATCTCGGAACGCAAGCGCTCGGCGAAATCGGCGAGCGTCGCGCCGGCGGCGCCGACTTCCGCGGCGAGCGTGAGCAAGGTATCGAGGTCGCCTAACAAATCTTTGAAATCTTCCGGCGGAAGAGAATGAAGACGCGCGCGCAGGGCGGTGCCGTCGATCAGTTGCTCGATCGCAGCATAGAGCGGAAGCGGCTGCAGGCTGGCGCGCAGCTCGGTGAGATCCGCCATCTGCGAAGAGACAATGCCTGCGGCAGCAACGGGCTTTTCGATTTGAAAGCGTTCGCCATTTCCTTCGCTGAAGACGGCGAGATCGTGATCGGAGATGCCGTAAACTTCCCGCAGAACGCCGACGATCTCGTAGTGGTTCTGCGGTTCGACCATGATCGTGCAGAGCGCGGTGAGCCACGCGTAGGCGGGCGAGTCGGCTTGCAGATCGCTCTCGGATTGCACTTCGACCGGCAGGTCGATTTTCCGCAGCGCGATCGCCATTGTGCGCAGCCAATCTTTTCGCGGACAAAGGATCGCGACCTCGCGCCAACTGCGTGCGCGAAGTTTCTCGGGGCCATGTTCTTGCAGCCAACGCGCGAGTTCGTCCGCTTCGATCCGGGCGACCTGGCGGTCTTTCAATTTCTCCTCGCCGCCTAACAAGTCAGCGCCAAGAGACAGCCGGATGACCTGGCCGGGAAGGACGCCGGGGCGCGGTTGCAGTTCAACGAATTTCACCTGCCCTTCGGTGCCGTGCAGGATCTCGCGGAAGGTTTCGTTCACGAAATCGAGCTGCCGTTGATCGAGCCGAAAGGTGACGTCGAAAACGAGCGCTTCGCCGGCTTCGGATTGCACCAGCGTTTCGTGCACGCGGTTGTAGTGCGTGAGGTCGGCGCGGTCGTGATAGATGGATTGCTGGCGATCGCCGACCATGCAGAAGTGGCCGGGGCGCGGCGGATCGACTGGTGTTTCCAACCAGCGGCCAGTCGCGGAAACCGGGCGCGTGATTTCCGAGAGGACGGAGAACATGGCGGGATCGGTGTCCTGCGCTTCGTCGAGGATGACGATGGGATCGAGCTGGCGAATGCGACGCGCAGCTTCGGGGTGTTGCACCAGTTCGTCGGCGAGCGCGATCTGGTCGTCGTAGGTGACGACACCGCGTTCGAGGCGGAAATTGCGGTAGTCGCGCTGCACTTCGGCGGCGACGCAGATGGCGGTTTGGTTGACCCAACGGCGCAGCGGGACGAAGGCCTGCGCCCAGGTTTCATCGATGCCCTGTGCTTTGGTGGAGCAAATTGGCCAGCGGAGGAAGCCGGTGCCGTGGCGGAAGCCTTCCTCCCAATTGAGCAGTTGGGCTTGGGAATTCCCCACCGTGTCAGTTTTCTTTAATGGAAGAAACGCCCGATGGACGTCGCGCAAGTCGACCTCCGGATAGGCTGACGGCTCGTTAGGGCGAAGCAGCGCGGACCCAGCCTGGCGTCCCAATTCCATGATGTGACGGATGGAGGCGTGACGGAGAAGCGCTTGGCGATTTTCCGGCGAGAGCGACCGGCCGACCCTGGTTTGCTGCTGGACGAACTCGTTCCAAAGATCGTCGTCGGCCGTGATCAACTCGAGCGGTGCTGGCAGGCCGAGGTAGTGGCCGTAGTCGTTCAAGAGTTTGAGGCAGAAAGCGTGGATGGTCCCGAACCAGGCGCGGTTAAATGCCCCTAGAATTTCTGGCCCGACCTTGGCGCGCAGGATTTGTTCGCGGGCGCGCTGCTGCATCTCATCGGCGGCGCGATTGGCGAAGGTGAGGACGACGAGGCGCGGTAACGCGTGAGCTGCCTTCGGCGCTTGCGCGAGTTGCGCGATGCGGTCGGTGACGGCGCGTGTTTTGCCAGAACCCGCCGCTGCGATGACGGAGAAATTGCGGTCGAGCTCCTGTGCGAAACGATCGCGCACGGGTTGATCGCTGGGCCTGCTCATGTCCAGCCCTCCTCTTCCACCACGAGGTCGGGGTGAGTGCGTTCCCAGCGTTCGTCGATGATCTCGGGATCGATCGCGAGGGTGGCGAGCGGGTAATCTTTATGAAAGGTGAAGGCGCCGCGGAGCTGGCCTTTCATGCCGAAGATTCCGGTGGCTTGCATGCGCGCGAGTTCGATCAACGCGGCGGTGCATTCGGAGAAATCGTCGTCGTGCAGTTGGGGTTCGGGCCAGTTGACGACCGGGGAGAGAATGCTGAGAGCGACGCGTTCGGCGCCGAGTTGTTTGGCCGCGAGTGCGTAAAGCCCGAGTTGCAGGTCGGGTTCGGCTTTGAGAAGCTGTTTGCGGACGCGCGGTGCGCGGGGGTCGCCTTTCTTTCGCGATGTGGGCGCGATCGATTTCTTGTTTCCGGTTTTGAAATCGATGATCCAGAGATCCGGGAGAGCGAGGGATTCGGGCGGTGTGGTGGTCTGGCCTAACAAGAGGTCGGCGCGGCCGCGCAAGAGCAGGCTGCGGCCCTCGCCGACGGCAATCGGTTGGGCTTCAAGGCGCCATTCCGAAACGGCCCAAGGCCAGCCTTCGATTGCGCCAAGCAGGCGGCCAAGAGTCTGAGCGAGGCAAAGCGCGTTCTCCCAGCCAGAATCCCACCAGTCGGGAATGGTGCGGCCGCTCTGTCGGCAAAGTTCCCGCACTTCCGCGCGCTTCCGTTCGGCGGCGGCGAGGATGCGTGGCGTGATCGTTTCGGCGGCGGGAAAGGCGGTGAACGTTTCCGTTTTGTCGAGAATGCTGGCGAGCCATTCGTGGGTCCATTTCCCGACGGTGGCGTTCCAGACGTAGGTCGAGTCTTCGGCGCCTTCGACTCCCAGATAGCGTTCCATCCAGATGAGCGCGGGAGATTTGAGCAGAGCTTCCGTATCGCTCACGCTCAATGGCTTGGTCTCGTTAGGCGGAACTCGGAGGGTGAAGTCATATTCGCCGGAGACAGCAATTTCCCGACGCGCGGAGTAGGCGATGCGGGTTTGGAGAATGGCGGGGGTTTGCTCGTGTTTCTGGGGCGGTTCCAAAGCGGCAGTGTCGAGCCAGCGGCGCGTTTGATCGCGCAAGGCGCGCAGGGCGTTTTGAGAGACGGGCTGGCCGTGAACTTCGTGATAGAGACGGCTGAAGAATTCGCTCGGATTCGAGATGCGTTCGGGCGTTGCCTCCTGCACGAGACTGGCGGTGAGCGCGAGGCCGTGCGTGGCGGATTCGATGAGGCTGGCGAATTGGGCGAGCGCGAGTTGGCGTTGTTGCGCGGCGCCGAGAAAGAGGGTGGCGCCGGCGCGCATAGTGACGTGGCCTTCGCCTTGCCGGCCGCGGCGGGTGGCGGCGCGATTTATTTTTTGGACGCTGCGATTGAGTTCATCGATCTGCGCGGCGGGGAGGAAATCGCCGCGGGCGGAGGCGGGCCAGGCGGCTTCGTTCAAGCCGCAGAGAATGAGATGCGACCAGGTCTGATCTTCAGCCTGCGCGGGGGTGAGAATCTGGACGCGCGCATACGGATGCTGGCCGATGAGGTCGCGGGTGATGCGGGCGCTGTTGGCGGACTCTTCCAGCCATTGCAGGAAGAGGGTGCGGGAGAAAGTGGCCAGGACGTGCGGTGACCAGGTGGTGCGTTGCTCGATCTCGCGCCAGCGTTCATCCCAGCCGAGGCGGGCGAAAGCATCGGCGGTGAGGCTGAGGAATCCGGCGAGGTTGGCGTGGTCAGGCAGGAAGAGGACCTCTGCAAGAGCGGCGGAAACGAACTGGTCTGTGCCGTCGCGCCCGCGGGTGGCGGCGAGGAGGATGGAGAGATCATCGAGCGCGATTTCGCCTAACGAGCGGTTCAGCGCGTCAGCGATTCGGCGGCGGGAAATTTTCGCGAAGAGAGAGTGGCCGGCGGGCAGGGCGCCGAGGAAGCGAAGGAGGACGTTGAGGCGCGGAGTGCGTTGCAAGTCCATCCAGTTCCAGAAGTCGGGGGCCTCGAAAAGGCCCGGCGTTCTTTGGCCGATGGCGTCGTAATGCGGGAGGCCTTGCCGGCTGAGCGCGGCGGCGGTGAGACGCGAGAGAGCGCCAGCCGCGGGGACGATAATGCCGAGCCGGGAGCAGCTTTCATCGGCCAGAAATCGATCCGCTGCGGCAGCGATGGCGTGCGCTTGTTCGCGCGTGTCCAGGCCGGCGAGAAAGATTGTTTCGCGTTCGGAAGCGGCGGGAACGGTCGCGCTTTCGATCGACCTGGCTTCGCCGAAATTTTCTTCCCAAGTGCCGATCCAGGCGGAGTCAATATCCTCGGCGGACTCGCGTGGATATTGCAGGATGACGGTGGCGTTTTCGGACGTTTGCACCCCGGCGCGCAGGAGGTGCCAGAGCGGCCAATGCGCACCGTGAAAACCCGTGATCAGGAGATTGCTGATGGCCGGTAAAGACTGGGTGGCGCGGCTGAGCACCTGCCGATCGGCCGCCGGGCCGAGAGCGAACTGGGCGGAATCGAGGTGCGCGTGGAACTGCCTAACGATAGGACGGAAGGCGGGAAGATCGATTTGGCGGAAATCGGCTCCGGCGGCGCCGAGTTGCTCGAGCAAATGCAGAAGATGATCCGGGGTGCGGCGCACGGAAATCGCCGCGAGACGATCGGGCTCGGGGATTGATTCGTCGGCTAAAATTTCTTCGGCGGCGAGGGCGAGCAGGAGCCGCAAGTGCTCGCGCGGCGGAGGGGGCAAGACTTCGGTGGCGCGGGCCAGAAGCGCGCGGAGATGAAGCGGGGTGAGGAATTGGATTCCGAGCGTGGATTGACCCGCGGCGAGAATGCGAGCGCGGAGCGCCTGCGTTTGCCCGCGAGTGGGAGCGACGACGACCACGGGACGTTCGAGTTGCCAGGCCTGTTCGCTGACTGTCTTGAGCCAGGTCGCGCTTCCACCCTGCCAGGCCGCTTCCGGCGTGGCGGCGATCAGCAAACGCGGGCCGCGGCTGGGCTGGAGTTCAAGTTCGAGCTGCACCGGCCCATTCTAGCAGAAGGCACGGACAAAGACTGTCCCAGGCCATGAGAAAATGAATTGTCGCGAAAGCGTGTTGTGCAGCGCACGGACGATCCAGCGCAGACCACGCGCTTTGGACGCCGCAGCGCGGCGTTCCTACCCTCGCAGGCCCGAGAGAAAAAATGGCTCCGGCTAGCTTTCCTGTCGCGGCGCTGGCGCGGCGATGAGCAAACCGGAGAGCAGAAAAATCAGCGCGGCAGAGAAGAGGCAGTAATCGCAGAAAGCGTGCAGCACGAAAGCCTGCAAATAGAGCAGCCAAAGCGTGGTTAAGAACATCAAACCCACCGTGAGCGCGAGCAACGTTGATGCGCGTGGAAACCGGAAGGCCGCGAGGGTGGCGAAACTGAAGACGGCGAAATAGCCAAGCGCGCCCACGCCTGCGAGTGGAAGGCCACGGAAGGAAGCGTAAACGCTGCCGAGGACCTGCGAGCAATTGGCTGCCGTGACGCAGGTAACGTGCGCGCCGGCGAGGTGCGTGGCGGTGAGGTAGGTGGTCTCCCCAAGGCCGACGAGGGAAAGGACGGCAGCCGCGATGTAGATGAATTTCCGGCCTCGCGAAACGGGAGGCAACACTCTCGACGCAGACTTTGATTTCATGCTTAGGGGGTCGGGAAAGGCGGTTTTCCATTCGCGACATTATCGATCGCGTCGCGCAGACCTTGGTCCGTCATGAATTGCTGAGGGACGCGCTGGTTGTTGATAAAAAGGGTGGGCGTGGAGGTGACTCCCATGGAAATGCCGCGCTGGTTATCGAGGCCGATGCGACCGAGGAGTTTGTTGTCTTCGCGATCGGCTTTGAAACGGGCGAGATCGAGGCCGATTTTTTGCGCGTAACCTTCAAACGTCGCGGTGACATTTTCTTCTTTGCTCCATTCGGGTTGGTGTTCGTAAAGGAGATCGGCCAATTCCCAGAAGCGACCTTGCGCTCCGGCGGCCTCGGCGGCGCGGGCGGCTTCGACCGCGTGCTTGTGCATGGCGAGAGGAAAGTTACGGAAGACGACGCGCAGACGACTGCGATTTTCTTCTTCGAGTTTTTTCAAGAGGACGGCCAGCAGCGCGCAGGGCGGACATTGCAAATCGCCAAACTCTTCCAACACGACCGGCGCGCGCGCGGCCCCGCGGAAATGGGGCGGGACGGCGCCGGGGTTGGCGTCCGCTTTTTCGTTTGGGATCGGCGCGAAGACGGTCTCGCGCCGGGCACGATAGAGCGCGGTGCCGCCGCCGACCGCAAGAGCAGCCACGGCGATGATGAGGATAAAGGGAAGGAGACGTTTCATGCGGCGGAGAGCGGAAATGCTGAGATGGAACGAGAAGCGCGAGGCGGTGCCTCCGTCAAGCACCCTTTCGTTTTCTGCGCCGAAGGTCAGGGACCCTTGACGCTTCGGCGCATCGGGACCGTTTGTGATCGCGGTCTTGTCGCCCTGCGGACAGCAGTCTCCAAGGTTACAGTCCTCTTGAGATTACCAAATCGTCATAAAACTCAGTGTTTCCGCAGTTTAAATAGATTTTCGTTGACTTGAAATTTGGGTTTCGAAATAGTCCGCCCCTCCCCCGCGCACCCCCACGTTCGGGAAAATGGAACAACATTATGGCGCTGAATGACCAGCTCCGTAAGCCGTAGAAAACCCTGCTTATGAAAAAGAAAATCACATCTCAATCAGCATTCTTTAATCCCAGAATGCTCCTCGCCATTGGCTTGTGCTCGATCAGCATTTTTATCGTGCTGTTCGGCTTGGGCCTCTTCACCGGTTCCTCCGCTCAGGCGCAGGGCAAAGACTCGAAAACCGCTCCCTCCAAGGAAGAGGCGCGCACCGGTGTTATCTCCGCCGCTTCAAACAAGAACGACGTCTCGCCGCCCCTGCGCAATCAGCCGCCGTGGCCCGTGGTCGCGAAGCAATTCGAGCGCGAAGCGAACGTCAATCCCAAGATTCCCCACAAGCATGTCGATAGCCCGGATCCTGTCGTCCAAAACGCACACGCTTCCATCCTGGCGCAACTAGTCCCTTCCATTCCGTCGCCGATTCGGAATTTCGATGGCATTCCGTTCCCCGGCGTCGGTTGCAATTGCGCGCCGCCCGATACCGACGGTGAAGTCGGAGCCACGCAGTATGTGCAGATGGTCAATGAAGCGGTCCAAGTCTTCGACAAGGCGACCGGCAACTCGCTCATGGGTCCCGTCAGCATCAATTCCCTTTGGGCGGGTTTCGGCGGCATTTGCGAAACGGGCGGCGGCGGCGACCCAGTGGTCCTGTATGACCAATTGGCCAACCGCTGGGTGATCACGCAATTCGCCGGGAGTCCGCCGACGCACGAGTGTATCGCGGTCTCGCAGACCAGTGATGCCACGGGTGCCTATTTCCGTTACGACTTCACCCTCGGGACGAACTTCTTTGATTACCCGCACCTGGGTGTGTGGCCCGATGCCTACTATTGTGCCTTCAACGTCTTCAACGCCGGGGGCACGGCTTTTCTCGGCGGCCAGGCGTTTGCGTTTGACCGCGCGAAGATGCTGCTCGGTCAGCCCGCCACGTTTGTGACTCCGGGCATTCTTCCCGGCGGCAGCACGGATGAGGTGTTTCTGCCGGCGGATCTCGATGGCTCGATTCTCCCGACTTCTGGCGCGCCGGCCACGTTCGTTTATTGGCCCGGTGGAGCGAGCGGCAATACTTACCGCGTGTTGCATTTCCACGCCGACTTCGTCACGCCCGCGATGACCACCTTCACGCTCTTCGCGACCGTGCCCTCGGCTGGGTTTACGGAACTCTGCCCGGGCACCCGCGCCTGCGTGCCCGAGATGGGAGGGGCGGCTGGCATCCTGGATGGCATTGGTGATCGCCTGATGTTCCGCCTGGCCTACCGCAAGTTCGCCGATAACCACGAAGCCGTGGTGGGAAACTTTAGCGTGAGTAGCGGTGGCGTAGCCGGCATTCGCTGGTTCGAGCTGCGCAACGTGACGGCGGGACCAGTGACGCTGTTTCAGGAGAGCACTTATCAACCCGACACGACCTGGCGCTGGATGGGCAGTGTGGCCATGGACGGGAACGGAAGTCTCGCGCTCGGCTTTAGCGCCTCTTCTCCCACGATCAATCCGGAGATGCGCTATGCCGGCCGGTTTGCTTCCGATCCGATCGGCGTTTTGGCCCAAGGCGAAGCGACCGTCCCCATTTCTCCGACCGGGAATCAGACTTCCGGCCTGAACCGCTGGGGCGATTACAGCGATCTCACGATCGACCCGGTGGATGACGCCACCTTCTGGTTCACGACCGAATACATTCCCTCCAACGGCACCTTCAACTGGCGGACGCGCATTGCCAGCTTCAAACTCCCGACAACGCCGACCAACAACGTCATCGCGGGCGGTTCCTACATCGTCTCGGCGGGCGCGAACAACGTCCTCGATCCGGGCGAAGTAGTGACGGTAGCGCTCGGGCTCAAGAATAGCGGTGGACCGGGAAATCCCTGCACCACGGCGTTGACGGGAACGTTGCAAGCTGGCGGCGGTGTGACCAATCCGCCCGCAGCCCAAAATTATGGGGTCCAGTGCGCCAGCAACCCGGTGGTCTTCCGTAATTACACCTTCACCGTGGACCCGGCCCTGGCCTGCGGAGGAACAGTCACGGCCACGCTGAACGCCCTCGACGCGGGAACGCCATACGGCCCCTTCGTCTTCACCTTCCCGACCGGCAGCACGCAAACCGGCGCGGTGGAAAACTTCGATGGGGTGACCGCGCCGGCCTTGCCGGCGGGATGGTCGACCACCTTTTCCGGGACGGGCACGGCGGCGACGACGGTGACGACCTTCCCGGACACGGCGCCCAACTCGGTCTTTACCTCCGAAGCGTCCAACGTTGGGTTGTCGGAAGTAACCTCGGCGCCGGTGGCGGTCACTGGCGGCGCGCAATTGAGCTTCCGCAATGAGTTCAACACCGAATCGGGCTTTGATGGGAAAGTGATGGAGATCGCCATTCCTGGGGTGGCCGGGGGAGCGTTCCAGGATATCCTGACGGCCGGGGGCAGTTTCGCCAGCGGCGGCTACAACTCGACCTTAAGCACCGGGTTTTCCAATCCGTTGCCGGGCCGGATGGCCTGGACGGGCTTGTCTGGTGGGACAGCGGCAGCACCGACCTACATCACCACGGTGGTGAACCTGCCAGCGGCAGCCGCGGGCCAGAGCGTGCAATTCAGATGGCGCCAGGGCTCCGACAACAGCGTGGTGCCCGGAACCAATCCGGGCTCACGGGTGGATACCATCACCTTGGTTGCGGCGGTCTGCGGAGGGAGCGCGCCGACGGTGAACACGGCGGTCTCGCGCAAGACTCACACTGGGGTGGGCGACTTCGACGTGCCGTTGCCACTGGTGGGGGTAGGCGGAGCAGTCGGGATCGAACCACGCAGCGGGCCCAATCACACGATGGTGGTCACCTTTGCCAACCCGGTCACGCTGGGCGGAGCGGCCGTAACGACCGGCGCCGGGAGTGCGAGTGCGCTGGTGGCGGGGAACGTGGTCACGGTGAACCTGACTGGGATCACCGACGCGCAAAGGATCGGGGTCACTCTGTCCAATGTGAGTAACGGGGCCAACCTGGGCAGCGTGCTCATCCCGATGGGAGTGCTCAACGGGGACACCAGCGCGAATGGCGTGGTCTCCGGGACGGACGTGGGGCAGACCAAAGCGGCGGCTGCGACCGGGACGGTGAACGCGAGCACGTTCCGGACGGATGTAAACGTGAACGGCACGGTGAACGCGAGCGATGTGGGGTTGGTGAAGTCGAAATCGGGTGCCTTGCTTCCTCCCTAAGCCAGCGACCCCGCACAAACCACGTTAAGAGCAGTCAGACAGACCCTTGGGATGGTTCGCCCTCCCAAGGGTTTTGTCTGTACCGTGCGCCGTAGAGTCGGCAAGAGACCGCGCACAAGGGGATGGGGAAATGTCCCGGCGCCCACCGCCTCCCCCAGAAAATATTCCCGACCGGCCTACACGAAAGTAAGGACGGGCTCCGATTGGATGGTGAGCGCGAAAAATAGGGTGCGGAGTTCCCTCTCAAAAACAGTGAAAACACGCCCCTTTTTTCGCGGTGAAAAAAAGTGCTCGGGAATGAATATTTTTAGTGACACCGAATTTCATCCTGCTAATAATCGCCTGCAATCGACCAAATTCGTGTTTTAGCCTGGCCCTCAGAAAGAAATCAGACCCAGACCAAAATCCGAGATGACCAACCTCAAAAGAAAACAGTAAATAAGACCATGAAATCCCAAGCAAACCTGACCTTTGCGAAGCTTCGCAAATTCATCCTCGTCACCGCCCTGGTGATCTGCCCCCTTCTCGCGTTCCAGAGTAGCAACGCTCAAACCGGAGTCGCCAGCGCCACCCTGACCAATTCCATGGGCGGTGGGAATAGCATCAGCATTGCTGCGGGTGGCTCGTTCACGCTCTCCCTCGCGGTCACGACCAATTTCATTTCCAGCGGCTACACCGTATTCTACCAGAGCCTGAACGGGGCCGGTAATTTCATGCTGCTCAGCCGCATGAACACGTCACCGATCAGTGCGGGGACGGGGGTGAACGTGTTCAATGACCCGACCACAAGCGACGGGCAGGCGTTTGGCGGCAATGCCGGAAAATTCATGTTCGGACCGACCAGCAACTCCAATCAGTTTGACCTCGGCTACACCGGCGACCAGTTCAATAACCAGGACCCCGGCACCTTCAACCTTCAGAATATCACCATCATGGTTCTGGCGAGCGCAGCTCCCGGCACCTACACCATCCGCCTCGACCCCCGCTCGATCATGACCGACCGTTTCGGGAGTGGGCCGAATCCCATCCCCTTCCAAGATGTAAACATTGGTGGCGCAAACGGACCGTTCTTCACGGTGAACGTGATTCCGGAACCGGCCACGATCGGCTTGGCTGTGATGGGCGGCGCCCTGCTCTTGCTGGTGGCCGTGCGGAAGCATCGCGCGCGGGCCTAAGGAGCCTCAATTCGCGGCAGGGTTCGAGACGCACCGGACTCTTTCCCGCAGATTTGGTTGGTCGATGTGCGTCAGTCTGGGGAAGGTGCAGCCCGTTCCGGACCAGAGTAGAATATGACACCGAGCGCAGCCTAACCGCTGCGCTCGGTTTTTCTTTTTTGGCACCGGCAGGGAGCGGGGTCACGCTTGGGTCACGCCTCAAGGAGTGGCGGCTTCCCAGCCGCCACGTTTCCTCCACGAACGCGAAACAAGAGATGAAACTCCGCGGCTTGGAAGTGCCCACTCCTTGGGTTACGAAGTCCGGGACTCGCCAAGAAAGAGTTTTGGCCTCCGATTGCTTTTCAGCCGTTGTGGCCTTCCTTCTCTTCGGTCGGTCGTCTGGAAAGAGAAAATCGAATGAGAAATATCCTGGTTGTTTCGTTATTTGCGATCAGCGCAAATTTGCTGGGCGCGGCCGAGCCCACCTTGACGCCCTCGCACCAAATTCTCGGCCTCAAACTGAGCATGAGCGAAGAGCAGGCCAGGGAGCGCCTGGCGGAGATCGGGGAATTCCTGCGCAAGGAAGACGGGTGGCAGGAAGTCTGGAAAGTGCGCGATGAGAGCTACTCCCACTTGATCGTCGGCTTCGGGAAGGACGAGAAGCTAAATTTCGTCACCGCCGTGGCGCGCGAGGACAAGGAAGCGCGGCGCATCCTCTACCGCGCGATCGGCGACGTGAAGCAGGCGCGCCAGGAAGGCGATCCGAAGATCAAGAATTTCAAATACCAATGGGAGATTCTCGCTGGGAAAAACAATCCCCATCTCCTTGTCCTGGCCGCCGGTCGCGATGAAAAATTTCTCAGCACCTGCTCGCTCAAGAATTTGGAAAACTCCCCGGCGAAAGAGGAGAAGGATTAGGAGCGGTTGGCCCTCGGAGCCGGCTGCTCGCCCTTGGGAGGAGGGAAGTTCCCGCCCCGGGAATGACGCGCCAGCTTTTCACGGCGCGCCAGGGCTCCGGCGCTTTTGGAGGGCAGGCGGGACCCTGCCGACGGCCGCGGCGCACCGCCGTGCTTGAAGACACAACACCTTTGTCATCATTTTAGGGCTAGCAAAACCGTTAGAGCGTACTGATCGCTCTGGCGCAAGGCGGTGTAGGGACAGCGCGTGGCGCGGTCCAAGAAGCATGGGTCGGTCTGTGGCGGCACGGGCGTTAAAAATGCAGGCCACGCGCCTCGGACGCCGCGCTACGCGCGCTGCGGCGTCCCTACCTCCAGACATCTCGTGGAATACGCCAAAGTGCATGACACGCTCTAGCGTAGCCGAGGACATTTCTGTGACCCAAAGCCACGTCCGCACCTGAGAATCGGAGGGGCGACACTCTTGTCGCCGGTCGATTTCCGGAACAAACAGGCGACAGGAGAATGCCTTCGCCAGCCCACTGCGTGTCCGTTTCGCGTGGCCGAAACGACGCTCGAATCAAGCGCGAGGAGAAGCGCCTAGGGAGCGCGACGGGAGCATTGCCCTCCAGGTCGGGTCCCGAAAGAGCGGTGTGAGTTTTGGCCACGCGGTGCCCCGGCATCGGCGCCGGCATCGGCAGATGGCGAGAACGAAAAACGGGCTGGCTCCTCGCGGAACCAGCCCGTCTGACGTAGATGCTGTGCTTTCCTTACCGTCGTCCGGTGGGCGCCCCGCCTTTTCTGCTGGAGACTGCGGCCGAGACCGAGGCCCCGGAGTTGAATTTGATCTGTGAAACGTCGGTTCCGTTGACGGCGCCGTTGGCATTCACATCGAGGCGGAAGTTCGCCGCGCTGGTCGTGTTGCCTGATTCCGGCTTGGTCTGGGCCACATCGCTCGAATTGGTGGCGAGGTTGGCGTTTGTGTCGCCGTTCAGGACCGCCATGCGTCCGCGCACTCCGGTCAGATTCGTGCCGGCGGTGTCCTGCACGCCATCGAGCGTGACCGTGACGTACTGGGCGTTGGTCACATTGGTCAGGTTGACGGTGTATTGGTTAGGCGCGGGACCCACACCTTCGGCGGCCTTGGTCGCGTTGCCTTCGGTGACGGTCGAGGAAGTGACCGCCGTCAGATTTCTCTGGAAGGTGAAGATGAGCTGGTGGCTGTTGGTGCCGTTGTTACGGCATTCCACGCTGGTCAATCCCCCGCTGGCGGAGTTGAGGACGATATCGAAATCGCCTGCGCCGCCATGAGTTTTCCGGGAGACGATGCTCGTCAACGTGGTATCCACCTGAATCACCTGGCTCGCGAGATCACTGGTGGCGCCGCGAGTGTCGGTCACCATCACGCTTGCCTGGTAGCTGCCATTATCCACGTAGGGGTGGGAAATGGTCGGACCGGGTTGAGTCACAGGAGCCGATCCATCGCCGAAATTAAACTTGTAAGACGCGATGCTGTCGCCCGTATCGGGATCGAAGGAGGCCGAAGCATCAAAGTTCACCGTCACTGGTGCGACGCCGCTGGCGGGGCTGGCCGCGAGGGCCGCGATCGGCGCCAAATTCGGCGCGCAGAAGGCGTTCCCGGAGACCGCATAGCTGCCGGTCGGACCGAGATCCTGCGGCATATTATCCGGTGTCACCGCCGCCGCGTCGCTCCCGAAGCGGACGCGGACGAGGAATCCCGTCAGGTTTTGACCCACCGCTGGATTTCCGATTTTGTCTCGTGAAACAACAATCCGGATATTCCCGTCGGGTGTGAAAGTGCTTTCTGCGTCGGCGTTCCCGAGCCGCGTATTGGGCGCGCCGTAAATGCCGCCGGTCCCGCCAGTCGGATCGAAGGTGCCATATTTAAACACGGGAGCGACCGGGCTTCCGCCATCCGTAGGATAAGTGCTCATGTCCACGAAGTAGCCATTGCCGTTGACGACGAACTGAATCGGCCAGCGCGTGTTTGCCGGAACCGCGGTCAGGTTTTCGACCTTCAGGGTGAAGACCACCTTGTCGGGCACGAAGCCGAACGGTTCCGCAATCGACAGGCTGCGCAAATCCCAACCAGGATTGGCGGATTGGCCGATGGGCGTGATGATGTCGCCCGCGTCGTCGGCTAGAATCGGAACGCCCGGCACCATGCAGGGGGACGGTGGAGGCACGACGGCACCGACCGAGAAATCGCCGCAATTTGTTCCTTCGCCGACGCTGTTTAATGCAGTGACTTTGTAGAAATACTGCGCCGCGGTGTCGGTCGCGGTGGCGTCATCGTAAGACGTGCGAGCGGCTCCGGTGGTGGGAGTGGCGCCAAGGCGCGCGTAGGTGCCTCCGGCACCTGTCTTGCGGAAGACATTGTACCCAGTGATGGCCGCGCCGCCGTTATCCGGGGTCGCCCATTCCACGTGCACGGTGGTAGCATTGGTGCGAGCCACGGTGGTGACCAGAGGCGCAGCGGGGACAATGGCGGTGTCTCCTTGCGGATCAAAGGCGGCGAGCATGCGCTTGCCGCCGGACTGGCGGCCGATGGTCGCTTTCGCGGACCGGGAGTCCGCGCCCGTCAGGCTGGTGCAGCCGATGCAACCATCGGCATACGCCATGATGACGCGACCTTCTTGATCGATTTCCATGTCGTTAAAGTCGAGCAAGTTCCGATCGCCGCCGCAGGTGGTGCCACCGGCGCAGATCGAGCCGCGCTGGACGGGGTCGTTCTCGGGGGTCACTCGCACGGTCGTCCACGAATTTCCGCCATCGAAAGTGGATGCAGCGTAGATATGCCAAACACCGGTGAAAACGCCGGTTTCCTGGAAGTTTCCCGGGGTGTCCGTGGCGAGGAACATGACGGTCGCGCGTCCCTCGTCGCCGCCCACCGCGGTCGGGAAGACAGAATTTCGAATGCTAAAGGCGTCGCCGACATCGATCGGGGAGGCGGTCTGCCAGGTCACGCCTTTGTCGCCGGAAACGGAAACTGTGGCGCGGCCGGTGCCGTCCGCCATGGCGACATATATCTTTCCGGCTTTGTCGACGCCCACGGAAGGGTCGCTCGGCCCGGAAACGCTGCCGGGAACGGGCCGAATCGCAAAGGTGGAGCCGTTATTTTCCGAGACCACGACCGCTTGTTGCCCGCCGCAGCCCTTGTTCGGCACGTAAACGGTACCGAGATGGCCGTTGGCCTCCGTCAGCGGACTGCGCGGGGTGACTTTGATATGGCCATGGAGGCCGCCGCACTCGGTCAGGTTGTACATCGGGACGGCCGGACCGAAGGTGACACCGCCATCATCGCTGCGGCCCAATTGCGCGACCGCGATGTCTTGGGAGGCATAGTAGGAAGCGTTGAGGTAGAGCGGATGGACGGGCTCAAGCGTCGGGCTGTAGGGGCCGCCGCCAATGGTCTGGTGGTCGACGCCCGGATTGATCGGCGATCCTTGGGACGGGAGGTAGGTTTCGCCGTCATCGTCCGTGAGAGCGAGGAGACTGGTTTTTGGTCCGAGCTGGGAAACGAAGATGCGTCCCGTCTGCATGTCGCCAAAGAGAATCGGGTCGAGCGTGGTGACCGAAGTCTGTGGCGCGCTCTTGTCTTCCCAGAGCGGTATGGTGAGTGCCGGGTTCACCGTGCCATCGTCGCCAAATCCGGGCGAGGAAGCGGGCGAGGAGCAATCGTTCCACGTCACGCGCAAAGTCTCTAGACCGGCGATATACATGGTGCGGCCGCCGGGTTGTCCCATCCGGGCCAGACCGGTCGCGAGGGTCGGCTCGCCGGAGTTACTTCCGAGACTGGGAGGCGCGGGAAAATTATGGAAACGAGGCGTGCCGGGGCCGGGAGGAGCGGGGGGAGGATTTTCCGGCTTGGGGCGCAATTCGATCCGGGTGGTGGTGGTGCCGCCCGCGACCGCGAACGGAACAATCCGCACGGTGTATGGCCCAGAAGCGGCGTCCACCACGATGACTTCGGGGTTGGACGAACTCGCCGAATCACGAATATCGGTGGTGCCGGGGGGAAGGCCCTGACGCAGATAAACGTCGTAATCTTCCCCGGGGTTCGGCCACGAGGTGGTGATGACGATGTTGTGCGAGTTCGCGTAACTGAGCGGGACCGCGACCGTGAGGGCAAACTCATCGCAGGGTAAAGTGACGCAATCCAATCCCGCTTGGGCGCTCGGATTCGGGATGAGGAACGGGCCGGACGTGTAAGTGACGGGTCCGCTCGTATCGGTCAAGGTACCGCTTGGCGGTGTGGCCGCGAAACTCAAAAAAGCGAGAAATCCAGCGGCCAAGCTCAGCGTTGATGCAAGCGCGATTCGGACGAGCGGGGAGCGGGAAGAGATGTTTTGAATTGGCATTTTGAGTTGGGAGTTGGGGCTTGGTATGGCACGACCCGAGTATTAACGTGCGACAAGGCGGGAATTGATTGTCGGAGGCCGCGTGCGGTTCGGAAGCAAGGGAAACTTCGAACTCAAGCGTGGTCGTGGATGCATTTCTTTTTTAGTAATGGAGTCCGTCCGACCCAAACGCCGCCGCAAACGACTCCTTGTTTCGAAGGCTAATCGTCAACCGTTTCCACGTTCCATTGCATCTGCTGATCGAACTCCGGCGTCTTAATTATGTGGCAGCGTTGCTTTTATCAGAAAACTTCGGGTTCGGCATAGTAGAGGCTTGCCAGCGTTGGGCATCTTCAGCATTTTGGCGCTTCGCGATGTCCGAATCCCCCGATCCTCTTTCCGACACCGCGGCGGCGCGTCCGGCTGATCGGAAGCAGCGGACGGACGACCAGATCAACCAGTCGGCCTCCGACCAGGCGTTGATGCGTCAGCTTCAGAGTGGCGATGAAAATGCCTTCGCCAGCTTTTACCGCCGCTTCGCCCCCGGCCTCTTTTCCATGATCTACCAAATCCTCCAGGATCAGAAGGAATCCGAGGATGTCCTGCAGGAGGCATTTTTACAGATGTGGAAAAAGGCTTCCACTTACGATTCTGCCCGCAGCGGCCTCTTCACTTGGGCGGTAATGATCGCACGGAACAAAGCGATCGATCGGCTTCGTTCGCGTCAACGCCGATCCCGCACGGTCGAAGCCGCCGCGGCGGAAATGGAAGTCAGTCTGCCGAAAGAGATACCGCAGGCGGACGATTTGCTCGGGCAAGGTGAAGAACGCGCCCGCGTGCGAAGCGCGCTCATGCAATTACCTGGTCCGCAGCGCGAAGCCATTCATCTCGCCTTCTTTGGCGGCATGACGCAGGTGGAAATTTCCGATAAACTCAAGGCGCCGCTCGGGACCGTAAAGGCCCGTATCCGTCGCGGTCTCCTCGCCTTGCGCACGGTGCTGGGAGACCCCGTATCATGAACGAAGAACTCGAAGAGCTGGCAGCGCTCTACGCTTTCGATCTTCTCGAAGGCGACGAGCAAACTGCGTTCGAGAAGCGCCTCGCCGGCGAGCCGGATTTGCGGGGCAAGGTCGATTCGCTCCGCGAAGCGGCGGCGTTGACCGCGCACGCGGCTCCGTTGCGCCAGCTGCCAGCGGAATTGGAAGAGAAAATCTTGAATGCCATTCGGGGCGAACCTGTTCGCTTTAGCAGCCCGTCGTCCTCCTCGGGATTATCCTGGCTGCCTTGGGCCCTCGCGGCGTGCCTGGCTTTGGCGTGCGTCGTCCTGGTGGCGGACCGCGTGCAAACGAAGAAGCAAATTGCGACTCTCGAACAGCGAAACGCATTCGCACAACTGCGGATCGCCACGCTGGCTTCGAAATTAGAGAGCGCGCCGGACGCCATCGCCACCGTGGTCTGGGATACGGAGAAGCAGGAAGGCGTGCTGAAAGTGACAAACATCCCCGCGAATGAGGCGGACCGCGATTATCAGCTCTGGATCGTCGATCCCGATTACAAGCAGCCAGTCGACGCCGGCACCTTCCACGTCGTCAACGACGGCACCCAGAGCATTCCCTTCAAGCCCAAGACCCGCGTCGGCTCGGCGGACGCTTTCGCAGTGAGCCTCGAGCGCAAAGGCGGCGTGCCGAAAGCGGAAGGCCCGATGGTTTTGGTGGGTAAGTAGCGCTCTTTTCGTTTCCGAGGCGCGTTGCGCTGGGATTCGCCGGGTGGTAGCCTCGCCGCTCCCCGCGATGGCCCAGAATTACAAAGAGACGCTGAACCTCCCGAAGACGGATTTCCCGATGAAGGCGAGTCTAACGACTCGTGAACCAGAGATCCTGAAAACGTGGGAGGAAACGCGGCTATACGAGCAGATTCAAAAGGCGCGGGAAGGCGCGGAATTATTCGTCCTGCATGACGGCCCGCCGTTCGCGAACGGCGATGTCCACATGGGCACGGCTTTGAACAAGATCCTGAAGGATCTGGTCGTGAAATCGAAGACCATGCTCGGTTTTCGCGCGCCGTATGTGCCGGGTTGGGATTGCCACGGCTTGCCGATCGAATTCAAGGTGGTGAAAGAAACGCGCGGTCTTTCGCCGCTGGAAGTGCGGCAACGTTCCGAGGCGTTTGCGCGCAAGTTTGTCGACATCCAGCGCGAGCAGTTCAAACGTCTCGGCGTGTTCGGCGATTGGGAGCATCCCTATCTCACGCTCGCTCCCGAGTATGAAGCGGAAATCCTGCGCACCTTTGCCGTCTTCGTGGAGAAGGGGCTCGTGTATGAATCGAAAAAGCCGGTCTTCTGGAGCACGGGCGCACAGACGGCGTTGGCCGTCGCGGAAGTCGAATATCACGATCGCGAAGACACTGCGGTTTATGTGAAGTTCCCGATCGCAACCGGCGAACTGAAGGATAAAGCGAGCATCGTTATCTGGACGACCACGCCCTGGACATTGCCCGCCAATCTCGCCATCGCGGTGCATCCGAAGGAGCGCTACGTCGTGCGCGAGTTCCGGAAGGTGGCGCAAGTTTCCAACTTGCCGGCTGGGGAGTGCAACTTGGAAAGTTGCACCACGTTCGTTCTGGCGGAATCGCTCGTGGAGAAATTCAGCGCCGCCACCGGCTGGTTGCCCGCGGGCGAGGCGACGCAATCTTTCCCCGGCACCAAATTGGAAGGCATCGGCGCGCAGCATCCGTTTCTCCCTCGCACTGCGATCGTGCTCACCGCTGATTTCGTCACGATGGATACGGGGACCGGTTGTGTCCACGTCGCGCCCGGCCACGGCGACGATGACTACTCGTTAGGGAAAAAAAACGGACTGCCAATCCTCTCGCCGGTGGACGATGAGGGCCGCTTCACCGAGGAAGCCGGCTTGCCGGAGTTGACCGGCAAATACGTTTTCGAAGCGAACGCCTCCATCGTGGCCCTCCTCCGCGAGCGTCAGATGCTCGTGGCCGAGGAAGTCTATCAGCATTCGTATCCGTACTGCTGGCGCTCCAAGACGCCGATCATCTTTCGCGCGGTCGAGCAATTTTTCATCCGCATCGACGACCTGCGCGGAATGGCGCTCGAAGCGATCAAGAATGTGACCTGGCTGCCGCCGTGGGGCGAGGCGCGTATCTCCGGCACCGTCGAGTCGCGACCGGATTGGGTGATCTCGCGGCAACGGAGTTGGGGTGTGCCATTGCCGGCCTTCTATTCCGCGGAAGGCACCGCCATTCTCAATGCGGACTGGATTTCAAAACTCGCGGATGTCGTCGAGCAGCGCGGGTCGAATGTTTGGTTCGAATTAGACGACGCGGCGCTGGCGCGTGAACTCGGCCTGCCGGAAGGCACCCGGCATCGCGGTGATACGATCGATGTCTGGATCGATTCCGGCGTCAGCCATCAAGCGGTGCTAACGAAGCATCCGGCGCTGCGCGAGCCGGCCGACATGTATCTCGAAGCGACGGACCAGCATCGCGGCTGGTTCCAATCCTCGCTCCTGACCAGCGTTGCCTTAAACGATCGTGCGCCTTACAAGACCTGCGTCACACACGGCTTCGTCGTCGATGTGGACGGGAAGAAAATTTCCAAGTCGAGCAGCTACAGCAAGCCGATGGATGCGGGCCATTTCGTTGGCAAATACGGCGCCGATATCGTGCGACTCTGGGTCAGCAGCGTGAACTACACGGACGACGTCCCGTTTTCCGAGGAGATGTTCACGCGTCTCGGCGATACCTACCGGCGCATTCGGAACACGCTGCGCATTCTGCTGGGGAACACTGAAGCGGCGGTCTATGACCGCCGAGAGAAGAGCGCCGAAATTGACGGTGATCGGCGGTCACAGACCGCCGCTACAGGCGATTTCACGCTCGTCGATCGCTGGATTTTGCATCGTCTTCAGCAGGTGATCGCCGAATGTCGCGCAGCCTACGAGACCTACGAATTCCACAAGGTTTACCACACGCTGAATCAGTTTTGTGCGGTCGATCTCAGCAGCCTTTATGTCGATATGACGAAGGATCGGCTCTATTGCGACGCGCCCGATGCGCTACGACGTCGCGCCACCCAGGCAGCGATGCGGATCATCCTCGACGCGCTGACAAAATTGCTCGCGCCGATTCTCGCTTTCACCGCTGAGGAGGCGTGGGGTTATCTGGGCGAGGCGGGTTCAATTCATCTGCAAATTTTCCCGGAAAGTGACGCGCGTTGGAAAGACGAGGAAGCAGATCGCGCGGTTGAGGAGCTGCTGAAATTGCGCGGCGTCATCGGCCAGGCCGTGGAAGAGGCGCGCAAAGAAAAGCTGATCGGCAATGCGCTGGAGGCCGCTGTTGTCCTGCATTGCGACATGAATAAAATTGCGATCGCATCGAAGGACGAGATCGAGGAGTTCTTCATCCTGAGCGACCTCACCCTAGAGCAGGCGAATGAGACCGCGGCCGCAATCACGCGGACCCCGCATGCAAAGTGCAGCCGCTGCTGGCGCCATCGGCCGAGCGTCGGCGCGAGCACGGCGCATCCAGAATTGTGTGATCGCTGTGAGGCTGTCGTGAGCGCCCCGCATTCGGCTTCGGAACCTTCCCTCCGATGAAGTTCATCGTCCTTCTCACCCTCCCGCTTTACCTCCTCGACCAGGCGACAAAGTGGATGGCGCTGCATTACATCACGCCTAACGACCCGCGCCTGGTCATCCCGGATTTTTTCACACTCGTCTTCGTCACGAATACAGGAGCGGCCTTCGGTTCCTTTACGAACAACAACCTCTTTTTCATCGTTCTTTCCTGCGCCGCGCTCATCTTTGTGCTCGGCCTTCTCTTGCGACCCCACGCGCACGATACCTGGCGCGACGTCTCGCTCGCGCTGCTTCTCGCTGGTGTGATGGGGAACCTGACGGACCGGTTTATGCACGGTCATGTGATCGATTTCCTTCTCTTCGATTTGCACGTGCCTTTCGCGCATCCTTTTCCTGCTTTCAACGTGGCCGATTCCTGCATCTGCGTGGCGGTCGGCTGTTTCATCATTCATTCGTTTCGACAGGGAACAAAGAACGAAGAGGCGAGCGAGTCTGGGCCGGTTTAATCGCCGAACGATTGACATCTGGGGGCGGTGCTGATGTTCTGAAAGCCGCATGGCTCGTTCACTTTACGGACGCCTAACGCGTCGATATCGACCACAGCCGACCGCGCTGGATCGGCGCGAGTTTCTCAAGATCGCGATGGCGGCATCGGCCGGTCTGCTCCTGAGTGGTGGCGTCGGTTTTGCGCGCAGCGGTTCCTTCCGCGGCGTGGGTCGCGGGCGGAGGGTCATCGTTATCGGCGCGGGATTTGGTGGACTGGCTTGTGCGCATGAACTGATCAGCGCGGGTTACGATGTGATCGTCCTGGAAGCGCGCAAACGGGTGGGCGGTCGCGTCCTGAGTTTCAACGACATGGTTCCCGGCAAAGTGGTGGAAGGCGGTGGCGAGTTGATCGGTTCGAATCACCCGACGTGGGTCGCTTATGCGAAGAAGTTTGGTCTTTCGTTTAACGACGTGACCGAGGATGAAAAACTGGAATCGCCCATTATCCTCGACGGCAAACGGCTGACCGATAAGGACGCGAAACCGCTTTGGCGAGAGATGGACGCGGCTTTCAAATCGATGAATCGGGATGCGGCGGCGATTGATCCCGATCAACCGTGGCTCAGCCCGAATGCGCGCCGGCTGGATGCACGATCGACCGCACAATGGATTCGCGCACTGCCGGTTTCGCCTTTGTGCAAACGAGCGATGACGGTGGGAATAACGGCGGATAACGGCAACCCGACCACGCGCCAAAGTTATCTCGGAAACCTGACGCAGGTGAAAGGCGGCGGCTTGGAGAAATATTGGACGGACAGCGAGGTCTATCGTTGCCGTGGCGGAAACGCGCAATTGGCGCGCAAACTGGCGGCGACTATAGGCGACCGTTTACAGGCCGGCACGCCCGTGCGCGAAGTTCGGATTGCGGGGGATCGCGTGACGGTGCGCGACGCGGCCGATCGCATCTTCGAAGCAGACGATGTCGTCCTCGCGATCCCGCCCACCACCTGGCATAACATCCGGTTTTCGCCTCGTCTCCCGCGCGCTTTGAAGCCGCAGATGGGGATCAACGTGAAATATCTCGCGCGCGTGAAAGGTCGCTTCTGGAAAAAGAGCGGGCTTTCGCCGGATGCGATCACGGATGGGATGGTCTCCATGACTTGGGATGGAACGGATAATCAGGGCAGCGACGCGGAGGGCGCGGTCTTGACTGGCTTTTCCGGCGGCCCGCCGGCCGAACGCGCACGGCAGCGTTGGGCGCAACGGAAGGATGCCGCGTTCGTGGAAGCGTTTGGTCAGATCTATCCGGAGTTTCCGCAGAATTTCTTAGGCGGTCGGTTCATGGATTGGCCGAGCGAATTGTGGACCGGTGCCGGTTATTCGTTTCCGGCGCCGAAACAGGTCACAAGCGTTGGGCCGATTTTGCACGCCGGTTTGGGACGGCTGCATTTTGCCGGCGAACACGCGTGCTACAAATTTGTCGGCTACATGGAAGGCGCGCTGAATTCCGGTGTGGCGGTGGCAAAGCGAATCGCGAAACGTGATGCCGGCGTCGCGGTGATTTCTGGGTAGCGCAGGCGTGCCCGCGTGCTGGTTGCGGCATTCTGCCGCAACGAACTTCCATTGCGTGATACATGTGGAAGCGCGCCGTTTCCGCTCTCACCGTGCAGGAAGTTCGTCTCCGCAGAATGCGGAGACCAGCACGCCTGGAGGCGTGCGCTCCCCGGATGCCTGGTTGCCACGCCGTGACTAGTGACCCGTCGCGTGATGCGCTTCCGGCAGGAAGAAAAAGAGAACGCCGAGGATGAGGTAAACCGAGAGTAGTTGGACGCCTTCGATCCAATTCGTTTCCCCATCGCCGCTGATCTGGAAAAGAATGTAGATCGACGCCACCACGGCGAAGATTTCCGGGAGCGAAAACTCCAGATCCATCGGACGGCCGAACGCGTAGGAGAGAAAGACGAGCAAGGGCGCGACGAAGAGCGCGATCTGCAGGCTGGAACCGATCGCGATCCCGACACTCAGATCCATTTTGTTCTTCATCGCCATGATGATCGCGGTGGAATGCTCTGCGGCATTGCCCACGATCGCGACCACGATGACACCCACGAAAACTTCGGTGATGCCGACGGCGGCGCGGACGCTTTCGATTGTTCCGACGAGAAACTCTGAAAGCAGCGCCACGAAAGCAGTCGCGATGACGAGAATGATGATGGCCTTGCCGCGCGACCAGTGACCACCCTTCTCGTCCGAAGAATCGCCCGCGCTTTGGAAGTGCGATTTATGCGTGCGGAGCGAGAACCAGAGGACGCAGAAGTAGGTGACGAACAAAATAATCGCGATCGCGAGGGAAAGGCGTTGCTCCATGACGGGACTCCAGCCGCTGGGGCTGGCGCTGGAGGTGAGGTGAAAAACCGTGGGAATGATGAGCGCGATGCCGGCGAGCGAGAGCGAGATCGTGGAAGTGCGGGCGCCGACACGGTTGAAGCTTTGCTCTTTGTATTTGGTGCCGCCGAGCAGAATCGAGAGGCCGAGCACGAGCAGGATGTTGCCGATGATCGAGCCGGTGATGGAAGCTTTCACGACCCCGGTGAGGCCTTTGGAAAGCGCGATGCCGGCGATGATCAACTCGGCGGCGTTGCCGAAGGTGGCGTTCAGGAGTCCGCCCAGGCCGGAGCCGACGTGGCGGGCGAGTTCTTCGGTGGCGTGCCCAATCCAGCCGGCTACCGGGATGATGGCGAGTGCGGCACAGAGGAAGAGCGCGGTTTGATTCGCGCCGCCGGGCCAAAAGCGAAGCGCGATCGCGCCGGGAACGAAAATCAGGAGCCAGTCGAGTGAAGGTTTGAATCGCATATCGGCCCAGAGTGACCGCTCTGTGATAAAGCGTGAGGTGGCGGGTGCGCAAGCACTGTAGCGGCGGTCTATGACCGCCGAACGCCCGTGATTGCAGTCCGGTGTTGGGGCGGTCATTTACCGCCGCTACAGTTTCCGCCATGGAAGCGGCGGATGAGATGCAACTGACCGCGCACCGGATCGTGGCGCGCCTGCGCGATGCTGGCCATGTCGCTTATTTCGCCGGCGGTTCTGTGCGCGATCTCGTGCGCGGGCAGAAACCGAAAGATATCGATATCGCAACCGGCGCGCGGCCCGAGGAAGTGCAGAAGATTTTCCCGCGCACTTATGCGGTTGGCGCGCACTTTGGCGTCATCGTGGTTTTGGAAAACGGGATGCAGTTCGAGGTCGCGACCTTTCGCTCGGACGGCGTTTACCTAGATGGGCGGCGACCGACGGAAGTTCATTTTGCTACTGCGGAAGAAGACGCGGCGCGGCGCGATTTCACGATCAACGGGATGTTCTTTGATCCCGTCGCGGAGGAGTTGATCGATTTCGTGAAGGGTCGCGCTGACCTCAAGGCGAAGGTGATTCGTGCGATCGGCAACGCCAGCGAACGCTTCGCTGAGGATCGATTGCGGATGCTACGAGCAGTACGTTTTGCGACCACGCTCGAGTTCGAAATTGCAGAAGCGACGTGGAAAGCCTTGCTCGCCAACGCGGCGTCGATCCGCGAAATCAGCGCGGAGCGAATTCGCGAAGAGTTGGTGCGCATTTTCCTCTCGCCGCAGCGTGCGCGCGGATGGGACTTGCTCGAGGCGAGCGGTTTGATGGCGGCCGTTTTACCCGAACTCGAAGGAATGAAGGGCTGCGAGCAGCCGCCGCAATACCATCCGGAAGGCGACGTCTTCGTGCATACGCGCATCATGCTGGGGCTATTGCCGGCGGAGGCGTCGCTGCCGTTGGTCTTTAGCGTCTTATTTCACGACATCGGGAAGCCGCCCACCGCGACCGTGGATGAAACCGGGCGCATCCGTTTCAACGGCCACGATCGCGTGGGCGCAGAGATGACGGAAGCGGTGATGGAGCGGCTGCGTTTTTCGCGCGCTGAGATCGAGGCCACGGTGGAAGCGGTGCGGCAGCACATGGTCTTCAAGGATGTGCCGAAGATGCGGGTGGCCAAGCTGAAGCGCTTCATGGCGCGGCCGACTTTTGTGGATGAGATCGAGCTGCATCGCGTCGACTGCACCAGCAGCCACGGGATGCTGGATAACTACGAGTTCCTGCTCACGAAACGGGACGAATTTTCGAAGGAGCCGATCATTCCTCCACCGCTCGTTAGGGGAGAGGATTTGATTGCGCTGGGTTTGCGACCTGGACCGCAGTTCGGGGAGATTCTGGAGGCGGTCGAGACGCGGCAACTGGAGGGTGAATTCGCCTCGCGCGAGGACGCGCTCGCCTGGGTGCGGCGGGAGTTCGCGACCGAGAAAGCTCCGTAATCCGCACCGAGAAACAAAACGTCCCGATGGTTGTAAAACCACCGGGACGTTCGAAGAACAGTTACGCTGGCGACGCTCTATCGTTTAGCCGCCACGGTATCGCGACCGCTCGGTTGCTTTTCGGGCGCGGCGGGCGGCAGGAAAGTGCCGGATTGCGCTTTGATGACGCTGACGTCCGAGCTGTTGATCGCTCCGTTCACGGTGATGTCGTCCTTGAAGTTTCCCGCGTTGGTCGTCTGGCCGGAAATCGCTTTCGCCTCCGACACGTCAGACGAATTGGTGGCCCCGTTGCCGGTCGCATCTCCGAGGAGAAAGCCCACCGGGACGCTGACGTTGCCCGAGACGATGCCAGTCAAACCGATAAGGTTGATCGTCACCGTCTGCGCGTTGGTGATCCCCTGGAGATTCACCGTGACAAAGTTTCCGTTCGCGGTCGCACTCGCGACCGATCCACCGAGAGGTGCGGTCACCGTCGCGGAGCCGAGAGTGATGGGACCCGCAAAGGTGAAGACGATTTGATGAGTGTTTCCGCTGCCGGGACTTCTGCCTTCCACGCCGGCCGGGCCGACGATCGGCAGGTCGAGATCGAAGGTGCCAGCCGCGCCATGGACCTTCCGTGAAACGGCGCCGTTCAATCCAGGAATCGGGCCGACCAGGGCGTAGGTCGCCGCGTTGGCCGTGAAGTCATTATTGGTGGCGTTGCCGTTGGTATCGCTCGCGTCGGTGGAACGCATCATGTTTCCCGGATCGGGGTAGATGCGCACGGACATGGCGCCGAGCAGATCAGTCGTGCGGGGGTTACCGACCTTGTTCCGATTGACAGCGATCGTGATCAAGCCGGCTGGGGTGAAGCTGGCGGAATCGGGCGCCCCGAGCGGCGTGGCGGTCGGGACACCGAGGACGAGGCCGACGACCTGCGTCGCGACCGTGCCGTATTCATAGCTGACTGCGCCGCCCGAATCCGTGGTCATGCCGACGTAAAACTGTCCGTCCGGCGCGTTCGGCGAATTCCAAATGATTCTCCAACGGCGATTCGGCACCAGCGTGCTTAGGTCCGCCATCTTCAACTTAAAGACGAGCCGGCCGGCATCGGGGCCGGTGGCGGGCTCGGCCATGGAGAACGATTCGATATCGAGATCGGCATTGGCCGGGCTGCCGGTCTGGTCGCCCGACGGGTCTGCCGAGACGACGAACGCGGTCGCCGAACTACCGCGATACGCCGCGGCGACTTCGTTATTACCGCAAGAGGCGCCCTGGCCATTTACCGCTTGCACCTTGTAGTAATAAGTGGCCGCGGTGTCGGTCGCTGTCGTGTCGTTATACCGGAATTGAGTGCCCGGCACGGTGGCGATCTGCGTTTCGGTCCCACTCGTCGTGCTGCGCAGGATGTTGAAAGAGCTCACGGTCGATCCGCCGTTGTCGGCGAGCGACCAAGTGAGCCGCACGTTGGAGCCATTCCGGGTGCTGGTGAGCGAAGGAGTGCCGGGAGCGGTCGCGACTTCCGGCGGATCGAAGGCCGCGAGGAGTCGGCGACCACCACTCTGGCGCACGATGGTCGCGAAAGTGGTATAGGAATTTCCCACCGCCGTCGAAACGGCCTGGGCGCATTCGCCCCCGGCACAACCATCCGCCAGCGGGACGAGAACGCGTCCTTGCTGATCGATCTGCGCATCGATGAAATCGAGCATGTTGCGGCAGATATTGGAGCCGCCGCCTTCCCAGATGCAGCCACGCTGGACAGGGTCGTTAGGCGTGGCGTCCACGGTTTGCCAGGTGGCGCCACCGTCGAAGGTGGTGGCCAGATAGAGATGCCAGATGCCGGTGAAACGTGGGCCCTGCAGACCGCCCGCGGTTGGGGTGCCGAGGAAGGCAAAAGTGGCGCGGCCGGCATCGCCCGCGACGAAGGCAGGGAAGGCGACGTTGTTAATTCCAAACGCAGCCCCGACATCGAGCGGCTGGCTGAAGGTGACGCCGCGATCGGTCGAGGTCACGACCACGGCCTTGGTGTCGCCGTCGGCGTAACCAAAATACATTTTGTTATTTGCGTCCACGCCGATGGAGGGATCGCTGCCGGAAGAGGTGCTGCCGGGGACCGTGCGCACCGTCCAGGTGAGTCCGTTGTCGATCGAGGCGACCACGCCCTGCGCGGTGCCGCAGCCTTTGTTTGGCACATAAACGGTACCGTCGGGGGCGACTTTGACGTGGCCGTGGAGGCCGCCGCATTCGGTGCTGTAGATGACGGTGGAAGGTCCGTAGGTGACGCCGCCATTATCGCTCCGGGCGCAACTGGCATCGACCAGCGCCTGCGAGCAGTAATAGACCGCGTTCGGCGAGGTGCCGGGAGGGATCAGGTTCAACGGCGGAGCGTAATGACCGCCACCGACTGTCTGGTGATCGATACCCGAGCCGATGCCGGTGCCGTTACTGGGAGTCCAGACGTCGCCGTCATTGCCGGGAGCGGCGGTGTTTGTGACCGAGGATTCACCCGCCAGGACTTGGCCGGCGAAGGTGAGCAAATGGACGATGGTCTGGCCGGTTTCCCGATCGGTGAAAAGGATGGGGTCGAAATCGACCTGCGAGGTCGGCGCGGAGCGATCCTCCCAGAGGGCGCGGAGCGGCGCACACGGATCATTAAAGGTAACGCGCAACGTTTGCACGTCGGCTTGAAAGAGGGCGCGGCCTTCCGGATGACCGGCAATGCCTAGACCGATACCGATGGAGGGCTCGCCCGCGCGGAGGCCGAGCGTGGCCGGCCCAGCGGCGGGCGGCGTGTAGGTTTCATAGCGCGGCGCAAAGCCGGCGGCCGGAGTCGGCGCTGGGACCGGTGCCGCCCCTGCACCGATGACGGTGGCAGTGCCGCTGTATTGGTCCGCCTGGGTCGCTGCGTAGTAAACGACGTGGACGGTGAAAAGACCGACGCCAATGCTGGAGCTGGCGGGATTCAGATCGACTTGTTCTGAAAGGGTTCCGGCAGAACCGGATGATGCGACTACCGGACCCGAGAGAGTGCCTTTGTGAACGTAGAGATCGTAGTCGCTTGAGGGCAGCGCCCAGTCGATCTGGACATGCACCTGTTTGGCGGCGGCCACCCAATCTGCCGGAGTGCCGGAAATGGTAAGGGCGTAGCTATCGCAGTTCACGCCTTCGTCGCAGGCGTCCTCGGCTCCGCCGGTAGGGGGGATACCGGTGGCAGTGCCGGTCCAGGCGAGGTTGGGGCCGGCAGTGCCGATCGTCCCGCCGGCGGGGGCGGCAGCGAAGACGGCAAAGGTCACGAAACCCGCAGCCAGGAAAAGGGCACAGGCCAAAACTGCGCGCAGGGTGAAGAGGCCAGATTGAGAGGAGCTTTTATCTTTCATGAGGAGGTGTGGGTGGGTTGGCCCCGAACCGGGGGCGGGGGGGTGGAAATTAATTCGAGATTGCGATAAATAAGGGATGCATGGAGGGAAGCTTTTTTTCGTCAACGCGCGTGGGGCAAGCGCTCCAGCACATGGCCGGCGAGCTTTCTGGCTTTGTCCAATTTGCTTTCGACTGGTTCTGGCCCGCCCACGCTGATGCGGAAAAATAAATCGCCTTTGAGCACATAGAGCGCGTCGCGTCCCATCCAATAGGCGTCGTCTCCGATTCCAGCGACCTGCCGCGGAGGGGCGCTCTTTTCGTTCTCTTCTTCCCCTTTGGCGACAGCCGCCCCATCGCGTTCCTTTTCTTCCACATCGCCGCTGGCGCTTTGGCCGCGGTGAAAGGTTTCCGTCCAGAACTCCTTCGGGCTTCGCTTCGGATTGGCCGGATTGCGCTGGGTCACGGCGAGGTTCACGGACTTGCTATTCTCGTCCGCAGTGTAGAAGCACTGGGCCATGCGAAACGCGCCTTCGTTCGACGCGCTAGGTTTGCCAGGTTCGATTTTCGTTTCCTGGACCTCGGCGATTTCTGCCGGCTGGAGGAGGGCGCACGGCTCCAGAGTGGCGACGGTGAGCGGGGTGCCAGAGGGCCTGCCTGGCGGTGGAGCCTGAGACTGGGCCGGCGGCTTTTTGCAGCCGGGGAGGGCCGCGCAAAAAAGAAGGCCGATTACGAAAAGGGAAGGGAAACGCATGAGGAGAGCAGGCGGAAGGGTTTGGTCCCGGCGGCCGCGGCCGCCGGGACCTCCCTTAAGTCTAACGAGCGCTTTTTGGGTCACTCGTCCGAGCGCCTTTCTGCTGCGGCGCGGCAGACGGAAGCGAGTTGCCCGAGTTCGCCTTGATCACGCTGATATCCGAACTGTTGATCGTGCCATTCGTGTTCACGTCAAAGCGGAAACTTTCCCCATCCGTCGTGCTGCCCGACAGAGTCTTCGCCTCTCCGACATCAGAGGAATTGGTGGCGCGGTTGGCGTTGCCATCGCCGACGAGGAGAGCGAGCGGGACCGGGATGTCGGTCGGTGCGCCTCCGGTGGTGGCGCCATTCAGCGTCACGGAGGTGATTTGCGCATTCGGCACTCCGGTAAGATTGACCGTCACGCTATTTCCATCGGTGGAGGTGCTGGCCACATTCCCGCCGCTGGCGGTGGCGCTGGCGAAGGAAACGGGCGAAGCGAAGGTCATCACCACTTGGTAATTGCTGTTCGCGCCGCCGCTGCGGCATTCAATTCCGCCATCCGGGCCGGCCGGCAGGAGCCGGATATCGAAGGTGCCGGCGGTGCCGTGGACCTTGCGCGAAACAGCGCTGACCAACTGCGCCGCCGGTGCGCAGGCGGTATTGCCGACGAGCGAATAGTTGCTGTTATCGGTGATATCGGAGGCGTTGTTCTGCGAACGTTGCCCCGCATCCGGGCGATTGAAGTAAGTCCGAACATTGATCCCGCCGAGCGAAGTGCCGGCCGTGTAGGCATTGGCTCCACCGTCGATCGCTCGGAATTTGCTATCAGACACGACGATCCGGATAACGCCGCTCAGCGGATCGTAACTGCCGCTATCAGCGGCCCCTCGTCGGACCGGAACGTTCTCCGTTCCATCGGGCGGAGGCGGGGGCGTTCCGCCGGTATTGATCGGATGGCCGAAGTCGCCGTATTCATACGACGGCGTCCCGGCCGCGTCGGTCGTCATCGCTACGTAAACGCGATCCGGATCCGTGCTGATAGGATGTGTCCCCTGGCGATCCCAGATGATGAACCACTGGCTGTTCGGCGGGGCGGAGCCGGCCGTCGATGGCGCCACGTTCATGGTAAAGAAGAGTTCCTCTATGCCAGCCGAGACGAACGGCTCGCCGAGAAAGAGCTGACGAATATTCACGCGCGGATCAACCGGAGTATTCTGGGCTGAGTCGTTGTCGGTCCCGTCCGGGTTCAGATCGTTAATCGTGAGGATACCCGGCAAGACACAGGCGGTCTCCACTGGCCCAGAGGTCGGGATGATGTCGTTACAGTACGGACCTTCGTTTATGCCGTTGACGGCTGTGACTCGGTATTTATCACCGCTGGTGAAATTGCTGTCGGTGTAATTCGGCACCGTCACGGTCGCGAGGAGCGCGAATGCGCCGCCACCAGAGCTCTTGTGAACGCGATAGGAGATGATTTCTGATCCTCCGTTATCCGGGACGGACCAGATCAGTCTGGCGACCGAACCCGTGACCGTGGCAGTGACACCAGGCGCTGCTGGAACGGCCGGCTCGACCGGGTCGAAGGCTGCAAACATTCGTTTGCCGCCGGCCTGGCGTGAAATAAACGCCTTGGCGGTGAAGGAGTTGTTTCCACCGTTGACGCAACCGCCGATGCAACCGTCTTCCCCACCGATGAGCACGCGGCCTCGCCTGTCGAGCGTTGCATCAAAGAAGTCGAGTAGATTGCGGCAGTCGCCTCCGCCGCAGATACCACCACGCTGGATCGGATCGCCGGGCGTAACGTTCTGCGTCACCCAGGTCGCGCCTCCATCAAAGGTGGTAGCGATGTAGAGATACCAGACGCCGGGGAAGGCCGGGTCATCGTAGAATTGAGAGCCCGCGGGACGTGTCGGATCATCAGCCGTGGTGGTCCCGAAGAACGCGAAGGCAGCGCGATCGGGATCTCCGGCGACAACCTCGGCGAAAGCCATGTTTTGGATCCCTAGCTGTGCGCCCACATCGTAGGCGCGAAGCTGAGCCTGCCCAGGAAATTGATCCCAATTAAGTCCTCGGTCGTGCGAGACGGAAATTCTCGCGTGACCATCCTTGGATTGCTGGCCTACATAGATAGTGCCGTCAGTCGCGATCCCGACCGACGGATCGCGATCGCTTTTTGTGTCAGTGGTAGGAATCTGCCTGATGCTCCAAGTCACACCGTTGTCGACGGAGACGATGACCGCTTGCTCCCCGTCGGCGTGGCCGATCGGGTCGGTCGTTCCACCACACGCATTGTTTGGGACATAAACCGTCCCGTCGGGAGCAACCTTAAGGTGGCCGTGCAGTCCGCCGCAGTCCGCCGTGGTATACATCGGAATGGCTGGGCCGAAAGTGATGCCGCCGTCATCGCTGCGGGAGGTCCGCGCATCGGACACACTTTGGGACGCATAGTAAACCGCCCGTCTCGGCCCGGTAGCAGGATATGGCAGAGCACTAGGTGGAATCACACCCGCCGTAGAATACGGCCCCGCCGCGACCGTCTGATGATCGACCCCCGCGGGCGCGCCCGCGCCCACGCTTGGCGTGAAACTGTCGCCATCGTCGTCGGTGACATCAGTGGTGCTTCCTGCCTGCGCTTCTTCTTGCGAAACAAACGTTCGCCCCGGTCCAATCAGCGCAGGGTAGCCGTGGTCGGTGAAGAGAATCGGATCACCGAGCGCGCGAGGCGTGGAGGCGAGGACAAGCGGTTTCTTTTCCCACAGCGCAGCGGCTGGAGAGGAGCAATCGTCGAAGGTAATGCGCAACATCTCAGCAAGGAAACCGCCGTAGTAGGTTGTGGTGCCGCCGTTCGGGATTACTCCATTGCTGTTGGCGAAAGTCTGGCCCGGCGCGCGAACGACGTTTTCCGTGAGCCAATTCGAACCGATGGATGGTTCGCCCGCATCCTCACCTGTTCCGGGAGGGGCGGTGAAGTTGTGAAATCGGGGAGAGCCGGGAGGTAACGGAGTCGGCGTCGGAGTGGACCCGGGCGATGGTGTGGGCGTGGGCGCGACGCCGGTCACGGCGCTCGCTTCGCCATTATAGGTGACGCCCGGGTCAACGAGGAAGTAAACGATGCTGACAATGAAATCTCCGGTTCCGATGCTGGCGATGCTGGGGTCAAGTTCGACCACCTCGGGACTGGGCCCGCTGGTCGCGGCTGAACCCACGATTGGTCCGCTAGGGACGCCGGTGGGCAAGGTGGCCGTTCCTTTGTGAATGAAGACGTCAAAGTCGCTCGCGCCCGCCCAGCTGATTTTGATCCTGGCTTTTATTCCGGCCCAATTCGCCGGAGCACCCGAAAGCGTAACGGTGAACTTGTCGCAGTTGGTGCCTTCAATGCATGCGTTCTCGTCGGGCGCAGCCGCGCCCACAATGGGTGCGGCTGGGAAGCCGGTCCAGACGATCGTCGGACCCGTCGGGTTGAGCGTGCCGACGGGGGGCATCGCGGAACTGAGGCGATCGGTCGAGAACGCGAGCACAAACAGCGCAAGCGCCACGACCACGAAGAAGGTGCTGACGAGGTGATAGTTTTTAGCGAATGTTTTCATAAGTGGATGAGGGAAGTGGAGACTACGGTGCCGAGGCTTAGAGATCCCCCAAGGGAAAGGGAGCGCGACCGCAAAACATATTCGTCCAGTGGAGAAACATTGGTTGCATCATGACAAAAAAAGTCAGGCAGAGTCTCCGCAGTGACGGCGGTGAGGGTGAATTTGCACGCGTGCCCGGCAGCGCGCTGACGGCGGTAAAGGGGCAATATGGGCGCGCAGGACTGATCGAGATGGCAGCGCTCGTTTTCAACCGCGCCCAGTTGGGCTTGTCTTGCGCGCTTATCCTCTCCGCCGGCCGGTTGCAGCCAGGCACGAGGACGGTCGCCGCGAAGAGCGCGCCCACCGCCAGTCGTAACGCCGGCGGCGTGGGCGTGCCCAGAACGGAGCGTGCTTTCAGAGCAATGTGGCAAGAAGAGGAATCGGCACTCAGCCTTTCCTCACGGTGTAATGGAAGTGCCCGATTGTTGTTTGATCGTCCCCACGTCGGAGCTGTTGACCGCTCCGTTGGCGGTGACGTCGTTCCGGAAGTTCGTCTCCGTCGTCGGCTGGCCCGAGTTGCTTTTCGCCTGACTGACATCGGAGCCATTAACGCTGCGGTTGAGAGTTACGTCACCCAGGAGCACGTCCATCGGGACCGAGACGTCGCCGAAATTCGCACCCATAGACACACCGACCAAAGTCACGGTGATGGTTTGCGCATTCATCACGCCGGTCAGATTCACGAAGACCTGGTTGCCGTTAACGCTGCTGCTCGAAACGGACCCGGTGCCGGAGGACACCATCGCCGAACCGATCGTGACCGGAGCCGGGAACGTGACCACGATCTGGTGATCGCCGTTAGTTCCGCCGGTGCGGCATTCGATCCCGGGATTTCCGGTCAATGGCAGATCAATGTTAAAGACACCCGCGCTGCCGTGCGTCTTGGCCGAGACGGCGCCCACCGGCACCGGCGCCGAGGCGCAGGCGGCGTTGCCGATCAAGGTGTAAGAGCCATCCGCAGTCGAATCGATGGCGGATGACTTCGTGATCGTGGCGTTCCCGTTGCCGGCAAAATTTCTGCCGCTCAGAAGCGTGAAGGTCGCGCCCGCGGCGGGGTTTCCCACTTTATCGTTAGTAATCGCGATTTGGATGACGCCGGATGGATCGACTGAACCGGCATCGGCCGCGCCGAGTGAGATCGGCACGTTACCGCTGGAGGTCACGACGCCGTAATCAAAGGTCACCGCTCCCGCGCCACCGGTGTTGGTATCCATCCCGACGTAGTAGCGATCCGTGCCCGCCATCGCTGGCGGCGTCGGCGGAGTCCAGACGATGCGGAACTGTCGGTTCGCCGGGATCGTGCTCAAGTCAGCGACCTTCATGGTAAAGATCAGACGATTGATGTTATCCGGTTGCACAGGTTCACCGACCAGAACTGCCTGAATATCCAGATCCGCATTCATCGGCGCGAGCACTTGGTCGCCCGTGGGATCGACATCCACGAGGAATCCGGTTCCGACACACGGGTCGTTAGGCGGAGGCGCGGTGACGGGGAACTCGCCGCAATTGATGCTTTCGCCGATCGCGTTCACCGCCGTGACTTTGTAAAAATAGGATACGCTCGGATTCGCCGTGGGGTCGTCGTACATCGTCGTGCCGGCTGGCACCGTGGCGAGCGGCGCGCCATAGGTTCCCGGATCGGTGCGACGGTGAACGTTATAGCTGATGATCGCGGAGCCGCCGTTGTCTGGCGCGGACCAGTCCACGCGCACGATTCCAGTTCCGTCTTTCGTCACGCTATCCACCCGGGGAGCAGCAGGCACCACAGGCTCGGCTGGATTGGGGTCGTTCGCGGCGAACAAACGCTTGCCGCCAGATTGCCGCGCGATCGACGCCAACGCGGTAAACGAATTCACGTTTCCTTCGACGCACGGCCCTACGCAACCATCGGGATAACCGACCAGGGTCCGCCCTTCCGCGTCCACAGTCTCATCCATGAAATCGAGCAGGTTCCGATCGTCGGGGGTGTTCATGCATGAGGTGGTGCCGAGGTTACAGATGGAGCCGCGCTGGACGGGGTCGTTAGGCGTGGCGTCCACCGTGGTCCAGGTCACGCCGCTGTCGAAAGTGGTTGCGATGTAGAGATGCCAGGCGGCGTCGGGAGGGAAGCTGGCCTGGCTGGTGTAATTGCCGGGAACCGTGGTGCCGAAGAAGGCGTAGGCGGCACGATTGTCATCGCCTGCGACCAGTTCTGGGAAGGTTGCGCTTTGGATCCCAAACTCTGCGCCGACTTCTTGATCGTTCACCCACGTGTCCCCTTGATCATGCGAGACGGCGACTTTCGGGTGACTGTTTGCCGCTTGGTAGCCGAGATAGATCGTGTTGCTGGCCTGACCCGGCGGCTTGCCCACATCGTTCGCGCCGATGCCCACGGAAGGATCGACCAGGAAGCCGGTCGTGCCGCTGGTCGGGATCGCTTTCACGGTCCAAGTGATGCCGTTATCAGCCGACACCGTGACTGCAGCTTTGCCGCCGCAACTGCGGTTGGGCACGTAGGCGGTGCCATCAGGCGCCACTTTTACGTGACCGTGGATGCCGGTGCATTGAGTCGCATTATAAATCGGCACGCCGGGGCCGAAGGTCGCGCCGCCATCATCACTGCGGGCACAGAAGGAGGCCGCGATGTCCTGCGAGCAGTAGTAGATCGCGTTTGGGTAAACGGGTGTCCCGGTGAGAGGCGCATGGTATGGACCGGCCCCAATCGTTTGATGGTCCACACCCGATGGAATACCGCCGCCCTGGCTGGGCAAGTAGGAGGCCCCGTCGTCGTCCGTGAAGAACGTGATGCTGTCCTGACCGGTGAGTTGTGAAACGAAGGTGCGGTTGGGAGTCGTATCGCCCGCAGCGCGCATGTGATCGGTAAAGAGAATCGGATCCAGCGAAACCGCGGAGGGCGCATTAGTATTCGTCCACGTGTCCCGCGCGGGCGACGAGCAATCATCAAACCCGACGCGGATGGCGGCGAAAGACGCCAGATACATGACATTACCGGTCTGCCAGTTCACGCCGATGGAAGGCTCGCCGCCGTTGAACGAGTTGGTAGGAGGCGGGTTGTAATTCTGGTAGCGCGGTGTGCCCGTGTTGCCTCCGGGAGGCGTGGGAGATGGGGTCGGAGTCGGTGTGGGAGAAGGGCAGGAGCAGGAGTTGTGTCCGATCAGGGTGTAGGACGGATTGTTCCCGGCGACCGTGGTCGAATCGATGGTTGAGAGAAGGCCAGTCCCAGCCGCGCCAACCAGAAGCTGGGTTCGACCTTGTATTTGAATTAGCGAGTTCCCAATGACGGGGTTGCCAACTTTGCTGTTGGCCACCGTGATCGTGATAGTTCCGTCGGCATTGTAGCTACCGTCGTCCGCGGTGCCCAAGGTCGTAGTAGTCGTGCCGACGTTGCCATACTCGTAGGTGACATTGCCGTTCTGATCGCTGGTCATTTCCACGAAGAAAGCCGTGATGCCGGTGGGAAGAGTGGGCGGCACGAATTGCGTCTTCCAATGTCCGTTGGGCGGGATGGAATTCAGGTTGGCCACCTTCAGGGTGAAGACCAATTTATCGATCCCGTCGGCGAAACACGGTTCCGCGATCGAGACCGAAAGAATGTCCAATTGCTGATTCACAGTGGGCGCACCGGTCTGATCTCCGGCCGGATCCGTCACCACCGTGGTGCCTGGCGGAGTGCAGCTGGCCGGACCGTTGCCGACGGGCGAAGGCGGCCGCGATCTTACGGCGCTGCTCTTTCCCGGGCTGCCCGCGGCGAGCGCGAAAGCGCCGGCCGAGGCGGCTATGAGACAAAAGGAAACGACGAGTCTACCGACGTGATTTTTAACAGTCTTGTTCATAGGGAAAATCGTAGGGGTTGAGACGGTTTTACGAGTTGGAATCGGAGTGAGAGAAGCGTCTGGTTCTACCAGTCCGCGTTTTATTATCAGACCTACGGGTCTCCGTGGACGAGGCTTCGGGCGGCAGCTCTTCCTTAACGAACGAGGTAATCCAAGCTAATGGTCTCGGCGTGAAAGAGATGATCTCGCGCCTGGTTACGGCGAGTGCTTGAGCGCGTGAAGCGTTGCACCCGCGGAATCGGTCCAACAAAAATGTCGGGTGATCGCGGCTGTTACATATTTTTTCGCGCTTCCGATCGCCTCTTCGAGATTCGCACCCGAAGCCAGCCCGGCCACGATCGCTGCCGAGTAAGTGCAGCCTGTGCCATGCGTTTTCACACCACGGGAAAATGGGGCGGAGAATTCCGTCACCGTATCGCCGCGGATGAGCAGATCAATCGCTTGATTGCCCGCAAGATGGCCGCCCTTAAGCAAAATGGGCACACCGTAACGCGCGTGCAATTCTTTCCCGGCCGCTGGCATGGCCGCGAGATCATCGATCCGCTCGCCGAGAAGCGTGGCGGCCTCGTCCAGATTCGGGGTGATTACGGTTGCGAGCGGGAAGAGTTCGCGTTCGTAGATCTCGATCGCTTGATGCTGCAGAAGCAGATCGCCACTCGTAGCCACCATTACCGGATCGATCACCACGGGAAGCGGGCGATCGCCGTCTGCATTCCGTTTTCGCAAAATCGTCGCGACTTGTTGCGCGATTTCGCCGGAGTAGAGAAGACCGGTTTTGATCGCTGCCACCGGAAATTTCGCGAGCAGCAATTCGATCTGTGCTGCCACCATCTCAGCCGATACCGCTTCGATGCTGACTACTTTGCCCGGTGTCTCCGCCACCACGCAGGTGATCGCGGTCAATCCATAAACGCCCAGCGCAGTGAACGTCTTCAGGTCCGCCTGAGCACCGGCACCGGCGCTGCTGTCGGAGCCGGCGATCGTGAGCGCGACCGGAATTTCGTCCGTGGTCGCCATCGAAGTGAGCGCAGCCCCGCGCGCTTGGTTTAAGCGAGAGCGGCGGCGCCGTCAGGTCCGATCGCTTCGACCGGGCAACCTTCCATCGCTTCCTTGCAGAGCGCCTCTTCCTCGGGGGATTCGGGCTGCTTGTAGACGAACGAGTGCCCGCCGTCGTCGTTCCGCTTGAAGTTTGCGGGCGCGGTTTCGCGGCACAGATCGCAATCGATACACTGATCGTCCACGTAGAACTGTCCCTCTACGTTTTCCGGATATTTGTTTGCTGGATCGGCCATAGTCCTTCGAAAATTGTTCGGCAAGGTTAGGAAGAATCGCCAACCGCGCAAGAATATTTGCCGCCGCGTCTTGTGCACGTGTTGCCTCATTGAAGCGGACACCGAAGGAGAATCTGTGAGGGGGGTGGAGAAGTTCCATTGCCTCATAATGATGGACACCGTGGCGGATGCCTGCCGCCATGAGTCAAGAGAGCCTTGCTGAATACATTCCGAGAGTC
>JBBSPM010000005.1:0-117252 GCA_038258815.1 Chthoniobacterales bacterium
CGTGTTGGGGCGTCATAGGACCCCCTACCGCGGTGGTGCCAGGGCACGCTCTGCGGCGTTCATACACCGCCGCTACAAGGGCTCCTCGCGTGATCTGCGTTCCGGGCATGCGGAAGATTGTCTAGAAGCGGCGGTGGATAAAGGCAATCATTGCCTGGAGCCGGCCCGCCCTCGGGCCGAAGTATGCTGCGCCCAGGGATAATCCTCCGGCGCGGGGGCGCGCCGGCTCCAATTTATGCGTGACTTTCTTGAGAAATTTATGGTGGCGTTCATCCCGATCTTTGTCGCGGTGGATCCGATCGGGTTGGTGGCGATTTTCATGGGGTTAGCGCCGGGCGCATCTCGGGAACATCGGCAGCGGCAAGGTTTGCTGGCGGTGATCACTGGGTTGGCCGTGGCGGTTGGTTTTATCTTTCTCGGCAAAGCGGTTTTTGGCGCTCTCGGAATTTCGGTCGCGGATTTTCAGGTGGCAGGTGGACTGATTTTGCTCGGCCTGGCCGTGCGTGAGTTGCTCGGGTTTGATGAGAATCCGCGAAGTGGAAGCGCGGATTTCGGAGTGGTGCCGCTGGGAATGCCGCTGATTGCCGGGCCGGCGTTGCTGACTGCGTTGCTCCTGTTGTTAGACACCGTGGGACTCTTGTTCACGCTGCTTTCGTTGCTGGTAAATCTTCTGCTGGTGAAAGTGGCCTTTCACTACGCTCGCCGAATTGAGTCGCTTCTCGGGAAGCAAGGATTGAAGGGCGTTTCGAAGCTGATCGCGCTCTTGCTGGCGGCGATCGCGGTGAGCTTGATCCGGCGTGGTTGGCAGGCGGCGTAAAGCACGCCATCGTCGATTACCACGATGGAATGAGCGACGAAGATCCCGCCCCGAAAAAGGGACTATGGTCGCGCCTCGTCGCCTGGCTTGCGGCGCATCGCAGCACCTTGTTGGCGATTGACGACACGCCGCACTCGATCGCGTTGGGCCTGGCGATTGGGATTTTCTTCGGCTTCACACCGCTTTTGGGAATGAAGACGCTGCTCTCCATCGGGGTCGCTTGGCTGTTCAAGAGCAACAAGATCGCCGCCGCGATCAGCGTGACGCTCCACGATCTCCTGTTGCCGTTCATGCCGGCTATTTATTTCTGGGAGTACCGGGCCGGGATGTGGGCGCTCAATCGGCCACGGCATTCATCGATGAGTTTTCAACACCTGCCGGTGCGCGAATTGATGAATTGGACGACGTTTTTTACCGTCGGCCAGCCGCTGCTCGTCGGGTCGTTGCTCCTGGCTCTGCCAGTGGCGGTCGTGTTCTATTTTTTCGCGAGAGGGTTGATCAGGCGGACGCGCGCCAGGCGAAAAGCGAGCGGCGTCGCTTAAAGGCGGCAGGTTTGCGCGCGAAGCTTGTGGCGCGCGCGGGTAAAGATTAGCTTTTTCCCATGGCTCCGTTGACCATCGAACTGCCGGCGCAGGAGGATCAGACTGAATTCAATCTGCGCCGCTGGTCTCAAATCACCGCCGACACAGAATTGGGTCGAGAATTGGCACGGATCGAAGGGCGCATCGAAACCGACCGTCATGGCTATATTATTATGTCTCCTCCTGCTGCATTCCGTCACGGCAGTTATCAATTCGCGATCGCCCAACTCCTTCATGAGCTACTTGCCAACGGTCGGACCGTGACCGAATGCCCTCTCTCGACGGCCGACGGAGTACGGGCAGCGGATGTGGCGTGGATCTCTCACACGAAATTGGAGCGGATAGGGGAGGACGTTTGTTTGCGGGAAGCGCCGGAAATCTGTGTGGAAATTCTCTCGCCGGACAACACCAGGCGCGAGATGGCGGAGAAAAAGGCACTCTATTTTGCTGCTGGGGCCGAAGAGATTTGGTTTTGCGACCAGGAGGGGTGGATGACGTTTTACGTCGGAAGCGATTCTGCGGGGGAGAAGGCGTCGCAGACCTGCCCCTCATTTCCGCCCGAGGTGCAGCTGACGTCCGGCTAGAAGGCACCGGTCTGAAGCAGGACGAGGGTACAGGCGTAGTCGACTTCGATCCCTGCCTCGCGCGCTTTGTCGGCTAAATCGTCGTTCTCGGCGCCGGGATTCATGATGATGCGGCGCGGCTTGGCGGCGACGATCTGCGGAATCAGCGAATCGGAACGCTGTTTGCCGAGATAGACGGTGACGGTGTCGATCCGCTCGGCGATGTCGGCGATACTGCCGTGGCAAGTTTCGCCCATGATCTCCGGGAAGGCGGGATTGATCGGGATGGCGCGGTGGCCGTACTCGCGCAGCATCTGCATGGCGCGGTAAGCGTAGCGGTCGGGTTTCGGGGAAGCGCCGAGGACGGCGACGGTTTCACCTGTGTGTTGGGACATGTTAAACCTCTTCGTTTTACGCGGGCTGTGTGGTCGTGAGGAGGGGTGGACATATTGACAGCGACCCTCCCCTTGTTACCATGTCGCCCTTATGAGATTCCCTCTTGCGCTGACGACCAAAATCGCCGCGTACATCATCGGCCACAAACTGCGCCGAACCGAGAAGTTTGCCACCGTGCTGCAATTGGAGCCGCTGCACACCTGCAACCTCACCTGCACCGGCTGCGGTCGCATTCGCGAATACTCGACCTCGCTCAAGGACATGATGAGCCTGGAGGATTGCCTGGGCGCGGCGGACGAGTGCAAAGCGCCCATGATTTCCATCTGCGGCGGCGAGCCTCTGATTTATCCGCACATCGAGTCGCTCATCGGCGGATTGCTGGAGCGGAAGCGGATCGTTTACGTCTGCACGAACGCGATGTTCATGCGCAAAAAGATGCGTGAATGGTTGACGGCTGAATTTCGGAAAGCGGAGACCGGAAACCGGAAAGATTTGGAGAGCAAGATCGCGGCGCTGCTGGCGGCAAGTTTGATTAGCGAGAAGGACGCGGAGGAGATTCGGAAGGGTCCGAAAGACGCGAGTAAGCCGGTGATCGCGCCGAATGATTGGATGTATTGGAACGTCCACCTCGATGGCCTGGAGCGGACGCATGACCTGATCGTGGAGCGCGAGGGCGTCTTCAAGGAATGCATCCTCGCGATTAAGATGGCGAAGCTGCTCGGTTATCAGGTGGCCACGAACACCACCATCTACAAGGAAACCGACATGCAGGAAGTCGAGCAGATGCTCGATTTTCTCTCCGATATGGGAGTGGACGGTCACACCATCACGCCGGGCTACGAGTACGACGCGGCGAAGAAGGACATGATCACGCGGCTCAACCTGAAGCCGGAAAATTTCTTCCTCACGCGCGATCTGACGGTGCAGAAGTTCGCGAAGATGGAGGAGTGGATGGAGCGTTACACGTTCTTCGGGACGCCGGTTTACTTTGAATTCCTCGCCGGCAAACGCGATCTGACCTGCTCAGCCTGGGCCATTCCGACGCGCAATATGGCGGGCTGGAAGGCGCCTTGTTATTTCATGACCGATATGGTCGGGACGAAGGGGCACTACGAGAGCTACGCGGAATTGCTGGAGAGCGTGGATTGGGAAAAATACGGCGTGGTCGATGGCGTGGCGCGTGATCCGCGTTGCGAAAATTGCATGACGCATTGCGGCTACGAGCCGACGGCCAGCCTCGGCCTAAATGCGCAAAAGGGCGACACGTGGAAAACGATTAAATTTAACTTTGGGGCGCGCCCGATGCCGACTGGCCGGGGCAACGAAGTGCTGGCGTTTAATGGCGTGACTTCCGGCAACGGCCATCTCACGGGCAAGAAAGCGGAACTGGAAGCGGTCGCGTCCTAGTCGTGCCTCCTACGTCTTCGAACGTCATTCCGCTGCCGAGCGCATCGCCGGAGACGGTGCGCTCGCATTCGCCAGCGGAGCCGGATTTGGGCGACGCCATCGGGCGCGCGCAGCAGAATCTTCTGCGGCAGCAGCATCCGGATGGGCATTGGTGCGGTGAGTTGCTGGTCGATAGCACGCTCTGCTCGGACTACGTGCTTTTCATGCACTGGCTGGGCGAGGTGGATGAGAAGCTTCAGCAACGCTGCGTGCGTCACATTCTGAAGCGGCAACTGCCGGATGGCGGCTGGAATATTTATTACGACGGCCCGAGCGAGGTGAACGCATCGGTAAAGGCGTATTTCGCGCTGAAGCTGGCGGGGCATTCGGCGGATTTGCCGTTCATGCAGGAAGCGCGGGCCAATATTCTACGGCTCGGCGGCATCCCGCGGATGAACACTTTCAGCAAGCTCTATCTCGCGCTGCTGGGGCAATTTCCGTGGCATTATCTCCCGTCGATTCCGGTGGAGATGATTCTGTTTCCGAAGTGGGCGCCTTTTAATCTCTACCGGATGTCGTCCTGGAGCCGCGCGATGCTGGTGCCGCTCGCGATCATCAATCATTTCAAGCCGACGCGTGAGTTGCCGGGTTTGAAGCAATTGCACGAGCTCTATCCGCTCGGCACTGAGCACAAGGATTTCACGCTTCCGCGCGATTCACGCTTCTTCGCCTGGCGGAATTTTTTCCTGCGCGCGGATCATGCCTTGAAGATCATTTCCAAGCTCGGCTGGCGGCCGATGCGGAAGAGCGCGCTCGAAGAAGCGGAGCGCTGGATGCTGGAGCGAATCGGTGAGGGCAGCGATGGCCTCGCGACCGTTTTCCCGGCGATGTTGAATTCGTTGATCGCGCTGCGAGCTCTGGGGTATCCCAGCACGCATCCTGTTTACGTGAAGGCGTTGAAAGATTTCCGCGGACTGTTCGTGGACGATCCGGAAGATTTTCGGATTCAGCCGTGCCTCTCGCCGGTCTGGGATACGTCGATCAACATGATCGCGCTGGCCGAATCTGGTTTGCCTGCGGAACATCCGGCGCTGCAAAAAGCGGCCGCGTGGTTGGTGGATAAGGAAGTGCGCATTCGGGGCGATTGGACGGTGAACAATCCGCATCCGGAAGCGAGCGGGTGGGCTTTCGAATACAACAACGTCTATTACCCGGACACGGACGACACCGCGATGGTTCTGATGGGGCTGCGCTTGGCGAAACCGAAACAGAAGGAAGAATTCGAAGCGCTTTTCAAACGTGCGCTGGGCTGGCAGTTGAGCTTCCAGTGCAAGGATGGCGGCTGGGCGGCGTTCGACAAAGAAGTGACGCAGCATTGGCTGGAGGACATGCCGTTTGCGGATCACAATGCGATTCTCGATCCGACGTGCAGCGATCTGACGGCCCGGACGCTGGAATTGTTCGGCTATCTGGGAGTCGATGGAAAGCCAGCGTGGGTGCGACGCGCGGTGCAATATTTGATCGATACGCAGGACGACGACGGCTCCTGGTATGGGCGCTGGGGTGTGAATTACATTTACGGCACCTGGCAGGTGCTGCGTGGATTGCGTGCGATCAAATCCGACATGACGCAGGATTGGATTTTGCGCGGCCGTGACTGGCTGGAGAGCTGCCAGAACGAAGATGGGGGATGGGGCGAGAGCTGCGCTTCGTATGACGCGCCGGTCTTGAAAGGCAAGGGTGCGAGCACTGCGTCGCAGACGGCTTGGGCGTTGATGGGAATTTGTGCGTGTGGCGATCTGGACCGGCCGAGCGTGCAGCGCGGGTTGCGTTATTTGTTGAATACGCAACGCAGCGATGGCGCGTGGAATGAACCGGAGATTACGGGCACCGGATTCCCCGGCGTGTTCTATCTGAAATACGACATGTACCGGCAGAATTTCCCGCTCATGGCGCTGGCCACCTACGTGAATTATCGCAGCGGGCTCGGACATTACCCGAGCTTCTACAGCTGCGGTTGAATGGAGGGACGGGCGCCGTCCCGTCCCGTGAACTCGGGCATGGACGACACGGCGGTCGTCCCTCCATTGACGCGCTGGGCTGCGCATCGGACGTTAGGCGACTATGGCTTACGAATTACCGAAACTACCTTACGCGTACGATGCGCTCGAGCCGCATATCGACGCCCGCACGATGGAGATCCATCACACCAAACATCATCAGGCCTACATCACGAACCTGAACAAGGCGCTTGAGAGCAAGCCCGAACTGGCCGCGAAATCAATTGAAGATTTAATCAGCAACATGGACGCAGTGCCGGAAGATATTCGCACCGCGGTGCGCAATAACGGCGGCGGACACGCGAACCATTCTTTCTTTTGGCAGATCATGGGGCCCAACGCCGGTGGCGAACCAAGCGGGAAGCTCGCCGACGACATCAAATCGACCTTCGGAAGCTTCGACGACTTCAAAGAGAAATTTGCTGACGCCGGCGTGAAACGCTTCGGCAGCGGCTGGGCTTGGCTGATCAAAAAGGGCGGCCAACTGGAAATCGTTTCCACGCCGAATCAAGACAGCCCGCTGATGGACGGCAACACGCCGATCCTCGGCGTGGACGTGTGGGAACATGCCTACTATCTCAACTACCAGAACCGCCGGCCGGATTATTTGAAGGCTTGGTGGAACGTGGTGAACTGGGCTGAGGTCGGGAAGCGCTACGAGAAGTAAGCGACCGATCCGCGTCTGTAGCGGCGGTCTATGACCGCCGAGCGTTGGAGAGCAATCCACGGTTTCGGCGGTCACAGACCGCCGCTACAGTGCGGCCACCCATGACCGCGAAACAGTTTTTCGACTGGCAGACCGGGGGCGGCGCGAACGACGTCGTGCGCATGATCGATGCGCTGACGCTTGCGGACATCGCGTGGTGCGCGATCGGAGGCGTGGCGGTGAACCATTGGGCGCAGGAACCGATGGTGACGCGGGACGTGGACTTCGTGGTCGCGTCCGATGCGATCGAGAAGGCCGTGACTGCGTTGGAAAAAACTGGTCTTCGGTCAGAACGCTTCGAATGGTCGGTCAATTTTCGCGGTGATTCCGCCGTGAGCATGCAGTTGAGCACGGAAGATTTTTACCGCGATTTTCCGATACGAGCGGTTGCGGCTGACGTCCACGGTATTTTCCTGCGCGTGGCATCGTTGGAAGACACGCTGAGCGGAAAGATCAAAGCCTGGAGCGATGAAGATCGGCGACAGAGCAAGCAAATCAAAGACCTGGCCGATATCGCACGTCTCGTGGAGGCTCACCCTTCGCTTTGGGAGAAATTGCCGGTCGAGTTGAAAGAAAAAATTCACCGGCCCGGCAAGGATTAGACGACTATGGCTTACCTCAACGAAAACTACCTGAAGCTGCAGGCGGGCTATCTCTTCCCGGAGATCGCCCGCCGGGTGAAGGAATTTTGTGACGCGCATCCGGATGTGGCACCGCGCATCATCCGTTGCGGAATTGGCGACGTGACCGAGCCGCTGCCGGCGGCGGCGATCGCGGCGATGCACGCTGCGATCGAAGAACTGGCGCGGCGCGAGACCTTTCGCGGATACGGACACGAGCAAGGTTACGAGTTCATCCGCTCGAAGATTGCGGAGCACGATTACCGCGCGCGGGGAATCGAGATCGCGGACGACGAGATATTCCTCTCGGACGGTTCGAAATCGGATTGCGGTTTTATCCTCGATATCCTGGGCGACCAAAACAAGATCGCCATCACCGATCCGGTTTACCCGGTTTATGTCGATACGAATGTGATGGCGGGCCACACCGGGATAGCCGGGACGGGCGGTCGCTACGAAGGCATTGTTTATCTCCCTTGCACAGAGGAGAACAACTTCGTGCCGGAGCCGCCCACGGAGCACGCGGATCTTGTATACTTATGTTTCCCGAACAATCCCACCGGTGCCGTGGCGACGCGGGATCAGTTGGCGCGTTGGGTCGACTATGCGCGCGAGCATAAGGCGCTCCTGCTCTACGACGCCGCCTACGAAGGCTACATCAGCGAGCCGGACATTCCCCATTCGATTTATGAAATCCCGGGCGCTCTCGGATGCGCGATCGAGTTTCGCAGTTTTTCCAAGACCGGTGGATTTACCGGCGTGCGTTGTGGTTTCACCGTGATGCCGAGATCGGTGAAGGCGCAGACGGAAGATGGCCGGGTGCTTCCGCTGCATCCGCTCTGGCATCGCCGCTGGAGCACGAAGGCGAACAGCGTGAGTTACCCTGTGCAGCGTGGCGCAGAAGCGCTCTATAGCGATGAAGGCAAAGCTCAAGTGCGCAGGTTGATCGACCACTACATGGAGAACGCCCGGATCCTGCGCGAAGCGGCTGAGGGTGCGGGCTTGCGGGTTTTTGGCGGAACGAACGCGCCTTACATTTGGGTCAAAACTCCCTCCGGCCTAACGAGCTGGCAGATGTTCGACCGGATGCTGCAGGAGTTGAATGTGGTTATCACTCCGGGCAGTGGTTTCGGTTCCTGTGGTGAAGGCTACTTCCGTATCTCCGCTTTCAACAGCCGGTCCAATGCGAAGGAAGTGGCACATCGCTTGAAATCGTTGTGCGCTGGCAGCAGTAACCGACCGGCGTAGTCTCGTGTTCCAACAGACACTGGGAGCCTTCGATGTCTGATAACCAGCGCATTATCGTTATTTTGGGAATGCACCGCAGTGGGACCAGTTTGGCCACGCGCGGTGTGCAAGCCTTCGGAGCGTCATTAGGCGAAAATCTGCTGCTGGGCGACGCGCACAATCCGACGGGATATTGGGAGAACGCCGCATTGGTGGACTTAAATGACCGGCTGCTCGCCGCGCAGGGCCTGCATTGGGATGCCGCATGCGTGCAGCCAAAACGGGTGCTGGACCAGGACGCTTTCCATCGGGAGGGATGCGAGCTATTGCGCAATCTTTTTGGCGCGACCTGGCTCATCGGAGTGAAGGACCCGCGCATGATGCGGTTGCTCTGGTTTTGGCAACCCATCTTCCGAGAGCTGCAGTTACAGACAAGCTACCTCCTGCTCGTGCGAGAGCCGCGCGAGGTAATCGCGTCGCTGCAGGCGAGAAGTCCGGGAAGCGCCAGCCAGGCGCAGTTCCTGTGGATATTGCACTATCTGGATGCACTGGAGGACCGGGATGAGAGCACACTCGTGGGGCTGAATTACCAGGATTTGATGGCCGCGCCGGCGACTGCGCTGCGGCGGGTTGCAGCTGGCCTAGCCTTAGATCGCTCGACGGTCGTTGACGAGGCGATTGAAAACTTTGTGGATTTCGTTGACGGGAAGCTATGGCGTCAAAGGGGAGGCAGCAGCGGTGATCAATCCGATGCCGTTTCGCAAGCTGCGACCGCGCTTTATGGCGCATTGCGTGCGATCGCGCGCGACGAGGCGTCGCTCGACTCTCGCGAACTTGCGGGGGCGGTTGGGAAAGCGCGCGAATTGATCGCCGGTGTCGCCTCCGTGCTAGAGCTCGCGGCGATTGCGAATGGGCAGGCGTGGCCGCGTTCTTCCATGGAGGAGCCGCGATGGGGCGCGCGGTTGAATCCGCGGATGCCGGCGGTGATTGAACCCGGCGAAGCAGTTCGTGTGGAGGTCGTTTGCAAGAACGAGGGCACACGGAGATGGACTCCGACACGCCCGGCGGGATGCCGGCTGAACCTTTCGTATCATGTGCGGGACCATCAAGGACTCGTTTTAGAAAGGAACGGCGACCGAACTCCGCTGCGAACATCCGTTGGGCCCGGCGACCAGGCGGTTTTGCTGGCAAATTTCACCGCACCCGCGGTGCCCGGCGATTATTTCGTCGAGTGGGACATGGTCAGCGAGGGAGAATGTTGGTTCGGCGATGCGGGTTCTCTCACGGCTACGGTGCCAGTCCGCGTCTCGTTTCCCGACGAGCCTGTCGCCAGTCGCTACCCCGCGGAAGTAATGTCGGCGGCGCAGTGGTCGCCGCGTTTCCGAAAGGCTCCGGGAAATGTGCGGGCGGCGATCGCGGTGCGCACCTGGAACGCGCTCGAGCATGGGCGCGAGGCGATGCTCGAGCGCACGCTCGAGAGTTTGCGCGCTGCTGGCTATCCCTTCGAACTCATCCTCTTCGATAACGGATCCACCGATGGTACGGCGGACTTGGTCGCCGCGCGCGGCGGCATCCTTGGGCCCCGAAGTGTCGGGAACGACTCCTCGGGCCACGGAATGAACCAGGCGATCGAGCTGGCCTTGGCCAGCGGATCTGATCTGATCGTTTTCTCCGATGACGACATCGAATGGCATCCCGATTTCCTAGCTAAGCTCGTGCGATTTTGGTCTAACGCACCGCACGACCTTATTCTAGCGTCTGGATTTGTGGAGCCGCGCCTTCGTCATAACGCCGTGCGCGGCACGATCGATAGCGGCGGGGTCCGAGCGCTCGTGCGCGAGACTGCCCCCGGCGGCGCGTGGAGTTTCCCGGCGACACACTGGCGTTGGATCGGGCCGCTCCAGCCCGGAATGGAAGCAGACTGGGAAGCGTGCCTGCGGCTCCGTGCCGCTGGGTTTCGCCTCGCGCAGATAGACCTCGCCACCCATCTGGGTGTGGACCGCAGTACGTGGGGGAACATGTTGCCCGCGAATCAGCCCATCAGCGCCGAGCTGCTCCTGGGAAACGTTCCCAGTTAGACTTTGAAGTCGGGAAGCATTGCAAATTTTGAGGGAACATGAGTCCGCCTGAGATCGCGCCGCCCAAACTTTCAATCGTCGTCGTCTGTTACGAGATGGCACGGCAGATCGAGAATACATTGCGATCTCTCCTCCCGCCTTATCAGCGCGAGATCGCGGCGGAAGATTACGAGATCATCCTGGTGGATAACGGCTCCAGCCGGATGTTGGACGAGCGCGTGCAGAAGTTGTCGCCCAACCTGCATTACGTTTACGTCCCACCAGCCGAAGCCAGTCCCAACCCAGCCGCCGCTCTCAATCGCGGTGCTGCTCTGGCACGCGGCGAGTTACTTTGCTTGATGATCGACGGGGCGCGTCTGGTGACCCCGGGAGTTCTCGCCTGGGGCCGGCGATTGATGGGGCTCGGCCAGGAAACGGTGGTGGAAGTGCGCGGCTGGCATTTGGGGCCGAAATTTCAACCTGAGAGCGTCGCGGAAGGCTACGATGAAAAGGCCGAGCGGGAGCTGCTCGATGGGGCGCGTTGGCAGGAGAACGGCTATCGACTCTTCGATATTTCCGCGATCAGCGCACAGACTCGATTTGGACTTTCCGCACTTACTGGAGAATCGAATTGCCTCTTCATGACGCGCGAATTCTTCGGTCGCCTCGGAGGCATGGACGAACGTTCTCCCACGCCCGGCGGCGGCCTGGTTAATCTGGACTTCTTCGGGCGAGCGGTGACCGCGGCGACGACCGTCTATACCATACTCGGCGAGGGAACCTTCCATCAGGTGCATGGCGGCGCCGCGACGGGGCTGATCAGATCCGTGCTGTCGGAAGCGGTGGAGCAGTGGCGAAAGGAAAGCGCGGGACTGGGGCACGTTATTGCCCCCGAGTACCAATTCATTTTGGCCGGGCATCTCCCGCCGGAGTGCGTGCGGTGGCTGGCGCGCAATCCCGTGACGTAGCAGGGTGCCCGAAGATTAAACAATATCCTCGCTCAGGGGGGGGAGACGCGGTCATAAATGCGTCATGAAAACTCCCTTCAGAGTAGCGCTGACGCCTATACTAATGTGTTCGATTCTCAGCCTCGGCCTTGAAGTAGCCTCGGCCGATCCACAACCCCCAGCCGGCAAATCTCGCCGAACCGCAACGCTTGGGCCCCCAGCGCCCGACACCACGTTTACCGACAATGTAATAATCGATACTGGCCAGGGACCCAAACTAATCTTGATGCAGAATGCTTCAGGCGGATTTGGGGAATCGCGATATGATATTAAGGCAAACGAGAACGGCTTTTCTATCAGGAACAATTTGCAGGGCACAGTGCCGTTCAACCTCTTGTTCAGTGCCCCGGACGACAGTCTGAACGTTTTCAGCAACGGCAACGTGGGTCTCGGCGTCCCCTTGGGCAGTAACGCCTTGCAGGCCTTGCACATCGTGCGGGGCGATACGCCGGCCATTCGGCTGGAGCAGGACGCCAGCAATTTCCCCGCGCAAACTTGGGACTTGGGGGGTAACGAATTAGGATTTTTCATCACCAACACGACAACCTCGTCCACCCCATTCTTCATCGACCCGACCGGTAATGTCGCTCTCGGCCCATCCGGTCCAAACGGGAAGCTCCATGTCTCGGGTGCGGGCAATCAGCTCTCCATTTTTCAAAGCAGCGACGACATGGCGGTCCAGTTCCGCCTCCAGACCAACAGCACCAATCGGCGCTTCGTCGCTTTGAACTCCGCGGGCGTCCAGCAATCACAGCTGGTTTTCGGCGACAATGGCGCGTTCGATTTTCTCGGGGCCACGGTCGGCGTGGTGCGGATGAAGATTCTGGCCAACGGGAACGTAGGCATCGGCACGAGCACGCCCGATCAAACGCTCTCGGTCAACGGCAACGCCAGCAAACCCGGTGGCGGAAGCTGGGCGACATTCTCCGATGAGCGCTTGAAGAACATCAAAGGCGGCTTCCACAGCGGACTTGAGGCTGTCCTGCAATTGGAACCTATTCGTTATGAGTATAAAGACGACAACGCGCTCGGCTTGAAATCGGAAGGCGAACACATCGGCTTCGGTGCCGCCGCGGTGCAGAAAGTGATTCCCGAAGCGGTCACGCAGACCAAAGATGGCTACCTCATGGTCGACAACGATCCGATCCTCTGGACCATGCTCAACGCGATCAAGGAGCAGAACGCCGAGATTCAACAGCTCAAAGAGCAGAACAAGGAAATCGCCGAACTGAAATCGCAATTGCAGCGGCTCCAGGCCGAGGTGGTGCTCAATGCCGGAAATAAACTGCCCGCGCGAAAGAAGGTGGCGAGGAGCACCCGCTAAGCTGCTGGAGACAGTGGAATGCGGTGGTGATCGGCGACTCGTAGCGTCGACGCCCTCGTGCGAGTTTCCCCGCTCGCCCTTGGCACCTCTCCCATCCTGGCCCCGAAGCATTCGGGGCCGGGATTTTTGGCGACGGGGCGTCGCTGCACCCGCGGCGACTGTTTAGCCGCCCACGTCGCCTGGCTGGCCTTGACAACGAACGTGCGGATTCTCCATCTTGTAGCCGCTGGGTCGCCTCTTTGTCTCCCCGTCTGCGATGATCTCTGCTTCCCAACCCGCCCCGGATAAGGCGCCCGCGCCGATGCGCTATGTCGATCCAAAACTCCCGGGATTCCTGCGCTCGTTTCAGATCGACTTGGTCCTCGATGTCGGGGCCAACACAGGAAATTTCGCGCAGGAACTCGTTGCCGGTGGCTACGGCGGCAGAATCGTTTCGTTCGAACCATTGGCGGAAGCGCACACGCGCCTCCTGGCCGTAAGCGCTGGGAACCCTGCCTGGATCGTAGCCAAGCGTGGCGCGCTGGGCGCTCAAGCTGGCCGGCAGAATCTGCATGTGGCCGGCAATTCGGAGAGCAGTTCGCTCCTCGAAATGCTCCCGGCGCATATTCAGGCTGCTCCTCATTCGCGCTATGTCGCTTCCGAGACCGTCCCGGTTTTCACCCTCGACGAAATCGCGGCGGACTATATCGCGGCGGCGACCGCTTCCTTTCTAAAGATCGACGTCCAGGGATTCGAGGATCGGGTGATCGAGGGAGCGGTGGGCGTCCTCCCCAAGATCAAGGGTTTGCAGGTGGAAATGTCGCTCGTTCCGCTTTACCAGGGCGAGGCCTCTTTCGAGCCGCTTTTGGCCAGGATAAAGTCGCTCGGCTTTGAACTCTGGTGGCTGCGGCCGGGATTCACAGACCGGAAAACGGGCCGTGCGCTCCAAGTGGACGCGATTTTTTTCCGCTCGGAGTGCCAATTTGAGCCACCAGAAAAATGAAGGACGAACTCGATCACCACGAAGCCACCGTTGATCTTCCCGACGAACTCGAGGTCATCGTGATGGTGCATGATCAAGACCTGCTCTTGAATTGCGAGAGCGAAGGGCGCTTCGCCGCCATTCCCCGATTGCGTTATGTGTTCCTCGGCTCCGGCCCCGTCGACAAACTCGCCGGGCGCGAGGAACTAATCGTTGCCCGACACCTGCCGGATAATATCGAGGAGCACAACCTCCACCTCCTCAGTTTTACTGGCTGGTATGCGGTGGCGCGAAACGGCTTGGCGACGACGCGGTATCTTGCGCTGCTCGAATACGACGTGAAGATCGCGGCGGGTTTTTTCGAGCGCACCCTGGAGGCCTTGCGCGCACACGGCGGGATTGTCGGTTACGTGCCCTTTCCCTTGTCGCATCCGATGTATTTGCACGCCACGCCCTGGCTCATCTCCGCTTTGGCTGAGGCCCACGGCATCGATCTCTCTCGTATGATCCGCGATCATCTAGCCGCGGGTGGCGCGGATGAGTGGACTGCGACGACCAATGCGGCGATGGCCGTCGGAGATCTTCGCGCGATCGTGGACTGGCTGGTCCCGGTCACCCGAATTTATCGCCACGATCCCATTGGCGCGCATGTGCATGAACGAACCCTCAAGGTCTTCTGTCTGCTCCACGGGATCGAAAACCGACTTCTCCCGGGTTTACTCACTCACGTTCAGGCGCGCTCTCATCAGATCTTTGCCCTCTCCCGGGCGGAGGCCGAGCAACGCGCTCGCGCCACTGAACCCCTCTTGTAAGCGCGCCTTTCTGCCCCGTGAGTCCGCGCGTTGCCGAGCGCATAAAAAGAAGGCAACCGCTACGAGCGATTGAGAGCAACTCCGGGTTCCGCACGTGGAGTTTTTCGTCGGAGCGAATCGGCTCCTACCACCGCCTTCGCTCACGGGAATCCGCGTCTAGCGGCTGGTCTAAGCGTCAACGCAAGCGGCGCGCACGAGCTAACGTGCGCGCCGTTGCATGGAGCGATTATTTCCGCGCAGGAGCCTTAACGATGGGCCCGCGCCAACTGTCCCTTATCCGAGGATTTTTTTGCTCCAGCGTTGAGAACGACTTCCGCCTGGAGGCGTTGGAGTTGACCCTTCAATTCCGCGATCTCCGCCGTCTGCTGCTGCAACATCTTGTTCTGCTCTTTGATGGCGTTGAGCATGGTCCAGAGGATCGGGTCGTTATCGACCATGAGGTAACCGTCCGCAGTTTTGGTCACCGCTTCGGGGATGATCTTTTGCACCGCCGCCGCGCCGAAGCCGATGTGTTCGCCTTCGGAGACGATACCGATGGCGTTATCCTTTTTGTATTCGTAACGAATGGGATGCAACTTCAGCACGGCCTCGAGCCCGGGTTGGTAGTCGCCTTTGATATCTTTAAGCCTTTCATCGGAGAAGGTGGACCAGGAGCCGCCGCCTGGTTTGCCGGCAGTTCCGTTGACGGAGAGCTTCTGGGTCGGAGCCGTCGTGCCGATGCCGACGTTCCCGCTGGCGATGAGCGTCATCCGGACATCCGAGGCGGTGCCGCCCAGGAAATCGAAGGCGCCGTTGTCGTTGAAGACGAGTTGCGATTGCTGTGTCCCCGCAGAATTGAGGGCGACGAAGCGCCGATTAGTGCTGTTGGTCTGAAGACGGAACTGCACCGCCATGTTGTCGCTGCTTTGGAAAATGGAGAGCTGATTGCCGGCTTTGTTAAGATGAAAACTACCGGCAGGAGACTGCGTCCCGAGGCCTACGTTGCCGGTTACGGACTCGATCGTAATTGGCACAGTTCCGGCGGTAATATCTCGGATACGAAAACCAGTGGAGCTGTTGGCAGTTATATCCCAGATTCGGGGGATACCCGCGTTGGTCTGATCCAGCCGGATGGTCGGGTTAACGTCCGTCGCGATGTGGAGATTGGTCGCGGGTACCGCAGTCCCTATGCCCAACCTACCCCCGCTGGAGACGTGCATACTATCTGTCGGAGCCCCAGCGTCGATCCGGAACGGAATCGTTCCAGTCTCGCCGCCCGTGGTGTCAGCGCCTTGATCGACGATGCCGAAAAAATTAGCGGTCCCGCCGGAAAGTTCGTTAATGCGGATTTGCCAATTTCTGTCTGGATTGCCGGCGCCGGTAACACTGTCGTCGTTAAAATTGATGCGGACGTTTAGGCCCGTAATGTTTAATGTATCGTCAACATTTGTGACGTCCGGAGAGGGTGGGTTTTTTGCCGCGGCGCTCTTTGCTTCGACCGCGCTGCCCCGGATCAAGACCGTCCCATTGAGCACACGGAAACCGCCCGACTCTTTCGAGCTGGGGGCGGAATATCCCTCGATGACATCCTGGCTCGTGGCGGAAGCAACCGCGGCGGTGATGATTTCATAGCTGTATTGCCCATCCGGCAGGACACCTTGCGGCGAGACGTAGGAAGGACTCTCGCCGCTGGCGAAGGGTCTTTCAAAAACGGAGCCATCCGGCGCGCTCACCCTTAAAGTGCCGCCCCCGTTCGGTGTATTGATTTGCCAGGAAACGCCACCCTGGCTGGCACTGGGGGTCACACTGCCGGCCCAAAGCGGGGTGGCAGCGGTGAAGAGGAGCGCAGTAAGCAACTGCAGACCACGTTGGGATATTTTCATGAAAGAATTTTTCCTAAGCGAGCGAAAATTAGTCAAGCCCGAAAGTGGGTTCTGTGGTGTTGCATTCAAAGGCGGACGAATTGTGTGCGATCAAAGGCTGACGCCGATATTTGGGGTGGGGAGATGGAGGAGAATGATGTGGAGATGCCCTTTGAGCGGCGGTTGGAGAAGGACCGAGACATCGCCGTTGGGATGGAGACAGCGCGTGACCGAGGTGCCGCAGGGGCGTTCGATCCGCAGGCGCTGGGAGCCGATGGAGATTCGTTGGGGGGGCTGAATGGGGTCGGGGGGGAGGCTGAATGGGGTCGGGGGGCTGAATGGGGGGGCTGAATTGGGGTCGCATCTTTAAAGACGCGACCCCCACGACCCCCCCACGCCCCCCCCAAAAACCATGATGGTTCGATGGGCCTGGGGCGCGAACTGCTAGAGCGCGAAAGGCATTCGATCTGAGCGTCACGCGCCAACGGCATCCAGCTCGCGCTAGCTCGCGACCGGGATTAGACCTACGGCAGCTGTGTGCCGGAAAGGGATTTCGCGATCCCGACGTCGCTCGCGTTGATGAACCCACCATTGGCGTTCAGATCCGAGCGAAAGCTCCCGGTCGCGACGGCCTGGCCGGATTGCGCTCTTACCTGGCCCACGTCGGAGGAAGTGACGACGCCGTTTCCGTTCGTGTCACCGACGAGGATGCTGAGCGGGACGAAGAGATCGCCGGTAGCCGTTCCGTCAAAGACGTTGCCGAGGGTGATGCCGAGCGTTTGGGCGTTGGCCGCATTGGAGAGGTTTAAGGTTACCACCGCGCCATTTACGCTCCGCGTCGCGGTGGCCATGCCATCGATGCTGGTGACAGAAACGCTGCCGACGATGACCGGGTTCACGAACGTGACTACGACCTGGTAATTGGTGCCGGCTCCGGCGGAGCGGCATTCCACGCCGGGCGTCCCGTTCAAAGGCAGGTTAATATCGTATGTGCCCGAGCTGCCATGGACCTGGCGCGAGACCGCGCCCACTACCGGCGGCGAGGGCAACGATTGCGCTTCCACGGCGCCGATGTCCGTGCCGTCGCCGCCGCTGGCGTTGGGCACCGGAAAATCGACCGTGCGCGGGCGTCCGGTCTGGTCGAGCGCGACGCCGAAGTTAAGACCTTTGTCCAAGGCTGGACTACTCGAGAGCAAGGCGTGCGTGGGAGTGGGGCCGCCGTAATAAGCCAGCACGTCGAGCCGGGGATTGAGTGGGGTCGCGCTGCTGCCGACTTGATCGCCCGTTTGCGTGAACCCGACCGCGGCGCCGGGATTGCCAATCAAATTAAAACCGCCCGAAGCGAACGAGCCCCGCACATCCGGCACCGTGGTGTTGCTGCGATTGCCGGCCACGATCGAACTCTCTATCGTCACCGTGCCGGCCTGGCGGTAGATGCCGCCGGCCGCGCTGCCGGCGTTCGCGGTCTCATTATCAGTGATGGTGGAGTGCCTGACGGTGAGTGTGCCGCTCGTCCAGATGCCGCCGCCATTGGCGAAGCCCTTGATCGTCGTATTGCCCGAGATGGTGGAATTAGCGATCGTGAGCGTGCCGAGGTTATGAATCCCGCCCGCGCTCGAAATGCTGCCGCCGGGTACAGAATTGTTCGAGATCGTGCTGTTCACAAGGGTGACGCTGCTGTCGGCTGTGATCGCGAGACCGCCGCCAAAGAAGGCGGTATTGCCGGTGATGAAGCAATTCGAGATGGTCAGCGTGACGCCGGTGTTCGCGTTGATTCCGCCGCCGCCGCCCGCGGCATTCCCGCCGGTGATGGTGAGGTTATTCAGCGCCACGTTCACGCCGTTGCCGTTGACGTTGAAGGTGCGGAACTGGCCGCTGACGTTTCGGATCGTGAGGAGGCGCTGATCGCGCCCGACGATGGTCATGCTTTTCGTCACCACGAGATCGCGGAAACCGGAGGTATCGGTGAGCGTGATGGTTTGCGCAGAATCGAAAAGAGGAGACGCGAAGAGGATCACGTCGTCCGGGGTGGCGGTGAGAATGGCTTCGCGCAGGGAGCAATCGGCGTCGCACGCGCCATCGTTGGTGTCGGCGGTTTTAGTAACGGTTTGGAACGAAGCTTCGTAAGCGCCGATATCGGCGCCGTCTCCGCCGGCCGCGTTCGGAATGCCAGGCGTATCCTTTGGCCGGACTTTGCCGCGCTGATCCGCGGTCGAGCCGAAGCTGTTTCCCTGGTCGAGCGCAGGCGAGTTCAACTGCGGGCGATGCGTCGGCGTGGTGCCGCCGTAATTGCCGAGAGGATCGAGGCGTGGATCGAGTGGCGCCGCCGGCGTGCCTGTCTGGTCGCCGTTTTGCGTGAACCCAGTGGCCGCCCCGACGTTGCCGACCAGATTGAATCCGGAGGAGGCAAATGCGCCCACCACATCCGGGATGGTGGCGTTGTTGCGATTACCGGCAATGATCGAGTTCCGAATGAGCGTGGTGCCGCCGGTGTGGCGAATCCCGCCCGCCGGCGAGCCGTTTCCCGACTCGTTATCGGCGATGGTCGTGTGCGTGATCGTGGTCGTGCCGCTCGTCCAGAGACCGCCCGCGGCGTTTGAGCCGCTCGAATTCGTATTCCCGGAGATGGTCGAGTTCGTCAGCGTCAGCGTGCCCAGGTTATGAATTGCGCCCCCGGCGTTTGATCCGAGGGCGGTATTCCCAGCAATGGTGCTGTTCGTGATAGTGACGTTGCTGTCGGCTGTGATCGCGAGACCGCCGCCGAAGAAGGCACCGTTGCCGGTGATCAGGCAATGCGAGATGGTCAGCGTGACGCCGGTGTTCGCGTTGATTCCGCCGCCGCCGCCCACGGCACTCCCGCCGGTGATGGTGAGGTTATTCAGCGCCACGTTCACGCCATTGCCGTTGACGTTGAAGACGCGAAACAATTCGTTCCCGGCATTCACACGCAATAGGTGAGCGCCAGGTCCCATGATGCTGATGCTCTTGTCTACCACAAGGTCCCGCAAACCGGAAACTGAGGAAAGCGTGATGGTTTGCGGGGTGTTGAAGAGTGGAGCGAAGACAATCTGATCGCCGGGCGCGGCCACCGCGATCGCCTCGCGCAGCGAGCAATCGGCGTCGCAGACGCCATCGTTGGTATCGACGCTCTTCGTTACGGTGCGGGTGGCGGCTTGCGCGTATCCGACCAGCAGGCAGAGCCCGAGGCAGAGCATCATCAATCGAGGGAGGAGCGAGAGTTTTCTCATGGCTCCGATTGTCCAGAGAACCGCGCGCGCCAACAATACTCCCTTGGGAGTAGGCGGAGCGCTCTGGCCTAACGAGAGACCGCTGACTCAGTAGGTCAGCTTCAACGTGACGATTCCGCCGGAGAAGAAACCATCCAAGGAGTGGGAAAGAGGAGACGAGTTCGCGCCTTATTAGATGCGCTCCCAATTTCTCCGGACACGCCCCCGCTTCTTCGTGAAATTCGAGGCGCGCGGAGGTCCAGTGGGGGTCACGGAGGTCCAGTGGGGGTCAGGCTAAGAATTCTGACAGAATCGGCGTCATCGCCCAAGGCGGCGATGGTCTGTGTTTGATGAAGAAGTTGTTCGCGGCGCTCGGGTTGACGCCCATCGGGTCGAATGCGAGCGGAGCGGGGCGCGCGCTCAATCGTGGTTGGAATTGGTGCAGCCGTAGGTGGATTTCACGACTTCTAGGAAAGGCTTTGCTTATGAAAACGACATTGCTTGGTTTGGTTTTCCTGTTGATCGCGACGCTGGCGGGAGCGGAGACGCCCGGGCCCATCCCGGCGCCGGCAGATGTGGCTGAGCCTCCGGCGGAGGCGGAGCGAACCGCTTCGGGATTGGCCACGAAAGTGATCGAGGCCGGCGAGGGGAGGGCGCACCCGAGCAGGACGGACTTGGTTAAGATCGATTACACCGGCTGGACGACGGACGGGAAGATGTTCGATAGCTCGGTGACCAAGGGCAAGCCGTCGACGTTCCGGCTCGATCGCGTGTTGCCGGGTATGATCGAGGGGGTGCAATTGATGGTGACGGGCGAGACGCGGCGGCTGTGGATTCCCGAGGCGCTGGCCAACCAGGGAGCGAAGGGCAAGCCCGCGGGGACGCTGGTTTATGAGGTGAAGTTGATCGCGATCGAGCGCTCGCCGACGGCGCCGCCGCCAGACGTGAGGTCGCCGCCGGACGAGGCGGAGAAGATGGGGAGCGGGCTGGCTTATTTGAAACTCAAACCGGGGAGCGGGAAGCATCCGTCGCGCAGGAGTTCGGTGACGGTGAATTACTCGGGCTGGACGACGGATGGGAAGCTCTTCGATAGCTCGGTGCCGCGCGGAAAGCCGGCGACCTTCCGGGTGGATCAGGTAATCGAAGGCTGGACGGAAGGCCTGCAAATGATGGCGGAAGGCGAGAAGGCGCGTTTCTGGATTCCGGAGCCGCTGGCTTACAAGGGAGAACGGGCGCCGTTTGGGATGCTGGTGTTCGAGATCGAGCTCTTGAAGGTGGAGTAGGGGAACCCTAGACGCGAAAAGCGCTGTAGCCGCCCCGCTGCGTCGGGGCGTGAGCGTGGTTTGAAATTCACGCGCGGCGCGTCGACGCAGCGACGCGGCTACAGTGCCGAGATGTCGGTTGCACCTTGGGGTGGGCGAAGGCCGAGGAGGGTCGCGGGAGGGCCGAGGAGGGCGAGGCGATGAACAATCTTCAGTCAGCGAACAGGAAGCGGAAGTCGTCCAGGGTGAGAGTGCGGGCGAAGGCTTCTTCGCCGAGGATGTCGGCGGCGAGGGCGCGTTTCTGTTTTTGCAGAAGACGGATTTTTTCTTCGATGGTTTCTTTGACGAGGAGGCGGTAGGCGATAACGGGTTTGGTTTGGCCGATGCGATGGGTGCGATCGATGGCCTGGTTTTCGACCGCGGGATTCCACCAGGGATCGTAGAGGACGACGTAGCTGGCGGCGGTGAGGTTGAGGCCGAAGCCGCCAGCTCGAAGCGAGATGAGAAAGATCATGGCGCCCTCTGTGGCCTGGAAACGCTCGACCAGCGGGCCGCGCTCTTCGGTGGCGCCGGTGAGGAGGAAATGGGGCCATTCCCGCCGTGCGATCTCGGCGGCGATGATTTCGAGCATGCCGACGAATTGCGAGAAGACGAGCACCTTGTGTCCCTCTTGCACGAGCGGATCGAGCAGGTCGAACAAGGCGGTGAGCTTGGCGCTTTCGCCCTCGGCGGGTTTTCCGGTGGCGAGCGCGGGATGGCAGCAGATTTGCCGGAGGCGCAGGAGCGAGGTGAGGAAGTTGAAGCGCTCGGCGTCGAGCTGTTTCTGGCTCTGGATTTTCAAGAGGGCGGCGCGGGCGCGTTTCAACTCCGCGCGGTAAAGCACAGCTTGCGCGCCTTCCAGTTCGCACATGAGGTCTTCTTCGGTCCGCGCGGGCAGGTCGCGCGCGACCTCGCCTTTGGTGCGGCGAAGGAGGAAAGGGCGGACGCGCGCGGCGAGCCGTCGCCGGGCCAGCGGATCGCTGCGTTGATCGAAGGCGCGATTGAAACCAGCGCGCTGCCCGAGCAGGCCGGGCATGACGAAACGCATGATGCTCCAGAGATCGAGAAGCCGGTTCTCGATGGGCGTGCCGCTGAGCGCGAGCCGGTGGCTGGCGGGCAGGGCGTAGGCGGCCTGCGCGGTCTGCGACTCGGGGTTTTTGATGCACTGCGCTTCGTCGAGAATGACCGCGTGCCACGGGGCGCCGGCGAGCGCGTCGCCGAGAAGACGGAGCTGGGTGTAATTGATCGCCACGAGATCGGCCTCGGCGCGCGCGGCTTGCAGTGCCGGAGCGTCGCAATTTCCTTTGATCAAGGCCCGCACGCGGAGGTCCGGCGCAAAGCGCGCGGCTTCGGCGGACCAGGTGTCGATGACGCTTTTCGGACAAACGACAAGCGATGGCATGCGCGGTGATTTTTTCTTCGAGCGCGGCGCGGGTTCATTTTCGCGCAACCAAAGCAGCCAGGCGAGTGTCTGAACCGTTTTCCCCAGGCCCATGTCGTCGGCCAGGATGCCGCCAAAGCGATTCGCCGTTAGGTAGGCGAGAAAATGAAAACCGTCGAGTTGATAAGGACGCAGGGTGGCGGTGAGCGCGGCCGGCAAAGGCGGGGTCACACGAGTTTGAATCTCTGCCGCGCGTTTCTCGATCGCGGCGATTTGCGGGTCGGGCAGGAGCCGGGCGGCGGCTCTTCTTCCGGCCAACTGGAGAGCGTGCAAGCGCTGCGGTTTGCTGGAAAAATCGCGCGCGTTCAGGCCGAGATCGGCCAGTTGTTTTTCTTCCTCTTCATCGAGCTGGAAAGTGAGGCGGCGCCAGCCTTTCGCGCCCAGCCGGACATAGCCGCCGCGGGCGTCAAGCAAGGCGCGGAGTTCCTCCGCCGTGAGGGTGGTGTCCGCGACATCGAGCGCGACCCGCAGGTCGAACCAATCGATGCCGGCCTCGGCGACCTCGAGTTTGACCTGCGCCTCGATCGGCGCATCGCGCAGAGTGGCGAGGAGCGGGTCGAGTTCGAGGACGACAGCTTCCGGGAGCGCGGCGAGCCACTCGGCGAATAGCGCCGGGAAATTCTTCCCGATCTCTCGTTGCCAGACGTTCTGGTAAGGCTGCCATCGCACGCGCAGAGTTTCGAGCAGCGCCGGGGCGGCGCGCAGGAGCGAGCGGTCGCGGCGCACGAGCAGGTCGCTGGATTCCGCATCCCGGGCTTGAACCTGCCAGCCCTCGCGCAGGTATTCCTCTTCCGTCACGCCGGTCTCCGTTTGCGCGCCGAGACGGACGCTGAGCCACTCGCCGCGGCCGTAAGAGGATGGGTCGAGGGCGCAACGGAAGATGGGCCGCAACCGCACCGTCTTCACGCGTGCGGCCAGCTGCGGCGGCGGGTCAATCCCGAGCCGGTCGAAGAGTTGCACCCCGGCGCTGGTTTCGAGCGCTTCGGCGGGAATGGTCACGCCCTCCGGCCCGCTCCAAGTGAGACCGGCCAGTGGAGGGCCCGTAAAAATCGCCTCCGGCGTGACGTAGAGGCACGGTTGACCATCCACCACAGTGAGGGCGGCCGGCGGCGCGGCGCCATCGGACATCACGAGCGAGAACCGATAGTCGCGTCTCTCGCCCTCCGGCGCGTCCATGCGCCAGCGCAAGGTGGCTTCCTCCCGTCGCAATGGAACTCCCGCGGGACCGACCACGCGCGAGGTGAGGGCCGGATCACGCAGGAAGCGATTGAGCAAGCCCGCTGTCTCGGAACCGTCGTAGCGATGGAAGATGCCGCCGGTGCCGCTGAAAGCCCGCCAGATGGTGAAGGCCTCGGGCGGAAGCGAGAGCTGGCCACGATAGGCTTCCTGATGCAGGTGCTGAAGATGTCCCTGCTTCATGGGCGTGAAGTCCGGCGCTCCCGGCCGGCGCCATTCCAGTTGCAGGCCGTTCGGCGTGAGACGGACGCGGAGATCGATCTGCGCCGGCGGTTCCGCGTCCGGGCTCGCCGCGACGGTTTGCAGCCATTCCTGCCAATGCCGGACCGCTTTCGCCCGCTCCCAGTGGGCGAGAAGCGCGTCCACTTCCTTCCAATCCGTCACTTCGAGCAGTCCCGGCGGGCAACTCCACTTCTGGCGGCGCAGCAATGCGGCGAGGAAGAGCCACGCTTGCCAACGGGTGGCGGGCGGCTCCGGCCAGAGCTCGATCGACTGCCAGTTCCACCCACCGCGACGGCCCGTGATCGGGTCGAGGAGATATTCCGCGACCAGACGTGAATCGCGATAGCGGGTGTGCAACTCATCCACGGTCCGGGCGGCTCTGGTTTCCGCTGCGGTCAGCTTGCGGTTGAGCCGCGCCCGGAGCTGATCCGGGAAGGGATCATTTTCTCCGGCCTCTTTCGGCGGCCGCGGAGAACGTGCCGCTTTGGGTTTACGCGCCTGCGGTTCCGGCAGGGGCGACGCCTCGATTGGCTCGCTGCCGCTCTCGACCTCCTCCGGATCCTCGACCAACTCCAGCATCGCGGCGCAACAATGCTTGCAATTCAATCCCACCGGACAACTGCATTCGCCGTTCCATTCCCCGTCGCGAAAACGCAGCCTTACCGCGTAGCCTCTTGATCCGGCGACTTCGACACGGAACCCGCGGCCGCTCTTGTAGGGAGTCACCTTTCCCACTCGGCCGCGAATGAAATACGTCTCACCGCGACGAAAAACATTCTCCGGGAACGAGCCCAGGTAGCGCTCCGCGGCTTCGAATTGGTCGGTTAGGCTGATCTTCCTCACAGAAAAAATTGTCTCTGGCAGGGATAGCCCGCGCCACGCCCGCTGCAAGCGCGGAGCGTGACGTCACGCTCTTTCGCTGATGGGTTGGAGGGCAACGCTCCGTCGTTGCTTAGATCGAGGCAATGACAGGAGCATTGCCCTCCAAAGCGCGCCGTTAAGCAAATCCGTTCCAACCCATCACCTATCTTCACTGCTCGGGACGTGGTCTAGTGTTTCATGCAGAAGAAGTTGTTCGCGGAGCTCGGCCTGGAGCCGGAGATATTGAAGGCGATTGAGCGGATGGGGTTTGAGGAGGCTTCGCCGATTCAGTCGGCGGCGATTCCGGTTTTGCTGGAGGGCGCGGATGTCGTCGGGCAATCGCAGACCGGATCCGGGAAGACGGCGGCGTTTGGGATTCCGGCGATTCAATTGGTCGATGCGAGCGTGCGTGCGCCGCAGGTGCTGATTCTTTGCCCAACACGCGAATTGGCGGTGCAAGTGGCGGAGGAGATTGCGAAGCTGGCCTTCTTTAAGCGCGGGGTGCGGGAGTTGCCGATCTACGGCGGGCAATCGTACGAGCGGCAGTTCCGCGGTTTGAGCGCGGGCGCGCAGATTATCATCGGAACGCCGGGACGGGTGATGGATCATCTGGAGCGCAAGAGCCTGAAGTTGGATCGGATCAAGATGGTGATCCTGGATGAGGCGGATCGCATGTTGGACATGGGCTTCGTGGACGACATCAAAACGATCCTGCGCGATGTGCCTAACGAGCGGCAGACGGTCTTCTTTTCCGCCACGATTCCGCGGCCGATCGCGGAGTTGATCAAGCGTTTTACGCGCAATCCGGTGACGGTGCGGATGGAAGCGGAGGCGTTGACGGTGCCGGCGATCGAGCAGGTTTATTACGAGGTGGATCGGCGTTCGAAGCTCGAGGTGCTGTGTCGGCTGATCGATCTCGAGGATGTGAAGCTGGCGATCATTTTCTGCGCGACCAAGATGATGGTGGATGAGTTAACCGAGCACCTGATCGCGCGCGGCTACGGCGCGGACAAGCTGCACGGCGACATGACCCAGGCGATGCGCGAGCGCGTGATGGGCCGGTTCCGGAAGAAGAAGGTGGAGTTCCTGGTGGCGACGGATGTGGCGGCGCGCGGGCTGGATGTGGACGACATCGAGATCGTTTTCAATTACGATCTGCCGCACGATGGCGAGGATTACGTGCACCGCATCGGGCGGACGGGACGCGCGGGGAAGGGCGGCAAGGCGGTGACGTTTGTGGCCGGGCGCGAGATTTATCGACTGGAAAATATCCAGCGCTTCACCAAGAGCCGGATTCGGCGAGAGAAGATTCCGTCAGCCGAGGAAGTGGAAGGAAAACGCGCGACCGCATTTGCGGAGGCCTTGCGCGAGACTTTGGCGAAAGGCGAATACAAGCGGCACGACGAGTTGCTCGATCGGCTGCTGGAGCAGGGGCATTCGCCAACCGACATCGCGTCGGCTTTGATCCATTTGTTAGGCGAAGACAAGTCGCGCGCGGGACAGGAAATCGCGGAGGACCGACCGCAACGCGACTACCGGCGCGAGCCCGATCCGCGCGGACGGGAACGCCGCGAGCAGACGCGCGACGACTACGAGCGGCGACCTTCGCCGCCACCACGCCGGGCGGGGCCGCGCGAGGAAGCGGGCATGGTTTCGCACGAAGCGGGAATGGTGCGGCTGGCTTTTAACGCTGGCCGCGCGCACGAAGTGCAGCCGGGTGATTTTGTCGGCGTGATCGCGGGCGTGACGGCGATCCCGAAAGGCGAGATCGGCGCGATCCATTTGCAGGCAACGAAGACGTTGGTGGACGTGGCGGAAGCGCGGGTGGATTTGATCCTGAAAAAGCTGAACGGGATTCAGTTCAAGGGCCGGAAGTTGCTCGTGCGGATTTCAAAATAGGCGACCAACGCTCGTTAGAACATTGCGCCAGTTAAGGTGTAGGTGATCGGGCAGCGCACTCGCGCAGGGCTGCCGGGCCGGAAGCGCCACCGTTTCAAACCGGCGCACGCGGCGTGGTCTAGAACCGGGCTGCCAGTGCTTTGCGCCATCTTCACTTCGATGACGCGGCCGGTTGCGGAATCGATCGTTAGAATGGCGAGGCCATCGCCCGTGATCCGGGCTCGCCGGGCTTCGTAGGGATATTCGGGGGTGGGTGCGTGCAGCGCGAGCGCCTTGGCTGAGGGCGATCCTCGGATGACTGAAGGTTGCGCATGCCGTTTTGCGATGGGCGTAAACTTGATCGCCTGCGGAGGAGTCAACGGAGGCACTACATCGGAAAAGATCGGGGGATCATCCGGCACAGGTGGTGGCGGCAAATCGGGCAGCTCCACCGGCGGTGTGGGCTGGATTGGTTCTTCGTAAGGCTCCAGTGAAACTTCCGGCAGGCTTTTCCATAGTGTGTTGAAATCGGTCATCGGCGCCGGGCGATGCAGGCTGGCCACGGCGATGGCTGCGCCGTGCAGCAGCGCGGAAATGGCGAGCGCAGAACCGAGACGCAGACGCGGGCGAAAGGTAGAGAGACGCGGTGCAGTCATGGTGATTTTTCCTCCTGATTGGTTTCAGGAGTGAGACACGCGAGCGCCGCGAAACTTAGTGCTGAAAGAAAACGCGCGGGCGCGCGATCAGTCGTCCAGCGGCTCGAAGCCGGCAAACATTTCTTTCGCTTCCGAGAGGTCCTGCAAAGGAATGCAGTCGCAGAGCGCGAAAAGCTTGTCCCACAGCGCGAGCACGTTCGGGTTCTGGTGCGCGGCCTCGATCGCGGCGCGAGATTTCCATTCCGAAACTTCGATGATGGTGCCGTCTCTCGATCGCATCAGGGTCGGACGGCGATCCGTGGCGAGGCCTTCCTTGCGCAAGGTGGGAACACGAGTCCGGACCAGGGTGAGGAGTTCCGCTTCTTTGCCGGGCTTCGGCCGGTAGGCCACGATTACGCAGACGCCATCCATAGCGGGAGGCTAACGAACGCCGCGTCGGAAGCGCAATCGAAAACGCGCGGGTTCAATGGGCGTCCCAACGGCCGTAGCGCGCGCGAACGCAGCAATAAATCCCGTAGGCTGCGAGGCCCAGCGCCACTGTGCCGAAGAGCCAGCGTCCGTAGGGTTGCGACTGGAGAGAATCCAGTGCGCCGCTCAAGCCGCGCGCCTTTTCGGCGTTGGATTGCAGGCCGGCTTGGAGAAGGAAAATGCCGACCAGGATGAAGACCAGCCCGCGCGCAGCGAGACCGAAGACGCAGGTGCGGGAGAGCCATTTGCGAGCGTTGGCCGATAACTCGGAGAGGCTGATCTTTTTCGCGAATTTTTTCTGGAAGGCGCTCCACACTTTATAAGCGCCACCGGCGACGACAGCCGCGCCGAGGGCAACCGTGAGAGCTGCGCCGAAGGGTTGCTTGAGAATACGCGCGGTCCAGTCCTGCGCCGCACTGCCGCCGCCGTCTCCAGAAGAACTGCCGAGCAGAATCTTGATCGCGCCGAGTGTGATGCCCCCGTAGATGAAGGCAATGATGAGAGAGCGGGCGCGCAAGGCGAGGCCTTTGGCGTCGGTGCCGCGGCCTTCCACATCGGTGAAAGTTTCGAGGAGCCGCCAGACGGCGTAACAGGCGAGCCCGCCGATAGTGACGCAGAGCAGCACCTGACCGAAAGGCTGGTGCGCGATGAAGCGCAGGGCGGCGCGTGATCCGCCGGTTCTACCGTGCCCGAGCCATGCGACCTGTGCCGCGAGCAATCCGATCGTGATGTAAACGAGACCCTTGGCCGCATAGCCGAGACGACCGACGCGTGTGATCCCGGATGGAAGTTCGTGCTCCATGCGCAGGAGAGTGCAGGCGCTTCGCGGCCCTGTCATCTCCGCAGATTCCGGGGCCGCGACCTCAGTGATAGATCAACAAGAGCAGAGCGGGTAATGCGATCCCGCCAAGCACACACGACAGCGGCGCCACGACCCCAGCGGAGAAACGGAATGCCATGATCACCCCCAGAAGGGTCGTGACAACCAGACCAACGGCCGAAAGAAGCGCGAAGGCGTGGAGCGGAGTGCGATAGCTCGCTTTTCCATCGGGCAGATGCTGCTTCGTGTGGATGGCGGAGAGCACGTGAAGTGGCTTGGGTGCGGTGTAGCTGCCGTCTTTGGCGCTATCCTGCAGGCGATAGATTTGCCACGACCCGGAGACCGCAAAAAAGATGAGAGCCGGAGCGAAAAGGCAGCCGAGATAGAGATGGATGAGTCGTAAGCGCCGCATGCGTTTCACTGATAACGGAAACGCCGGACGAGCCAAGAAGTTAAGCTGCGATCATTGTTTGATGTGTGTTTGAGTGGCGGGCGTGGTAGCGACTGTCTCGAGGTGAAGAGGTGGCGGGAGGGCTTTTTGAGGGAAGAGTTGAGGGCGAGGAGGAGTTTCCGCATGACGGCGGTGAGGGCGAGTTTGGGCGCTTTGCAGGCGGCGCGCAGACGAAGGTAAAGGGGGTCGGGCGACGGGGCCATGCGGCGAATTCATGGAAGCCGGTCGATGTGGGGGATTTTGACGGTGGACGCCCATCTCGATTACGCGCTTTTTTCGCCCGGCACACGCCAGACGGCGATTTGGTATCTTTCCGGCCTTACCATCACTAGGACCGCTTACGGACCGACGGTCGCAAGCGGTTATGATCTCGTGGGGACGGCGGATTTCGATGGCGACGCCAAACCTGACTATGTGCTCCACAATGGGAAGCACGGGCCGAACGGCGATTTGGTATTTGATGGGCAGCATGTTCAACGGCAGCGCTTATGGACGGACGCTTCCGGCCGGTTGGAATTTGGTGGCTCATAGTCGGGGCGTTCACGGAAATCTAACGGCGACGACAAGACAGATCTTTATTTGGCAATAGTCGTCTCACGGGACAACGCGTTGTCTGGTTCATGAACCAAACCAGTCTCATCGGCACGCGCTGCCTATCGACCGTCGCGCCCGTTCGCCGGAGTGGACACTTTGATCGCAACGGGAAAGTGGACATCCTCCGGCAGAACCGCCTCAATGGCCAACGCGCATTTGGGTGATGGACGCGCGAATCATTGAACCGACGGTTTCGGACTTTCTGAACTCACGATCTGGTCGGAGGTGGCGGGAGCGATGGTTTGCGATTACGTTTTCCCTCGATGAAAGCGCACCAAGGTTGGGTTTTGTTCGCGCTACTGTCCAGTAGCGTGATTTATTGCAGCGCGGCCGATTCCCCGCGATTGATGCGGGCCGCGCCGGATCGATCGCGTTGGCCGTCGGCCTTGCGGCATGTGCCGCTGGAGCGGCTGTCATCGGGAGCGTTGCTGCGGCTGGATGCTGGCGGCGATTTAGTTGAACTTCCTGCGGATCGCGCCTTGCGCACGCAGACTCTTTCTCTGGAGGCGATGGAAGCACCGCTGGTCGCACTTGATCCGCGCGTGGGAGCCAATATCCGGTTGGGCGATGATCCATCGGCTTTGCCGCCTGAAATGCGCGCCCAAGCTGAGCCTCACATCATCCGCGCGCCGTCCAATGTCGATTACCTCGTGGCCACGTTTCAGGAAGGTCGATTCGCGCAGGGTGGCAGCGCGGTGAATTGCGGTTACTCCGTGAGCAGGGATGGCGGTTTTAATTGGACCCGGGCGCTTATTCCAAGTGTGACCTCGTCCAGCGGGGGGCCATACGAGCGGGCCACGGATCCGGTGGCTGGGGTGGCGCTGAATGGAGATGTCTTTCTCAATATTTTAGCAACTGGGACGGTCGCTCCCGGAGGAGCGGTCCTCGTGAGTCGGTCGACCGATGGCGTGAACTTCAATCCGCCACGGGTGGCTTTTCAGCCCTCGACCAATAATTTCCCGGATAAGAATTGGATGGCGATCAATACTTTCGCCGGAACCCCCACGGTGGGGCGGATCGTGGTGACGTTTTCTCTCTTTCCTCCTCCGGGACAAGCGGGGTCTATTTCGATCTGGCGGGTCTACAGCGACAACGCAGGCGATACATGGAGCGCGGCGGCCCCCATTCACTCGACCAATCGCCAGGTGCAAGGCTCGCAACCGGTCTTCCTGCCGGACGGCCGCTTGGCGGTGGTTTACTGGAATTTTAACAACACTGAGACGCCAACGGATGATTTTCTCGAGATGGTCCTGTCCACCGATGGTGGTGTGTCTTTCGGAGCGCCAAAATTTATTACGGCGGTGAATTTCTACGACGCCCCGGCGGTGCGGGATGGCGGCTTTCTCCCGAGCGCGACGACGGATCGGACCACCGGGACTCTTTACGTTGCCTATCAAGCGCTGCAAAACGGTGCGCCCCGGATCATGTTCACGAAATCAACCAACGCGGGCACGACGTGGACCACGCCGGTGGCGATCAGCGATAATCCTGGTTCCTCGGTTTTTAACGCGGCGATTACGGCTTCGCCTGACGGTCAGAAACTGGCGGTGGCGTTCTACGATACGAGGAACAATCCCGGTTCGAGCACGATGCTGGACCTCTACGTGGCCAATTCGCTTGATGGCGGCGCAAGTTGGGAACCGAATGTGCGGGCGAGCTCGGTCTCCACTGATGCGACGCTCGCTCCGCTGACCGGTTCTGGTTACATGCTGGGGGATTACCAGGGTATCGCCGAACCTTCTAATTCGGTCACGCCGGCCGTGCCCGTATGGGTCGATACCCGGACGGGGAATCCTGATCCGTTCACGGCGCGCGTCCGCATTATCCCGCCCTTTGTCCCAGCTTCTCACGCCGATTTCAACGCCGATGGGTTCACCGATCTGATTTGGCAGAACAACCAGACCGGCCAGCGGGCGATCTGGTTGATGAACCAGACGCAGTACGTGGGAGAGCGTTTCCTGCCGCCGGTCCCGACGGAATGGCAGATCGCCGGAACTGGTGACTTCAACAACGACGGCCAGCGCGACCTCATTTGGCAAAACAACAGCAACGGTCAGAGAGCGGTCTGGCTGCTGAATGGAACCACGTATGGTAGCGAGCGGTTCCTCCCGACCATCGCGACAGAATGGCAAATCGCGTCGACCGGCGACTTTAACGGCGATCATCAGGTGGACATTGTCTGGCAGAACATCAGCACGGGGCAGCGGGCAATTTGGTTGATGAATGGAACGACCTACATGGGAGAGCGATTTCTTCCCACGGTTCCGCTGGAATGGGAGATTGCGGCCGCAGCCGACTTCAATCGAGATGGGCAGACGGATTTGCTTTGGCAAAACCGCGTTACCGGCCAGCGCGCCATCTGGCTAATGAATGGGACTACTTACATGGGCGAGCGTTTTCTGCCCACCGTGGCACTACAGTGGCGTATCGCAGGCGCCGGTGAATTCAATGGCGATGGCCAAACCGATATCCTTTGGCAGAACACGAGCAATGGCCAACGCGCGATTTGGTTCATGAACGAAACTCGCTATGCCGGTGAGTTTTTTCTCCCAACGATCTCTACGGAGTGGGAAATTCGGAACCACTGAACGTCTCCCCTTGGCGATACCTAAGACCGGGAGAGTCTTTGGTTAATTCGCTGGTTCGGCATCGCGGTCTGTCGCGCCCCGCACAACTTCCCGTTAGTTATCGCAGCGTGGATGTGCTGACAGCGAGCTTCACGGACTGGCTTGATCCGCCGATGTAGTAGAGCGAAACGCCGCCGGCCGCGTACACCGGATACATCGTGTAAGGCGATCCTGCTATTGAGACGGGATGTTTGTGATCGATGCGAAGACCGCGCGTGAAGGAGTAACTGATCGAGGAGACGTAATCGCGATAGGGGAAGATCGTGGTGCTGTCGGCTGCGCGGCCTTTGCCGTGGTACGTGGCCACATCCGTGCCAGTGCGAATCGGATCCACTAGAAAGGCGTCGTCGCCACCTTCGTCGAGACGGGTGGGGGGATTGAAGACGAGATCGTAATCCGGGCCGCCCCATTGGCTAAGATTAATCGGATGGCCGGGAGCGACCTCGAAAATATGGAGACCTTCTGGCGCGCCGGCCTCGGTCCCGGATAGGGAACTTGCGGACGCTGCCGTCGATCCTTTTCGGTGTTGATCGCGCCCGGTTTCATAAGCGGAAGCATCGGTTGCGGTCATCACATTCGCCGGCGTTCGTAGGGTCTGGACCAAGGAGTCGGAGGCGCCTTGTCTTTTCAGCGTGCTTTCTTGCTGGGGCGTGAGGGCTCGTGTCAGCATACGGTCCGCGACCTCACGGGCGATGGACGGTTCGCTTTCGTGGGAGCGAACGAGGAGGGAGACCTCGCTGAACTCAATCGGCGCGGCGAGAGCACTGACCGCCAGTAGACAACTCAGAAAAGTCGAAATGCCGAGGAGCGAAACGCTGAGCAAATTACGGGGAGAGAGTTTCATAATCATCAGGTTTAGCAGGATGTTTTACGTTTTGACAACGTTTTCATTTCAAATCTGTACAATTGATATTCCCGGAACGCAGAATGGCCGTCGAACGCCTGGCATTGTCGGCGCCAGCCACTTGGATTTGTTCACGGGTAGACGTCCAATCGGGCGAATCACCGGCCGACGTCAATGACAGACCATGAATGACTCATGCAGAGGATGAGAAGATTTAGCTGGCGCGGGTTCGGTTTGGGTTGAGGATTCTTGCTATGATGAAGCGCGCTGTTTTCGCCGGGGCTGGGTTGGTGTGTCTCTGTGTCACTTTGGCGGCGGAGCCGTTGCCGCTGTCCGATGGAATGGCGCCGCGTTCGTTGGAGTCGGAGACCGCGCCGGAATTCACCGGAACGGAGTTGTCGTTAGGCCGATCGTGGCCTGGCTTGCCATCGCTGGCGCTGGAGGATGTTGGGCGGTTTTCCTATCCGGGGAGCTTTGGCTGGATGGAGTCACCGGCGGAATTCTTACCGGCATTTCAGCCGGTGCAGCCGCGGCGGGCGCGGGTGGCTGGTGCGAAGCCTTCGCTGGCGGCGAAGGAAGATTCGCTGGTGTATCTGAGTGATGAAAAGGCGGATCTTTTCTACACCAGCGGTGAGGTGGGATTTCTCTACGGGCGCTATACCGGCAAGGGCGGTGGCGCGATCAAGCAGGGATATTTCCTGACCGAGATCGGGAACGATAAATTTCATCTGACGGTGGGCGCGTCCTACACGGAGGATGAGGGGCGCTACCCAAATCGGCGCCGGTAAATCGGGAGTTTCATGCCCTTTCGCGGCGATTTTTCGCCATAGAATTGGCTTTGACAGGCTCGGAAACCCCTCTAGTTTCCACGTCCCGCTCCGCTGGTGATCGTGATCCAGTGGGCAACCGCAGGAGAGAACCGCAAGAAGCGGAACTCGCTCGCACTGCTTCAAAATCATGCAACACAATCGTAGCAAACGCTATCGCGCGGCCGCCGACATGGTGGACCGCAACAAAACTTACAATCTTCCGGAAGCCGTCTCGACGCTGAAGAAGCTGACGCCGCCGAAGTTCGACCAGACCGTGACAATGTCGTTCCGGCTGGGGGTTGATCCGAAGCAGTCGGATCAGATGGTGCGTGGCACCTGCCCTCTCCCGCACGGCAGCGGCAAGCAGGTGCGGGTGCTCGTGTTCGCGGAGGGCGATGCGGCTCGCGCGGCGAAAGAAGCCGGCGCGGAATATGTCGGCTACAAGGACATGATCGCGAAGTGCCAGGAAGGCTTTCAGGATTTCGATGTCGCGGTCGCGACTCCGGGTGCGATGGCGGAAGTGCGCAAGCTCGGCAAGGTGCTCGGTCCTCGCGGATTGATGCCGAACCCGAAGACCGGCACGGTGACGGACGATACGGCCAAGGCGGTGCAGGAAGTGAAAGCGGGCCGGGTTGAATTCAAACTCGACAAGAATGGCAACATCGCGGTGCCGGTTGGTAAATTTTCGTTTGATGAAACGCAGCTCGTGGAAAACGGGACGGCGGTAATCGAGGCTGTGGTGCGGGCGCGGCCTGCAACTGCGAAAGGGCGGTTCGTGGAAGGCCTGAGCCTGAGCGCGACGATGTCGCCGGGGATCATGCTCGATCCGTCGCCGTATCTTACTTTTTAATCGGAAGGACCCAAAAACATGAGACCAGAAAAAGCCTCCATCGTTTCGGACCTTTCCGAAAAACTAAACCGCTCGCCTTTCATGCTGGTGACTGATTACCAGAAAATGAAGGTGGCACAATTTGGCGAGTTGCGGAATCGCCTCTCGCCCGCCGGCGCGGAAGTGCGCGTGGTGAAGAACAGCTTCCTCAAGCGCGCCATGGCCGATAGCGGCTATCCGGATGTGACGAAGCAGCTCACTGGCCAGACGGCGATCGTTCTCGGTGATAGCGACGTGGCTCCGGTGGCGAAGATTCTCAAGATTTTTGCGGCGGAGTTTAAAATTGCGACGCTGAAAGTGGGCGTAGTCGACAAGGCCATCCTTTCGACGGCGGACGTGGAAGCGCTGGCGGAACTGCCGTCGCGTGATGTCCTGCTCTCGCAGTTGCTCGGCTTGATGATGATGCCGGCGACGATGCTAGTGCGCGTCTTGAACGAGCCGGCGTCGGCTTTCGCCAGATTGTTGAAAGCGAAGGGCGAAAAAGGCGGTGCAGCCGAAGCTCCCGCGGCGCAGGCTGAAGAGCCAGCTCCGAAAGCCGAAGCGACTGCTCCGGAAACCGAGAGCGCACCTGAGGCCGAAGCTCCCAAAGCCGAGGCTCCCGCAGCGGAAGCACCGGCGGCGGCAGCTCCCGAAGCTGCGGCTCCCGTGGAAGCGGCGACCGATGCTGCTCCTGCAGCGCTTACCGAAGAATCACCGGCCGGAGAAACCCCGGCCTAACCAATTTCGCTCCGCGTTTATTGCGCGGAGCGAGCAACAAAACAACTGTCCGGCCCGATGGCGATCGGGCTTAATTTTCCGGATGCTTCCGGAGGCGGCAATGAAGGAGAAATAATATGGCTGATACAAAAGCAATCGTGGATCAATTGAGCGGACTCACCGTCCTGGAAATCGCCGGACTGGTGAAAGAGCTCGAAGAAAAATGGGGCGTCAGCGCAGCGGCTCCCGTAGCCATGGCGGCTCCCGCCGGCGGCGGAGCAGCAGCACCGGCTGCGGAAGAGAAGACGACCTTTGATGTCATCTTGAAGGAGATGGGCAGCAACAAGATCGGAGTCATCAAGGAAGTGCGCGGAGCAGTTCCAGGACTCGGATTGGCCGAGGCGAAAGCTCTCGTGGAAGGTGCGCCCAAGACTCTGAAAGAAGGCGTGACCAAGGCCGAAGCCGAAGAGATCAAAAAGAAGATCGAAGCGGCCGGCGCCAAAGTCGAGATCCAGTAAAGAGTTTTGACGCTGTAGCCACGGCGCTGCGTCGCCGTGCTGCGTGCGCGATTTTGCGATGACACCCAACACGCCTCGACGCAGCGAGGCGGCTACAGCGCCAGCGGGCGCGTGAGAATTTTCTTGCGCGCCGCTCGCGCTTGTGGCACGAATCTTAGTCGTTAAAAGTAATCAGAAGGTATTTTTAGCCCGCCCCAAGACGGAATAATCCAAGAGTGGCAACGAAACGGTCGTCAGTTTGACAGGCTGCCGTTTCGCTGCCATTTTTGTCGTCTTCGCGTCCGGTCGACGCGATAACCCCAGCTCCCCACGGCCGAAGTGTCGTCGGGAATCATCAGGTCCCAGTTTATGCCAGAACGCACCGCAGAACGTATTCACTTCGGAACCATCAAAGAGGGCGTCGAGCCGCCGAATCTGATCGAGGTTCAACTTAACTCCTACGTTGATTTTTTGCAGAAAGATGTTCCCGCATCGAAGCGGAAAATGTCCGGATTGCAGGCCGTTTTCAAAGAAGTTTTCCCGATTGAGAGCTACGACGAAAAAGCGACTCTCGATTTCTCGCATTACGAAATCGGCGAACCGAAATTGAGCGCGCTCGAAGCGCAGCGCGAAGGGCAAACCTTTAGCGCCCCGCTCCACGTCACCTTCCAGCTCAAAGAAGAGAAGGGGACGAAAGAGGAGAAAGTTTACATGGGCGAAATCCCGCTCATGACGCCGCAGGGCACTTTCGTGATCAACGGCGCCGAGCGCGTGGTCGTTTCACAGCTTCATCGTTCCCCCGGTATCGCTTTCGAGTCGAGCATCCATCTCAATGGCAAGGTGCTTTACAGTTTCCGGATTATTCCGGATCGCGGTTCGTGGATCGAAGTGCAATTCGACACCAGCGATCTGCTTTACATTTATCTCGATCGCCGCAAACGGCGGCGGAAATTTCTCGCCACCACGTTCCTTCGCGCCCTCGGTTACGGCTCGGACGAAGAGGTCATCAAACTTTTTTACAACATCGAGACCCTCAAGCTGAGCGAGAAGCTCGGTGAAGAGGAACTCGCGACCAAGGTGCTCATCGCCGACGTGCTCGACGGCGAAGCGACCGTAGCGCGCGCCTTCGAGCCGCTCACCGCCGCGACCGTTCGCCAGATCATGACCCTCGGTCAGAAAGAGGTCAAAGTGATCGACATCACGACGGACGACACGGTCGTGAAAGCGCTGAAGAAAGACCCCGCGCACGATCAGGAAGAAGCGCTCAAGGATATTTATCGCAAGCTCCGCCCTGGCGATCCGCCGACGGTCGCGAATGCGAAAGCGCTGCTGAAGCGACTATTTTTCGATCCGAAGAAATACGATCTCGGCCGCGTCGGTCGTTACAAGATTAACCAGAAGCTGAGCATCGACGTCGATCTCGGCGAGCGCATCGTCACCGACAAAGATTTCATCGGTGCGATCAAATATCTCATCAACCTCCGCCGCGGCGAAGGCACCTTGGACGACATCGATCACCTGGGCAGCCGTCGCGTCCGGACCGTGGGCGAATTGCTCGCCAACCAGTGCCGCGTCGGTCTCGCCCGCACGGAGCGTCTCGTGAAAGAGCGCATGACGTTGTTCGACATCAACATTGATGGCATGACGCCGCAGAAGTTGATCAATCCGAAAGCGCTTAGCGCAGTCATCCGCGATTTCTTCGGGCGTTCGCAGCTCTCGCAGTTCATGGATCAGACGAATCCACTCGCGGAGTTGACGCACAAGCGTCGTCTCTCGGCCCTCGGGCCGGGCGGCCTCTCGCGCGATCGCGCCGGCTTCGAAGTGCGCGACGTTCATCCGTCGCACTACGGCCGCATTTGTCCGATCGAAACGCCGGAAGGTCCGAACATCGGGCTCATCAGCTCGATGTCGACGTTCGCGCGGATCAACGAGTTCGGTTTCATCGAAACGCCGTACCGCAAAGTGACCGATGGTCGCGTGACGGACGAGGTCGATTATCTGACCGGTGATCGCGAGGAGAATTTCCTCGTGGCGCAGGCGAACGCGACGATGGACGCGAAGGGACACTTCACCCAAGAAAAAGTCTCCGTCCGTTATCGCGGCGACTTCTTGGAAGTGGAACCCGCGAAGGTCCACTACATGGACGTCTCGCCGAAGCAGCTCGTGTCGGTCGCGGCCGGGTTGATTCCGTTCCTCGAACACGATGATGCGAACCGCGCACTCATGGGCTCGAACATGCAACGCCAAGGCGTGCCCTTGATCGTTTCCGAGTCGCCGCTCGTCGGCACTGGACTCGAAGGCAAAGTGGCGCGCGATTCCCACGCGGTCGTTATCTCTGCCGACGCGGGCAAAGTTGCTTCCGTCACGGCTGACCAAATCGTCGTGACGAAAGACGGCCACATGCCGGAGAGCCGGAAGAAATTGAAGACCGATCACGAAGCGGGCGTGCACGTTTACGAACTGCGGAAATTCATGCGCTCGAACGCGGGCACTTGCGTGAACCAGAAGCCGATCGTCAAAAAAGGGCAGCACGTGAAGAAGGGCCAGGTCATCGCGGACGGTCCGAATACGGACAAGGGCGAACTCGCTCTCGGACGCAACGTGCTCGTCGCGTTTATGCCTTGGAATGGCTACAACTTCGAGGACGCCATCATGATCTCAGAGAAGGTCGTGAAGGAGGACATCTACACTTCGATTCACATCGATGAATTCGAGATCGGCGCGCGCGACACCAAGCTCGGGCCGGAAGAAATCACACGGGATATCCCGAACGTAAGCGAAGAAGCGCTTCGCAACCTCGGACCTGATGGCGTGATTCGTGTCGGTGCAGAGGTGAAGCCGGGCGACATTCTCGTCGGCAAAATCACCCCTAAAAGCGAAACTGAACTCGCTCCGGAAGAACGCCTCTTGCGCGCAATCTTTGGCGAAAAAGCAGCGGATGTAAAAGACACTTCGCTGACGGTTCCTTCGGGCACCTACGGCATCGTGATGGACGTGAAAGTTTCCTCACGCCGCGAAGTTTCGCGTGAGAAACTGACGCCGACCGAAACGAAGCGTCAGCTCAAAACGATCACGGAAGACAACAAGAAGAAGAAAGACGAGCTGACTGAGCAACTGACGGACTCGCTCTCGAACATCTTGTTAGGCGAGAAAATCCCGCTCGACGTGGTGAACGCGGAAACCGGCGAGATCATCATCCCGGCCAACCGTAAGATCACGAAGACGCTCCTGCGCAAACTGGCGAACGTTTACGATCATATCGAGATCGATCCGTCGCCGATCCGGAACAAGATCCGGGAAATCATTGCCTCCTACGAACATAAGTTTGCCGAACTCGAACTCGATCGGGAGCGCTCCATGGATCGCGTCGAAAGCGGCGACGATATTGACCCGGGCATCATCAAGCAGGTCAAAGTTTTCATCGCCTCGAAGCGCAAGCTCTCGGTGGGCGACAAGATGGCTGGCCGTCACGGCAACAAGGGTGTTGTCGCGCGGATCGTACCGGAAGAAGACATGCCATACTTGGCCGATGGAACGCCGGTCGAGATCGTGCTCAACCCGCTCGGCGTGCCGAGTCGTATGAATGTCGGTCAGGTGCTCGAGACTCACCTTGGCGTGGCCGCGAAAGCGCTCGGCTTCAAGGTCGCGACTCCGGTGTTCGACGGAATTTCGGAAACGAAAATCCGCGAGTACTTGAAAGAGGCCAAAGAGGTCGACGGTTTCACCTGGGTCCAAGAATCCGGCAAGGCACGGCTTTATGATGGACGCACTGGCGACACCTTCGATCAGGAAGTCGTGGTCGGTTACATCTACATGCTGAAGCTCGGTCACTTGGTCGCGGATAAGATCCATGCCCGTGCGGTCGGCCCTTACTCGCTGGTCACGCAGCAGCCGCTCGGCGGCAAGGCGCAGTACGGCGGTCAGCGTTTCGGAGAGATGGAGGTTTGGGCGCTGGAAGCGTATGGCGCCGCCTACACCTTGCAGGAATTGCTCACCGTGAAGTCGGACGACGTGCAGGGACGCACGCGCATCTATGAATCCATTGTCAAAGGCGACAACTCGCTCGAAGCGGGCACGCCGGAATCTTTCAACGTGTTGATCAAGGAAATGCAGTCGTTAGGCCTCGACGTTAAAGTCGGCGGCTCGGCGCCTCCTCCCTTGTTCGAAAACGTGGCCTAAACGAAGACGCGACGGAGGCCGGGTTTGTAACCCGGCTGGACGGCTTGCAAAGCCGTCCTCCGTCGAAGCGAAAGCGCAAGAAATTTTAAACAACTTTCAGAATAGAACGGATAATTAAATGAACGAACATTCCTGGCGGGAGTTAGTGGGCGAAGAACGCTCGGTTGGTTTTGATCAAGTGGCGATCGGCGTCGCGTCTTCGGACACGATGCGGTCGTGGAGCAAAGGGGAAGTGAAAAACCCCGAGACGATTAATTACCGGACTTTCAAGCCGGAAAAAGGCGGACTCTTTTGCGAGCGGATTTTTGGTCCGACGCGCGATTGGGAATGCTCCTGCGGCAAATACAAGCGCATCAAGCATAAGGGTGTTATCTGCGACCGTTGCGGCGTTGAGGTGACGCTGGCTCGCGTGCGTCGCGAGCGCATGGGTCACATCGAATTGGCGGTGCCGGTTTCGCATATTTGGTTCTACAAGTGCATGCCTTCGCGGCTCGGACTCATGCTCGATATGAGCGCGCGCCAGCTCGAGCGCGTGATCTATTACGAGGATTACATCGTGATCGATCCGGGCAAGACGCCGTTGACCCGGACCCAGCTCCTGAACGAAACCGAATACCGCGAAGCGCAGGAACAATACGGCGAAGATTTTGTCGCCGGGATGGGCGCCGAAGCGGTCAAGAAACTCCTTTCCGAAATCGATCTTCACAAGCTTAACAAAGAGCTTGAGGAAGCGATGGGGAACACGAAGAGCAAACAGATTCGCAAGAAACTAGCGAAGCGTTTGAAGCTCGTGCAAGGCTTCGCGTCCTCGCATGCGCGGCCCGATTGGATGGTGCTGGACGTGCTGCCCGTGATCCCGCCGGACTTGCGTCCGCTCGTTCCGTTAGAGGGCGGCCGATTTGCGACCTCCGATTTGAACGATCTCTATCGTCGCGTGATCAACCGCAACAACCGTTTGAAAAACCTTCTCCAGTTGAAGACGCCTGACGTCATCATCCGGAACGAGAAGCGCATGTTGCAGGAAGCGGTCGACGCGTTGTTCGACAACGGTCGTCATGGTCGTGCCGTCACCGGCGCCGGCAATCGCCCGCTCAAGTCGCTCAGCGACATGCTCAAGGGCAAGGGCGGACGTTTCCGTCAGAACTTGTTAGGCAAGCGCGTCGATTATTCGGGCCGTTCCGTCATCGTGATCGGACCGGAACTGAAGCTGAATCAGTGCGGTCTGCCGAAGAAGATGGCGCTCGTTTTGTTTGAGCCGTTCATCATTCGGCGGCTGAAAGATCTTGGCTACGTGCATACCGTGCGCAGCGCCAAGAAGATGATCGAACGCCAGACGCCTGAAGTTTGGGATATTCTCGAAGAAGTGACGAAGGGCCACCCGGTTCTCCTGAATCGCGCTCCGACGTTGCACCGCCTTTCGATCCAGGCTTTTGAGCCCCAGTTGATCGAAGGCGAGGCGATCCGGATTCATCCGCTCGTTTGCACCGCTTACAACGCGGACTTCGATGGCGATCAGATGGCTGTGCACGTGCCGCTTTCGGTGGAAGCGCAGATGGAAGCGCGCATGCTCATGCTCGCGCCGAACAACATCTTCTCGCCTTCCAGCGGCAAGCCGATTACGACGCCTTCGCAGGACATCACGCTCGGCTGTTATTACCTCACGCAAAATCCTCGTCGCGCCGCTGGCTCGGCCACGGAATCGCGGCTCCCGCTCTTTGCTAATCCGACAGAAGTCGAATTCGCGATGGCGGACGGCAAGGTGAAAACGCACGACCGGATCCGCTTCCAGAACCCGGATATCGGGACCGAAACGATCTACGGCAACTCGACGGATAAAATTCTCGAAACCACCGCGGGCCGCGTCATCTTCAATGAAATTTGGCCGAACGGCTTGGGCTTCTTCAACAAAGCCGCCGGCAAAAAACAGCTCAGCGATATCATCTGGCGTTGCTATCAAGTGGCGGGCCAGGACGGCACCGTGGAGACGCTCGATAAGCTGAAGGAACTCGGCTTCCGCGAAGCGACCAAGGCCGGCATCTCGATCGGAATCAGCGACATGATCATTCCGAAAGAGAAGCAGACCGAACTGGATCACGCCTATAAGTCGATCAAGCAGGTCGAGCAGCAGTATCGCAAGGGCATCATTACGGACGGCGAGCGCTACAACAAGATCATCGATATTTGGACGCATGCGGGTGACGAGATTTCGAACGTCATGTTCCGCACCCTCGAACACAACGAGGGCCGCAAGGAATTGAACCCCGTCTTCTTGATGGTGGATTCCGGCGCGCGCGGTAACCGGCAGCAGGTGAAACAGCTCGCCGGTATGCGCGGCTTGATGGCGAAACCGTCTGGCGAAATTATCGAACGCCCGATCACGTCGAACTTCCGTGAAGGTCTGACCGTGCTCGAGTACTTCATCTCCACGCACGGCGCTCGCAAGGGCTTGGCCGATACGGCGCTGAAGACGGCCGATTCCGGCTATCTCACTCGCAAACTCGTTGACGCGTCGCAGGACGTGATCATCAACGAACTCGATTGCGGCACCGTGAACGGCATCGTGGTGAAGTCGATTTACGAAGGCGACGAAGAAGTGGTCGATCTTTCGACCCGCATCGTTGGCCGCGTCAGTTGCGAAACGATCGCGGACCCGGTGACGAAGAAGAAGGTCATCAAGGCTAATCAATTGATCGACGAGCCGACCGCGGCCGCGATCGAGAAGATCGGCGTTGAGAGCTTGAAGATTCGGTCCGTGCTTACGTGCGAAACCGGACGCGGTGTTTGCGGTCTTTGCTACGGACGCAACCTAGCTACGGGCCAGCCCGTCAAGCTCGGTGAGGCGGTCGGTATTATTGCCGCGCAGTCCATCGGTGAACCCGGCACGCAGTTGACCATGCGGACGTTCCACATCGGTGGCACGGCGTCGCAGACCTTCAAGCAGCCGATCATCAAAGCGAAGAACGACGGCACCCTGCAGTATAACGACCTGCGCACGGTGCAGGCGCTCGACGGCAGTTGGATCGTCCTGAACAAGAACGGCTCCATCGGCGTGCATAATGCCGACGGCCGCGAGCTCGAGCGCTACAACGTTGTCATCGGTTCCGTTATCGCGAAACCCGACGGCGCCGCAGTGAAAAAAACTGAGACCTTCGTGCAATGGGATCCCTACAACGTTCCGATTTTGACCGACAAGACCGGTAAGATCGAGTTCCGCGATATGATCGCGGGCGTCACGATCAAACGCGATGTCGATGAAGCCACTGGCCTCATGGGCACGGTCATCATCGAGCACAAGGAAGACTTGCATCCGCAGATCGTGGTTGTGGGCGACAAGAAGGAAATTCTGGCCAGCTATTCGATTCCGGCCGGCGCGCACGTCATCGTGGAAGAGGGCAAGAAAATCCAGGCCGGCGCATTGCTCGCCAAGACTCCCCGAAAAATTGCGAAGACGAAGGACATCACCGGCGGTCTGCCGCGTGTGGCCGAACTCTTCGAAGCCCGCCGTCCGAAGGACGCGGCTGAGATCGCGAAGATCGACGGCGTGGTTGAAATGGGCGGAACCGTCCGCGGCAAGCGCAAGCTCATCCTGAAAGACGTCGAGACCGGCGCGGAAGAGGAACATCTCATCCCGCTCACGAAACACATCATTGCCTTCAAGGGCGACTTCGTGAAGAAAGGCCAGCAGCTCACCGAAGGCCCCGTGGTCCCGCACGAAATCCTCGAAGTCTGCGGACCGCAGGATTTGCAGGAGCACCTCGTGAACGAAGTGCAGGAAGTCTATCGCCTCCAAGGCGTCGAGATTAACGACAAGCACATCGAGATCATCGTCCGGCAGATGCTGCGCAAGGTGAAGATCACCGATCCGGGCGACACCTCGCTCCTCTGGGGCGATCAGATCGACCGGCTCGATTTCGAGAAAGAGAATGCCACGGTCGTCGAGCAGGGCGGCAAACCCGCGGAAGCTACTCCGGTCCTCCTCGGCATCACCAAAGCCTCACTCGAAACCGACAGCTTCATCTCCGCGGCGTCCTTCCAGGACACCACACGCGTTCTCACGGAAGCGGCCACGCTCGGCAAAGTCGATCGTCTCCGCGGCTTCAAGGAAAACGTCATCATGGGTCATCTGATCCCGGCCGGCACTGGCTTCCCCGCGGTGCGCGAGATCAAACTCGTCGAGCTCGGCGAACAAGTCGGCACGTCCCTGATGGACGAGCCGGAAGCGCAGCCGGCGCTTGGCTGAGGAAAATGGAGTGACGGAGTAGTGGAGTAATGTGGGAGGGAGTTCAACACTCCATTACTCCAACACTCCATTACTCCATCTCCACCATGTCCATCGCCACCAAAACTGGAGACGCCGGCCAGACCTCGCTCATGTACGGGCGGCGGGTTTCGAAGACCAACCCCCGGGTCGATGCCTATGGCTGCGTCGATGAAGTAAATACCGCATTGGGAATGGCCCGGGTCACGGCGACGGACGCTTTTACCATCGATCTGCTCTTGAGCGTCCAGAAGGAATTGATCCTGGTCATGGGCGAACTCGCGACCGCTCCGGAAGATCTCGCGCGCTACGAGAAAGACGGCTACCAACTCACCACGGCGCCGATGGTCGACCGCCTCACCGCTGCGATCGATGAGATCGAGAAAGACAAGCTTCTCCATTACAAAGGGTGGGCGATTCCCGGCAGCACGACGATTTCCGCAGCCTTGGACATCGCGCGCACGACCTGCCGCCGAGCCGAGCGGCGAGTCGCGGCGCTCGGTGAAGAAGGCGGTGATCTGAATCCCGAGATTCTGCGCTACCTGAACCGGCTCTCGGATCTTTGCTGGCTGCTCGCTCGTTACGCCGAGCACGGGAAGCAATCCGAATAGGAGGCCGCCGGTGTCCGCCGGTCAACACCCCGGCTCTGAGCCAGGCCGACGAATGCGCTTCGTCGCGCTCGCGCATTGTATCTTTGAACCTTGGGAGGCACAGAAGTTGCGTCGTTTTTGGGGCCAGGTTCCGCCGTTCCCATGCCCGCCATAGAAGCCAGTCACTCGCTCGATTTCCCTGATGATCCCATGAAATGGGAGGGCTGGGACAAGTATCGGGCGGAAAGTCCCTACGATCGTCTCTGCCTCAATCCGGTCGATAACCCGACGGACGAACAAATCCGCGAGCATTGCGCTGCTCTTCTGCGGTGGTGGCAGAAGAAACTTCCGCTCAAGAACCAGCCCAGCAATCCGCTGGCACATTTGCTCGGACGCGGGATTGACCAGGCAGCGAGGTTTCTGGTCGAAGCCCGCACCCAACTGCTCGACCCCGAGGAACGCCGCAAGGTCGATGAAGCAGTGATCGCTCAAGCGCAGGAGGAAGCGTTGCTCGATTTCTCGAAGTATGTCGCCTTCTCTCTCTCCCGCCGCGTTTTGACCGCGGAAGCCGAGGAGCAACTGGCGGAATTCGGACAGCGCAACGGTCTCACGGAAGAGCGAACCCGCGCCTGCATTGAGGAAGAACTAAAGCGACACAAAGCGGAGCGAATCGTCGCACCGCCCGCGCCGACCTCAGAAACCACGCTCACACCCGAAGGCAGCGCCGAGGCGGAGAACGATTTTCTTCGCATCCTGAGGCTAAGCAATCTCGATCTCGGTGACGCCACTGGGCTGGTCCGACGAATCTTCGCTACCGTGGCAGAGAATCTCGGGATCCATTTGGAAAGGGCCGAAGTGATTCTCGAGTCTTATCTCGACGAGGCCGAAGTCAACATGGCCGCCGCGGCGCCTGCGCCTGTCGTTAGAATTATCCTACCGAAACCCGCGCCGAAGGCGGCTGAGGTTGCCCCGCCAACTAGTCCCGCTCCTCCGCTGCCACGACCGCGGGTGCATCCCATTGTCCGCCGGCAAGCGGCCTCGCACTTTCCGATCAGGTTCATGAATCCGATCGGCGCGCCCATGGTACTGGTGCCTGGGGGCGACTTCATCATGGGGAGCGAAGACGAGGAGGCCGCACCGAATGAGCGACCGCTCACCCCGGTGAGCCTGAGCGAGTTTTACATGTCGCGACATCCCGTCACCAACGCCCAGTACGAACTCTTCGATCCCAGCCACTTGCAAAAGCGGATCAAAGGAGCCGGCGCCGATCATCCCGTCGTGTATGTCACCAGTCTGGAGGCGGTAAAATACTGCGATTGGCTCGGCGACAAAGACGGGAGAAAATACCGTCTGCCCACGGAAGCGGAGTGGGAGTACGCCGCCCGCGGCACCGACAGCCGCAAATATCCTTGGGGCAATCAAGGCCGTCGCGGCGATCTCGCGAACTTTGCCGATTCCAGCACCGCCTTCGCCTGGCGCGACGAGCAAGTCTCCGACGGTTATCCCGAAACCTCTCCGGTAGGAATTTTTTCGCGCGGAATCAGCTTCTTCGGGCTGGACGATATGGCCGGCAACGTCTGGGAATGGTGCCTGGATTTCTACCAGCCGTATCCGGGGACGCCGAGGCGCAATCCGCGCGGCCTCGTGACCGGCCCCACCCGCGTTTATCGGGGCGGCAGTTGGAAGTCCCGCTTCTCGAATTTGCGCACCACTGCCCGTGGCTCGAATGTGGCGATCTACGCCTCGAACGATGTCGGTTTCCGCATCGTCTGCGAATGCGGAGGTGCCGAGTAGAGACGGTCGTCGGCTTTAGTCGATCGCGTGGCCGGTGGCAGCGAGTTGCGTCAGAAAAAAGCGCGAACAATCTTGCACGGATGAACTCTTACACGATCGAGCCGATTGGCTTCATCCGATCAACCGTGCAGGGTCGCGCCGACGCGCCGCGGCAGGGGCCGGAAGGTGCGCCGGACGCGTGGATCGAGATTGAGCCGCGTTTTGCAGAGGCGTTGTTGGGAATCGAAGTCGGTCACGAATTGATCGTGATCACATGGTTTCATCGGGCCAAGCGCGACGTGCTGAAGGGGCATCCGCGCGGCGACGAGAGCCGTCCGCTCACCGGCGTGTTTTACACGCGCTCACCGGCGCGGCCGAACCCCCTCGGCCTGCATCCTGTGACTGTGCGTGAGATTGACGGGACCCGCTTGAAAGTCGGACCGATCGAGGCCTTCGATGGTACGCCTGTGGTCGATATCAAATCGGCGTCGACCCGCGCCGATGGTTGATTTGGTAAAGAGAATTGTCATTTCAACCTTCGGCGCGGGGGCGCGCCGGCTCCACGGCGACCGGCGGGATGGAGCCGGCCCGCCCTCGGGCCGAAGGATCACGCCGCCCCTTCATCTCGCGGTCCAAAGCTAATAAGTTGCCCAGCACTACCAGCGCGCTTCGCGCCCTGCGGGATGTGCTTGGCACGTCTGCACTTCTCTGCTGAGATGCCGACATCCGAGCGGTTTCCAACCCGAACGCGAGGAGAAGATTATATGATCAACAAGCTTATTTATCCCGTGTTGACGATGATCGCGGCCGGCGCTCTGACGCTCATGGCTGAGGAGAGCCCGAGCCAGACGCCCGCGGCTATGCTCACGCTGCAGAACAAGAACTACTCCCTGAAACGCGTCCTGGCCTACGAGACGATGGCCAACCGCGAAGATGCGATCGCGATCGTCTTCAGCGCGCAGGCGATTTCGCCCGAGAAGCTGAAGGAAGCGAGAGACGAGGAAAAGGAGGGCGGGGATGCAATTTTCAACCGGCCGTTTCTGAAGCTGCTGTTTACGAAAACTGGGGAATTCAAATATTGGAGCGCCGCGGCTGGGGGGACATCGATTGGTCGGTCGAGAGATAACGTTACCGGCGAACTGAAGACGCAGGATGGTCGCGCGATCGGGAAGGCGACTCAGCCGCTGAATAAGGAGGCGATGTTTCCCAGCTCCTTCGACCTTCAATTTGACGTCCCACTTTTAAAGGCGGGCGATTCGTTGCCGGCATCGACCGCAAAGAAGGGCGGCCCGGCAGCCGATGTGAAACCGACCGTTTCCGGAGTCTTCAAAGGGAATGGGAAGGACGCGAAGCTGGCTTACGTCTCGGCGCGGTGGGGGGAACCCTTCAGCGGCAAGGCGGGGATCGTCTTGATCTTCACCGAGAAGGATCATTCCAAAGCCAGGAAGCCCGACTTCGATGCTTCCTTCGGCAAGTTCGGCAGCGCCTTGATTATCTCGCTCTTTGAGGACGGCCAAATTTACAGCTGCCAGGTGGCGCACAGCGCCCATCAGAAACAGGGCTTCAGTTCCACGGGCAATATCGAGGCGACAGACTTCGCTTACGGAGCTGGGAAGGTGGAAGGGGAAATCACCACCAGCGGTCAGTTGGACACGTTTGGCGAGACCTGGGAAGTGGATCTCAAGTTCGTAGCTCCGCTAGGCGAAATCCCGAAGGAGCTTCAGCCCGCGCCGGAAAAGAAGGAGCCCGAGAAGGAAGAGAAGACAGCGTCCACCAAATCGAGCGACGACGAGGCAGACGATGACTCCGATAACGAGCCATCCACGCATCCGGGGGACGGAATTAAGGCCAAGGATCTCGCGCTCACGACGGATGCGACGGACGTCGAATACAAGAAGTTGGTCGGGTACATTGCCTTCAAGAGCAAATCGGATGTGAAGAGCGTTTGCGCGGAGCTGGCGAAGAATCTCAAAGCGCAAGGCTGGACGACCGATGGGCATGATATGGTCCAGCCGCAGTCCTCCATCTTGAGACGGAAACGCGCCGCAGCGACGTTGACGATTTTCGTGAAGCCGGAGAGTGGAGGAGGCAGCGAGGTGAAATTGATGACCGTCGGGCTTTCCTGGGAGTAGTCACCGCGACTGCGCGCGGATGTCGCCGCTCGCCTGCATCCGCTTTTGCTTCCGCATTACCAGCAACATCGAGCAACCGCCAATCGCGCCAAAGCTGGCCATGATCGGATACCACACGCCCCAGCCGTGGCGATCGATCATCCAACCGGTAAACGGCAACGCGATCGCAGTCCCGTAGTATTGGAACGAGTCGATCACGCCAGAAGCGAACCCCGCCATTTTGCGTCCGCCGATATCCATCGGGGCCGCGGTGCCGACGATGGCGTGAGTGGAGTTCGCCGTGAGCGAAACCAAAATGAGAAAGAGGCAGCCAATGAAGATGCCAAACGGAGTCGGACCTACGACGCCCGCTGCAATCACAAATGCTGCGATCAGGATGACTCCACACTCCACAAAATAAAGCGTCATCGCCACCGGCGAACGGTGCCCTTTGAACAACTTGTCGGATATAAGCCCGGCGCCGAGCGAGCCGAAAACTGCGACCAGCGGCATGAGCCAGAGCGTCCATATCACGGCAGCGGGCTTGTCCGCCAGGTTCAGTTTCAACTGCTGAACGAAATACAAAATCATGAGTTGGTCGGAGCTGTTTCGGACCGCGCCGGTGCAGGCGTAGGCGATGGCGTAGAACCAGATCAACGGATGCGTGAAGATGGTAATGAATGACTCGCGGATACTCGCGCGACTGGCGGTGTCGCCAGATTCCTCGTCGATTAGTCCGTGATAGCCGGCCTCTTCCGGTGTGTTCTTGACGAAGATCGCCAGCAGCACCGCCACCGTCGCCACAATGAAAGGCGGGATCCGGAACAGATAATGCCAGTCGTTAGGCGCGACCACCCAGATGCCGATGGCGAATCCGGCGAGGATGATCGGTCCGAGAGTGTTGATCGAAATCTGGCCCATCTGAATCATGAATCCGAAGATGCCGGCAAACGTCCCGCGCTCGGTGCGACGAAACCAGGCCGCGTTGATCTTGATCATGCCCGGTGCGCCAAAGGACTGGACGTAGCCGTTAATCAGCCAGATCGCAGCGAAGGTGGTGAAGGTGCCTGCGAAGGAAGCGAAGCCGAAAATGAGGTTGATGATGATGGTGCCGGCCGCACCGATCAGCATCGCGGTCTTTCCGCCGATGCGGTCGGTGAGAAGGCCGTTAACGAGTTGTCCGGTCCCGTAGGCGATCGACCACGCGCTGAGCATGCCGGTGATCTGGAAGGTGCTGAAACCGAACTCCTCGACCAAGCCAGGCGTCGCGAGCCGGAAATTGTACCGGCACATGTAGTACGACGCGTAAAGGAGGCCGATGATGACCCAGTTCAACCCGCGTCGCGGACGAAAGCCGGGGGGATATTTCCCGATCGCCATCTCGGTCATGTGGCATCGAGCATGGTCTGTGACTTTTAGGTTACAACTACAAAAAGCGTGATAATTCCCGCAGAGCTCTGGCGGAAATTGAATCTTGCGCATCGCGCTGCGGGCCAAGAGGCTGGCCGCTGATTATGTCACTCGAGATTCAGAGCCTGCACATTGGAATGAGAGTGCTGCATCCACGTTACGGAGTCGGGATCGTTCGTGCGCTAACGCAGCACACGGCGGAGATCGCGTTCGACGATGCACCTCGCACTCTCGACCCTGCATCTGCGGGACTGACGTCAGCCGAGGCCACCGCGACGCTGAGCGAACTCCGGATGCCGCTGGAAAATCTGATCCGCGAAACTGCGCAAGGCGTGGTCGAAGCGCTGGGCTTGGAGAAGAGCGACGGCGTGGTCGAAGGTCTCGCGGTGCGCTGGCAACGAGGCACGCTGGTCATGCAATCAGCCGACACTTCGCTCCAGCCGAAAGAAGTGCCGCTGGAGACGTTCTTTCACAAGATCGTCATGATCAGGAACAACCTGCGCGTGCTCGAACAGAAGGTAAATGCGAACGACAAACTGAGCGATGCCGACAAGTTCGACCTGCAGCAATACATCACCCGCTGCTATGGGTCGCTCACCACGTTCAACATTCTCTTCAAAGACAAGGATGATCAGTTCCGCACGAGTTGATCGTTCTCGCAGAACTCTCGGATCGGATGGCGGCTCGATTGTGACGTTTGCGTGACAACGCAATTTAACTGCTGCGCGTCGTTGCTCTTTTCTCTCAAGTAGCGCTCGGAAATTTATCGCGCCATGTCGCTCATCATCGTCTTCTTCTGCGTCCTCGCGGTCATCGGATTTTACTACGCCAACAATCCGCTCCGGCACGGCGCCACGTTTCTCAACCGGCGGTTCCTGAACTGGTTCCCGCTCGGCATGACCTACGCGTTCCTTTACATGGGACGCTATAATCTCACGGTCGCGAAGACGTCGCTCGGCTCTCTCATGACTAACGAGGAGTTCGGACTCATTTTTGCCGCGGGCACGTTCACCTACGCCTTTTCGTTCCTGATCAACGGCCCGCTCGTCGACAAAATCGGAGGCAAACGCGGCATTCTCATCGCTGCGGTGGGCGCATCCGCGGCGAATCTGGCACTCGGCGTGATCACCTGGCTGGTGCTCACACATCGTTTGCAAATGCGCCTCTTCGGAATTTTCTGCGTCGTTTACGCGGTGAACATGTATTTCCAAAGCTACGGCGCGGTCTCGATCATCAAGGTCAAGGCGCACTGGTTTCACGTGCGCGAGCGCGGCGTCTTCGGCGCCATCTTCGGCACGCTCATTTCATTCGGCGTCTATTTCGCCTTCGATTGGGGCCAGGCGATCATCAACATGACAAAGGTGCGGCCAGCGAACGAGCCCGGCGTGTTCGGTTCCTTCCTGCACTCGATCTTCGCTTCGAATCAAACCATCGACGCTACGTGGGCCGTCTTCTTTGTTCCGGCGGCGATTCTGTGCTTCTGGGTGATTTTCGATCTGTGGTTGATCAAAGACACGCCGGAAGACGCGGGCTTCCCGCCGCTGGAAACGCACGACGCCTCGCACGGTCGAATGCACGAAAAATACACCTCGATTGATCTGCTAAAGATGGTGTTCCTGAGTCCGCTCATGCTCATGTTTGCCTTCGTGGAACTGACCTCCGGCGTGCTCCGCAACGGCATCATGCAGTGGTACACGATTTTCGCGCACGATGTGAAACAGCCCGGCGCCGAATTTTTCACCAGCAACTGGGGCTTGCTCCTCTGCATTTTCGGCATCATCGGCGGCTTCGCTGGTGGAACCATTTCCGACAAGCTCTTCCAATCGCGCCGCGGACCGCCCGCCGCGATCTTCTCCGCCTTCATGTTTATGATGGCCGGTGTGATGGCGATGACGCTTTTCACGAGTCCGCTCATCGTTGGAATCTCGGCCCTCTTCATTGTCGCGGCGGTGACTGGCGTGCACTCACTCATGTCGGGAACGGCCGCCGCGGATTTTGGCGGCCGCAAAGCGACGGCGACCTGCTCAGGCATTATCGACGGCTTCGTTTATCTCGGCAGCGGCGTGCAATCGGTCGCGGTCGGCTATCTCGTCACTCACCAAAGCTGGCAGTGGTGGCCGGTCTTTCTCATGCCGTTTGCTTTCATCGGTGGACTGATTGCATGGCGAATTTGGAACGAGCTCCCCGCGGCGACGCGCGTTTACATCGACACGGTGGAACGGGAGAAGCTGGCGCCGAAGATTCGCTGAAGCGTGTCATGAACATATCGCTCTCCCGCGCCCGAGCGGTAGGGACGGCGCGCTGCGCTGTCCGAGAGACGTGGCCGCTCCCCAGGGTCCGGATGTTCGAGAAGCACGCCACCCATATTGGTCGCCGCAGGGCGGCGGCCCTACCCGATCGCGCCCGCTACTTCCGGTAAACGGCGCTATCCTTGCCCGAGTATTGAGGCGTCTCGCGCGGGCCACCCCAGCGAAGGGTCACGGAGGCGCTCAGAATATCCACCGAAGCGTCATAAGACCCGCGCAAATTGTGACCCTGGTTATCGGTGAGGTTCGTAGTCGGATCATTAACGAAGAGGTGGGCGTACCCGACATCCAAATCCATCCAACTCGTAGCCGTCCAGCGCGCGCCGGCGGAGAGAAAATAGCGATCGTTATCCGGAATGCGCGGTGTGCGGAATTGCTCACCGCGGATCGGCGTTTCGTCGTAGGCGAAACCAGTCCGCAGCGTCAGTCTCTTCGTTGCGGCCCACTCGAATCCGAATGCGTAACGCGTGGCATCATCATATTTAATCTGCAGCACGCTGGCTGGCGTCCCGGGATTTGAAAAAACGATCGGCACCGTCTGCAGCCGGCTCCAATGCGTCCAGGTCACGTCGCCCATGATCGCGAAGCGCTGCGCAAAACGTTGATACACGCTCACGCGCACGATCTCGGGCAGATCGAGTTTTGCGCTCGCGTCCTGCGCAAAGAAAACGCTCTGCAGCGCGTTCGGAAAAGGAAACTGCGCGGGCGCTCCCGGCGCGGTAATAACGGGGACGCGACGGAAATCGCCGCGCCCTTCCAGCGTATGATCGACCCCGGAGCGGAAACTCACGCCGAGGTGGCCATCCTGGAAGAATCCATCCTCGCCGCCCTTCTTGTATTCCAGCAAGGCGCCCAGCGTGTAGCCGAAACTCCAGTCATCGCCGGACACTTCCGAGACACCGTCCGAACCGCCCGGCACGAAGCCCGCGTTGGCGTAAGCCAGCTGGGTCGCGGCTCGAAATGGAGCGGGCACGCGCGCGTAAAACGGTCCGAGGAGCGGCTGCGCAGCCAGACCGAAATCGATCGCCTGCGTCAGACGCGCCGAGGCGTACTGGATATCCAGGCTGGCACCGAGGGAGAGTCGATCAAAGATACGATAGGCGACCGTCGGCTGAATATCGAAGGTGGTCAGCTTCGTGCGCAGTGCCTGGTAACGCCCGACCCAGCCCGACTCGTAATTTGTTTGGAGACCAAACGGAACGCTCACGCCGAGACCGACCGAGAGATCACCGTGGCGGGAATTTCGAAGGACTGGCTGTGTCAGATAGAAATTCGGAACCGTGGCGAACACCGAAGCGTCGCCCCCGTTGCCACCGCGGATCGGCGCGCCATCGAAGGGAGTGCCCGGCAACGAATAGCGCGAGCCTTGATTCGAGAAAGTCGCGCTCGGCGAAATCAAATGTCCCCCGAGCTGCAGCTCGCCTTGGTCAAGGAGGACGATGCCCGCCGGATTGAAAAACAAGACCGAGGCATCGCTGGCTTCCGAGGCGGCGCCGGCAAAAGCGCTGCCAAGGCCGCTCACACTCTGCTCGCTCAGCGAAAAACTGCCGGCGTAAGCGGCGAGAGGAAAAAGAAGAGCACCGAGCCCGGTAAGAATGTGGGTAAAGGAGGGAATGCGCATCAGGGCCGGTGCTATACCCGGGACGTAAGAAAGGCAATGGCGAAGTGCCTCTCCGGTCTCCTTGATCCTTCGGCCCGAGGGCGGGCCGGCTCCATCGCCAACGTGGAGTCGGCGCGCCCCCGCGCCGAAGGCTTCGCATTTTAGTGTCGTTAGGCGAAAGAGACGGTCTTGATGTTCACAAACTCGCGAATGCCTTGGCCGCCCAGTTCGCGGCCGAAGCCCGAGCGCTTCACGCCGCCGAAGGGCATCTCCGGCGCGGACGCCACCATGCCGTTGATGAAGACCAACCCGGCTTCCAATTCCGCCGCAAATCGTTCTTGCTCCTGCGCGTCTGTCGTCCAGGCATTCGCTCCGAGACCGAAGTCGGAATCATTTGCGAGCGCGACCGCTTCGTCCGCGTTGCCGACGCGGAAGAACGCCGCCACCGGACCGAACATCTCCTCGCGCGCGGCCGGTGAATCGCGCGGCACCTCCACGAGCACGGTCGGCGCGTAGAAGAAACCCGGCCCGTCGAGCTTCCGTCCGCCGAGGAGCACTTTCGCACCGGCTTCGATCGTCTTTTGCACCTGCTCATGCAGACTCTCGCGAATCTGTTCGGTCGCGAGCGGACCGAGATCCGTCGCTTCATCCAGCGGATCGCCGGATTTGAGTGCATGCATCTTCGCCACGAACTGCTCGACGTAGCGACCGTAGATCGCTTCCGCAATGATGAAACGCTTCGCCGCGATGCAGGATTGGCCGCTGTTTTGCGTGCGAGATTTCACCCCGGTGGCGACCGCGTTTTCCAAGTCCGCACTCGCCATCACGATAAACGGATCGCTGCCGCCCAATTCGAGCACGCTCTTCTTAATCTGCCGCGCGGCGCGGCTCGCCACCTCGGCGCCAGCCGTTTCGCTACCAGTGAGAGTGACCGCCTTCACCCGCGGGTCGTCGATCACGGCCCCGGTTTGCTCCGCGTCGATGAGTAATGTTTGAAAGGTGCCTTCCGCGAATCCTGCGCGGTGAAAAATTTGCTCCAGCGCAAGCGCACACTGCGGGACATTCCCAGCGTGTTTGAGCAATCCCACGTTGCCCGCCATCAGCGCCGGGGCCACGAAACGCACCACCTGCCAAAACGGGAAATTCCACGGCATCACAGCGAGAACGGGACCGATGGGATCGAAGCGAACATAACGGCGTCCCGTGGCGGCCAGACTCTCCTGGGGCCTGAGAAGGTCCTCCGCCTGGCTGGCGTAGTAACGACAGCCGGAGGCGCATTTCAGCACTTCATCGCGCGCCGCCTGGATCGGCTTGCCCATTTCCAGCGTGATAATGCGTGCAAAGCTTTCCGTTTCCGTCTCGAGAATTTGCGCCGCGGCATTCATACCTTGCGCGCGCGTGCTGAAACTGGTGCGGCGATGTTCCGCAAAGGCAGCCGCGGCCCGGGCAAGTTTTTCTTCAATCGCCTTCTCGTCTAACGGATCAAAACGGCGAAGTGTTTCGCCGGTCGCGGGATTTACGGATGCGATGGCCATGGGCTACAGTGGCGCAAGTTTCCAACTTGCGGAATCAGGATGTGCAAGTTGGAAACTTGCACTACGTCACGCGCGCAGCCCTTTCGGGATTAGGACGCGATCGAGGAGTTCGAACGACCATTGCACGAGCAACGCCAGCAGCGCCGCGGGGATCGCACCCTGCAGAATGGTGGCGTGATCGTTCAGGTTGAGCCCGCTGATGATGGGCTCGCCCAAGCCGCCGGCGCCGATCAAAGCCGCCAGTGTGGCGGTTCCAATGTTGATCACCGCGCTGGTCTTTATCCCGGCGAGGATCGTCCTCGAAGCCATCGGCAGATAGATTTGTTGCAAGCGCGCTCGACTCGTTAGGCCAAGCGCGATGGCGGATTCGCGAATTGGTTGCGCAATGTCCTGCAGGCCGGCCGCGGTGTTGCGGACGATCGGAAGTAAACCGTAGAGGAAGAGCGCCGCGATCGCAGTGCGGGCGCTGATCCCGAAAAACGGCACCGGCACGAGTAACGCCAGGAGCGCGAGTGAAGGAATGGTCTGGACCGCGCTGGTAATCGCGAGGATGGCCTGGCCGAGTCCGCCGCCGCGGCTCGCGACAATTCCGAGCGGCACGCCCACCAGAATCGAGAGTAGAAGAGAAATGCCGGCGAGTTCCAGATGCCGCGCCGTCCAGCGCGCAATTTTGGGGAAGAGCGCAGAGCGACGCGCGCTGCTGGTATCGCCGAAATATTGCGCGGCCGCGCGCGAGTAGTCTTTGGTCCGTTCCGCTTCGGCGTTCAGCCGGATCATGCGGGCTTCATCGAGCGTGCCTTCGAGTTGCCGCAAGACTGCGAGCGCATTCGGTGCGAGCGAGAGCCGATAAAGGAAAACGGCTTGGTATTGCGGGAAGAAATGCAGGTCGTCCTCCAGGGCAATGAGGTCGTTTTCGGCGATCTTGGCGTCGGTGGAGTATGCGTCCTTCACGTCAATCGCGCCCTCTTGGAGCGCGGCATAGCCGATCCCATGATCGATGCCCTTCATCTCCTGCGCAGGGAATCCGTAGCGCAGCGCGAGCGGCCGCCAGCCATCCTGCCGCGCGATGAATTCGTGGGTGAGACCGAATTTTAACTCAGGGTGACTGCGCAGATCGCTGAGGTTTCGAATGCCTTTGCGTTGCGCGAGATCGCGGCGCATGACCAGCGCGTAGGTGTTGTTGAAGCCGAGTTCGCCGGTCATGCCGACGCCGGATTTGGCAAGTTCGGCGCGGATGGATTCGGAGGAAAGTTTGCCGGGTGACTTGAGGATCTCTTCGGCAATCGTGCCGGTGTATTCGGGATAGAGCGCGATTTGGCCAGTGCGGAGCGCTTCCCAAAGGATGATGGTGCCGCCCATTCCCTGGCGGTGTGCGGCGGGGATGTGACGGGTTTCGAGCGAACGTTTTGCGATTTCTGCGAGGACGTACGACTCGGTGAATTTCTTGGAGCCGATGAGGAGTGGGGCGGCGAAGGCGGTGGGAGCGAGCACGAGCACGAGCACGAACATCAAGGAGCGGCGCTCTCCAGGCCGCCGCTTTTCGAGCGTGAGAAACGGGGCGGCCTGGAGAGCGCCCCTCCTTGGTGCCATTGGTGATGAAGATGCGCTCATGCGAAGGTGAGGCTGCGCTGCGCGTTAATGAAATCGGTAACGAAAGCGCTCGCCGGTCGTTCTCGCAGATCGGCCAGCGTGCCTTGCTGTGCGATACGGCCCTGGTCTAACAAGATGATGTGATCGGCCAGGAAGGCCGCTTCCGCGAGATCGTGTGTGACGAGAATCGCAGTTTGCTGCAGACGCGCGAAGATTTCCTTTAAGTCGGTTTGCAAGGCCGCGCGCACCAGCGGGTCGAGCGCGCCGAGCGGTTCATCGAGCAGGAGGAGATCGGGCGAAAGAGCGAGCGCGCGCATGAGACTAACCCGTTGGCGTTGGCCACCTGAGAGTTCGGCGGGATAACGATCGAGCGCGTTTTCCGGAAGGCGGGTCAGCTCGCAAAGCTCTTCCACTTTTTTCTGCATTTCACTCGGGGGACGGCCGAGATGCCGAGCCATCAGTAGCACGTTCGCGCGCGCGGTCAGATGCGGGAACAATCCGCCATCTTGAATGACATAGCCGGTGCGGCGTCGTAGCTGCGCGAGATTGGGCGGCGAGAGAGATTCGCCATCGATCTTCACCGTGCCGCTGTCGGGTTCGAGCAGCCCGATGATCAGGCGCAGGATGGTGGATTTCCCGCAGCCGCTCGGGCCGATCAAGACCGTCGTTTTCCCGGGCGTAAAGGCCAGATCGAGCGGGTGAAGCGCCATCGCCTCTCCGTATTGTTTACTGACGCCAACCAGTTCAACCAGCGCGCTCACCGGCGGCTAGTCTGCCACGACAAAATGGAAAACGGCAAACAACTGCTCGGCGTCGGTCCATTGCCGCGAGAGCTTGAAGCCGGCGCGACTCGCGAGCTCCGCGAAACCCTCCGGAGTGTGCTTGTAGGAATATTCAGTGATGATCTTTTCACCGCTGGCGAACTCAAAAGTCCGCCCGCCGAGATGCACCGTCTGCGCAGTCCGCGCGACCAAATGCATCTCGATGCGATGGACGTCTTGATTGTAAATCGCGCGATGTTGCCAGGCCTCCAGATCGAAATCCGCGCCTAGTTCCCGATTGGCCCGCGCCAGCAGATTGAGATTGAACTGCGCGGTCACGCCGGCGCTGTCGTTATACGCGGCCTCCAGTCGTTTGACGGATTTCTGCAAATCGACACCGATGATGAGACCTCCGCTGTGTCCGGAGAGCCGGCACAGGCGCTGGAGGAAATTCTCGGCGGTCGCCGGTTGCAAATTTCCGATGGTGGAGCCTGGGAAATAAACGGCGATGTGTTCCGGCTGGCGCGTAGGCGTGGGTAAACGCAGAGGTTGCAAGTAATCGGCGCAGACGGGCAGGATTTCCAGCTCCGGCATCTGCCCTTGCAAAACTTCCGCGGAATCGATCAGGCGCTGCTTTGAAATATCGACCGGCACATACGCGATCGGATTTTCGAGATGCTCCAGAAGCAGGCGCGTCTTGATCCCAGCGCCGGTTCCGAAACCGACCAGCTCCGCATTGGCGCCGATCGATTCCGCCATCTCGGGCGCGTAACGTTGGAGGATATCCGTTTCGGTGCGGGTGACGTAATATTCCGGCAGTTCGCAGATTTCGAGGAAGAGATCGGAGCCGCGCTCATCGTAGAAGAATTTCGACGGCAGCGTGCGCGGGTTCGAGGATAGACCGGCCAGCGCTTCCGCCAGAAAATCGGAAATGGCCGGTTCGAGATCGAGAACTTGCACACCGACCGCGACGCCGCTCATGAAAGATCCCGCGCGAGGCGCAGGCCAGTGAATTGCCAACGCTTCTCGGGCTGGAAGAAATTTCGGTAGGTGGCGCGCATGTGATTCTGCGAAGTCGCACAAGATCCGCCACGGAGGACCATTTGGTTGCACATGAATTTGCCGTTGTACTCGCCGAGCGCGCCGGGCGCGGCGCGGTAGCCGGGGTAGGGAAGGTAGGCGCTGCGCGTCCATTCCCAGGTGTCGCCAAACATCTGTTGGAGCGTGGAGCCGGCGCGCCCTCGCGCCGAAGGTTCGTCCAAGAGCATTCGGCCCGGGGGCGGGCCGGCTCCACGCGCGGGATGGAAACGATGACTATCGATGAAATTTCCTTCGATTGGCAGTCCCGCGCTGGCGCGTTCCCATTCGAACTCGGTCGGCAACCGCGCGCCATCCCAATTCGCGTAAGCGTCCGCTTCGAAATAGCTGAGGTGCGTGACGGGCTCGGCTTCGTCGACGGGTCGGAAGCCGGAAAGGGTAAAGTTCCACCATTGGCCATCTTTCCGTTCCCAATAAAGCGGCGCATCCCAACGCTCTTCCTGCACGGTCGTCCAGCCTAACGAGAGCCAATATTTTGAGCGCGTGTAACCGCCAGCCTCGATGAAAGCGAGGTATTCGCCGTTCGTGACCGTGCGGTTGGCGAGCGAAAATGGCAGGACCAATGCGCGATGCCGCGGACCTTCGTTGTCGTAGGAGAATTCCGAACCCGCATAACCGATCTCCACCGTCGCTTCCTCGAACTCGACGAAGCGCATTGGCGACGTGGCGCAAGTTTCCAACTTGCTGTCTCCTGAACCGCGCAAGTTGGAAACTTGCGCCACTTCTTCGAAAACCGGATGAAGCGGGTTCTGCGCGAATACGTGCTTGATATCCGTGACGAGCAATTCCTGATGTTGCTGCTCGTGCTGGATGCCGAGAATCACGATCGGCTCGATTTCTGCCAGGAGCGCTTCGTCCGCGCCTTCCACGAGTTTGATCACGCATTGGTCGATCGATTGCCGAAAACGAAAGGTCTCTTGCACAGTCGGCCGCGAGATCAGGCCGCGGAGATCACGCCGGTGCATGCTGCCTGCGGCGTTGTAATAAGAATTAAAAAGATAGGCGTATTCCGGGACTTCGGAGCGGTAACCAGTGACCCATTGTTTGACGACGAACGTTTCGAAAAACCAGGTGGTATGCGCGAGGTGCCATTTCGTCGGGCTGACGTCCGGCATGGATTGCACCACGAAGTCCTCCGGCTGTAGCCCCTGGCAAATGCGGATGCTGAGATCGCGCGTCGCGCGGAAACGTCGCAAGAGCGCGGCCGCGCGGTCAGACGCAGAAGTCGGAGGGGCCAGAGAGACGAGCGCGGATGGCATGCGCAATCAGCCTTCCTGCTCCTGATCTTCGCGCGCGGCCTCCACCATGCGGTCGTGCACGGCTTCTTCCAGCCCGTCGGCCACAAGATGTGCGCCTAACGATTCGTCATCATCCTCCAGCCCCTCGCGCGGAACGCGATGGCCGTGTTCCTCGGGCGATTCATCGCGCTCGCTCATGCTGTCGGCGACTTCGTTGGTGTCGTCCGCGTGCGCGATTTCTTCCAGGCCGAGAAGTTCCTTCCGCGCCTGATCCCACTCGCCGTCGGTGTAGTCGTTAGGACGCCGCTCATTGATCATGGCGATCTCGCGCGCGCGTTTTTCGATCATTTCGGGCGTCGCTGCGCCCATTCCGTTGCCATGCACGGAGATTTTGCCGAGGCCGGACTTCGAGTGCTCATTCATAATCACAACATCTATACGCAGGACAGCTACTGACTGTACGCATGAAAGAAAATATCCGGCGAACGCCCGAAGTGCAAAGCGCAACCGCTCCGGTGCGCGGGGCAATTTTGGCGCTGGGCGAAGGGAGGCATCTCGCGTTCGATGAGTATGGCGATCCGAATGGCGTGCCGGTTATTTTTTGTCACGGTTGGCCGAGCTCGCGCACGATGGCACAACTGGCCGAACCGGCCGCGCTGGATTGCGGAGTGCGTCTCATCTCGCCGGATCGGCCAGGCATCAATGGCTCCTCCTTTTGTGCGGGGCGCACGCTGTTGGATTGGCCGGCCATCGTAGGAAAGTTGACGGCGCATCTTTCGATCGCGCGTTTTCATCTGCTCGCGATCTCGGGCGGCGCACCGTATGCGTTCGCCACCGCCGTCGGCTTGGGGGATGCCGTCAAAGGGCTGGCCATCGTGAGCGGCGCGCCGCCTCTGGCCGAGCGGGCGGATCACGAAGGGCTGCTGCCGATCCATCGGCGGCTGCTTTGGCTTTACGCGCGGAAACCGACGCTTCTGCGGGCGTTGTTTCACCTCATTCGGCCAGTCATGCGTGTGCGACCGCCACTGCAATTGCGCCCGATGCTGCTGCGCTTTCTGCAACGGTGCGACGCGAACGCGCTGCGCGAGCGGGCGGCCTTCGAAGCCTGTTTCGACAGCGCGCAGCGGGCCTGGCGCGGTTCGGCGCGAGGCGTGATTACCGATGCCGAGATTTATGCGCGGCCGTGGGGATTCCCGGCGGAAGCAGTCACGCAGCCGGTGCGAATGTGGCATGGGCGGAAGGACCGGACGTTCGCGCTGCGACTGGCCGAGGAATTTAGCCGACAGCTCCCGAATTGCCGGCTGCGAGTGGTGGATGATGCCGGGCACTATTCGCTGCCGATTCGGAATATGCCGGAGATTTTGAGTGACTTGGTGGAGGTCGAAGCGGGGAAGGGCGTGCGAGTTAATGGAAAGCCCCTAAAGGGGCCGATGGAATGAAGCCCGAGGAGGAGCCGCAGCGGAATCCCACTTAGCGCCCCCCCAGCAGGGGCACCGTAGGGAGGCGATGATCGCGCGATTTGCGGAGCGCAGGCGGGGCAGAGGCGGAACCAGGCATGCATAACTTTGTCTCATATGGAACAAACTTATGTACCGACGTTGGTGGCTGCCGACGATGGCGTGCTTCGGGCTGGATTCTTCAGCGCCGGTCGGCGCGAAGCTTCGTCATTTCCGATCGCGTCCCGCAATCGGATGTTTTTCCGTGCGCCTCATCCTCATCCGTGGAAACTGAGGCGTGGAAGATTTCACCGTAGGGAATACTCAGAATCAGCCGACCCGCCGGCAAACGACGCTCGGCCCGGAGTGGGATCAGCGCATTCACCAACTGGTGGTTGATTGGGGCGCGGAGAAATCGCCGGAGCTGGTCGAGGAAATGATTATGACCGCGCTGAAAATGGCGCGCGACAAGATGGGGACGGCGGACCTCAAGCTCATGAATCGTTCGCTGAAGGAAATGCGGTATGCGGCGAAGGTCTTCGCCGGTTATCGCGAATTCCGGAAAGTCTGCGTCTTCGGTTCCGCGCGCACTTTGCCGACCGAGCCGGAGTTTGCGGTCGCGGAAGAATTCGCGCGCCTGATGGTGGCGGAGCATTACATGGTCATCACCGGCGGCGGCGATGGCATCATGGGCGCGGCGCAACGCGGCGCAGGCCGGGAGAACAGTTTCGGTCTCAACATTCGCCTGCCCTTCGAGCAACGCGCGAACGAGACCATCCACGGCGACCCGAAGCTGGTGAACTTTAATTACTTCTTCACCCGTAAACTAAACTTCGTGAAGGAAACGCACGCGCTCGCGCTCTTCCCCGGCGGATTCGGCACGATGGATGAAGGTTTCGAAGCGCTCACGCTGATGCAAACGGGTAAGGCCCGCATCATCCCGGTCGTCTTCGTGGATCGGCCTAACGGGACCTACTGGGAGACATGGATGAAGTTTCTCACCGATCATTTATTCAAGCTCGGGTTGATCGGCGAGGAGGATTTTTATCTCTTCAAAATCGTCCACGATGCGCGCGAGGCGGTGCAGGAGATTCTGCATTTCTACAAGGTGTATCACTCGGCGCGCTGGGTGGGGGATCAGTTGGTGATCCGAATCTGCCACCGGCTGGCGCCTGCGGCGGTCGATGCCTTGAATGAGAAGTTCGTCGATCTCGTGCGCACTGGAAAGATCCGGCCAGGCACGGCCTTGCGGCAGGAGAAAAACGAACCGGCAATCTTGAGTTTGCCGCGCCTCATTCTCTCACCGCATCGCCGCGCGTTTGGGCGCTTCCGTCAATTGATCGACGCGATCAACGAGTCGGAACTGGAGGGCGATGCTCCGTCATCGCCGGGCTGAGGAAGCAACTACTTCGTGGCCTGTTTTTCCAGAATGTAATCGTAGATCGTGTTCACGCTCCGCAGAGCCTTTGCTGCAACCTCAGAATTCGGCACGCCGACGCCGAATGTCTTCTCCATGCTCACGACCAGCTCGAGCGCATCGATCGAGTCCAGGCCCAGACCTTCCGGTCCGAAGAGCGGCAGGTCATCACCGATCTGATCCGCAGTGGTCTGCAGCATCAGATTTTTCACGAGCATTTCCTTGATGCTCTGGCGAAGATTCGGGTCGGACATAAAACGCGAGTCGCGAAAGTGTCGCAACCCGAGAGGATGTCAACCGCCGTCGAAGGCAAACGAAGCCGCGGAACTGAGACCGCTTAAACTTTGGTGCCGGGTTCGGCAGTTTGTTCGGTTTCGGGGCGAACCATGCCACCGCCAGCCGCGTTCTCGATCCGCGGGACCGTAGGCACAGTGGAAGAGGCCGGCCGCGCCGCGACATCGGGCTTGCTGGCGGAATGAAGTTCATCGCTGAACTCGTCTTTCGCCTTCTGAAATTCCTTGATCGCCTGACCCATGCCGCGTGCCAACTCGGGCAATTTCTTAGCCCCGAAGAGGACCAAAACGATCAGCAGGATGAGGATCAGCTCCTGCCCGCCGATATTCATGAAAGCGAGATGCATCATGTTGGTAGGGTCAAGATGAGGCCGTCGCCCGAAGATGCAAGGCCTTTCCCGGTGCCTGCTGGTAAAGTCGCGCGTCAGTCGCCCGTGGCTAGCCCTCTCCCTCTCGTTAGGATGCGAAAGATCGGATAGCTCAGAAGCAGCAGCACGATGGACGCGATGCTATTCCAGGTATCGGCGAAGAGCGCGCCACCGAGCAGGCCGATCGAGATCAGCAGGACGAGGCCGGTAGTCAAGGGATGTCCCCAGGCGCGATATGGTCGCGGCGTATTGGGCTCGCGTCGGCGCAAGGCGAATAAACTCAGGAAAGTAAAAGTGTAGTTGGCCACGAAGAGAAAAGCCGTCACCGCGATGACGCGTTCGTAGCCGCCGCTCAAGACGAACCCTACCGCAGCGATCGCGCTGATGAGCAGGGCAATCGTCGGGGTTCCGCCGCGATTCACCCGTGCCCCGGCCTCGAATCCGGTGGAGCCGCTCAGCGCATAGAAGGTGCGCGAGGACATGAGCAGCCAGGCGTTGATCGCGCTGAGCAACACGAGCACAACCAGCCCGCCGAAAATCAAGGCGCCGCTCGGCCCAAACATCAGCGCCACCGCGCTGCGGGCGGGGAATGGATCGTTCGCGATGCGTTCGATCGGCAACACGTGCAGCAGCGCCAGGTTCACGAGCAGGTAAATAATAATCACCGCCGCCACGCCGCCGAAGATGCTGCGCGGCAGTTCGCGCGCCGGATCTTTCAGTTCGCCCGCGAAATAAGCCGGACCCACCCAGCCATCGTAAGCAAAAATGGCAGCCTGCATCGCCAGAATGAGCGCGACGAAAAGCGGCAACCCGTGCGGCACCAGCGGCAACTCCGCCGGCGGGCCCTGCCGTTCGCCCTTCCAGAGAAAGCAGATGACCACGAAAGCCAGAAAGGCGAGCGCCTTCAGGATCGTGGTGATGTTCTGCGTGGTGCCGGCCGAGCGCACGCCGCGCCATTGCAGGAGCGAGAAAAGCAACAGCACCGCCGCGGCGACGAGTGCTGTCTGCGGTCCGCCGCCGCCTAACAACACGTTAATCGACTCCGCCATGAAAATCGCCGCGGCGGCAGTGCTCGAACAGGTGGACAACCAATCACTCCACCCCGCCACGAATCCCAGATAAGGCCCCAGCCCGCGCCGCACGAATACCGTGTAACCGCCCGATTCCGAAGTCATGGCCGCGACCTCCGCGACTGCATTCGAGCCCAGCAGCGCATACACGCCGCCGGCAATCCACACCCCGAGAAACAGCGCGACCGACGGCAAACGCCCCGCGATTTCTCCCGGCACGCGCAGGATGCCGGAGCCGATCGTATTGCCGACCAGAATCGCCACCCCGAACCCGACGCCGAGCACGCGCAAGAGCACGCCCGCGGACGGCTTGGTGGTTTCTGGGATCATGCCTCTTGAAGGAAAACCGCCGGCGGCTACGGCAAAGGCACGGGCGGATGGAGATTTATTTCCTCCAACGCTTCGCGCGGCCAGCCGCCCAGTTCCGCGGCGCGATCGTAAGTGCTTTGGGCAAAATCGAGCAGCATGTCATCGGGCGCGGCGGCAGTCCGCACTTCATCGTAAGGCAGGAGGAATTCGTGCATCGCGTCCGCGTAGAAGGCCGCCTTCGGCCATACCGCCGCGCGGGAAAAACCGGCCGGCTCCGGGTAGGCATAGGAGTAGAAGACAGGCGTGGGATTTGCCGCATTGCCCGGCCAGAAGCCCAGGCTGCTGACCTCTTGCGAATAAGCTTCGCGGGTCACCCGATCGGAGAGGTGCGGCACGCCACCGGGATGCACCGGCGCAGCGCGACCGGAGAAACGCGTCACCGCCAAATCGAAACTGCCCCAAAAGAAATGCACCGGGCTGCACTTGCCGCAGAAGCGGGAACGGAAGCGATGGAAAACCCGATCGCACTGCAAGAGCACCCGCCAAAAACGCTCGGCCGCCAGCGGATCGTAGCTGCGATGCGTCTGGTCTTGATCGAAGCGGATCGGATCCGGCAGCTCGTTAGGCAGGGGGTGGATCGTCACGGCCAGGTCCATCTCCTGCAGCGTGCTCAGGAGCGTCTCGTGAAATTCTGCGACCGATTGCGCGCGCAACGGCAGCACGCGCCGCGCACCGTCGCTTTTCTCAATCGTCAGCTCGTGCGCGATGAAATCGAAACGAATCTCAAAGACCTGCGTGCCGTGCGGAATCGGAGTCGTCGTTAGGCCGCGCGACGTCACAAAAAGAGTCACGTGCCACGAATGATTGATCCACGGCGAGAGCGTGAGCCGGATTTTGCCGACGATCTGGGTCCAAAGGTGCAGCGTTTTGGCGGTGGCCTGCCACGCGGCGTAGGGTAACGGCGGCCAGGTTTGTTCCAGTTCCGCGCGTTCGTTGGTCATCGTGTGGGCGATTATCGGCCATACAAATCCAGCCGTCGATGCGCGAATACCGCCATGCGCGCGCGCACCGCTTCCAACACCTCCGGCGAAAGCTCCGCGGTAATCAACTCCTCCCGCTCCGCGGACGCTGCGGCGAGGAGGACCCCCGCGGGATCGATCACGGCGGAGCTGCCGCAACAGGTCACGCCAGCGTCGGTACCGGTGCGGTTGGAAAGGATGACGTAGCTTTGGTTTTCTATCGCTCTGGCCGTAGCCAGCACGCGCAGATGCTCTACCCGCGGAAACGGCCACGCCGCCGAGATCACCAGAACGTTTGCGCCCTTCTCGACCGCCAGCGCGCGATAGACTTCCGGAAAGCGCAGGTCGTAGCAAATGCTCAGGCCCACGCGCCACGGCCCGAGCGGGAAAGAGGTGAAGTCGGCGCCAGCGCGGAAGGTCTCGTCTTCATCGCCCGGCGCGAAGAGATGGGCCTTGCGATATTTCGCCACGATCTCGCCATGCACGTCGATCGCCACCTGGGAGTTGTAAATGTCGGCGCTCTCGCGTTCCGAGAGTCCGCAAATGATGTGGAGCGATAACGTCCGCGCGGTCTCGCGCAGCGCCGGGACCGCGCCCTCGCTCCACGGCGTTGCGTGTTCCTTGATCACCGGCATCGAGTAACCGGTATCGGCCATCTCCGGGAAAACGATCAACTCCGCGCCGCTGACTTTCGCGCGGGCGCAGAAGTCGCGCATCTTCGCGATGTTCGCCGCGACATCGCCCAGCACACACGACATCTGGGCGATAGCGATTTTCATGGCAGCAGGTGAAGGCGCCGGTTAGCGCAACCCGCTATCGCAATCGAAGTCCTTCTTCGTCATCTTACCGGCCTCCACCTTCACCGGGAAAGGGCCCCAGCCGCCAAACTTGTACTTCTGATCCCGCGCCAGCACGAGGTAATCCCCCGGAGGTAGCGCCACTTGGAAACGCCCCTGCGCATCCGTGGTGAACCGCGCGACTTCCTCCGTTCCCTTGCGCACCACGAAATTTTCGTTCGGCATCGGCCGCGACGAATCTTCGCCGTCGCGAATCGGTCCGCCGTGAGTCGGGCTGATCGTGATCACACCCTCAATTCCGGTTTCCGGTTTCGGGCTTGGGGAAGTTTCGGCCGACACGACACAGGTCATTGCCGCAAATGCGATCGGAAGCAAAGCCAATAGATATCTCATGCATCAACGTTGCGCACGAAACCGGCGAAGGAAAGGAGCCAGCCGCGGGCGAGATGAGATCGACACCTTTTCGATGAAGAAGGGCCGGACAAGCGCGACGCGATAGTTTGGTCTAGTTCTCCGCCATCACCGGCTTGAGATTCACCGCATCGAGAATGACCAGCCGCTCCGCGTTGTCTCCGCCTTCCAACAGAAGTAGCCGACGCCCGTCCGGTGAGAGCGTCGTCCCGCGCACGAACTCCAGACTGCGATGCGTCCCACTCACCGTCAGGTCTGGCAGGGTCAACCGGCTCACGTAGTAATCCTGATAATCCTCCGTCGCGAAGGCCGAGTTATCGTAGACGACGAAACATGCCGACGAATCCGGCGCCATCAGGACCTGCATGATCGTTGCCTTGGCCGGGGAAGCTCCGAGCACTTTTCCTGTGCTCGCATCGTGCATGGTCAATACCTTGTCCGAGCCCCACGACACCGCCCACTTCTCATCCGGCGACAGCTCCACTCGGGGGCCATCGATCTCATCGTGCATGGGAATCTTGTAGAGCACCTTGATGGAGGGCAATGCCCGCACCGTTGCTTCGCCTCGCGTCGGGAGGATCAAGACCCGATCGCTCCGGCCCAGAAACCGCGCCGTAAACCCGTTCGTGTTTGCGAGCGGCGCCCCCAGCTTCTTGCTCGTCCGCGCATCCCACAGTTGCAGTTGCCCCTGCGGTCCGTTCTCGCCGGCATCGTCAAAGGTCGCCAGCCACTTCCCATCATCGCTCGCAGCCGCGGCAAATTCGTACGCCGAATCCAGCCGCGGATGCCTCATCGCCGCGCCTGTCGGCGTCCAATCCTTGGTCTCGTAAAGTGTCACCGTCCCCGCCGGGTCCATGAGATAACACTCCGCGCCTTGCGTGGTGAAGATCGCAGTTGCCGGCGCCTCCTCGTGCGGCCCGGCCGGGAAGGGGATGGACGCCCGGCGCTCCCCACTCCGCACCTTCCAGATCGACGCCTGCTCCGGCTCGAAGATCACCAGCGTTTCTCCATCCGGCGAGAACGTCGCGGGAACAGGCAGTTCGTCCTGCAGCTTGGCCGCCAGCAGCGGCGACACCGCCCTCGCCGACGTCGCATCGAACACCCGCGTTCCTTCCGCAGAACCCACCGCCGCGAGCGATCCTGTGCGGTTCATCCAGAATCCCGTCGCCGGCGAAGCCAACTCGCCCTGCATCTCCGTCCCCGTCGCCACCTCCCAAAGCGCAATCTCACCCCCGCGCAGCCGCACCAGGACCCGCGACGCGTCTTGATTGAACGCTGCCCGCCAAACCCCGCGCAGATCGCCCAGCCGATTCGCTCCGCTGGTGCCGCCCGCCGCGGCCGCCTCGGCGCTAAGGGCGATCGAATCCAAGAGCAATAGCGCCAGCGGGATAAAACGGAACCGGGACTTCACATGGGAAGATTGCGCGTTCGTGTGCGGCAGATCAATCCTCTCTTCTCGCGACTGAACGGAAGCCTCGTGCGCAAGGTTGATGCATGAGACAGTTCAGAGAATTCGCAAGGAAACGAATCGTTCGTTTCCACCGTCACCGCAGCAAATGCTCCGGGAAACGCGCGCGCCTTTCCCGCTGGAGGATCCGTTGCTGACGGCGTCGCAAAGTGACGCCGGGTTGCTTCGGGTTCCAGCCCTTCGGATTTGGTAGCACCGCGGCCAGCATGGCCGATTGCTCCCGCGTGAGTCCGCGCGCGTTCACGCCGAAGAAATGCTGCGCCGCCGCTTCCACTCCGTAAACTCCGCGCCCCATCTCGATCACATTTGCATACAGCTCCAGGATGCGCCGCTTCGGCAGCAGCGCCTCCATCCAGAGCGTGTAATACGATTCCAAACCCTTCCGGATCCAGGAGCGCCCCTGCCAAAGAAAGATCGAGCGCGCGCATTGATTCGTGATCGTGGACGCGCCGCGCACGGGTTTCCCGGTCCGCTCCGATTTCTTCATCGCGATGTCCACTTCCTTCCAGTCAAAGCCATCGTGCTGGAAGAACCGCTGATCCTCCGAGATCCATAGATGCTTCAGGAACATCTGCGGCATCTCCGCCAGATCGATCCATCGATAGCGCAGCGGCGCCCTCGGCCCGTTGGAGAACATCTGGCCGCCCTGTTCGAGCAACATCGGCAACGTCCGCGGCGGATCGACAAATCGCACCACCGCCACCTGCAACACCGGGATTAAGAGCAGCGCCACCAGTACCAGGAGGAGCCACCTCCAACCCCGCGTCAGTTTCCGCTTTTTCGATCGCGGCGTTTTGGAGGCTTTGGCCATGAAGTTGCCACTTTGCCCCATTCCATCGGGAGTTCACGCACGCCGTTTGCACTGGCGTCCGCCTCTGCATCTGGGGTTGCTTCGATTTCGCGGACAGGGCTTCTACAGTAGAAAGGAAGAAGTCAGCATAGGGAAAATAATCCGAGCAAGTTCGCGCGGCGCTATGACCGCGATTTTAAACAAGACGCCGTCGCTTTGGTCCAGAGCGGACGCGCCGTCACGGAAGTGGCTCGCGATCTGGGTCAGCACAAGGACAAAGGGCGCGCCATGATCCCATCCTGCGCGCTTTTCACCAGCGCCTGCGGGCCGCCGGCAAGAAGCCCAAAGTCGCGCTCACCGCTGTCAGGCTGGCGAAGCCCCAATCCAAATCACCAACTTCTCCCGAATAAAATCCGTTGTTTTCCAACACCGTTGCTTCAAAGCAGGCTGCGCCTGCGGAAAAAAAGTCGCGCTACTTGGCGCGCGCGCGATGCTCCTAGAACGGCTTCACCGGCTCCGGCTTTGTGACCTTTGTCCCGCACTTCTTGCAGGTGCGACGTTCGTCATCATTCCAGAAATCAAGCATGGCCTGGCTGAAGGCGTCCACGATATCCGCGCAATCAAAGTCAATGTCTTCGACCGTGGCGCCGCAATTTTCGCAATAGAAGATAACGTGCTCGTGCTCGCCCGCCGGGCGGCGGCGCTCGACGACGACGCCAATCGTGTCCGGAGGGCGCACCGGCGCGTGCGGGACATTCGGCGGAATGAAAAACGTTTCTCCTTCGCGCACGAGGTGATCGACGATCTTTTCGCCTTCGTGGATGCGCACTTTGATGTCGCCTTTGAGTTGGTAAAAATACTCTTCCGAATCGACGAGGTGGAAATCATTGCGCGCGTTCGGGCCTTTGATCACCATCACGAAAAAATCGCGCCCATCGTAGAGGTAACGATTGCTGACCGGCGGTTTAAAGTTGTCTCGGTTTTTCTCGATCCAGCCTTCGAGATTGATCGGTAATTGCACGGAAGAGGCGACGCCGCTCTCCGAGGGCGAAGTGGGCGGTTCGACGACATTAGCCATGGCACGAGGCTATTTCCCGCGGCGCGGCGCGTCAACCGCCAGGCAGATTGACCGCTTTACGGAGACGAGGCGAAATGCCATAAGCTCTGCGCATGAATTTAACCGCGGCCGAGATGGCGCAACTGGCTTACGACCGCTCGGAAATTGCCGACACGCTTTACCGTTACGCGTTTGGTCTCGATCACGGCGATCCCGATTCTCTTACCTCTGCTTTCACCACGGATTGCGTCCTCGATTTCACCTCGGCAGGGCGCAAACTCGAGATCGATTTTTCAGTCCTGCATGGGCACGAGGGATTGTTGCAGACGCTGCTCCCGATGATCGGGCCCTTGGATACGAGCCACACGCCGAGCAATCTCCAGGTGGAAGTGAACGGCGACACCGCCACGCTGCACGCCTACATGGAGTCGCAACATTTCATGCCCGGCGACGGCCCGAAGCAGGGGACCGAATACGCGCTCCTCATGAATCGTTATGAGGGCGAATTAGTGCGCGATGGCGCGAAGTGGCGCATCAGCCGGTTGGTGATTGATAACGCGTGGGCGGAAGGCGATCCGGGCATTCTCACCGCGCTGGCGGTGCATCGGGTGGCGAAGGCGAAGCAGCGCGGACATCAGTAGTGTAGCCACGTCGCTGCGCGACGTGTTTTTGCGAAGCACGATTTCAGGGAAATGTTCCGTGGGCCACGCGTGCTCCCGCACGTCCCGCAGGGACATGGCTACAGCGCAAGGCGCAGGTGAATCGCATCCCTCTTGCGCAGGACGGCAATAATTTCCGCTAGCGCGCTAATCGCTATTTCTGCTGGCGAATCGGCGCCGATGTCCAACCCCAGAGGTGCATAAACGCGGGCGAGCATTTCGTTCGAAGCGCCGCCTTCGCGTAGTCGGTCGAAAACCATGCGCACCTTTCGTTTGCTCCCAATCATCCCGATATAGCCAGCCGCGCCAGCGTGCTCCATGGCGGCAGCGAGGGCGGCACGGTCGATCTCGTGGTTGCGGCTCACCATGACGAGAGCGTCGTCGCTTTGCCACGAATGTCCGGCGATGAAGTCGGGTGCCGATGTCGTCGTGGTTTGCTGAACGCTGGAGGGCCAATCTTCCAGTTGCTCGGGCCGATCCTCGATCACATTCACGAAAAAACCGGCCTCCACCGCCAACTTGCCGATCGCGCGCGAGCAGTGGCCGCCGCCGATTAGATGAATCGCTTCGCTGAGAGTCTGCGGCTCGAATAAAACGGTCGCCTCTCCCCCGCAAATCGCGCCAAACGATTCCGGCTGCCCTTCGTGCAACGGGTAAGTCTTCAGCGTGGGTTCTTTGGCGCGAGAAATCGCGATCGCCTTCTCGACCACCAGTGCCTCAAATTTTCCACCACCGATGGTGCCGCTAATTTTCCCATCGGCGTAGATGATCATCTTCGAGCCCGCCGCGCGGGGGACAGATCCGGTGGTGGCGGCGATCGTGGCCAGGACGCACGGGGTGCGCGCTTGACGAGCGCGGAGCAACTCTTCCAGCAGGTCGTCGATCATTCCCGGACGACAATTCCTTCGATCAGTCCGAACGGATCGTCGGTGGGAACGAAAATTTCGTTCTGATTTTCCAGGCCGAACGGTTTCGTGTTGATCAAGATGTAGTGCTTGTTAGGCATTCTTGCTTCGACGCGCGAGATTTCCGGGCAAGCTTGCAGCGCCGCTTCGGCCATTTGGAAAACGCTTGCCTGGGCCGATGGGCTGAAATTATTCGCGAAGGCCTTGAGCATGGCGGCGAGGATGCTGTCGTTGGCAGAATTGTAGTCCGCCGGTGCGCTCGACCACGTCCAGGTCGCATCGAACGAGGTGGCGAGGATGCGATCGTTCGTTTCCGGCAAGGTGGTGTTTTCACACTTCGGATAGCCAGCCCAAGCGGAGCCGGTGGATTTCAGAACGACCAGATCGCGCACGCCGGATTCGACCGTTTGCGAATGGTGCTTGCAGACGACACGCGTCCAGTTCTTCGCGTCGCTGCCGGCGAGAAATGCGTGGGGATGTGGCTGGCCATCAATCTGCATGCGCTGCCAATTCTTCCCCGAAATCTCCACGCTCGCGCTGGCCACCTGCTTGTAGCGTTTGAGGAAATGTTGGCCTAACGAGACGCCAAAGCGCTCGATCTCCGAGCCACGATATTCCTTCGCCAGAACGTTGACCGTATTCTTGATCGTGTCCGTTGGGACGACCTTGCTGTTATCGGCCTCCGTGTAGGAGCCAGCGAAATCGCCTTCCAAAAGCGCGGTGACGTCGATCTCCTTGATCGTGTGCGTCGCGCCCTCGCGTAGAATTTTGAGCACGCGGACGCGCGCTTTGCCGTAGCGGTTGCTGAGGAGTTTCATAGCGGGATTGCGCAGGAGTAATAAATCAATTAAGGCCGTGAGGCGATGCCAAACCTTGCGGAACTGAATGCGCTCTCGCGGGAGGAGTTCACGCTTGTGGTCGGCCCGGTCTTCGAGCATTCGCCGTGGGTGGCGGAGCGCACCTCGACGCAACGGCCATTTGCGACCCGCGCAGACATGCACGCGTCGCTTTGCGAAACTGTGCGGAAGGCAAGCGACCTGGAAAAGATGGCCCTTCTCCGCGCGCATCCCGATCTGGTCGGGCGCGCGGTCCTGACCAGCGAATCGAAAACAGAACAGGCGAGCGCCGGGTTGGAACACTTGAGCGCGGAAGAAGTGCAGCTTTTCGAAGCCCATAACCGCGAATACCAGGAGCGGTTCGGTTTTCCCTTCATCATCTGTGCGCGGTTAAACAAGAAAGACGCGATTCTGCGTGCCTTCCCCGAGCGCCTGCAAAATTCGCGTGAGAAAGAGATCGAAACTGCGCTCAGAGAAATCTACAAGATTGCGGAGTTGCGCCTGCGCGACCTTGTCCCATGAGCACTCTTTCCACGCACGTTCTCGATACCGCTCGCGGCCAGCCAGCCAGCGGAATGAAGATCGAACTCTGGTCCGGCGATCATTCCGTTTTGCTGAAAACGGTGACGACAAATGACGATGGCCGCACCGATGCGCCTCTACTTTCGGGTGATGAAATGAAGACCGGCGACTACGAATTGGTCTTCTACGTGGCCGACTACTTCGGTGAAGCGAAGTTTCTGGATCGCGTGCCGGTGCGTTTCACGATTGCCGACGCGGACGCGAAGTATCACGTGCCGCTCCTCGTTTCACCATGGGCTTACAGCACCTATCGCGGCAGCTAGGATCTCGCATGCACGTTTCACGCTTCGGCTGCGAGGGTAGGGACGGCGCGCTGCGCCGTCCGACCGAGGTGGATATCTCCCAAGCAACGGAGCTATCTAGAGCAAGCCACGCCCCTTGGTCGCCGCCGCGCGGCGACCCTACCCGCCGATGAGTTCCACCGACACATTAGCAGCCCCGCCGGCCGGCCTCGTTGATCTGGCCGCAGCGCGCATCGGCGGCAGCGCGCTCTTCGCCAACGATGAGTTTTTCGCCGAGAAAGAAAATCTCCTGAAGCCCGGCCGCGGAATCTTCCTTCCAGACAAATACACCGATCATGGAAAATGGATGGACGGCTGGGAATCGCGCCGTCGCCGCACTCCTGGCCATGATTGGTGTGTGGTGCAGCTAGGCCTGCGTGGCATCATCAAGGAGGCGGATATCGATACGAATCTTTTCCTCGGGAATCATCCGCCCTTCGCCTCGATCGACGCGCTTTCCCTAACGAATGCTTTCCCGAACGAAGCGGCGGCAATCGAGGGTCTCGACTGGTCGCCGCTTCTCGGGAAATCACCGCTCAATCCCGGATCACAAAACCCTTTCGTGATCGATAGCCAGGATGCGGCGACGCATGTGCGCCTGAATATTTTCCCAGATGGCGGCGTGTCGCGTCTGCGCATTTACGGGATCGTCGTTCCCGATTGGAGCAAGGTGAAAGCCAGCGAGGTGATCGACCTGGCGGCGATCGAGAATGGCGGAGTGCCCCTGGCTTGCAGCGACATGTTTTTCAGTTCGATGAACAACCTGATCATGCCGGGGCGTTCCGAAAACATGGGCGATGGTTGGGAAACGAAACGACGGCGCGGCCCGGGATACGACTGGATTATTCTGAAGCTGGGTCGCCCGGGAACGATCGAGAAGATCGAAGTGGATACCAATCACTTTAAGGGAAACTACCCTGATCGATGCTCGATCGAGGGATGCAGCGCGCCTGATGCGGCGACGGACGATCTGACCAGCGAGAAGACGCGATGGGCCGAAATTTTGCCGCAGACTAAATTGCAGGCACACACGCGGCATTTCTTCGAGAAAGAATTAGTGCCCATGGAGAACTGCTCACATCTGCGATTAAACATTTATCCGGATGGCGGAGTCAGCCGGCTGCGGGTGTGGGGAACGGTGGCGTGAATCCTGGCGCATGAGTGATTTTGATCTGCTCGTGCGCGGTGAGCAAGACATCGGAGTCAGCGAAGGCAGGATCGCCGCGCTCGGGCAGAACTTGCGGGGTTCCGCAGAATCGGAAATCGACGCGTATGGTCTGACGATTTTTCCCGGTGTGATCGACGCGCACGTTCACTTTAACGAGCCAGGTCGAACCGAATGGGAAGGCTTCGCCACCGGCTCGCGCGCGGCTGCGGCCGGCGGGACGACCACCGTCTTCGACATGCCGCTGAATGCGCATCCGCCGACGATTGATGGCGCGAGCTTCGACGCGAAACGTGCGGCAGCGGAGCAGACGTCGATGGTCGATTTTGCGCTCTGGGGTGGCTTGGTCCCGGGCAATCTCGATGCGCTGGAGACTCTCCGCGATCGAGGCGTGGTGGGATTGAAAGCGTTCATGTCGAACAGCGGCATCGAGGATTTCGAGGCGGTGGACAACGTGACGCTGCGCAATGGAATGCGGAAGGCGGCGGAGCTAGGGATGATCGTGGCGGTGCATGCGGAGTCCGAAGCGATGACGCGCGAATTGACTGAGAAGGCGCTCGCGTCTGGGGGAACATCCGTCCGGGCTTACCTCGACTCGCGACCGATCGCAGCCGAGCTCGAGGCCATCCACCGCGCGATCGAGTTGGCCGGAGAGACTGGCTGCAAGCTCCATGTCGTGCATGTGAGCGCGGCCAGCGGCGTGCGGCTGGTCGCGGATGCGCGTCGCAATGGGGTCGATGTCACCTGCGAGACTTGCCCGCATTATCTGGTGCTGACCGATGAAGACATGATGGCGGTGGGCGCGCTGGCAAAGTGTGCGCCGCCTTTGCGGTCCGCCGCGGAGCAGCGTGAACTCCGACGCAGCCTGGCGGATGTGGCCACGATCGGTTCGGATCATTCCCCGTCGCCGCCCGAAATGAAGGAATGCTCGAATTTCTTCGAGGTATGGGGCGGAATCTCCGGCTGCCAACATTTGCTCGCGCTCCTTTGCGGCCTCGAAGAGATTTCGCCGCCGGAGATCGCTCGCCTAACAAGTTTAGGAGTCGCGCAACGCTTCGGCTTGGGATTGAAAGGCGGAATCGAGATCGGAAAAGACGCTGATTTTGTTCTGGTGGAAATGAATGCGAATGAAAACATCACCACGGAGTCGCTCCATTACCGGCACAAACAGACACCCTATGCCGGCAGAAAACTGGACGCGCGGATCGTGCATACATTTTTACGGGGACAAAGCATCTTCCAGGATGGTAATTTCGCCACTCGGCCGTTTGGACGTTTCGTTAGGCCGGAACCAATACCCTAATGAGCCAACAACCCAGCCTGCAGCCGGACGAAGTCGAAAAAATCAGCGCCACCCTGGCGGAGGCGAATCGCGCGTTCATGCAGCGCTATCCTGGCGAATCGGATCGAAGGCAGGCGGTGCATACCGTTTACGGAGGCGCGCATCTCTTCAAAGCGGAAACCGCTGCCCGCCTGGGCGACGTGGCGCTGCGTTCTCTGCAGGAGTATGCGCCTGATCCGGAGTCGTTGACCGCGGCCGTCGGATGGGACGCGGACAGCTCGCTCGCGCAGAAGGTCTATGACCGGGTCGTGGAAAAATTGCAGCGCGAGCCGATCGAGGATTTCCGGCTCGATTTCGAAGACGGCTACGGCAATCGCGCCGAGGCCGAGGAAGACGACCACGCGGCCTCCAGTGCGGCAGAGGTGGCGCGCGGATTCAACGCGAAATCGCTCCCACCCTTCATCGGCATTCGGGTCAAGCCTTTGAATGAGGACCTACGCGTGCGCAGCTTTCGCACGCTCGACATTTTCCTAAACGCGCTCCTTGCGGGCACGAACGGCTCTCTGCCGGAGAACTTCATCGTCACCGTGCCGAAGATTCAACTGCCAGAGCAGATGCAGGCGGCGGTGCGTTTTTTCGAGTTGCTGGAGAAACGGAATGGATTGAGCGCGGGTGCGTTGCAAATCGAACCGATGATCGAGACCCCGCAGGCGATCATCAATGCGCGAGGCGAGATCGCGATCAGCTCGTTAATTGACGCAGCGGAAGGGCGATGCTTGAGCATTCACTTTGGCGTTTACGATTACACCGCGTCGTGTGGAATCACCGCGGCCGATCAAGCGATGCGGCATCCGACGTGTGATTTTGCGCGCCAGATGATGCTGGTCTCGACCGCGGGGACGGGGATTCATTTGTCGGACGGGGCGACAAACATTCTGCCAGCTGGGCCGCATCGCGCGAGCGAAGGCAAGCCGCTGACCGCGGAGCAACACGAACAAAATCGCGCGTCGGTGCACGGAGCCTGGCGGCTGGGTTACGAGGATAATATGCACTCGCTCCGCAACGGCTTTTACCAAGGCTGGGACCTGCATCCGGCGCAGTTCGTCACGCGTTATGCCGCGGTTTACAATTTCTTCCTCGGCGGCCTAACGAGCGCTTCCAATCGCTTGAAGGCATTTGTCGAAAAAGCGGCCCTGGCTTCGTTGCATGGCGATGTTTTCGATGATGCAGCGACCGGGCAGGGGCTCTTAAACTTCTTCCTGCGCGGCATCGCCTGCGGGGCGATCACCGAGAGCGAAGCGCTTGAGACCGGCCTCTCACTGGAAGAAATTCGGTCGCGCTCCTTTTTGAAAATCCTGCAAAGCCGGCGTGGCCAATGAGCAACGCGATCGAGTTCCGGTTGAACGGAAAGCCGGTCAGCATCGACAAGGTTTCGCCGAATGTGACGTTGCTCGAATGGTTGCGGACGAGCGGGCTGACGGGATCGAAGGAGGGATGCGCGGAGGGGGATTGCGGGGCCTGTTCGGTGGCGATCGTGGATCGCGATGCGAGCGGGAAACGTTGCTACCGCGCGATCAATAGCTGTCTCGTGCCGCTGCCGCTCATGGCCGGGAGGGACCTCATCACGGTCGAAGGCGTGGCTGGAAGCGGTGGCTGTAGCCACGGCGCTGCGTCGCCGTGTCCCCCGGAACGCGCCGACGCAGCGGCGTGGCTACAGACATCAGCGCTGCATCCGGTCCAGCGCGCGATGGTCGAGAACTTTGGCTCGCAGTGTGGCTACTGCACACCGGGATTCATCATGTCGATGTTCGAGGGCTATTACCGAAAAGACCTGAAGACAGCGGCGCAACTCGACGAGCAACTCTGCGGCAATCTTTGCCGCTGCACTGGGTATCGTCCGATCCGTGATGCCGCGACAGATGCCCTCGCGCAGCGAAACGGCAGCGACCACTTCGAAGAACAACTGAAGAGCGCGAAATCGAAACTAGGCGCGACTCGCTACACGGCCGGCAACGAGAAATTCCTCCGTCCGGCTTCGCTGCCACGCCTCTTCCAGATGATGGCGGAAAATCCCGACGCGCGGCTCATCGCTGGCGCGACCGAGCTCGGGCTCGAGATTACGAAGAAGTTTCGGAGATTCCCTGTTCTCATCTCGCTTGAAGCCATTCCGGAATTGAACGCGATCAACTCCACGGAAACGGAATGGAGGATCGGCGCGGCGACGAATCTCACACGGCTCGATGACACGATCGGGGACGAATATCCGGAGCTGCGCGAGATGCTGCTTGTCTTCGGGTCCCGGCAAATTCGGAATCGCGCCACGTTGGGTGGCAATCTGGTGACGGCATCGCCGATTGGTGATTCCGCGCCTGTCCTGCTGGCGCTGGAGGCGAGCGTCGTGCTCGCGTCCGCGGGGGGCGAACGCAGGTTGCCGCTCGATGATTTTTTTGTTTCCTACCGCCAGACCGCACTTCAAACAGGCGAGATTCTGAGGTCGATTGTTCTGCCGAGAATAGCCGACAAAGCGGCGAGTCGTCGGCGTTTCTACAAGGTCTCGAAACGGCGCGAGATGGATATCAGCACGGTGGCGGGAGCCTTCGCCGTGCGGTTGGCAAATGACGGCACAATTGAGCACGCGCGGCTGGCTTATGGTGGCGTCGCCGCATTGCCGATGCGGGCGCGCGCAACGGAGCAGGCGCTTCTCGGAAAGGTCTGGCGGCCGGAAACGTTCGATGAAGTGGAATCGACTCTTCGCGGGGAATTCACTCCGATTTCAGATGTGCGTGGCAGCGCGGTCTATCGGCAGGGAGTGATCGTGAGTTTGCTGCGAAAATTCTTTACCGACGTTCAAGGAGGGGCGCTCTCCAGGTCGCCCCTAGAAACGCGGCGGCCTGGAGAGCGCCGCTCCTTGGGGAGCATTCCGCATGAGAGCGCGCACAAGCATGTCACGGGCGAGGCAGTTTACGTGGATGATCGCGCGCAAACGGACGGGATGCTCGAAGTCTGGCCGGTTTGCTCGCCGCATGCGCATTCGAAGATTTTATCGCGCGATGTCTCAGCCGCGCGGGTGATGCCGGGTGTGCATGCTGTCTTACTGGCGGAGGATGTGCCGGGATTGAATGATGTCGGCGCGGTGCGGCACGATGAGATTTTGCTGGCCGACGAGGAAGCATTCTATCACGGGCAAATCGTCGCATTGGTCGTTGGCGACACGCCGGAGATTTGTCGAGCGGCGGCCGAGAAGGTGATCGTCGAATACGAGGCGCTTCCGCCGATTTTCACAATCGAAGAAGCGATCGAGGCTTCGAGTTTTCACACGGAGCCGAACTGGATCCGACGTGGCGATGTGCAGGCGGCTTTCGTTTCTGCGCCGAAGACTTTGGAAGGCGAATTCTCCTTCGGCGGACAGGATCATTTTTATCTGGAGACGAACGCGGCCTGGGCGGAAGTGGGCGAGGACGGGACGGTTTTCATCAGCTCTTCCACGCAGCACCCGTCGGAGGTGCAGCACATCGTGGCGCATGTGATGAAGCTGCCGATGCACAGCGTGGTGGTGGAGTGTCCGCGCATGGGCGGCGGATTTGGTGGGAAGGAAACGCAGGCGGCGGGGCTGGCCTCGTTGGCGGCGCTGGCGGCGAGCAGGACTGGGCGCAAAGTGCGGGTTCGGTACAATCGCGATCAGGACATGATGATCACGGGGAAGCGGCATCCGTTTCTCGGTCGCTTTCGCGTCGGCTTCGACGACGAGGGGATGCTCCTCGCGGCGAAGGTGGAGTTGTATTCGAATGGCGGCTGGTCGCTCGATCTTTCACGCGCGGTGACCGATCGCGCGGTCTTTCATCTCGATAACGCCTATTACATTCCGAACGTCGAATTCAGCGGCGCGGTGGCGAAAACGAATCTGGCCTCGAACACGGCGTTTCGCGGTTTTGGAGGACCGCAGGGCATGATCGTGATGGAGGAAATCCTCGACCGCATCGCTCGTGCGACCGGCTTGGCGCCGGAACTCGTTAGGCAACGAAATCTTTACCGCGACACAGGCGAATCGAACACCACGCACTACGGTCAGGAGATCGAGGACAATCGGATTCAGCGCGTTTGGCGGGAGTTGATGGAATCGAGCGATTTCGCGAAGCGGCGCGACGAGATGAAGACGTGGAACGCCGAGCAGACCGATCACAAACGCGGACTCGCAATCACGCCGGTGAAGTTTGGAATCTCATTCACGACGACACATTTGAACCAGGCGGGCGCGCTGGTCCTCCTCTACCAGGATGGCACGGTTCAGGTGAACCATGGCGGGACGGAGATGGGGCAAGGCGTTTACACGAACATCGCGCTCATCGCCGCGCGCGAACTCGGCCTCTCACCGGACCGAGTGCGCATGATGGCTACCCGCACTGACAAAGTGCCGAACACCTCTGCGACCGCGGCATCCTGCGGGACGGATCTAAACGGCGCCGCGGTCAAGGACGCCTGCGAAATATTGCGCGCGCGATTGCTGCCGTTCGCGGTGGAGATGTTGGCGGAGAAGGGCGACCGCGCCGTGGTGGCGAACGAGATCGTTTTCGCGGAGAACTCCTTCTTCGATCCGGCTATGATCGATGTGCGCATCCCGTTTGCGGAGCTATTGCAGCGAGCCTACTTCGCGCGCACCAGTCTGAGCGCGACCGGCTTCTACCGGACGCCCGACATCAATTACGATCGCGAAGCCGGACGCGGAAAGCCGTTCCATTACTTCGCGGTGGGAGCGGCGGTGAGCGAAGTGGAGGTCGATGGCTTTACCGGCATGCATCACCTTCGGCGCGTCGATATTCTCCATGATGCGGGCGATCCGGTGAACCTTGGTGTAGCGCTGGGGCAAATCGAAGGCGGTTTCGTGCAAGGCGCCGGTTGGCTGACGTGCGAGGAATTGATCTGGGATTCGGAAGGTCGGCTGCGCACGCATTCGCCCGACACGTATAAGATTCCGGCTGTGGGCGACACGCCGGACGTTTTCAACATCGCGCTACTGACGAACGCGACGCAGGCGAATGTGATTCACGGCAGCAAAGCGGTCGGCGAGCCGCCCTTGATGCTCGCCATTTCGGTGCGGGAGGCGATTCGCGATGCGGTGGCGGCATTCGGCCAAACTGGAGGCCAGGTTTCTCTGCCATCACCCGCGACGCCGGAGGCGATTTTCAACGCAATCAGCGGCCGGCGGAGCGCGCCGAAACCGGCCGAAGCAACGCCCGAACACGCCATGGCGGAGAAGGTGTTGTCGTGAGGGACCACGGGCGCTGCTGGAGCCGGCCCGCCCTCGGGCCGAAGGTCGATCCATGATCGACGTCGGGAGGGGCCGAAACGGCGTTGGCTCTTGGGGTGTCGTTGAATTATGGCTCATGTTTTTTCTTGAACCTTCGGCGCGAGGGCGCGCCGGCTCCACGCGCGACCGAACCAAAGGTCTCGCCCAACGTGTTCGGGCTCCTCAGGATGACACGGTAGCAAGATCGGTGTGCGACAGATGAGAAAACTAGAATACAAACTGAGCGTGGCGCGAGGTGAAAGACCGGCGGAGTTGCTCTTCAAGAACGCGCAGTTGGTCAATGTCTTCAGCGGGGAAATCCATCCTGCCGATGTGGCGGTGGATGATGGGCGCGTGATCGGATTCGGCGATTACGAGGCGCGCGAAGTGATCGACCTCGACGGTGCTTTTCTGGCGCCCGGATTAATCGACGGTCACTTTCATGTCGAAAGCACGATGGTGACGGTGCCGGAGTTTGCGCGCGCGGTGGTGCCGCATGGAACGAGCGCAATCGTGATCGATCCGCACGAGTTTACCAACGTGCTGGGCAAAGAGGGCATCGAGTATGTGCGCGAGGCGAGCAGAGGGCTGCCGATTGATTTCTTCATCATGCTGCCGTCGTGCATTCCGGCAACGCATCTGGAGACGAGCGGGGCGCGCCTGTACGCGGCGGATTTGGCGGAGATGATCAACGATGACCGCATCGCGGGCGTGGCGGAGTTGATGAATTACCCCGGTGTTTTCCTCGGGATGGAGAGCGAATTGGCGAAAGTGCGAGCCGGGAAGGGGAAACTGATCGACGGCCACGCGCCCGGTTTGCGCGGGCTCAATTTGAACGCCTACGCGCTAGCCGGGGTGCGTTCGGATCACGAGAGCACGGAGCTTGACGAGGCGCGGGAAAAGCTGCGGCTCGGGATGCATCTGCTCGTTAGGGAAGGAAGCACGGAGAGAAACCTGGAGCACATCATTGCGTTGGTGACGCCGCAGAATTCCGCCAACTGCTCCTTTGCCACAGACGACAAACTGCCCGGTGATCTCTTGAGCGAAGGCCATATCGATCATTCCATCCGGAAGGCGATTTCCTTGGGTGTTGCGCCGATTACAGCGATCCAAATGGGCACGATTAATACGGCGCGCCATTACCGTTTGCGGAATCACGGCGCGATCGCGCCGCGCTTTTGGGCGGACTTTCTCGTTCTCGATGATCTCGAGAAATTTGCGGTGCGGCGGGTTTACAAGAAGGGCAAACTCGTGGCGGAAGATGGTGAATACCGCGGTCCGGAGGTTGCAATCGCGAAGCAACCTCGGAACACGATGAACGTCCGTTTCCGCGGTGCGGAAGACATTGCCGTAAACGCGGAAGGCGCGAAGGCCATCAAGGTGATCGAGATCGTGCCTGAACAGATCGTGACCAACGCGATCCGCGTCTCACCGAAAGTGGAGGGGAATTGCATTGTCTCCGACACCGCAGCCGACGTCCTAAAGCTGGTGGTGGTAGAGCGACACAACGCCACCGGCAATGTGGGCGTCGGTTTTGTGCGCGGGTTCGAACTGAAGCGCGGCGCGCTCGGATCGACAGTGGCGCACGATGCGCACAACATCGTCGTGGTCGGCGTCGCGGATTCGGACATCGTCGCGGCGGTCGCCGCGCTGCAGAGGATGGGCGGCGGTCAGGTGGCGATCGAAGATGGGAAAGAGATCGCCGCTCTGCCATTACCCATCGCCGGCCTCGTGTCGGATCGACCGTTGGCGGAAGTGGTCGATAAAATTGCGGCGTTGAATGCCGCCGCGGCGCGACTCGGCAGCAGTTTGCCTGCTCCGTTCATGTCGCTTTCGTTCCTCAGCCTTTCACCGATTCCGGCGCTAAAGTTGACAGATCAAGGGTTGGTGGATGCAGTGCAGATGAAGCTGACGGAACTGATCGAGAAGTAACGAATTTAGCGGCGCATCAAACTCTCTTGTGAAGATCATCGATATCTCTCGATCGCTGACCAAGGATCTCGCGGCGTGGCCGGGCGACATCGGCGTGGAATTCAAGCTGAACGCGAGAATTCCGCAGGGCTCCAGCGTTAATCTCGGGATGATCAGCATGAGCCTGCACAACGGCACCCACGCGGACGCGCGTTTTCATTTCGAGGATGATGGATGGAAGATGGAGCACGCGGAACTGTCGACCTACGTGGGGCCGGTGATGGTGGCTGATCTTTCGCGCAAATATCACGACGGGACGATGCCGCAGATGACGATCGACGATCTCGCGTGTGTCGGCGATGCGCTGCCGGACGCTCCGCGATTGCTCCTGAAGACGAATGTCTGGAGCGATTCGCGCGTTTTTCCGAAGCAGATTCCGACGATCGCCGCCGACGTGCCGGCGTGGTTGGAGGCGAGAGGAGTGAAGCTGCTGGGCTTCGATCTGCCCTCAGTCGACGAGATCACGTCAAAGGATTTGCGGAACCATCACGCGCTCGCTGCAGCCGGGATCAGCATTATCGAATCGCTGGATTTGAGCGCGGTCGAAGCGGGGCTCTATCAGCTCTCGGCCTTGCCACTGAAGATCGCTGGCGGCGACGGTTCGCCGGTGCGGGCCGTGCTTTGGCAGGAGTAATAATCTGAGCACCACGACGCAGAGCGGTTCCTGGCTCGAGCGGAGCGAAACGTTCTGGATCGTCGCGATTCTGATCACGGTCCTGTTCGCGGCGCGCAATTATCCGTTTCATCTCGATGATTACGAGCAGGCGAAGCAGGCCTTTACCTCCTTTGAGATGGTGGAGCAGGGGCACTGGCTCTATCAACATACGCCTAACGAGAAGATCGCGACGAAGCCACCGTTGGTCGGCTGGATATCGGCGGCGATTTTCGAAGTGACGCGCTGGTGGGAGATCGCGTGGCGGTTGCCGTCGCTGGCGGCGGCGATCTTGCTTTTGGCGACATTGGCCCGGAGCGCTTCGGCAGCGTACGGATCGGCCGCAGGTCTTCTCGCGATGAGTGCGTTTGGGTTCAATATGTTGTCTCCGCGGCTCGCCACGCTGGTCCGGACGGACATGGCCCTGGCGTTGGTCGTGTTTCTGATCGGCTGGAAAATCTGGCGCAAGATGCAATCGGGCGACGAGAAATGGGAGACACGGGAGCGCGTGATCATGTTCGCGCTCTTGACCGCGTCGATGCTGATCAAGGGCCCGATCGTCGCGGCGTTTTTGCTTCCGGGCATGCTGTCGTTTCACTGGCTGCGACGGGACGCGAAAATCTCGACTTGGTTTGGTTGGTGGCCTTGGCTGGCCTCACTGGCAGTGTTCGGTCTCTGGGTGGCGGGCGGAGTCGCGTGGGTGCCAAATTTTTACGAGCAGGTGGTGTTGCGGGAATTTGCCGGCCGTTTTAGCGAGACGGTGCATCGTCCGCAGCCAGTCTATTTTTATCTGCCGCATCTGCTGCACAAGTTTGCACCGTGGAGCATTTTCATGATCGCGCTGGCGGTGGTGGGCTGGCGCGGAGGGAGCGGAACGCTCCGTGAACGATGGCGCGCTCTTCCGCCAGAAATGGCGTGGTTGATCTGCTGGATTTTTGGCGGGCTCTTGGTGATGTCGCTTGTGCCATCCAAACGCGTGGATCGCATTTTTCCGCTGGTGCCGCCGTTGTGCCTTCTCCTGGCGGCGCAATACGCGCGAGCCCCGGCGTGGAAGCAGCGTTGGTCGACGCTGGTGATTGCGGTGGCCGCGCTCGGTCTTAGTGGATATGTCGCGAGCGAGGTTGTGGGAGCAGTTCGCGCGCAAAAAGGTGCGCTCGCTGAATTCGGCGCTTCGGTGCGAAGCGAAGCCGCCACGCATGGATGGCGGTATGAGGTGGTGGGTGGAAAGGAGGAGGGGCTTCTTCTCTATTTGCGGCGGACGCATTTTCTCTCAGAGGAAGATGCGATCGCGCGTTGGAAGACGGATTCGCTCGATGCGCTTGTGCTTCCAGCCGAAGATTGGCCGCGCCTCTCTCGCGAAATTCCCACCGCGCAATCGACCGGTCTCGAAGCAACCGTCACGATCAATGACCGGCCACGGCGCTATCTCCTGGTAAAGCGCGTGAATTTCTCCGGGTAGCGCAGGCTGCCAGCCTGCTGGTCGTGGCAGCTTGCCGCGACCTTCCGGCGTGCGGAGGACGTTGTTCATCTAGCCGAGCATTGGGCGTACGAAGATGTTTTCGGCAAGCTGCCGAAAACTGCAGGCTGGCAGCGCTGGCAGCCTGCGCTACCCGGAACAGAAAGGCGTGCTCGACTTCGCTCCGCTCCGCGGCAACTTTGCTCTCCTTGAGCGAATTTCCCCAAGCAGAAATCGAGAGTCTCTGGTGCCCGTGGCGGGTCGAGTATTTCGAGCAGGAGAAGCCGAACCCCAATTTTCTCTCGGAGGCGGCGCGGGCGAGCGACGACGCGGCGCATCTGGTGCTCGCGCGCCGCAAGAATGCTTTTCTCATGATGAACCGTTATCCCTACGCCGTCGGACATCTGATGGCGGTGCCCTATCGGAAGACGGGGGACGCCGCCTCGTTAGGCGACAACGAAGTGCTGGAGCTCTGGCATTTGGCGATGCATGCGCAGACGCTGTTGCGCGAAACGATGAAAGCGCAGGGCTTCAACATCGGCTTGAATCTTGGGCCATGTGCTGGCGCCGGCGTGCCCGATCATCTCCATCTTCACATCGTGCCGCGTTGGGGCGGCGATACCAACTTCATGCCCGTGCTGACGGGGACGCGCCTGTTGTCGGAAGGCTTGCAAAGCTTGTACGAGAAGCTCATGCAGGCCCAGTCTCGTCTCGCGGCCGCGGCGTCGCAGGACGCGTGAGCGGGGAAACTCCACCGGCGCCGCAGCGGGGTGGCTTGGGTTGCCTTGGCAAGAGTTGCGGGACTCTGATCGGATTGGTCGTTTTCTTCGCTCTCGCGATGGTCGGGGGATCTTTCTGGGGCCTGCATTATCTGCGTGGCTATTCCTCCGCCGAGCCGGTGACGCTCCCGGTCGTTCATGGAACTATTTCGACGGCCGGAGAAGCGTCGCCTCCCCAGCCGACAAATCCCGGAATTCCGCGAGTCACCGATTGGAAATCGTTCCAGAAAGCCGCGCAGCGCGGTAAAGCGGTCATGGTCGCCCTGAGTGCCGAAAAAATTAACCGACTCCTCGCCGACTCTTCTGCCACACGCGGCAAGGTCTTCGTCTCGATCGACGGAAATGTCGGACGCGTTCAGATGAGTTTTCCGCTGCAGGACGTCCCGTTCATGAAGGACCGCCATCTCAATGGCGAACTCAAAGTCCAGTCGGCGCCCGATGGCGATTCGGCGAAAGTGCGCATCTTCGATATCCGACTCAATAGCCAATCTGTCCCGGAGGATTTCCTGGACCGGACCTTGTTCGGTTATCCGCCGCTGCGCGTGCTGGTAACGGGATGGATCGACGATCAGCGGATCGAAACTTTTCGGATCGAAAACGATCTCGCGATTGGTGAGAGCTGCGCCACGCCTTAGCCCCTACTGCATGATCTCGCGCACGAAGACGTTCAACTGGCCATCGGATTGCTTCCGCACTTCGGTGATTTCGTAAGGGCGAGCGTCATCGCGGGTGACCGTGGCCCCACGGGCGGGCGGCGCGATCCCGGAAGGAAACTCGACCACGATGCGGGTGGATGAAGGCGCTCCCAAACGCAGCACGGATTCCGCGATGTTGCTCTTCGGTCGCAAAACGGCGCGATGGGCTTCCGCGAAATTCACGACGAACTGGCCGCGCAGGTAAACGCGCTCCCCGGCCAGGCCGCGCTCCGCGACATCGCTCAAATCCCCAGGAGTGATCAAACGGCCAGCGGGCATCTTCCCGGCGGGATAGGTTTTCCACATTCCGCCGCCGGCGGTGGAAGCGAGAGTGGTTTCGCCGCCTGCGACTGGTTGGGCAAGTGCGGGGACAGTCGGGGCAGGGGAGGCTTCCGCCACTGCAGGCGAAGCGGTCGGCGCCGCGGTGGCGGTCGGAACAGGCGTCGCGGCCGCCACCACGGTGGGCGTCGGCGAAGCCTTATCCTTCCTGGCCAGCTTGCTGCCCTTCGGCGTGGGTGAAACTTTCGCGATCGCGGCCGGGGTGGGCGAATTGAATCCAGGCGGCGGCGTCTCGATCGCTTGCGCGGCTTCCACGCGCACGAGTTCGTTCGTCGCATTGGCCGGAGTGGGCGTCGTGCTTAATCCCGGGAGCCGCACGCCTTGCGTCGGTGGCGCGACCTTTTGCCGATAGGACGCGTAGTGAATCTCAGCTTTGCGGCGCACCGATTCTTTAAAAATCGGCCATCCCGCCGCCATGTTGAGCGAGAGCGGCGGTTCGAGGCTGAACGTGCCACGTCCCTGTGTGACCGTGTAGCTGCCGTAAAGCAACGGCACCGCGGTCACCATCACCCGGCCATCGGCCAGCCGCTCCACATGCACCACAGCCGACAAATCGTGGCCGCGATCGAGCCGAATTTCGAGCCCGGTGACGAGCGTTTCCTTCATCAAAGGCACGGCCTGGGCCTCTGCGGGATAGACGTGCTCCATTAAGAGTTCGCCGTAATCGGACGCGTTCGTCAAAGACGCCACGCCCGCGGTAAACAGGTCGTTAGGGCCGAGCGCCCGCGTTTCCATGATCATATAACGCCCGACCACGTATTGCACGGCGCCCGCCATCTGCTGGAAGTTGCGGATGTAATTGCGCGCCAGCTCCGAATTCGCGCGCGCCAGCTCGGCGGGGCGAAGGGCGCTGTAGCGTTCGTAGAGCTGCTTGCCGGAGAGAAATTCGCCCGGAGGCGCGGCGGTGAGCTGGAAGCGTTTTGGCTCCTCGATTTTGTGCAGCTTTTGCAGGATGCGATAGCTGTCCGGCCGCTCCGGTTGGCCGAAGATGTAAAAACTCCCGAGCCAGGCCGCGAGCGCGAACCCGCTCAAGAGCAGGATCACGATCGTCCAGACGAAGAGATTGGTTTTGCGGCGCGGTCGACCGTACGGCTCGTCGTAACGGAAGAGTGAGGGATCCATCTAAGCGCGTTCGCTCGGCGGAGGCGCCATCTTCAAGCCGGCTGTGCTGGTTCGAAGGAAGTGCCGCAGCCGCAGGTACGAGCGGCGTTTGGATTCACAATCTGAAAGCCGGTGCCGGTGAGGCCATCGTTATAATCCAGCGTGGCGCCGCGGAGAAGCTGTGCGCTTTCTTGATCGACCAAAAACTCGACACCGTCCCGTGCCACGATGGCGTCGCCGTCCTTCCGCGCATCGAGCGACATCTCGTATTGCAGCCCCGAGCAGCCGCCTTTCGCGATCCCGACGCGCAGACCTTTTCCCTCGCTCTCGCTCTGGCTTTCGAGCAGAGAACGGAGCTGGCGCACCGCGTTATCCGTGACTTCGATCATGGTGAGAGAGGTTATCGCGGTTTTCCGTCGCAATCAAAAATCTAAAATCTAAAATCGAAAGAAGAATGAGCCGCATCCAACTTCTCTCCGATATTCTGGCCAGCCAGGTGGCCGCGGGAGAAGTGGTCGAGCGGCCGGCCTCGGTGGTGAAGGAACTGGTCGAGAACAGCATCGACGCCGGTGCGACGACGATCGAGGTCAGCATTCGGCGCGGCGGGATTTCGCTGGTGCGCGTGGTGGATAATGGCTCGGGCATGGAGCGCGATGACGCGCTGCTTTCACTGGAACGGCATGCCACCAGCAAGATCCGCACGGCCGCTGATTTGTCGGCTATTTCCACGCTCGGATTTCGCGGTGAAGCGTTGCCGAGCATCGCCAGCGTTTCGCGTTTTCGCCTAACGACACGAGAACGGGGCGCGGTCGCGGGGACGGAGATCATTGTCTCCGGAGGACGGATCGAAACCGTGCGCGACGGTGGCGAAGCGCCGGGCACGCAGATCGAGGCGCGGTCGCTTTTCTTCAACATGCCGGCGCGTCGGAAATTTCTGCGCACGGAAAATACGGAAAGCCGGCATGTCGAACATCAGTTGCATCTGCAGGCGATCGGCCACCCGGAAGTGGCTTTCGCGTTTGTGCGCGATGAGCGGGTGGTTTTCCAACTGCCGGCAACGAATTCGTTGCGCGACCGCATTCGTGATTTGCACGGGAACGCGCTGGTGGAGCAGCTCGCGGAAGTTGTCGCGACGGGTCCTCTGGGCAGGGGAATTCAGATTACCGGGCTGATTGGTCGCGCTGGTGTGAGCCGGCAGACGCGTTCTCAACAAATCGGCTTCGTAAATGGCCGCGCGATTGAGAGCCCGGTCCTGTCCGCGGCTCTGCGCGAGGGTTATCACACCGCGCTGATGAAGGGGCAGTTTCCGGTCACGTTTTTGTTTCTCACGCTCGACCCGGCGGCGGTGGATGTGAATGTGCATCCCGCCAAACGCGAAGTGCGTTTTCGCGATCCGTCTGCCGTGCGGGAAGCGGTCGTCGCGGCCGTGCGCGAGACTCTGGAAGGCGGGCGGCGCGATTGGCAGGAGCAATTTCGCGCGCCTGGAGGGACGACCGCCGTGTCGTCCAGCCTGCTCGATCCAATTCCAGCTGGAGAGAATGGACGGGACGGCGCCCGTCCCTCCAGCGAACTCTTCCTGCCGAAGCAGGAGGAGGCCGCGTTCCAGATTAACCCGGAACCGCCGCGCGACTCTGAATTCAAAATCATCGGCGTCCTAAATCGCCTTTACGTTTTAATGGAAAATGCGGACGGCCTCGTGCTGGTGGACCAGCATGCGGCGCATGAACGAATCCTGTTCGAGGAATTGCGCCGGCGCATGGAAGAGAAAGGCGTGCCATCGCAGCGGCTCCTGCTTCCGCAAACCTTCGATCTCCCGCCGCGCGACGCGGAATGGGTCGAGCGGAATCTCGCCACGCTGCAGAAGATGGGCATTGGGATCGAGCCTTTCGGCGCGCAGACCTTCAAGATCGACAGCCTGCCGACGTTCCTCGCCACGCCGGACGCAATCGGGTTCATGCGGAGCGTGATCGACGGATTGCGCAGTGTGAGCAGCAGCAGTTCCGCGCTCCGTTTGGGAGAAGATATGATCGCGAAAACGGTCTGTCGTCATGCCGTCAAGGCGAACGATCCGCTCCGCTATCTCGAGATCGAAAAGCTGATTCGGGACCTGCTCGCCTGCGAGCTGCCGTATTGCTGTCCGCACGGACGGCCCACCATGATCCAGATTTCGTTAGGCGAACTGGAGAAGAAGTTCGGACGAAAAGTCTAGGATTTGGACTTGCCGCGCTTACGGCGAGACGTGCCGTTGCGAGCCAGTTTTTCCAGACTTGTCACTAACAACACATCGACTAACTCGAAACTGTCATCGGCTTTGTCGACCGTCAGCCACCGGTCGGTGGGAGACAAATGCATAAAGTCCGGGTGAGGGACATCGACCGACCTGCCGTTGGCCATGTGAACCCGGAACGCCTGAAATGGCGTTGCCAGATAAAAGCCGCGAATCCGTTCTCCATTCATCGACCCGAATGTAAGGATTCCGAGGGTCGCGGGCAAGAAGCTACTTTCGCCAGTGCTTCGCGATGACGGCTTTCATGGTGGGCGTCTGAAGCCGGAAATTCTCCTGTTCGTGCGAAGGCACTTCGGGAAACCATTTCCAAAGAAACATTCCGGCGAGGAATGGGTGTTTGTTCGGCAAATCGAGGGCGACATCCATGCAACGCGCCTGGATTTCCTCCGCGTTTTCACCGCCGGTTTTGAAACTCCAGGGCTCGGCCGCCGCCTTCGCGCTCTCGTTATACCCGAGCTCGACAAAGATGATCTGCTTGTTGCCGTTGCGTTTGGAAAAGGTCTCCAGCTCGGCCGCCCGCTTCTCCCACGCCGCCGCGATTTCCTCGCGGCTCGGATTCGGCGTTTTCGTGAGCGGGAAATAGGCCAGGATCCCGATGTAATCGAGCGCATCCCAGAATTTCACCGTCTCGAATTCATTCCAATTCCCTCCGTAGGTGAGCTTGCCGTAATAGACCGCACGGACAGCGGCGATGATCTTCAACCAGCGCTCGGGAAATTTTTCCGCGCAGGTGAACTCAAGGCCCACGCAAAAGATCTCCGCGTGATGTGCCTGCGCGATTTTCGCCATCTCCACGATCCAGGTTTCGTAATCGTTGAAAAAATTATCCCACTCTGCCGCCGTCTCGAAAGTGATCTCGCCCCGCCAGAGAAACTTCGTCCCCCAATAAGCGATGTGGGGAATCATCATGACCGACAACCCGCGCTCCCGCGCCCAATCCAGTGGCACCGTGATGTGACGGTTTTCGTCGATCGTGCGAAAGAGCACATGCCCGTCCTCCGCGATCCGCGCATAGGGATGAATGGCGAAACTGTTCGCGCCTAACGACTTTATCTCATCGAGCGTTTGCGCCATTTCCGGCGTCTGCCATTCCCGCCCCCAGGTCTGGCAGGAGACGGTGACGCCCTTGAAAAATGAAGGAGGCTCGGAGGCGGGCGCCGCGGCCACCTTGCTCAAGGCAAAGCAGACAAACAGCGAGGCGAAGAGGCTCTCCTTCACGCGGGCAGCGCTGGTAATTGCTCGAGGAAGCGTTGCAAGTATTCTTTGACCTTGTCGCCCTCGCGCAGCCATCTCCTGGCCAATGCGGTCAGTTTCGCTTCGTCGAGCGAGAGTTCGTAGGCGTGGCGGAAGAGATGGCGGAAGGCCAGTAAATCGCCCAGCAGGGGACGCACTTCAAGCGGCAGCACCGCAGGCCGGACTGGTGGGATGGAGAGGAACATTTTATCCAATAGTTCGCGATGCCAGCGGACGCGGTCTTTGATGTGATTTTCGAAACTAAGCGAGAGCTGACTGAAGGAATTCTCGAGGGCGTTATAGAGATTGTGCAAGGTGAAGCCGAGGGAATCTATCCGCGCCCGATCCAGCGGCACGCCTGCTGGATGCACCAGCAACGCGGCGTGCTCTTCCAGGCGCGCGATGGCATCGAGGTCCCTCAGGATCACGGCGCGCAAGGCGGCGGCATCTGTCGGTTCAATTCGCATTTCTTGGGAGGAGGATGCCTTCGGCCAGGATGCGCTCGCGCAGGAAGGCGGAAGCGGATTCCCACTCCACCAGATCGAGCGGCAACGGTAATTTTTGCAGAAGAATGCCGAGGCAATTCAGATAGCTAGCCGGCGGTAGACCTTCAACGGCGAAATCGAAATCGCTGTGGACGCCGAGACGGCGGCCCTTTGCGATCGAGCCGAAAAGCCAGACCCGTTTCGCGCCGCGCCGATAGAGGAACTGCGCGGCCTCGTCAGCGGCCGTCAGTTGCTCGGCCGGTTCCACGCGCTCCGGGCGCGGCCAGGATCGCGGTGCGATGTCGCATTCGGCGTAGGGATCTGAGGCGGTTTCTACCACAAGGGATTATCTGCGAGATGCATTTGTGAGGCAAGAGAAGGCAAACGCCCTGCTATTTCGGTGCCTCGTCGATCCCGTGCATCGCCGCGACCTCGACGATGAAGCGCTCGCACAGATTCGGCAGAAGCGGGGTCACTTGGTCGGCGTATTTCAAGAGCAAGCGCAGCTTGTCTTGATCCAATTCCAGATCGTAGGCGTGGGTCCAGACGTGGCGGAAGCCGCGCAGCTCGCGCAAGGGCTGCACCATCGCGTGGGTGAAGAGCGCGGGTCGCACACCCTCCACCACGAGCGTCATGCGCCGGATTAGTTCGGCGTGCCAGCCCTTATCTTCGGTCAGGTTGTTCTCGAAGAGCCGGGCCACGCGGAGGGCGAGCTGCTCGATCACGTTAAACATGCGCGCGAGATGATGCGCGCACCCTTCCAGAGCGGACGGCGTCGCTTCCGCGATTCGATCTCGGGCCAGCCCGAGCGCCTGCGCCGCCACTTCGCAATCCTTGGCCAATTCCGCCCGCAGAGTGTTCAGGTCTAACCGGTCCACCTTTCTCCTTCCCGCAGCAGCTTTTCTTTGAACCGGCTCTCTTCGAGGAGGAGGAGATCCACCCGACGCTCCATCCGCTCTTCGAATTCCGCCTGGAGCGAATAGAAGCTCTTGTGTGCGGGCTCGGCGAAGAGCGCCAGGTCCACATCGGAGCCGCCGTGAAACTTTTCCGGCCGGGTGAGAGAGCCGAAGAGAAGGACAGGCTCGCCCGGGAGTAATTCGTGCAGGACGCGGCGCAGCTCGGCGCGCGTTTCGCTCCAGGCCTGACGCTGGCGCAGGCGACGTTGCGCATCGCGCTGTTGCAGGAGAGTGCTTTTCATGGTGACCACCGCGCCTCTGCACAGTGCGGGACATTCCGCCGTGAATCAATCCCGGAGGGGGCCGCTCTGGCCCCGCGGCGACGCGAGCGTGTCTTTGGCGAGGTAAAAGAGAAAGAGCGAATTGTAACGCAGATAGCGGAGCAGAAGCCGGCGTGGTTCGCTCAGAATGCGGAAGACCCAGGTGAGTCCGCGGCGCTGCATCCAGGCCGGCGCGTCGCGTTTGGTGCCGGCATTGACATCGAAGGCGAAGCCGACCGCCAAAAGCACGCCGCGCTGGATGGAAGATTTATGGCGATGAATCCACTCCTGCTGCTTGGGTGTGCCGAGACCGATCCAGATAAAATCGGGCGAGAGCGTGTTGATCTCTCGGACGATTTCGTCGTCTTCGCTTTTTGGAAAGTAGCCGTTGCGGCGGCCGACGATGCGCACGTTTGGCTGCTCTTTCTCAAGGCGCTCTTGGAGTCGCGCGAGACATTCCTCAGAGCCACCAAGCAGGTAATGCGTAAACGGAGCGGGGCTGTGCGTGAGGCAATGCCGCATGAAAATGGGTCCGTAAACGCGATCCGACAGCCCAGCGCCGCGACGGTTTAGCGTCCAAATGAGCGGCATTCCATCGGGCACAAAAAGATCGAACCGGCTGGTGCATTCGCGGAACGATGGTTCGTGCCGACGCATGGTCACGATTTGCGTGTTAGTCAGATCGATCGCCCACGTGCCGCCCATCCGCACGAGACCGTGACAATGCTCCGTCAGCTCTTCATACGTGGTCGCGGCCAAAGGGGTGCCGAGGACATCTATCACTCTCATGCTGGGATGGTGACGTAACGCGCATCCCGCCTCAGAACAAGGCCGCGGCAGTCCGTGCTTTGCGTTCGCCGATTCTTCGCCTACTTTTTCCGCTCTTCATGAGCGCCGCCAACGCAGTCTCCGACACCGGGCGAAAAACTTGGGAATGGATTAGAACCAATCCCACGCAGGCCTTCCTGCTCGCGACGATCGCCGTCACTTTCATTTATTTTTACGGTTATCTCCGGCTCTATGCCGGTCTGCCAATCGGGCATTGGGCTTGGTTCCGATACAAGCCGGAATACAATCAGGAACACAGCAAACTCATCCCGGCGGTCTTCTTTTTCCTGATCTGGTATCATCGCGAAGCTCTCGCCAAGGCGCGCAAAGAGGGGAGCAACTGGGGCCTGCTCCTGATCGGAATCGGTATTTTTCTTTATGTGGTGGCGGCTCGGGCTTTGCAGGCCCGCCTTGCGATCGCCGCATTGCCCTTCCTCTTCACGGGCGTCCTTTTGTTTGTGTGGGGAAAACAAGTCGCGCGCATCCTCCTGTTCACCTCCGCCTTCCTGGTCTTTCTGATCCCGCTGGGGGCGATCGAGCAGATGAGTTTCAAGCTCCAGTTCATCATCACCGGTGCGGTGCAGTGGCTGAGCGGAATTTTTGGGATCAACGTCTACGCGGTCGGGACGACGCTGAAGGCGGTGGACGGAACTTGGGGATTCGATATTGCGGAAGGCTGTAGCGGCATCCGATCCTTGATCGCGATGGTCATGATCACTGCCATTTATGTCCACATCGTGGAGAAACAGTTGTGGAAAAAGGTGACCATTTTTGGGCTCTCCATTCTCTTCGCCATTATCGGAAACGCGGGCCGCATTTTCACCATCATCATCATCGCGAAGCTCGGGTTTCCCGAATTTGCTGGCGGTCTTTATCACGATTACTCGGGCTTCGTGTTCTTCCCGATCGCGATCGGATTCATGCTCCTGACGAGTAAATTACTCAATCTGCGGGTCGACGATGTGAAAGCGAAAGCGAGCAATTTGACGGCAAAGGAGACGGAGAAATATGACTACTAGCCGTCTAGCCGTTTTGCAGGTCCTTCTCGTGCTCGGCTTGAGCGCAGTTTTTTTCCTGCCGAAGGTGGCCAATTCGACGCCACAGGGGATTGCGCTATCTCTTCCGTCCTATGTTGGCCAATGGTATGGCGAGGATCAAGAGATCAGCAAAATGGAGCGGGCGATCCTGGCCAAGGATACGGAGTTTGCCCGCAAACTCTATACGGATGGGCTGGGCAACCAGGTTTTCGTTTCGATTGTTCTTTCAGGTCACGATTTGGACAACAGCATCCATCGGCCGGAACGTTGCTTGCCAGCGCAGGGCTGGAGCATTGCCGATTCGAGAGTGATAGCAATTTCCGGCGCTAGCGGTGGGTCAAGGCCTCTGGAGGCGACCCGCCTGCACAATCTTCGGAAAGTGGTGACCAAAGAGGGCCAGACCGTCACGATTTATAACCTGACGTATTATTGGTTCGTCGGCTGGAACGTGACCACCCCCTCGCATCTCGAGCGCACTTACATGGATATCCGAGATCGGGTCCTCTACGGCTACAACCAGCGCTGGGCCTACATCACGGTTGCGTCCACGATCACGGAAAACCTGCAGCGGTTCGGGAAGGACGAAAAAGAGACCGACGCCATGCTGCAAGAATTCATCGATCGGCTTTTGCCAAAAATTAGCGCCCCGCCGGAGCAGCCAGCGGTCGCCTCCAAATAGTAAACGCCGGCAATTCACGCGTAGGCGTAAAAGAGTGCGCGGCGAGGTAGTCGGCAAGATTGTCTATTTGGCTGTCGTAAAGATCGGGTTTGGAAGCGATCACGATGTTCGGTTCGGGCAGTCGCGCGAGATCGTTGGCCGTGGGATGAAGCATGAGAATGACGGAGCGGGTGCCCAAGGTCCCGTCGAACGGCACTGCATAGTAGGCTGCGGCGGCGGGATCGGCTGACCACCAAACAAGTTCATTTGCAGTCAGCGCTGCCTTTGCCACCTCGGCCGCTCCCCGGTAATCGTCCTTCCGGTGTCGTTCTCCGAAACGCAGTGAAAGATCCGAGACCAGCAAAACGCAGGAGAGCGCAATGCCGGCGGCAATGCCCACGCCGCGTCGAAGTGAAGCCAGCGCGAGAATTCCGAGAGCCATGAGACCGAGGACCGGAGGAAGCAAAGGGATAAAATGCCGGCCAAGGAGACGGAAATGCAGCCCATAGCCGAGCGCGACGAGGAGCAATCCTGGCGGGAGAGTATAGAGTAAGCCTGCGATTTGTCCCCGCGATCGAAGCCGTCCCCTGGCCGCCCATAACCCAGAGAAAAAGACTCCCACGGACAAAAAAGCCGCTGCCACAACCGACAAAAGGCGGAGGGAACCCAAGGCGCGAAAAGCATCGAACCCACCCTGACGAATCTCCAACCGGCCGGGCCCGAGCCCGACCACGCCGGAGAATTCGTATGAAATAAAGGCCAGATTTAAAAGACGAGTATCGCCGACCTTCGACGCGCTCGCCCCCACCTCGATGGTCCAGAGGTAAAATCCACCGAAGAAGGCGAGGCACATCAAGGTAGCGGCGATGGGCGCCACCAAATGCCGCACCGACAAGTTTTCCGGCGCACGCCCGACCAGAAAAACCCAAGCTGCCACGGCGCCCGCCGCCCAGATCATGCCGAGCAAGCTGCTCCCGCAAAGAACGAAGAGGCCTGTGCCGAAAATCCAAACTGCCCGAGCGCGAAGAGCTACCGTGGGATCTTCCGTGGCGCGAAGCAGCACGGCGCAGAGGAGACAAGCGCCCGCGTACTGCATGAGGTAGGGTCGGGCATCGCTCAGATAGAACCAAAGGAGCGGGCTCAACGCCCCCAGCGCGCCGGTGATCAGGGCAAACCGCGGACGGCGGTGGAAAGCCCACAGGAGCGCCCCTTGGCCGAGGCAAAGCCAGACGATATTGACTGAGCGCAGAGCGAATTCGGTTGAGCCGAAGACCTTCTCCCAAGCCCAAAGTTGGAGCATGTAGAGCGGCATCTGAAGGTCGGAACCTCTCTGGGCCACGAGCACGTGCCACCACGAAGCGAGCGAGGGTTGAATGGCTTTGAGAGCGCTGTTCGCTTCATCGATCCAAAGACTTTCCGAGCTCACAGCGGTGAAACCGGCCAGAGCGGAGACGAGCAGCACCATCACGGGTACGACGCTCCGTTGAACGAAGGTGGAGCGACTCATGCGCGAGATGGAGGCGGCTTCCCGATCCGATGAATCTGCCGCAGCATGGCCCAACCCATGCGGGCAATTTTGAAAAAATGGACGCTATTGCTCCCTCCCTGCCGGGCCCGAAACCGGATCGGAAGATAAAGCCAGCGCAACCCCGGCTGCCGTTTCAAGGCGAGGGTCAGGGCGATGTTCTGCAAATCGAAATCGGTCGGGATGCTCTCCAGCGCACGCCGCAACGCCTCCCGCTTCATCAATCGATAGGGAACGTTGGCGTCCTTCAAATCGCGTCCGGTAGCGAGTGCAGTTAAGAATCGGCAGGCACTGGAAATCAATTTTCGGATTTGCCCGTCAGCACGAACTGTCCGCACTCCGAAAACGCAATCGGCCTCGCCGCGTCGCCGCCAAAACTCGGAAAAATACGTGGGGTCGCATTGTCCGTCGGAGTCGATCTGGAGAACCCAATTAGCCGTCGAATTGACCGCAATGTTGTAGCCAATTCGGCAGGTGCTGCCGTGCCCGCCATTCGGTTTGCTCACTACGCGGATGAGGTCGGGATTTGCTGATTCCAACTGCAGGAGAATCTCCTGGGTGCGATCGCGTGAGCCATCGTTCACCGCCACAAACTGAAAAGGAATGTCGAGCACGCGCAAAGCTTCCGACCAAGTGCCAATGACCTCGGCAATATTCGCTTCCTCATTGTAAACGGGCATGACAATGACGAGTGGCGCGGTGAGGCTGTTTCCAATCTGGGCGAGGTTGAATGAGTGAGGGGCCATTAGGTTGCGCGGTGCGTTTGCCGCATTCTTCCTCGGCAACGAACCAGACGATGTCGCCTGCCAGGTGTCGCGGTTTGCACCAATTGCATGCTCCCGGTCGAACGGTCAACGTCGATCATCACGACTGGCTTGCGATGCGCAAATTCGCGCGAAAACGCTAAGCACCGCCGCCGGTGCGGTCCGAGCCCTGATAGGAACGCAACCACGCCACGGTTTCATCGATTCCTTCTTCTAGACTGTACGGATTCCCGCCCAACAGCTCGAAGGTCGCCTCCATCGGCGTGTCGTAATCGCTGATCATGCTGCGGTACCGTGAGCTGTTGATGAGAAATGCGCGACCCGTTATGCGGGTCGGCATATCGCCCAGCAGCGCCAGGCTTCGCAGGAACGGGCGGGGAACGGTGCGCGCATTATGGCCGACGAGCGCGCGGGAAAACCCATTCACCCAATCGAAGAGGTTTGCCGGGCGATCCCCCAAATAGAGCGTGCGCCCGGCAACCCGATCAGCCGGGGATTCCAGGATCCGTCGCATCTGATCAACCACATTTTTCACATAACCGTACGAGCGGATGACAGGCTGACGTCCGGGATGGACGTAGAGTCCCCGCTGCAGGACGCGCCAGAATTCTCTCCGATAGCGCAGATGCCAGGGCCCCCAGATATTGGTCGGGCGGACGATGGTCCAACAGCAGGGGAGGTCCGCGGCGCGGGTCAGTGTTTCAGTGATCACTTTGCTCCCTCCGTAGACGGTGGCGGGGAAGTAGTCCCCATCGTGCGCTGGGAGGCGGCCCGGCCCGCAGACAAACTGCGTAGAGGTAATGATGGCGCGCTCCACGGACGGCGTGGCCCGGATCGCATCGAGGACGTTCCTCGTTCCATCTGTATTGACCCGGTAACCCTCCTCGACCGTCGTGTTTTCATCGCAATCTGCGCGCGCGGCCAGATGCAAGACGAGGTTTGGCTGGAATTCGCGGAACGCCGCCGCGGTCGCGACCGGATCGAGAATGTCGCCGCCCCGCCAGTAAGATGCCTGTTCCGATTTTAGGGGCGCGTCCCAGGAATAATTGAGGATGTCCCAGCCGAGCGGAGCAAATGCGTCGACTGCATTTGTCCCGATGAAACCCGAGCCGCCGGTGATCAATATTTTCACAATTGTTGGTTACAGATTGGTTTTGTGCGATGAAGTCATCGAATGGCGGTGGTGAGCGACCTTAATTCGAGGAAGAGTGGAAAATCCGCAAGTACGCTCTTGGGCTGAAACCTGTCTGCGGCCGACATGCGTAAATCGCCCTACACCGTCGCCTTTTATTGCGCCGATCAAAACCTTCACCGCGATCGCAGTCGCGGCATTACTCACTACACGCGGGAACTGCTCACGCATCTGCGCGACACGGAAGTGGCGAACTTGGTCACATTGGTTTCGAGGTCCTCGTTCGCTGTTCCCGAAGGGATCGCGCAAATCGCCTTACCGTTCGCCAGTGATTGGTTGCCCGGGCGCCTTCTGGCTGATCATCTTCATCCGCTGATCGCTCCCCGGATCGAGGCCGATATTTGGCATTACCCAAAAGGCTTCTTGCCCATGGGGTTCCAAGTCAAAGCAAGAAAGGTGGGGTCGGTCGCAGACGTGATGTTGCAGCGGGATGCGGATCACCATCCGGAATCCCGGTCGCGTGCGGCTTTCGCCTATTGGCTGGCCATGCTCCGACATTCGCTTTCGCACCTCGATCTTGTTCTCACCCTGACCGAATTTTCCAGGCAGGATATCCTGCGATTTTGTGATCGACATCGAATCAAAGCGCCTCCCATCGTAGTGGCATATGTAGGGGTGACGGTGAGCGATTTGAACGCGCAAGCCTTTCCGGCAAAAGGTGATTACGTTCTCCATCTCGCCTCCCATCTGCCCCACAAGGCGACGGGATGGCTCCTCCAACAATGGGCGCGGCTGAGTGAACTTGCGACCAATCTGCCAGAGTTGCGTTTAGTTGGCACTTTGGATGAAAGCGCGGCGGAGAGACTGTCGAAGATGAAGAACGTCCGCTTCACGCCTCCGCTGCCGCGTCAGGAGTTAGGAGAGATGATGGCTGGAGCGAGAGCGTTGCTTTTGCCCTCGGAAATCGAAGGCTTCGGCATTCCCGCGGTCGAAGCTTATCTTCTTCGGACGCCCGTCGCTTATGTGAAAGAAACCGCCGTCGAAGAAGTCATTGGGGAGGGGACGCCGGGCGGGTTTTACCACAATTTCGATTCTTTCCGCCAGGCGGTAGCAGATGTTCTCGAGCTCGATCCTACTCTGATCGCAACGAAAGGCGCGGAACTGGGGCGGCGGTTCACGTGGGAGAATTGTGTTCGCTTCACGGTGGGCGGCTACGCGAAGCTGCTTTAGTTGAAGGAGTTGAGCTCAGCGCTTTTGCCGGACCGCGGAGGAATCAACGGAAAGAGCGACGTTTGGTGGAGTCGAGTTTCTTATCGTCCCACCGGTTGCAGGGTGCGACGCGGGTGCGCCAGCCGCTGGGGCGCGGGACGCGCGGCACGGCGATGGGTGTGCCCTGTCTGCTGCCTGTCCTGGAAGGCGCAAACGGCGATGAATCCATACATGATCTCGACCCCTGGAAAGCTTCCGTTGCCCCAGCCTAGCGCCAGCCAATTAACGATGCCGAAAACGCCCAGGAAAGCGAAGGCATGCCGATGATCGGCCACCTTTTCCCTCCATAGGATGGGCACGAGCCGACGGAGAAGGTAAGAGAAGACGAGAAGGTAAGAAACGAGGCCGAGGAGACCGGTGACCGCTGTCACGGTCCACCAGCCGGACTCGTAAGCCCCGACCTTGGAGGAGGAAGCGATGAGGTCTTGCCAAGTGGTCTTACCGGCAACTTGCTCGTTCATCGCCGAATCGAAGGGCCGGATTCCAGTGCCGAAAATGAAACTATGCCATGATCGTGTCCAATTTCGAAACCCAAGCTCGCGCAGATCAGCGTGCCACAAATCACTCGCGCTAGTTCCGCTGTAACTGGCGGCTTGCGTCTTGTCCACGAGGACCACGGATAAGGAACGCTGGGCCCCTTCGGGCAAACGGTTGAGAAAGGCCGGGTCCAAATTCAAAATGGCAACCAGGGACACGATCATAGCCAACAGAAGTAAAATCGGAACCACTTTGCGGTAGAGAAGCGCGATCGAAATGGGCACCAAAGCCAGAAGGACGAGCGAACCGCGACCCGCTCCGAAGAGCAGTGCCACGACGCTGCAAAGAAACACTCCGCCCTGAAACGATTTTCTTAAAAAGCCCTTCTGAATCAAAAAATAACAGGCGGCGAACAGCCCTACAATGAGAGCCGAGGCGCGGATATCAGCACTGCGGGTATTGGTGGAGCCGGGCAGGACGTAATTGACCACCGGAATGTAGGCAAAAGATTCGGAGAAATAGGTGAGGAGGCCGGTAGTGAGCCTGGCAAACGCCGCGACATAACCGATCGCCAGGGCGGCGCGGACATACTTCGTCGAACCGTAGCGCCAAAACGCGATCACGAAGACGATCACCCAAAGCGCGTTGAAGTAAGCACGGCTAACGTTGCCGAAGCCGCCCTCGTCATTAAGGCGATTGTAAACGTTGCTGCCGATCCAGTGCGCGAAGAGGTAGGCGCTCAAAAAATACATCGCCAAGGGGAAGCTAGTCTCCCTCTTTTGCACCGTGCCGGGAAGCCGGACCGCGACCGCCAATCCCAGCGGGATAAAAGCGCCGAGCAGGGCGACCTCGTGGGGATAGATTTTGAAGCCGAAATAAAAGTAGCCGCCAATACCAGCCGCGGCCGGAACAATCAGCCACCACCGCTTCCTCGCCAAAGCGACCCAGGCGAACGTGGCGAGCGTAGCCGCGAGGACGATGGCTGTCGTGACGGAATCTTCGCCCACGAAAAATCCGAACGCGAGGGCACCGACCAAGCCCAGGAACATGACGAACCAGATAAAAACTCTCTCCCCGCCAAGGCGCAGCGCGACGTCCATGTGCGCTATCTTAGTGAGCCTGGTTGCTCCTGCAATCCAAGTTCCTGCCGAATCCGCTGTACGACAATTTCGGCGTGACGTTGCCACGTAAACGATTTCACCCTCTCGCATCCAGCGGTTTTGAGCCGTTCGCGTTCGGTCTCGTTCAAGACGATGATTTCCAGCGCTCGTGCGATACTGTCAATTGACGACGGATCGAAGAGGAACGCGGCACCACCCGCCACCTCCGGCAGACTGGTGCTGTCCGAGCAAGCTACGGGCACTCCGCAACTCATCGCTTCGACGAGGGGCAGACCGAAACCTTCTGCGAACGAAGGCTGGATATAAGCGCGTGCATTATGAAAGGCCCATGACGCATCCTCCGCGGGAATGAAACCAGGCATAATGATCTCTTCGGGGTGCGAGGTGCGGGCGCGTGCTGGCTCGATCACGTCGCGCAAATAATCGGCTGGTATCGGCCCGATCAAAACCAGGGGTGGAAACGTCGGGTGTTTGCATCGGACCTGATCCCACCCCTCGATTAGGCGTCGCTGGTTTTTGTTTTCTGAGAACGCGCCGGCATACAGAATAAATGGACGCCCCGCCACCGATGTCGCCCAAGCCGGGACTGACGATGCCTGCGGACCGAGAGGAGGAACGCCGCAGGGCGTTACCACCCACTTGGATGCGGTGGCCGGATCGACGGCGATCATCCGCGACCGTCCATACTCGGAGAGGATGAAAAGTGCCCGGGAACGCCGCCGAGAGAATTTCCACAAACCCTGCATCAGGGTGAATTTTAGTCGAGCGCCAAGGCTGCGCGCGTCGCGAACAGGGTGGAAGGAATTGGCGTCGAAATAATTCGTGACTACTGGCGGGCCAGTAAACGGCGCAAAGTAGGCTGTTCCCAGGGACAGCGTACAGCCCGCTTTGCGCCACAGGCGTCCCACTCGCCAGGAGGCGTGATAGCTCAACGGCGCGTCGGGTACAAGGATGGGGCGAAAGGATGCGAACTCCGGCGCCTCGATCAGGGTGCGCGGGGTCGCGACCAAAACCCAGTCCCACTCGACGTCCATGGCGAGGAGGGCTCTCGCTTGATTCTCCACGTGCGTGGCCGTGCCCGGCGCGCGGGAGCGAAATCCGATCGGCGCCAAGTCGAGGCCGACTTTTAGCCGGACGCTCATGAGGAAACCTCCACCTGACCGGAGAGCCCGATCAGTTTCAGATAGCGTGCGATTCCGTGCGCCTCTGTAAATTCAACCGGCAATTCCGCCATGAACTGGCGCTCGTCTTCCGCAGCGAGAAGAAGTTTGGCGATTAAACTCTCCGCCGCCGTGGCAGCAAATAGGCAGTGTGGCTGGCGCACCACTTCCGGAAGGCTCGAATTATCGGCCACCAGCACCGGTGTCCCCACGGCCATCGCTTCGGCGGGGGGCAAACCAAAACCTTCCATCAAGGAAGGATAGATGAGCAATGCGGCGGCGCGATAAAGGACCGGAAGGTCTGCGCTTGAGATTGTCCCCGGGAGCAGGATCTGCTCCGGTCCCAGCCCGGTCTGGCGGAGCGCGCCCGCCACGTCGCAATGGGTCGGCTTTTTCTCACCGGGAATGGAGCCCGCCAAAACGAGTGGAGGAAACTTCGCCCGGGAAGCGCCCACCGCATAAGCTCTCAGGAGGAACTCAACGTTCTTCCGATAATCGAATCCCCCGAGATAGAGCCAGAAACGCTTCGGCAGTCCGTATCTCTGCGCCAAGGAATCCACCGCAATCGGATCGATCGGCTCAAGGAATTCGTTGCCGACCCATGGATAAAGAACCTCGATTTTTCTTTCGTCCACCCTGGTCCGTGAGCTCAGGTCCCGGCGGGAGAACTCGGAATCGGTCAAGACGAGGGAAGCTTTCGCTCCGAAACGCTCGGCGCTGTACATGAGGAGTTGACGAGTGCCGAAGCGGCCCGCGTAGTTCGAGAAATGCCGATAAATGCAGTCGTGCAGCGTAACGACCGTGATGGGCGGTCGGAGGAGGCCAACAATCGGTCCGGTCGAATGAAAAACCGCGGCGGGAAAATTGTCGCGCGCCAGCCGCAGCAGCCGATGCGCTGCGACTACATAATAGAGCGAAGGCTGCCTCGGCGCGCGGAAGGGCGAAAGGTTAAGAAAATTTTCCGGCGCCACTGTGGGCGGCCGTGGCACACCGGGCGGCGCAATCACCAGGAAGCGTGCGCTGCGGTGCCGAGCCAGTCCGTCGATCAAGCGGCGCGCGTAAACGCCTTGGCCGACATGGGGATTAATCAACGCCAGCCCACTGACCACGAGGTCCGGCGGTTCTTCGGCCGTACGGTCAGTCGGTCGGATCATAGTCGAAAGAGTGAAGCACGTCGGCGGTCGAGCGGACCTTTCCGTTTTCTCGTCGCCGCCGTTCGCGGAGGAGTTGCGGCAGCCGACTCAGGGCGAGAGCCAACCCGATGGTGTATCGAACACGACCACGCAGCGGCCAGCTGAGCGCGCGGGCCGCGACGTGTGTCAGGTGCCGACGCCAAAGAGGAGGCGTGTCGAGAAGGAGCCAATGAATGAGGAAAAAATTCCGCACGGGAATGAATTTCAGCTTCCATGGTTTCCGGCGAGCGCTGCTGCCGTGGCGATGATCGACCACGCTTTCGGGAACAAAAGCGAGGCGCCAGCCGCGACGAAGCGCCTGAAGGCCAACCTCCGAGTCCTCGTAGTAAAAGGGGTCGAAAAGCTCGCAGAAGCCGCCGAGAGCGAGCAGTTTTTCTTTGGAGAAAAGGCTACAGCCCGCGGTGCAGTAAGCCAGCTGCGGATGGGCGCCGTTCACAGCCTCGGCAGTGCGATTGCAAAATTCGAGATGCCCATGGCGCCATTGCACCGTGTTTAGACCATCCACTCGTTCGAGTCCGGCAGGATCCTGCTCCCGTTGCAGAGCAGAGACGGCGAAAGTGTCAGGCGAAGAATCGAAGGCGATTTGCAGCGGCACGAGAAAGCCTGGAGTGACACTGACATCGTTGTTGAGAATAAGCAGGCGCTCGTGCAGCGCCGCTTCGATACCGGCATTCACACTGGAGCCGAAGCCAGAGTTTTGCGGTCGGTAAATGACTCGAACTTGCGGAAATTCCTCTCTCAGCACCCGCAACGAATCGTCCGTGCTGCCATCATCGACCACGATGCATTCCGAAGTGGAATGGAATTGCGCCAATTCTGCCAGCAGCCCTGGCAAGTGGCGGCGAAGGAGAACGGCTCCGTTCCAGTTTGGGATGACCGCGGAGAGGGGCGGCTGGTTACTCGTTGCCATCAAGAAATGCCAATGGGTTTGCGAAAATAGCGTCGCCAATATTCCGCGCCGGAGATTTCAAGACCTCGAATGGCCCGCCACACCGTCCACCAATTATTGAAACTCAACTGGACACTGCCTTGGGCGATGAGCATGCCCCAGATGCCGAAGTGCGGCGTTAAAAGCAGACTCAAAACCAGGGTGGCCGCGCCGGAAGCGAGGGCCGGGATTACGAAGGGATTACGATTTTCGCTCACCACCAGAAATGCATAAAGAATGTGGTGCATGATCAGGCCGAGGATCAGGAGAAAAACAGCCAACTGCGCCGGCGGGAGAAGTTCGGTTCGAGCGTCGATCAAATGGAGGAGGGGGTTGCCCAACACGACGAGGAAAATCGCGCCGAGGCAATAGACGAAAACGGACAATCGGGTCCGCTCAATCCAGAGGTCGATGATACGGCTATTCTCTCCGCGGAGGCGGAGTTGATTGACGAGCGGAACCTTGATCTGGGTAATGATAATGCTGACGTAAGTGATAATATTGATCAGGTTGAGAGTTAACCCGTAGCTGGCGGTGGTTTCGAGACTGAGGAAGGCGCTGCAAATTAGCGTATTGGCCGAGAGCACCAGGAACGTCCCGACCGTGACGGTTCCGGTGCGCCATGCCATGGGCCAGAGCGTCTTTACGAGAGCGAGCGTGGCGCGTTGCGTGCGGTCAAAGCGCGCTCCTAGGATTCGCAGGAGGGTGTAGCGACCGCTGATTCGCAAAAAGAGACCGCTGCACAGAGTACCGAGGACGAGAGCCCACAAGCCAAGCCCGGAGAGGATGCCGATCGCGACGATGGAGTAGTTGATCAGGATTGAACCGAAGAGGAGTTTTTCCGATTCCCGGACCGCATTGATTCCAGCGAGCAAGGCGGGCCAGAGATCGCCCATCGCATTCAGAATGACGCCGCAGGAAAAGACGGCGTATGCAAAGCGCAAACTCGAGGCTTGGGGCAGGCCCTGAGTTTTCTCGATGATCCAATATCCGCCGGCGAAAAACATGACCAAGCCAGCCACCGCCGCAAAGGCGAGATAGTACGCCCGCATGGTGGCGATGAGTTCGCTCAGGAGCCGGTAGTTGGGTTCCTCATGCTCGTCCGGCCGCGCCGAGGGATCGATCCCCAGACCGGTGAGATGCCGGGCCCCGGCCCAGATGTAGCCGGCCGCGCGCGTGACTGCGGGATTGAAGCCAACATCGAAAAGCGTGACGATGCCTTGGAAGCTGACAAAAATGTACCAGAGGCCGAGGTGCTCGCTGGGAATAACGCGCGCGACCAGCGGGAGAATAAGCAGCCCAGCCGCGGCCCGGGTAGCGGTCGCGGAAAAGCTCCAGACCAAGGCGGAGCGCGAGATTCGTCGAGCGGCGAAACGGAGCGGGAGAAACATTTATCGGCTCAAGCGGCCTGTCGCGATCGGGAAGAATTCGGAGAGCGGCGCGTCTAAAAGAACGGTTGCCAATGAGTGCCATGCCGGCGCGCCTCGATGGTTTCCACGCGGGTCGCATTCAGTTCAACCACGGCGACGAAGGGGTAAAGGTGAATTCCGTTGATGGAAGATTGGAAAGAGGAAGGTTCGACCGATAATTCTTTATTCGCGCGACGGTGCAGCTCGCCGAAATTGAGGTGACTGGACAAGCCCTGGAGGTAGGCCGCGAAGCGGTTATTGATCCCGTGGATGTCCTCGCAGATGTAAACTCCGCCGGGCCGAAGATGGGACAGCATTTCCTCGAAGGTGGCGATTTGCTGCTCCGGCAGATGTCCGCCGTCATCGAGGACTACATCAATCAGCGGGACTTCCTGCTTGATGCGGCGCCAAAGACTCCGGTCCGCCTGATCGCCGATAAAGATTGTCGTCTTTTCGTTTTCGTAAGCTCGGCAGGCCTCTTCAATATCCACGCCATAGATTTGCGCCTCCTTCCCAAAGTACTCACTCCACATTTGCAGGCTGCCGCCACTATAAATTCCCACCTCCAGAAACTGAACGGGCTGACCTACGAACTTGCGCAAGTGCCGGTGATAGATTTCGAAGTAATGGGTCCATTTGAAAATTCCCGGCCCTTCCTTGTGCGCTTCGAAATACGCTGCCAACGGATTTGGAGTTGAGGCTTCCGCCAGGGTTGACGCCGTTGGGCGGAGCGATTCCTTCTCTCCGAAAACGCGTCCGCGATTGCGAAAAGCGAGCGCGGCGGCGGCATGCGCGCTCAGGCGCGGTTGCGCCGCGACTCCTCCCAAAAAACTGGTCAACGCCGCCCGGATTTTTTTCATTTAGGAAGCCGGCGCGGTTTCCTCCTGAGTACGAGCCACGCAGCAGAATTGAAGGTATTTGGTGTCTTCAAAAAAATTGAAGGTGAGAAGATTCAAGAGAGCGACGCGCCAGGACGGCGTCGGGTTGATCCCCTCCAGCCGCAGAACGTCGTAGCCGAGGGAGGTGAACATCTCCGCAATGCTCTTTTTCGTAAAGAAGCGCAGGTGCGTTTTGTCCATGGTCCCTTGTTCCTCGTAATGCCAGTCGCCCCGGATCACAAAGTTATAAAAGGCTCGAAAGTAACGGATATTCGGGATGGAGCAGACGACAACGCCATCGTTCGTAAGCGGCTTTTTCAATGCGAGCAGGACGCGGTACGGATCGATCAGATGCTCCAGCACATCGTTGAAGATAATGCAGTCAAAATGAGAAGCGGGCAGGAGTTCGATCTGTTCGAGGATGTCGCCACACAGGATACGATCGAGATGCAGCCGGGCCGCTTCGGCGGCCGCAGGCACAAGTTCCACTCCCCAAATTTCCGCGTCGCGCTCTTCTTTCAGGCGGCGGGCGAAGGTTCCTTCCCCGCAACCGACTTCGAGAATGCGCCGCGCATCACGCGGCACAAACGGGAGCATCTCCGAACGCGTTTGCGAGAAATAGCGCTCGGGCTTGGTGCGAAGATCGGTCAGGCTTTCGTTTTTCACGGGAGAGAAATCGGAGGAACGTTCCCTTTTAGGCCACGCTGCTCTTTCGCCAGATGGCATACATGGCCACGGCAAAATGCCATCGGAAGGCCAGGAAGCTTTGCACGAAAACCAACGCGGATGTCGGCTCGACGTTACCACATCGCCGCACGCGGAGATTCTTCCTCTTGCCAAGTCGCGAAGGTGCCGCCGGTCTCATAAGAGCGGGCGATCTCCGACTGTGTCGACCGCGGGCCTCGGAAGAGGAGCTGCCAGGTTGAGCAACGCGCCACATCGGGCGGCATCGTTGCACACTCAGAAGGATGCCGCGTCCGGGGCAATGTTCGATTTTTTCGGCGTGAATCAATGCGTTCAATTTATTAGTTGTGCTGGAATGGGGAATGAGTGCTCCGCCCGCCTGTCTCAGGGCGCTTTTTATCCGACAATCGGCGGAACAGCTACACCATTGCGGGCGTGTGGTAAATTGGCGTTTGGCAGGTCGATTTTCCTTGCCATTGCGAGACCGCGCGGCAGTTTCGCTGCCCAGCCGAAATGCCACCCGATCCGTCCTCAAAACAAGGCCAAGTCACGATCGGCGTCTGCATTCCGACGATGAATCGACCCGGCATGCTGCGGGAAGCGATCCGTTCCGCCCTGCAGCAGGAACGGCCGCCGGATGAAATCTTTATCAGCGATAACTCGACCCAGGCCGACGCGGGGCTGACCCAAGAATTCCCCAACGCGCCGATCCGCTATCACTGGCACGACAAGCCGCCGATGCATATCGAGGAGCATTGGACGTGGGCACTGATGCAGCCAAACACGGATTACGTTTGCTGGCTGGAAGACGATAATCTCTTTCGGCCCGATCATCTGCGGCGTCTGGCTGACGCTGTCGAGCAATATCCAGATGCTCCAATCTTCGGCACTTTGGCTCTTGTTTTCCGCGAGCGAAATTCGTCGCCACAGAATGGAGTGTTCGCTCCCGTTTGGTCATGCGATCTTTTGCGGCCGGAGGCGGTGGCCCTTCCGTCGGACCACGTGCTGGCCAGTTATCTCTTTGGTTCGCCGGTCGCCTCGTCCGCGATCATGATCAAGCAATCCGTCTATCGTTCCCAGGCCTTCTCGAAGTGCGGTTGCTGGATGCCGTTGGATCGTTGGCTTTGGGCTCAATTCGTCGCGCTGGGCGATTTTGTTTACGTCCCTGAAATAACTGTTCTTTATCGGCTTCACGGCTCGAATCATGCCGGAAAAATCAAACGGGCGGCGCATATTCGCGAGAGCCGGATCGTTTTCGATCTCATCCGGGAGAAAATGCGGAGCCGCGGAATCGATCCAGTGAGAGCGGTGGCCGAACTCTCCACCACGCTCTCGCCGCTGGCGCGTGATCAGCACGCGTTGCAAATTCTGCGGTCGCGAGACTGGTCCGTCATCCGCGAGTTTTTGCCGGCCACTTATGGCGAGAGTCTGGGGTCCTCGCTCCAGCGCGCCGCGCGGGTCGGCAGTTCTGCCTTTTTGCACAAGGTTTTTCGCTTGTGATTGCGCCTGTGAAGAGGATGGGCCGCGCGCTCGGCCTGACTCCATTTTACCGAATCTTGGTTCATCCGGCGAGCGCTCTGGCCCGCCTGGGCTGGATCAAGAGCGTGACGCAGGACGCCGCGGTGGACGCTGAAAATTCGCCCATCCCGTGGATGACGTATCCGATCATTTCTTTTCTCGATGAGCGTCTGCGAAAAGACTTCCGCGTTTTCGAATACGGCGCGGGAAATTCCACCCGATGGCTGGCCCCGCGCGTGCAATCGATCGTCTCACTGGAACACGATCGGCACTGGGTCGAAAAGGTTGCGCCTGATTTGCCCTCGAATTGCGCAGTCCACCTGCGGGAAGTGAATGACTCGCGCAGTTACGGAGAGATGTCGTTCGGCGACGGAATCGAGGAAAATGCTTATGTTTCCTTTATCGGGGAACTCGGGGAGCGCCACGATGTGATTGTGGTCGATGGAATTCATCGGCTTTCATGTCTCCGGCGATGTGTTGATTTTTTGAATGCCGCCGGTGTGTTGGTGGTGGATAACACTAACGAGTCCGCCTTTGCGCCGATGCGGCAGACGCTCAAGCAGGCGGGCTTTCGCGAAATCCCGTTTCACGGCATGGCGCCGATTCAAAACTGGTTATCCTGTTCGTCGGTTTTTTACCGCCGGGAAAATTGTTTCGAAATATGATCATGAAGCGCTACACGCCGAGCGAACTTCTCTGGAAGATATTTCGGCGTCTGCAGAATCTGGTTTCGCCGCCGCAGCGCTTTCTGAAGCAATGCCGTCGCATAATTCACGTAGGTGCGAATGACGGTGCGGAGCGCGGGACCTATGCCGAGCACGACCTCACCGTTCTCTGGGTCGAAGCGCTGCCCGCGGTCTTCGCGAAGCTTCAGGAAAACCTGCGAGCTTTTCGCGATCAATCCGCTGTCAACGCGCTGCTCAGCGATGAAGCGGGGAGGCGTTATCAATTCAACGTTTCCTCGCATGGCGGGCAATCGTCGTCCATTTACGATTTCGGCGAACACAAGGCGCTGTGGCCCGAAATCGAAATTCTCGAAACGGTGGAGCTGGAGAGCACGACTTTGGCGCGTCTCCTGGAGGATAATCAGCGCAGCATCGAAGAGTTCGACGCGTTGATATTGGATGTGCAAGGGGCCGAGCTTCTGGTGTTGAAAGGAGCCGGCGAGTTGCTGGCGAATATTCGCTTCGTCCAGGCGGAAGCAGCGGACTTCGATGCCTATTCCGGAGGCTGCACGCTGGAAGTTCTCTCGCGTTTTCTCGCCGAACGCGGCTTCCGTATTCGTCGGAAGGATTGCTTCGCCTGGAAAAAAGGGGTGGGCGCCTATTACAACGTTGTCTTCGAGCGTCGGGCCTCGGCCAGCCCGGGCAGTTGAGCTCAGTCTGTGCCGAGGAAGAGCGGGGACTTACTCCCTGCAACGTGAAGGAGGGCCGCCTCTCTCAAGGCACGGGCGAAAAGCGCGCGTTCCGATCGGAACAGAACGTGCCAAAGGCTTCGCGGGAGGCGATCCAGAGTCAGCGCTGCCGCCTTCGCCCGGAGGAGAAAAGGCATCCTCCGTCGGCTCACATTCCTGGCATACCAATGCCACCAAAGAGTGTTGTATGAAGCGCCAAAGTCCCGGTAGCGGTTTTCCGCTTGAAGGGCGTAGGAGACGTGAGGTTGATCGGCCTCGAGGGCGAAGGGATCCTTGGCCGTCGCGGCGGGGCGATTCCGTGCTGCTTTTCGCTCTTTCCAATCGCGATAAACCCGCTCTAGAAACTCCGCCTGTTCACGAGGAATGACGAGGACGCCCGTATTGACGATTTCCAGATTCGGGATCGCCTTCGGCTCATGGACGCCGTAATCTTCGTAGTAGCGGAGGATTGACTCCTGCGAACTACCAATCTGCGTGCTTTCAGACGTGGCCCCGATGAGCGGCGACACCCACTCACGAAGAAGCGGACCCGCGTCGGGACTGACAAAGATGTCGTTATCGAGAAAAAGCAGACAGCTCGCCTGCTGCAATTCAGGAACACGGAAGAGCAGGTGCTTGTTCCAATAAAAGTCTTCGCCGGCCCACGATCTTTCGACGATGACGAGGGGCAGTTTTTGTCGCTCCGCGTAGCGGCGCCAGGACGGGTACGTGATATCGAGGATACGGCGTTGCCTCGAATCGTAACAAACTCCGACGATGGCCTTTTCCATTGTGGTCCGGTCAATGCGTCGTCGTTGAGTAGCAGATACGGAGAGGCGAGCGCAAACCGAGTCAGGGGAGGCTGGACAAGTCCCAAAGGCCCAAAAAGCGCGCCGGATCATCCGGGCTGTCATGGATGCGCAGGATGGGGGGCGCAAAGTTGAAAGGCTCAGCCTCCAGATTGATGCAATAAAAATACCCGATCGCTACTTCTTCATTCCTCGTGCCTTTGAATGAGGTCGTGAGCAAGTAGCGCGAGCCGCTCGCGCGAAAATTTCGTAGAGCCGTCAATGCGAGCTTCGTAGGGAAGTGGAAAAGGCAGTCCCGGCAGAAGATCAGGTCAACCGTTGGCGGGACTTCGTCAATGACATCGAGCACGATGAAGCGCCTGTTTCCCTGGGCGAAGCGACGTTGATTGTCTTTGATGATCGCCGGAACGATGTCAGCACCGATATATTGATCGATCTCCAGCGAGACGTGGCTCATCCAGTAAAAGTCGCCACACGGTGCATCGAGCATAGTGCGGATGCCGAATTCGGAAACAACCTTGGGCAGTTGCTCACGAAGCTCTCGCGTGTACTCGAGACTCGAACCAGGCCCCGAGCGCGATTTCCCATCCGACCAGCGTCCGAACGAATAGATGTAACCGAAAAGCCATGATCGAGGAATGGGCAAGCGACTCCTGATGAAGCGTCGCAAATTCTTGAGTGCGGTCGATTTCATTCAGTGCTGTCCGAACATCTGTCTGGGATTTTGCGCTCGCCGCTGTGATTATGTTGAAGAGGAGCGCGGGATTGTGGCGCGGATCGTAGAGGCGGATGCGTGACTTCTCGACTGCTGGCGGAGAGACCAATTTCTGTTTCCACCTCGGTCTGCGCGACGACGCGAGCGAGGACTTCGCGTAGCATGGCCGTGCGGTTGCGCATGGGGATGCAGATTGAGAGGAAGATTGCGGGTTGCACTCTGGAGCGCCGACCCTAAACGCACTGAGCCGTTTCGTATAGGGGAGGATCACGCAGCGCGTTGCTGCGTCTTGTCTCTGGATCAGATATAGGAGGAGAGTGACCAGGAAGCTGACATCATTCGCCACGATGATTCCGCCTGCAAATGATCTGGGATCGGCCATCGTCCGGACGCGGTCGCTCGCAAATTACACGTCAATCGTTCGGGGTGTGAACTGCTCTGTCCGAATAACGGCGTCGCTCATGTCGGAGATCCGCTTTTGGAAAGGGAGGGTCGAAGGTTCCGGATCATGGCTGGAGTGGTTCCACCTCCGGAAAATAGAGACGAAAACGGTCGATGTCCCGGGTCGCCAGCTTCCAACCCATCAATTCCGCGTGGGCGCCGATAAAAAAATCGGGCAGCGGGAGGGAAGGAGCGGCGCCTCCTCCACTCTGGCGGCGCGCGCCGAGATAATTCCGCGTAAGCCCGTCCGCAGATCGGGGAGGCAGCGGCGGGAAGGTCGAGAATGACCAAGCCTTCCGCGCGCAGAGCGCTGGAAAGCGCGTTTGGATCAGCCTGCCCGACACACAATTCCGCAAGGACGACGGCGTTGAGCGCGGCGCCTTCGGTGCCAACGGCAGTGGCGATCAAAGCAGCGGAGGCGGCGCAAAAACGGGAGGCCGATCATGAGCGTCGATGATGACGCTGCGGTCGAACAGGATCACGGTTCGCGCGTGAGCTTACGCAGCTCTTCCCACCTCATGGCCGGCTTGAAATTGGAATCGCGAATCGCTTTCAGCGCCCGCGCCTTGGTCAGCTTCGGTTTCGGCATCTCCCGATAAACTCTTCGCAGGATGATTTCTTCCCGCGTCTCCTGGCAGACGAAAACGTCACCGCGCCCGGCAGGATCACGCGCTTCTTATTGTCAGCGGTGAGACTCATAAATGGGATTTATCCACAGGGCTGTTGGGGGTCAAAGCTGGGTCAACAGTGGTGGGGCGAGGAAGGCTGATGGAGAGAGAGAGAGAGAGAGAGAGAGAGAGCACTTTCACGGAACGGCTTTCGCACGCCATCGCATTCCCGCGGCAGACGTGATTCACTTCCGGCGCGACGATTATCGAACATGCGAATTCTGATCAGCGGGATCTATGGGTTTGTCGGCAGCGCGATGGCGTTCCGTTCCGATTCCTCCTGAGTCGGTCTCCCAAGCAAAGAGTCCTTCTGCTGCGCGCCTTCGAACAGACTACTTGCCAATGGTCGCTCACAAGCCCTCTGATTCGAGAGCGGCGTGCATCTTTTTCGCCTGGTCGAGAGTCGATTTCGTTCCATTAGCGATGCGGTCACACCGTTCCGCCATCGAGCGGCGGTAGTCGGGATCACTCTCACGCGCCAGAGTACGCAAGAAGGCCGCCGCCAAAAAGCGCTCTTCTTCTGTCATGGCGCCAATCGTCCGCTTAATCTCGGTTAAGCTCATGCGGCTGAGCATAGAATATCGGGCGCAAAAGGCAACGCGGACGCTCGGTGCCGCTTGCACACTCTCGGCGAGGCAGCCGACGAGAGTCTCGCCTCTCCATGTGACCCATTGCTCTCCACAGAGACTCCGATTGCAAATGGGAGCTACGCTTTGGCCATCGCGGCCGTCACGGTGAGGAGAGGGACGAGAGCGAAATGTTCCTCGCCATTCTCTTCGAACCAGATGAGAAGCGAGGTCTTCTTCGGTGAGAAACTCAGGAAGTCACGGTGCCGCACATCGAAAACGCGACCCGAGGCGGTTTCGATACGGAGCGGCTGATTTTTCCCAATCAAATCTTCGAGCAGTGACGCATCCATCGGCTATCAAAATAATTTCTGCGCCCCGCATGTCAATCTGCCGCGCGAAGGGTCCGCTCGCGAGAAGCGCGCAACTGCAGGGAGAGATTTTCCGCTTCCTCCAGCCATTCCAACTTTTCGCGAAAGGTGCTTTGCAGACCAAGCAGGAGCGTGTGCAACTCTGCGCCTTCGGAGGTGCACCATTGCCAACCAGGATGAGCGTAGAGTTCGGCTTTTGTCATCGATGCGGATCGAGCTTTTGCAGGGCCGCAATATCCAGCAAATCCTTTTCCCGCGCCGCGTCTTTTTTCATCACCAGAAGCGTCTCGTAGGAAACGATCGGCGCCTTGACGGTGGGCGAAATATTTTCCCACCGCGCCCGGGCATACTCGCGCTCGAAGTCGAAGGGTTCGTCAACAAAAATATCGAGGGGCGTGCGGCGATGCAGATCACTCCAGAGTTTCAGGACCAGCATTTGCTTTTCTTTTCGCCAGGCCTCGCGCAAGGAAGCGTTCGCGAACTGTTCGGGAGTGACCGGGATGGCGGGATGATAGCCGATGGATTGAAGAGTGTGGAGCGCGCGGATGATATTCTCCGGTTGGAGTCCGACGACCAGATCGAGATCAACGGTCAGACGTTCGTAGCCATGAGCGTTAACCGCCACGCCACCAACGACGAGGAAATGAACCTCCGCGGAGGTCAAGGCGGAGATAACGGCTTCTACGCTACGCAATTCCATAAGCTTGGGTGGATCGATTCGCGCAGGTCATAGGCCGCCGCTACAATGAGGGCATTTCCTCGAATTCGCCGCGCTCGCGATTTTTTCGGACGCGATCCCAAGGGAAGCACTTTCCGTTCATCGCGACATAAACGCCGGCCGGCAATGTCTGCACGAATGACAGCGCGCTGCCGAGATTGAAGAGGCCGTCGGAGCTGCCGAAGGCGTAAGGAATCATCGCTCCGGTGATGACGATGGTCTTGTTCGTGATCTCACGCGCGATCGCAGCCGCGGTCTCGGTCATGGTGTCGGTGCCGTGAGTGATGATGATGCGGCCTTCTTCGCACTGCGCGCAATTTTGCACGATGACGGCGCGGTCGGCATCGGTCATTTCCAGTGAGTCGATCATCATGAGGGTGCGGATGCTGACCTCGACGCGGGAGCGGCCGAGTCGCAGCATTTCGGCGAGGTGCGTGTCTTTGAAGAAGAGCTGGCCGGTGCGCTCGTTGTAATCCTTATCGAAGGTGCCGCCAGTGACGAGGATTCGGATGGGCATGTTGTGAACGCGCGTTGGTTAGGCGTGGGAGTCGGTGAATCTGGCCAGTAGTTTCTCGGCTTCCACGTTCTCGGGGCTCTTCGGCAGTTTCCCGCCATGCATGGACTTCGCGAGCTTCTCCATCTCTTCCAAGATTTAGATTTTTTTGGGTAACGGGAGATCAACGTGGAAGAGCAAAGCGGCGAGATTTTGGCGCTCCCAAAGCTCTCTCTGCCGCAGGGTGATCGGCTTGATGGTGGATTCACTCACTTTTTCGATTTTCTATCAATTTGAGGAGTTCCTCAATTCCGACCAGATCTTTGGGCCGGACGACCGCTCGCTTCACGCTTGGACGGTAGCAGCTTCCGCAAATGCTGGCGAGAGGCTTCGGCGCGGGGGCGGGCCGGCTCGTGTGCTTGGCATGAACATGGACTAATCAGATGAAAGGAGCTGATCGGAAACGATGGAGTTAACCGGAGCCGAAGGACAAGGCAGCGCTCGCGAGGGCGTGGCTGAAAGAAGTCCGA
>JBBSPM010000006.1:0-106901 GCA_038258815.1 Chthoniobacterales bacterium
GAGCATTACTTGCTAAGCCATGCTGCCAAACGGGAACATCCCGTTCGCCCTGCCGCTCGAAAAACAAGCCGCGGTGCGCCGGGCGTCACCACACTAAAAATCGCTCTCTGCCAGAACCAGCCTCGGGAGCGGGCAGGCCGCACCCCCTGCAGGACAGGAAGGGTTCGGCCGCACCAAGCCAAATCCGGTTACGCTGCGCCACCGGGCGACGCCTCAGACCATGTTCATCCCCGCACCAAAAATCACGCTTTTACGTGTTGGGACTCCTCGGGATGACAAGGTGTGCGCGAGCGCGTGAGCGAAACGATCCCTTCGTTCTAAGCGCGTCCTCTGTCATCGCCGGCTCGGCCCCCGCCGCTAGGTGGCAAGGATGAAAAGCAAACGGTTTATGCTTCTGAACCGGCGCAAAAGTAACAATCGCGAAACTTTTGCGCATTTGTGCCGAATTCCAATGCCGGTTACTCAACCGTCAGATCATGAAATACGCCACCCGTCTTCTCCTCTTCTGCTTTCTCCAGGCACAGTCAAAACCAAAACGCGAGGTAACCATGACAACGCAGCACCGCATCGGCATTGCCGGACTTAGCGCAGCCTTCCTCACCTTCTGCTGGCTGGCACCCACCGCCTCCGCTCAGGCCCCCCTGCCTTTCGACGCCCCTTGGGTCGGCTACGACGCCGGCAGCAGCGCCTTCCCCGGCAACCCCGCGCCCTACGAGCGCGACCCCTATGCCATCGCGTCGGCCGACTTCGACGGCGACGGGGACGTCGACGTGGCCGTCGCCAATTACGACTTCGCCGCACCCGGCGGCACCAACGGCACCTCCGGCTTCGCCATCCTCTTCAACCGCGGCGACGGCACCTTCTCCGGTCCCACCCACTACACCTTCACCACGAAGGGCTCCTTCGACATCGTCGTAGGCGACTTCGACGAGGACGGGCACCCCGACCTCGCCCTCCCCAACTCCGGCCGGATCACCAGTGAGGAGGGCAACACCGTCGTCCTCTTCCGCAACGATGGGAGCGGCACCTTCACGATGGCCGGCGAGTTCCTCGTCGCGGAGCGGCCGTTGACTTTGGCCGCCGGCGACTTCGACGGCGACGGCCACCTTGACCTCGTCGCCGACAGCAACCGGTTCGACAGCCGCCACATCGCCGTCCTCTTCGGCACGGGCACCGGCAGCTTCGCCCCGCGCGTGCTCGTCCCCGTCGTCAACGTGCCCAGCGACGGCCTCGCCGCGGCCGACCTCGATGGCGACGGCGACGACGACATCGCGGTGAGCGTGCTGGGCGACCTTTACTTCGCGAGGAGCAACGGCGACCGCACCTTCGCCACGCCGGGGCTCGTCTCGGAGGACGGAGCCCAGCCCATCGTCGGACGCATCGCAATCGGCGACCTGAACGGCGACGGCAACCTCGACCTCGTCCACGGGGTGTACCAGAGCACCGGGCCGTGGGCGGAGAAGGACGTCGCCGTCCGCCTCGGCCACGGCGACGGCACCTTCGGAGCCCCCGCGTACTACGACGCCATCGACTTCAGCACGACGCCCGAGGCCGTCGAACTCGCGGACCTCGACGGCGACGGCGACCTCGATGTCGCCACCTGCGACTGGAGCGGCACCACCGGCGACGGCATCGGGCTCCTGTTCAACGACGGGACCGGCGTCCTCGGCGGCGCCCACCACGTCCCCGCCGGGCAGGGCACGCAGGACCTCACCGTGGCCGACGTGGACGGCGACGGCGACCCGGACGTGCTCACGTCCGACCGGATGTCGCTGGCCGTCACGGTGCACCGAAACCCCGGCGACGGGCGGATCCCCGTCCTCCAGACCCGGTACACCGCCCACACCCTTAACATCCGTCTCGACGCAGGCGACGTGGACGGCGACGGCGACCTCGACGCCTTCACCTCCAGCGAGGCCACCGGCGCGCCCGGCGCCCTCCTCCGAAACAACGGCGACGGGACGTTTGCGGCCCCCGTCCTCTACTCCCACAGCTTCGCCTTCAACCGCGGCGCGGCCCGCGCGAAGCTCCGGGATCTCGACGGCGACGGCGACCTCGACATCCTCTACAACGACCCCCACACCGATTCCCAGGACGGGTACAATTTCTACTCCGCCCGCAATGACGGCGCCGGCACGTTCGGCCCCATCACCACGTGGTTCATCAACACCTGCGGCACCGGCGACGTCGACGCTTTCGACCTCGACAACGACGGCGACCTCGACGCCGTCAACCTGGAGGAGTTGAACTGCCAGGGGGCCAACTTCGGCAACCGCATCTTCGTGAGCCTGAACGACGGCAAGGGCGCGTTCCAGCACCTCGCGCCGTTTCAGGTCACGGCCGCGCCCCGCGCCCTCGCCGGCGGCGACCTCGATCATGACGGCAATGTGGACCTCGTGACGGCGCACTGGGGGCCGACGGGCCGACGCAACATCGTCAACGTCCACCTCGGCAACGGTGACGGCACGTTCCAGGAGGAGGCCGTCTACGCCGTTGGGTACGGGCCCATGGACGTCGTCGTGGCCGACCTCGACAGCGACGGCCACCTCGACATCGCCACGGCCAACTCCGGGTCCGACGACCTCCCGACGAACCAGGAGACGATGAGCATTCTCTGGGGCCTAGGCGACGGCACCTTCACGCCGGCTCAGAGCTACTACGCCCCTTTCTCGCCCGACCTCCTCGGCACGACCGGCATCGCCGCGGGCGACGTGGACGGCGACGGCGACCTCGACCTGATGGTGACGACTGTCGCGGGCGGCGTGGCGATGTATTACAACGATGGCGCGCGCGGCTTCGACTTCGCCCAACGCCTCGGCATCTACTGGCGGCCGTCCGATCCGTTCTATGCCGACTTCACCGGCGACGGTATTCCCGACCTCGCCACGCTGGTGGGGGTGCCGCCGAGCGGACTTCCGCGCGAGCTGGCAATCCTGCCTGGCATCGGGCTGGCGCCCGTCGTACAATCTGTGGTCTCGCGCAAATCGCATAACGGAACCGTCTTCGACCTGCCGCTAACGCTATCCGGCACACCGGTGGTCGAGCCGCGACGGGGCGGCGGTGCGAACGGCGACACCCACCAGCTTGTGCTGACATTTGCGGGGCCGGTCACGGTCGGCAGTATCAGTGTCACCAGCACCAATGGTAACGCGACCGCGACACAGAGCGTCATCGGAAATGTGGTCACAGTTGACCTGGCAAATGTCGCCGACGCGCAGAGTGTCACCGTTAATCTCAGCAACGTCAGCAGCGCCGGCTCGGCCGGAAACATGAGCGTGCCGGTGAGGTTCCTCCTCGGCGATGTGAACGGCAACGGGGCCGTGAACGCGACGGACGTTTCCCAAACGAAATCGCAGGCCGGGGTCGCGGTTGGCAAGGACAACTTCCGAATAGACATCAACACCAGCGACAGCATCAACGCGACCGACGTTTCGATTGTGAAATCAAACGTCGGCAATGGACTGCCGGAGCGGACCAATTTTCGTCCCGTCGATAGCGCTCGAGATGACACGCGCGGGGAGCGCCCCTTCGGTGCGGATCGCGATTAGGGCGCCACGAAAGGGAGCCGCGCCAGTTCGGAGAGCGCATCGGAGTCATCGGGCGCGAGTTCCAGCACTTGGCGATACAGCGCGATCGCCTCGGCCGTTCGCCCCTCCTTCAGATACATTCCGGCGAGGTGTTTGCGCGGCTCGATCGATTTGGGCCTCAACTCGATGGCCTGTTTGAATTCTTGCTCGGCTCCATGGTTCTCGCCGGAGATGAGAAGAGCGAAACCAAGATTGCTATGGGCGCCAGCAAAGCTGGGATTGATTTCGAGCGCTTTTCGGAACTGCCCTATCGCCTCTGCGGTCTGGCCGTTTTGCCCGAAAGCGGTCCCTAAATTGTTATGGACTTGCGGGAGACCGGGGACCAGTTCCAGCGCCTCTTCGTATTGGACGATGGCGTCCGGTACCCGTCCCACCCGGCAGAGTGCATTGCCAAAGTTGTTGTGTGTCTCTGCGTACCCAGGCTGAATCTGCAGCGCCTTCTCGAAGTGAGTGATGGCGGCATCGGTCTGCCCTTTTTCATCGAGGGCCAGCCCCATATTATTGTGTGCGATGTAATTGTCCGGCGTCTGGCTGAGGACGTAACGCCAGAGTGTTTCGCTGTCGCGCCAGTGGGCGGCTTGCGCACGGCTGAGCATCGTCAGAGCCGCGATTAAAAGGAGAGCGATGGCCGCCAAAACTTCGCGTCCACCGCGCCAGCGGCGACACACCTCGACCGCACCCCAAGTCGCCAGGAGATACAGCCCGATTTCCGGCAAATAGGTGTAACGATCCGCGCGCGCGTAGTAAGAGATCTGCACCAGTCCAATCACCGGTGTCATCATCCCCAGATACCACAGCCACCCGACGATCAGGTACGGCTGTTTTCTCCGGAGCAGGAATGTTCCGACGGAGATGGCGATCAACAAAGCCAACGCCGCCAGCACCAGCGTGAGCGGAAATCCAGCCGGGGAGTTAAAGTACGGCAGGACCAGCCCCACCGGGTAAACCATCTGTTTCAGGTAAATGACATAGGAGACGACGGCGTTCTCCACGCGCGCCGGGAAGGACATCTGGAGAGCCGGGGCAATCTTTTCCGGCGACAAACTTGTCATCAAACAAGACGCAGCCGAGAGGAGCAAAAGCGGGATTTTCTCGGCGATGATACGCTGCAAACCCGCGCGTTTTTCGGGCTGCCGCAACGCTCCGAGCATTTCTGGTGTGACTCGCCGCAGTGGCCAATAATCCAAGAGCAGGAGCACAAAGGGTAGCGTGACGAGCATTCCTTTGGACATCAGCCCAAGCGCAAACAAAATCGCGATCAACGCGGAACGGATAGCAGACGGCTGCTTTACATAGTGTGAGTAGGCGAGCAGCGTCGCCATAAAGAACGCCCCGCTCAAGACGTCCTTGCGCTCCGCGATCCAAGCCACGGATTCCACCCGTTGCGGATGAATCGCAAAGAGTGCCGCCACGACCGCACTCCGCCAGAGCGAGCCGGTCATTTCTTTCAAGGCCAGAAACAGAAGAATCGCGGCGGTCGCATGCAGCGCCACATTGGTCAGGTGGTGTCCGCCCGAGCGGAGACCGAAAAGCCAGCAATCGAGCATGTGCGAGAACCATGTTACCGGATGCCAGTGACCGATTTCGGCAAAACTAAACGCCCACGGAATTCCCCGTCCGGTCAGCCCCGCGAGAACGGTGGCGTTTTGGTAGATGTAGATGTTGTCGTCGTAATTGACGAAGGAGTGCCCCAGCGTCTGGCCAAAAGCCAGCCAGACAATCGCCGCCAGAAACAGGCAAACACCGCCAGTAGCCGCCGCGTCGTCCGCCGACCGCTTCGCTTCAGGATGATCCGCCATCACGCGTCGCTAACAGCCTCCAGAATTCGCGCAGTCCCGAAGCAGGATCGATCTCATCCTCCTCTCGTCTCTGGGCGTGTCGTTTTGCCTTACGTCGGCGTGCCGCCAGCCACCATCGGCTCGGTTGCGATTTCGTCGGGCTCTTGAGATTGCAGGTAGGTCTTGCCGCGATAATACATGGCGAAAACGACAAACGCGGCCGCAGCGAAAAACATCAGAACCGCGAAAAAGAGGAAATATTGTTGGTCGTTCATCTTCACCGTGCCGTCCGGGTTGCGGATGAAATAGTTAACCGCCGCGGTGAAAAGATTGCCCATGGAGACAGTGAAGAGCCAGAGCGCCATGACCGCGCTTTTCATCTTGTTCGGCGCCTGGGTGTAGGAGAATTCCAAACCCGTAATGGAGACCATCGTTTCACCCAAAGTCAGGATGACGTAGGCGAGAAATTGCCAGTTCACGCTCGGTTTGGCGCCGGCGTCGATCATCTGCTGGATGTACCAGATGACGACGTAACTGCCCGCGGTGAAGAAGAGGCCGATGCCGATTTTCCGGAGCGGGGTGAGCGGGAAGACCTTATCCATCATCGGATAGATGAGGTAGTTCACGATCGGGATGAAAATGAGGATGAGGATCGGATTGGCCGTCTGCACTTGCGACGGGAGCAAATTGATTCCGAACCAATTCAGATCCAGGTGCTGCGCCTGCAGCGTCCAGGAACCACCGCTGCTTTGATCCCAAAGCGACCAGAAGACCGCCACGAAAACGTAAACGACCGCGAGCCGTCCCAGCGCGCCGAGTCCTTCCTTGCTGAACGTTTGCTTCAAGAATCCGATACCCGACGGCGGGATGTGGACGAATTTTTTTCGGCCGAGCCAGAAGGAAATGGTCGCGAGCACCATAAAGACACCCGGGATGCCGAAAGCCCATTTCGGACCGAAACGCGGGTCGTGGAGGAGGAAGGGGCAGGCGATCGTCGAAATGAACGAGCCGGCGTTAATCGAAAAATAGAACCAGCCGAAAACCTTGGAAAGAAGATGCTTGTTCGAATCGCCGAATTGGTCGCCCACGTTCGCCGAAACGCACGGTTTGATCCCGCCGGCCCCGAACGAGATTAGCCCCAGGCCGAGGAGCAAGCCGAGCCGGGTGTCATTGAGCGCGAGGGCGAAATGGCCAAAGCAATACACGATCGAGAGCCAGAAGATCGTCTGGTATTTGCCAATAAAACCCTCCGCCAGGATGGCGCCGAAGATGGGAAGGAAATAAACCGCCGCGACAAAGAGGGCGAAATACTGACGCGCCTCGGCGTCGCCCATGTGATCGCTCGCGCCGCTGCTCGTGACGATATACTGCGTCATGAAAATGATCAGGATGGAGCGCATCCCGTAGAAGGAGAATCGCTCCGCCGCTTCGTTGCCGATGATGTACGGCACGCCCGGCGGCATGGTGGAAATGTTGGGCGGCTTGGTCGCGTATTGGTGCTTGGCCATGATCGGGTGAGCTCTCGTTAACGGCTGCGGGCTGGGGGTCGCGGCACACTACCCATTCGCCGGGAATTGGTGCAAGGATTTAAAACCGCGAATAACCGCTAACGACCGCGAATGGAACCAGCCAATCAGGTCATCAATCCGCAGACTGCGCGGCCGGGTGCGGAACGCCATCCCCTATTTGTCCAGACGGTGTTTCCAATACTCTGGCTCGCGGTGGCCGTGCGCCACGGCGGCAACAAAGATCGTGTCCCGATAAATGAGATAAGCGACGTAGCAGGGAAAGATCGGGCAATTGACCCGGCGATAGCCGCCCGGCCGTTCGCGCCACAAAAGCGGATCGCGAGTAATCGCCCGGCAAACATGGGCAATCTCGTCGCGGAATCTGCGGCCAAGTCCTTTCTGACGTGACTCATAAAAGAGCGCGGCCTCACGAAGTTCGAAACGAGCTTCCTCGAAAAATTCGAGCCTCACGACTCGAGAGCGGCCTCGACTTCTGCCCAAACCTGCTCGGCCGCGAACGACCCGGACGAGCCGCTTTGAAACCTTTCGATGCGGCGCCGGATTTCCGAGTCCCAGGCTTCCTCGATGGCATCGGTCATCGGGGGCTCGATCGTGGACAAAATCCGATGCGCGAGCTTGACTCGCTGCTCTGGAGTAAGGGACGCGGCCCTCTCGGCTAATTCATCCAGCATTGTGGACATGCGCCCATCGTATCGCTCGTAAAACCTGCTGTCGAGGGAACATACTCGAACAGCGCGGGTATTGACGTCGCACCTCGGCCGAGAGCTCGAAAAACAAGCTCATTCACTGTTGAGAGTTTTGCCCATGAGACGGCCTTGGATCGCCGCCCAGGAAGTTACCTTATCCTGATCGCACCGATACTCCGCCATCCGGCGGTCCAACTCCGCGATCTGCTCAGGTGAAACCGGAACTTTCGACGGGTCCGAGGCCAGATCGTCCCAAAGCTCCCCGACGAGAAGAAGCTTTTCCGCGGCCGTCAGGCGCTCGACGTCGGGATTGTTTCAAGAAACATGAGCGGAAATACCGTCGCTCGCTTTCAAAACAAGCCCCGGGAACGAAGGAGGTTCAGGGGAGGCAAAATCCGTTTCTTCCGCAGCGCATACCCGCTCCGCCGCTTCGTTGCCGATGATATACGGCACGCCGGGCGGCACGGTGGCAATGTTGGGCGGCTTGGTCGCGTATTGGTGCTTGACCCGTGCTTGACCCCTGATCGTGAAAGCTCTTTTTAGCGGCTACGGAGTCGGGGTCGCGGAGGGGAAAAATTGCGCTGGCGCAGGAGAAGCGTGCGGCGCGGAGTGTTCCACCGGAGGGGCGGCGTTTTCATGCGGAGCCGCGTGCTCCGTGGCCTCACCTTCGGCATGGCCGGCGTGGTGAAGTTCTTCCGGTTTATGACGTTCGCAGGAGCCGAAACAGATCAGGGAAGCGGCCGCAAAGAGAGCTGCGGCGCGCCGTTCGTTGGATCGCATGGCGGCGACACTACGCGGCGCGCGGGAAATGGTGCAAGAGGAAACGCCGCCCCTCGTTACTTCGTTTCCGTTCCTTCGGGAATCCGGAAGTAAGTGCGCAGATTGTCGTCTGCAGCCCGAATGGTGTAGGAACTCTCGTCGATCCGATCCAGTTGATCGCGTTCCTTCACACCCTCGCCGAGCCGTTTTTCTGAATCGCTCGTATAGGTGTAGGTGATCGCCCCTTCCAGAAGCAGCCATTTGCCCTCAAATTTCCGCACTTCTTCGCCCTGTTTCAGTTCGGCGGTAAAGGTCCCGTCGGCACGGAAGACGTAGGTCGCGACCTGAAGATCGGTTTTATACTGCCAGGTGCCGACCAGTTTGCTTGCGTCGGCCGACGGCTCGGCGCCAGCGAACGAAAGCGTGGCCAGAATCAAACACAGAGCAAGCAGAAGGCGGGATGACATGATGCCGAGAGCAAACCAGCCAACGCCGCGAAACGCAAGCCGAGACCCAGGAAACAGCGGTAACCCCGTCGGCACCCTGGGGGAATATTCAGAAAAATTCAAGGCTTGCCTCGGCGTTCAAAAAAAAATCGAAAAACGCTTGACGCTCTTCTCGCCGCCCTCTAAAACCGTCTTCCAAGAGGCAGAAAAAACGACTTTGATGCCGACAGCACCATCAAACAAACCGAGAAACAACCCCAATATGAAAACACAAACACTTCTGAATCGCGTCGATGCACGCTTGGCTGGCTATGCCACTTTGGCGGGCGCTGCCCTGGCTGCACCGGCTTTTACCCCCAGTGCCGAAGCCGACATCGTCTATAGCGGTCCGGTTAACATCACTATCCCGAGCACTACCCAAGGTGTTTATCTAAACGTCGTTAGCGGAGCCTTCACGACCCTCGGTTCATCCACCGGCGGCGCGCCGGGCTGGGACGTGAACCCCTTCAGCGCGACCTCCCTAAACATGTTCAACCCGGCCGCTCCAACTGGCGGCGTTTATGTGGGCTCGGCCGGTTATTTCAATCTCACCTTGGGCACGCTAATCAGCGGCGCCAGCACATTCAGTTCCGGCGTGATCAGCGCCACCTCGCCCAACCCGTCGGCGTTTAACAGCTCGAATAACCTCATCGGCTTCCGCTTTGTTGATCCCTCCATCAACGGTGGGGCGACAACCTACGGATGGATGCGCATTTCACTCGGTGCCACTTCCGGCGCGCAACCGCGTGCGATTGTGGAATATGCTTACGAGAACACCCTGGCGGGAATCGGAGCCGGCGTGATTCCGGAACCGTCCACCCTCGCGCTTCTGAGCGTGATGGCGGTGGGAGCCGTCGGAGTGCGTGCCTGGCGCAAGCGTAAAGCAGCCTAATTTTAACGATTAGTGTTTCTCGGGAAGCCCGCGTGAATTCGATTTCGCGCGGGCTTTCTGTTTTTTGCGTCCCGCAGAGGCGGCCCGCTTCTTCCCCGGTAGGAAAATTGCACCCCCTCTTGGCCTGCTTCTCCACGGTGCCCGCGCCCACCTTCTGACCGCTGAATCTTTTCGGTCTCGCTCGCCGATCATCCGATGAACTTGACCGAACCAATGCCATGGAAATCTCGGGCGGCGATTTTCGTTGCGCTGCTCCTGGTCCTGCTCGTTCTGCTGCCCTATGGGCAGACTTTTAGTTACGATTTTGTCAATTTCGACGACCACGAATATGTCTTCAAAAATGCTGAAATCGTTCAGGGGCTGACTTGGGCCAACGTCGGCTGGGCCTTTACCACTTTCACCGCCGGAAACTGGCACCCGCTCACCTGGCTGTCGCACATGGCGGATGTCCAATTGTGGGGCTTGAACGCGGGCGGGCATCATCTGACCAGTGTGCTCTGGCATGGAGCCGACACGGCTCTCTTGTTCGTCATCCTGCTCCAAATGACGGGCGGGCTCTGGCGCTCCGCTTTCACGGCGGCTCTCTTCGCGGTCCATCCGCTGCATGTGGAGTCCGTCGCTTGGGTCGCGGAACGCAAAGACGTGCTCAGCACGTTCTTCGGTCTGCTGGCCTGGTGGGCCTACCTCGGCTACGCCCGCTCTGGGAGCGGAAAAAAATATTGCCTGGTGCTCGTCTTCTTTGTCCTCAGCCTGATGGCAAAGCAGATGTGGGTCACTTTCCCGTTTCTACTTTTGCTCCTCGATCTTTGGCCGCTGCGGCGCTGGCGCCTTTGGGCGATGGAACCGGAAGCGCTCGCGCCCGGTCAACCCTGGCGACGGATTATCTTGGAAAAAATTCCCCTCTTTGCTCTCAGTGCGATCTTTTGCGGCGTCACCTTACTCGCGCAGAAGACGACGATTCGGACCTTGGATGATTTTCCGCTGGGAGCCCGGCTGGGCAACGCCATCGTCGCCTACACGGCGTATCTGGTAAAATTGTTCGCACCGCTCAAGCTCGCGTTCTTTTATCCGCACCCTCTGCATTGGCCGCTCTCCACCGTCATCCTCAGTGGGTTTATTCTCTTGCTCATCACGGTCGCCGCCGTCGTTTATCGACGTCGGTCGCCTTGGTTGATGGTCGGGTGGCTTTGGTTTCTCGGCACGCTGGTGCCCGTCATCGGCCTGGTCCAGGTGGGAAGTCAAACCATTGCCGACCGCTATACCTATCTTCCCTCGGTCGGCGTCTTCATCATGATTGTTTGGAGCCTCCCAGCCCGGCATTCCCGAGCCTGGGCGACGGTCGGTGTGGTCGTGATCGCCCTCTTCACCGCCAAGACGTGGCGTCAAGCCTCCTACTGGAGGGATAGTCACACTCTCTTCACGCATGCCGCCCAAGTGACGAAAGGCAATTACGTGGCAAATTTTAATCTCGGTGGAGTGCTGGAGCTGGAAGGTGATACGGTAGGCGCGCTGCGCTTGTATCGCCTGGCGGCGGCGGAGCGTCCACAGTATGCCCGAGTCAATATTCACGAAAATATCGCCGATCTGTTGATCCAACAGCACCGTTACACGGAGGCGATGGCTGAATTGAAAGCCGCCCTCGAACTCAATCCAAAATCATCCGTGGCCTACAACGCCATCGGATCGCTCAATCTGATCTCGAACGATAATGACCAGGCCGCGATTCATCTGCGACGCGCTCTGGAACTCAATCCGAAAAACAAGGGGGCTCAGATCAACTACGGCATGGCGCTCGTGAATCTCGGCCGTTGGAATGAAGCGATCGAACAGTTGTCTCCGGTGGTCCAGGCTGAACCCGAACGCCTCCTCGCTCGAACCAAGCTCGCTCTCGCCTTCGCGGGACGCGGCGAGGTCGATCGTGCCACCGGAGAGTTGCGGCAAATTCTGCAGCGTGATCCGGATTTTGCCCCCGCGCGGGATGCGTTGCAAAAGATCGAAGCCAAAAAAGAGCAACCCACGCCACCGCCCGCGACATGAGTCCGTCAGCCCCGGACAAACCTCGCCGCCTTCTCCTCATTGGGTGGGATGCCGCCGACTGGCAGGTCATCCACCCCTTAGTCGACGCGGGCCTGATGCCCAACCTCGAACACCTGATCAACCACGGGACGATGGGAAATTTAGCTTCCCTTTCCCCGATGCTCTCCCCGGTCTTGTGGGCCAGCATCGCCACGGGGAAGCGCGTCCACGCGCACGGTGTCCGCGGTTTTGTCGAGCCGATGCCGGACCGCTCCGGGGTTCGACCGGTGGGCACGCGCACCCGCCAGTGCAAAGCCCTTTGGAATATTCTCTCGCAATCCGGCAGGCCCAGTATCGTTTGCGGCTGGCACTCTAACCATCCCGCCGAGCCGATCCATGGAGCGATGGTCTCAAATCTCTTCGCGATCCCGCCGGCTGCGAGTTCGCCCGGGAACTGGCCGCTCGAGTCCGCTTCGGTGCGGCCGGCGCGTCTCGAGGCCGCTCTCGCTGAACTCCGCGTTCATCCGCGAGAGGTTGAAGGCACCATGCTGCAACAACTCATGCCCCGGGCGGCCGAGCTCGATCAATCCAACCCCGCCGTCCAACGGCTCCTCACTTTTGTGGCCCATCGACTCGCGGAAGTCATCAGCCTGCACGCCGCCGCCACCGACCTTCTTAAAAAGGAGCCCTGGGATTTCGGCGCCGTCTATTACGAGTGCATCGATCAAATGGGTCACGTTTTCATGCCCTTCCATCCGCCGCGCCTTCCCCAGACTTCCCGGGACGAGTTCGAGTTTTACAAGGATGTCATGAGCGCGGTCTACCAATTCCATGACGTCATGCTGGAACGTCTTCTTCAACTCGCCGGCCCCGAAACCTACCTCATGATTGTCTCCGATCATGGCTTCCAAAGCGGCCCCAACCGGCCCCGCGGGCAGGTGGAACCAGCCCAGTGGCATCGCCCCCAAGGAATCTTCCTCCTCTCCGGGCCAGGCATTGCGCCAGATCAAAGTATCGAGGGTGCCACTCTGCTCGATATCGCGCCGACGATCCTCACCCTGCTCGGGTTGCCCGTGGGCGAAGATATGGAGGGGAAAGTTTTGGTGAACGCCTTCGCGCAGCCGCCGGTCATCACGCGGGTCCCTTCCTGGGAGGAAATTGCCGGTGAGGACGGTCGCTTGGAGGCGGCAGGCGAGGAGGAAAATCCCGCGGCGGCGGAAGCGGCGTTGCAGCAACTCGTCGAGCTCGGCTACATCGCGCCCCCTGGGCAGGACGCCGCCCACGCCATCATGCTGGCCGAAAACGAGGCAGACTTTAACGAAGCCGTCTCTCTGATCGAAGGCGGCCGGCCGCGTGAAGCGAAGGAAATTCTGCAAACGCTCACCAAAGGTCGGCCCGATGAACCACGCTACTGGCTCGCCCTCGTGCAGGCGGCGTTCTCCGCGCAGACGCCGGAAGATGCCGCTCCTTCTCTCGAGGCACTCGAACGCCTCCAACCCCAATCCGCGCAAACGTGGGTTCTGCGCGGGATGCTGGCATGGGCGCGGAAAGACCTGGAGGAATGCCGTGCCGCTTTCCAGGCCGCCGAAAAAATCGCCCCGCGCGATCCAGTCGCGCAAAATTACCTCGGCCGGCTCTACCTGCGACAGCGGCAATGGGCCGAAGCCGAGCGCGCCTTCCGTCGCGCCCTGGAGATCGATCCAGACTCGGCCGATACCCACTACGGCCTGAGCGTCGCGCTGCCGCGCCAGGGAAAAGTGGAGGACGGAATTGAGCACGCGCTCTACGCCGTTGGTCTGCGCCACGATTTTCCCGAGGCGCATTTTCAACTCGGTGCGGTCCTCTCACGCCGCGGTTGGTATGACCGCGCGGTCCAGGCTTTCGAACTCACGTTGCGGATGCGGCCCGGTTTTATTTTGGCGCACCGTTACCTTTCAAAAATTCACACGCACCTCGGTCGGCTCAAGCAGGCCCGAATTCACCGCGAGGCGGCGGATCAATTGCTGGCGCGCAACGCCCCGCAACCCGAGGTCGATTAACGCACGCAGCGCGCTGGGTCATTGAATTGCCTCAGTCGCGCGCCTAGCTAGCTAGCTAGGCGCGACCTCTGGATTTACGGCCCGACCTCGAAGTGGGCGCGCCTCAAGGAGGGCGCTCTCCAGGCCGCCCCGGATAGTCCTCAGACACGCGGCGGCCTAGAGAGCGCCGCTCCTTGGTAAGCGCCGGCAGAATTTGCGCCTCATAATCGAACTGCATGTGCTACCATCTGTCCCCGTGGCCCGCAGACCGAAAAACAATGCCTGGAACGAAGTCTTCGCGCTCGTTTTGCTCGGGGTTGGAACCCTTCTTTTCCTCGCGCTGATTTCCTACTCGCCGCGCGATCTGCCTTCGTGGGTTCCCTTCAGTAAAGTCTCGACGCCGAACTCTCCGGCGCAGAATTTCATCGGTCCGCTCGGCGCCATCATCGCCGGGTTTTGCTACTTCATGATCGGCGGAGCGTCGTATTTGCTCGCGGTTGCTCTTCTCGGTTTCGGAGCGGCGAAGCTGTTTTATGCGCAGCTCCAAGTGAGTAAGCGCGCCGGCTGGATCGCGCTCTTCATCGCCTCCGGCGCGTGTTTGCTGCATTTGCAATCGCATTTTCTGCGCGATTGGAATGCGGCCTTTAACATTCAGGGGCCCGGGGGTTGGGTCGGCTACTATTTCGGCCGCCACATTTTCGCGCGCTTCATGGGCCGAGTCGGCTCGCTCATTCTCTTGAGCGGACTCTACGGCACCAGTTTGATCCTGATGACGGGATTGCGTCCCATCTACATCGTGCGGCAGAGCGTGGCCAGTTTCCGGCGTGGAATCCAGAACCTGCGCGAGTGGCGTTTGCAACGCAGCCTGCGTCGCACGGATTTAAAAGGGAAACTGGAGATCAGCCAGCGCGAATTGGCCAAGCAGCAGCGCGTGCTCGAGCGGCAGTTGAAGAAAAAAGGCGCGGCCGTCCCGGAAGCTGCGAACGGCCTTACCTCCAGCGAGGAAATGGCCGATCGGCCAAAACCAAAAGTCGTCGATACCACCGCCCTTCCCGACGAGCCGAAACGGAAAAAACCGTCGCTGGCAGAACTACGTGCGAAAGAGAAAGCGCGTCCCGAGCTTCCCGGTCTAACGAGCGCGCCATGGGACGCGGAAAATTACGAACTGCCCGGGCTCGATCTTCTCGATGAGCACGATTTGGAAGGCCGCGTCGCCGTCGATCCCGCGGAGCTGGAGCGCATTCAGCAAACCTTGATCGATACCTTGGGGCAGTTCGGAATCGCAGTGGCGGCTGGCGACATTACGAAAGGTCCCACGATCACGCGCTACGAAGTTTACCCGGCGAAAGGCGTGCGCGTGGACAAGATCGTGAGCTTGGAACGCGATCTCGCACGCGCCACGCGCGCCGAGCGCATCAACATCCTCGCGCCCATTCCCGGCAAAGACACCGTCGGGATCGAACTCGCCAATAGCCGCAAAGTAAAAGTCACACTGCGCGAACTGATGCAATCGACCGATTGGACGGAAACGAAAGCGAAGCTCCCGATCGCGCTCGGCAAGGACGTTTATGGCAAAACCATTATCGCCGATCTGGCGCAGATGCCGCACTTGCTCGTCGCGGGCACCACCGGCAGCGGCAAAAGCGTCTGCATCAATGCACTCATCGCGAGCATGCTCTACCGCTTCACGCCGGAAGAACTGCGCTTCATCATGATCGATCCGAAAGTGGTCGAGATGCAGGTCTTCAACGAACTGCCGCATCTCATCATCCCGGTCGTGACCGATCCGAAAAAGGTTTTGCTCGCGCTCCGGCACGTCATTCTCGAGATGGAGAACCGCTATAAGATTTTCGCCAAGACTGGCGTGCGTAACATCACCAGCTTCAACGGACGACCGCCGAAGAAGACGCAAAAAGAGCTCGATGAAAGTGGCGCAAGTTTCCAACTTGCGGAATCGCCGAAAGAGCAAGTTGAAAACTTGCTCCACGAGCCGATCAAGGTCCCGCGCGATGACGAGCCCATCATCCCCGACAAGCTTCCCTACATCGTCGTCATCATCGATGAGCTGGCCGACCTGATGCAAACCGCGCCGGCCGATGTGGAAAGCGCCATCGCCCGGATCACGCAAATGGCGCGCGCGGCCGGCATTCACATCATCGTCGCCACGCAGACGCCGCGCGCCGATATCATCACCGGTGTGATCAAGGCCAACATCCCCAGCCGCATCGCCTTCCAGGTCGCGTCGAAGATCGATAGTCGCGTCATCCTCGATGAAAACGGCGCCGACCGCTTGTTAGGCCAGGGCGACATGTTGTATCTGCCGCCGAGCACGTCGCGCTTGATCCGCGCGCAAGGTGTCCTCGTTACCGACGAAGAAATCCATCGCCTGGTCGAGTTCGTTTCCGCCCAAAGCCCGGCCGCTTACGACATGGCGATCCACGAAAAAATCACCGCCAGCGCCAGCGGCGATTCCGGCGAAGACGTGACCGAGGAAGACGAAGAGCTGGTCGAGAAATGTCTCGAGATCATTCGCCAGGAAAAACGCGCCTCCACCTCGCTCCTGCAACGCCGTCTCCGCCTTGGCTACACCCGCGCGGCCCGCATCGTTGATATTCTGGAGCAGCGCGGCATATTGGGACCCGGCGAAGGCGCGAAGCCGCGTGAGATTCTTGTCGATCTCGACGCCACCGTTTAGCCGGCCCAAATACCCACAGATATTCATGGATGGCCTCGGCGAAAAATTTCGGAAAGCGAGAGAAGCGCGCAATCTCACTCTCGATGAAGCGGCGCGGATGACGAAGATCCGTCCTGCAAAATTGGGCGAGATCGAAGCGGAAGATTTTTCGCAATTTCCCAGCCTCGCTTACGCCAAAGGCTTCATCCTGATCTACGGCAAGTTCCTGAATGTGGACGTGTCGCCCTATCTCGAAGCGTTTGAAACGTCCGATTACGTCACGGTGGACGGCTACGCCTATTTGCAAGACAACCCTGCGCCGGCCCCGCGCCGGACCGAGGTGGTGCGGAAGGTGCCCGCGGGCAGCAAAAACTCACTGATGCCACTCGTCATCGGCGTGGTCATTCTGGTCGTAGGAGTCTGGTTCCTAAAACTGATGCTCGATGTCCGTCGCCTTAAACCCAACGCGGATCGCGACGCCCAAGCCCTCGCCCAAGCGCAGGCCAGCGCGACGCCGAGTAATATCGCCGCGCCGCGTGCACTGGCCGCGGATTCCACTCCTGCTCCCACGCCACCCGACGCGACGCCTGCGGTCATTACTGCCGAGGCCACGCCCATTCTTGCGCCGTCCGTTGCAGCCACTCCTGAGCCGACCCTCGTCGCCGCTGCGGCCACGCCGCTTCCACCGCTGGACGCAAACGCAGAGGTGCGTCGGGCTGAGCCCGTAAACCCGGAAGACCTCAGGAAAGCGGAGGCCGCGGTCGCGGTGCCGAGCCCGACTCCTTCACCTTCGCAGAACGAAAATCGCTTTGAGATTCGTCCGCTCCGCAAGACTTATGTGCGCGTCATCATGGACGGCTCCGGCAGCGCCACGGAGCGTTGGGTCAATGCCTCGGAAGGTCTGAAATTTAAGGGTCGCCGGATCTCGATCAAAGTGCTGGATCCGAACGACGTCGAGATTCGCAAGAACGGCAAAGTCGTAGGCCGTGGAGACGCCGACGTGAGAGTGGAGTAGCGCCGTGGCGGATTCACTTCCCCCTGTAGCGGCGGTCTACGACCGCCGAACATCGGCGCCCGAGCCAAGCCCCGGCGGTCACAGACCGCCGCTACCGAAAAGTCCTCCGGCCAAAGTGGGCATGATCAGCCTCGGCTGCGCGAAGAACCTCGTCGATGCCGAGATCATGCTCGGCAGCGTCCTCGAACACGGCATGCAAATCACCGCCGACGCCGATGACGCTGACGTCCTCGTCGTCAATACCTGCGCCTTCATTGACTCCGCCAAAGAAGAGTCGATCGATGCCATTCTCGAAGCGCACCAAGCGCGCGGTCTCGGCCGACGCGCGGGCCAAAAGTTGATCGTCAGCGGATGCATGTCGCAGCGCTTCGCGAAAGAATTGCGTGCGCAATTGCCGGAAGTGGACGCATTCATCGGGCTCGATCAGGTGAGCCAGTTGGGTGCCATCGCGCGGCGGGTGCTGGCCTCGCCTGCCACGCCCGCGCTCGAAGCCAACACGCTCGATCTCGTGACGCGGCGGCCGACCTACATTCCGAATTACGACACCCCGCGGTTTCGCCTTACGCCGACCCACAGCGCGTATTTGAAAATTGCCGAAGGCTGCAATCATCCCTGCAGCTTTTGCGTGATCCCGCAGATGCGCGGCCGGCACCGCAGCCGTCCACCCGCTTCCATCCTGGCGGAAGTGCGCGCGCTGGTCGCGGAGGGCGTGAAGGAGATCAATCTCATCAGCCAGGACACCACCTACTACGGGATGGATTTGTGGGAGGAAAAAGCGGGGCCGCGGCAGCCGGTCGATTCCGCGCGCGGGCTCACCCTCTCTTCCCTCCTGCGTGAGATTCAAGAAGTGCCCGGCGATTTTTGGGTGCGGCTGCTTTACACGCATCCGGCGCATTGGAGCGATGAACTCATCCAGACGATCGCGGCTTGCGATAAGGTCGCGCGTTACATCGACATGCCGCTTCAGCACATTCACGAAGACATGCTCGGCCGCATGCGACGCGAAACCTCCAGGCAGCATATCGAAGATCTCATCGTGGCCTTGCGCGCCGGCATTCCCGGTGTGGCCTTGCGCACGACCTTCATCGTTGGCTTTCCCGGCGAGACAGAGGAGGAATTCGAAACCTTGCTCGACTTCATCGAGCGGGTGCGTTTCGAGCGTCTCGGCGTTTTCAAATACTCGCAGGAGGAAGGCTCGCGCGCGGCGAAGATGGAAGAGCAAATCTCGACCCGCACCAAAAACGCGCGCCATCGACGGGCGATGACCTTGCAGCAAAAAATCGCGCGGGAGATTGCCACGTCGCAAATCGGTCGCGAACTCAAGTTACTGGTGGACCAGCCGCTCCTGGCCCGCTCCGAAGCGGACGCGCCGGAAGTGGACGGCACGGTCGTGCTCGCGGAACCGGCGCCGGTGGGCGAATTCATCCGGCGAAAGATTACCGGCAGCCGTGGCTACGATCTCCTGGCGTGAACCGTAGTTGTAGCGACGGTTGATGGTCTCGACAAGGAGCGGCGCGCTTCCAAGCCGCCGCCGGGCAGGGGCGTTTTGGAAAACCCTCCTCCTTGGTCGCAGTTGCGTGTCCTGCGGGCCGGGCCCTTGAGAGAAAACGGCTGATTCGAGAGATCAAAACAGCAATGCCCCCTGCTCTGCCCAATCGAGCACCCCGAGGAACCACGCGCTCGCCTCATCTGGCGCTTTCCACCGATTGCCAGTGTGATATTCTTTCCGCATGAAGTTTCGCCTTTGCTTGATCGCAGTTCTCTTTGCCGCCAGCCAGATCACCCCGCTCCTTCACGCGCAGGACATCACTGGGAGCGGCGACACGGATCCGCAGGCGAACACGGCTCAGGTCAACAAGCTGACCCTGGACGAGCAACTCAAACTCCGGGCCGCGCAAAGGAAAGCGGCGGAAGACCCGGAGGTGAGAGCGGCCCTGGCAAAGCGCGATCATGCCATTGAAGAGTTTCGAAGGGCCCTGCACGACGCCATGGTAAAGGCCGACCCAAAATTGGAATCCACCCTGCAAAAGATCTCAGTCGGGAAGAGTCCGGGATTCTGAAAATCGCTGGGCAGGAAGGCGGCCTCGGGATTCTCCCCGATCCCGGAAGTTAGCTAGTGACAAGCGGACGGGTTTCCCCCAGCCTGCATCCCTGATTTGTTGCACATGAGTGATATGGACGGACCTAAAAAAGAGACCGTTCGCATCACGCTCCCGCCGCGCGTACCGCCGGGGGGCGGAGCGGGAAGCGGAGGTTCTGGACGCTCGATGGAGCCGCCCAAGCGCGTGCTTCCACCTCCGCCTCCGCCGTCTCGCAAACTGCCGCCTCCTCCGCCGATCAAATCGTCCGCGGCATCTTCCATTCCGCTCCCTCCGCCGATCTCGCACGTTTCACCGCCCCCGTCCTTTCCGAACGTCCCCCCACCGCCACCCGTAACGCCCGCTCCCGTGACTCCCGCGCCACCGCCGCCGGCCGCCGCCACTCCCTTGCCGCCAACGATGCCGCCTCGCCCGCGCGTGCTGCCCCCGCCTCCACGCGTTTCGTCTCCTCGGATCACGCCGCCCAGCACCGTCGCCGATGCGCCGGCGCACTATCCCGGGTCGGAAACGCAAGCCAGCCCGCGCAAAGAGACAGCGCGCATCACGATCCTGCCGGAGCCCGCGAATCCCATGGCCGCCACGGTGAAGATGGCCAAAACGCAGCCGCTCCTCACCGTCCCGGCTGCCCAGACGACAGTCTTGCCGGTGGTCGTCGCGGCGGAGGAAGAGGAGATCGAAGCGACGCCCGGCGCGCTAGAAATGCTCGATCACGTCCCGCTGCCGATCTGCTGGACGATCTTCGGAATTTCGACCGTTACTTTGCTTATCCAGATTTGGAACTACTTTGGTTCCTAATCATATGGACAACTCTGCCACTGTTACGATCGACGAAGCCAATTTCGAAAAAGAAGTGACCCAAAGCCAGCAGCCCGTGCTGGTCGATTTTTGGGCGGAATGGTGCGGCCCTTGCAAAATGATCGCGCCCGTTCTGGACGAAATCGCGAAAGAGAAAGCCGGCACGATCAAAGTCGGCAAGGTGGACATTGATCACAACCAGAGCCTCTCTGCGCGCTTCAACGTTCGCGCCATCCCCACGCTCCTCTTTTTCAAGGACGGAAAAGTCGTCGATCAAGTCACCGGCATGACGAGTAAGAAGGATCTGCTCGGTCGAATCGAAGCGGTCTCGTAAGGAAAGTCACATTCCCGGAGGAAAGTGCGCCCGGCGCGGCTCGAACGCGCAACCTACAGCTTCGGAGGCTGTCACTCTATCCAATTGAGCTACGGGCGCAGCTTCTGCGGATTATAGCGGGGCACCGCCGGATCACAACCTCTCCACTCGTGCTCGTGCTCGTGCTCGCTCCTAATCCCTTTCGATTACGAGCACGAGTGAAGAAAGACTTCCCGTTTGCTTTTCCGGCGCAGCCGATTGAAAATATCCGCCCACCTTCGCCAAGGCTACGGCGGGCAGGCCCGCCTTCCCAAAAACACCGGGAGCGGCCCGGAATTTATACCTATTCCCATGAGCACGATCATCGACACCATCGAAAAAGAGCACCAGAAAACCGATATCACCTCCTTCAAGGTGGGTGACGGCATCCGCGTTCATACCAAAGTCAAAGAAGGCGACAAAGAGCGCATCCAGATTTTCGCCGGAATCGTGATCGGCCGCAAAGGCCGCGGCATTAACGAGACCTTCACCGTCCGCCGCATTTCCTACGGCGAAGGCGTCGAGCGCGTTTTCCCCATCCACTCCCCGCGCATCGCGAAAGTGGAAGTGGAAAAAGCCGGTAAAGCCCGCCGTGCGAAGCTGAACTTCCTGCGCGGTCGCAAGGGTAAGGAAGCGACGCAGGTTCGGGAATAGCCTTTGCTTCTCCACAGATTCCCACAGAAAAAATCTGTGAAAATCTGTGCCATCTGTGGATAGACTGCAGCGATGTATCGTCGCTGCGGTTTTCGCCATGAACGAAAATTGCGCGCTCTTGGCCTCGTCCGCATTGCGGGCATCGACGAAGCCGGCCGCGGCGCGTTAGCCGGCCCCGTCGTCGCGGCAGCAGTCGTTCTCCCGGAAAAATTCCGGCACAAGCGATTGAATGATTCAAAGCAACTCCTGCCCGAGCGCCGCGAAGAGATCTACCGCGATCTCATCACGAATCCCGACATCGCCTGGGCAATCGGCGTCATCGATTCCCTTGAGATCGACCGCATCAACATCCTCCAAGCCACCCACCAGGCGATGCGCGCTGCGGTCGCCGCTTTGAGCGCTCCGCCGCCCGAGCACGTCCTCATCGATGGTCGCCCCGTCGCGCCCTTCCCTGTCCCTCAGACAGCTATCATCGACGGCGATTGCTACAGTCTCAGCATCGCCGCAGCGAGCGTGATCGCGAAAGTCACCCGCGATCGCCTGATGCGGGAATTCTGCACGCGTTTCCCGGATTACTGCTTCAGCCAGCACAAAGGCTACGGGACCGCGCTCCACCTCCTAAAGCTCCACGCGCACGGCCCCTGCCCCATCCACCGCCGTTCCTTCGAGCCCGTCGCGCAGCCACTCTTCGCCTTTGCGTTGTAGCCACATCCCTGTGGGACGTGCGGCATTGACTTCACCAAAGTAAAAAAACTTCGAACTTGTATGGGTGAGCCGATCCCACACGTCCCACAGGGACGTGGCTACACATCAAAATACGTGCTCCCCAATCCTGCAAAATCCAGTCAATCTTGTTCCATATCTCAGAGTGAAACCTCTCGTTAGAATACTCGCCAGCCTCTGGCGTAGACTGCGCTTCCGGAGCCCCGAGCATCTGAAACGCGGTGCCCGCGGCGAAAAACTCGCCCGCCGCCATCTGCGCAAGCACGGCTATAAAATCCTCTATCGCAATTTCCGAGGCCGCAGCGGCGGCGAGATCGATATCGTCTGCCGCGACGACGACACCCTCGTTTTCGTCGAAGTCAAAACCCGCACGAGCGAAGACTTCGGCCGCCCCTTCGAAACCATCCGCCCCGAACAACGCAACCGCATCTCCCGCGGCGCCCTCGCCTGGCTGCGTCTGCTCGACGATCCCGACATCCTCTTCCGCTTCGATGTCGTGGAAGTGGTGATGACCGAAGAAAAGCCGCGCATCGAACTCATCAAAAACGCCTTCGGGTTGGTGGAGCCGCTGCGTTACTAATGCGTCGACGCTGATAGGCGCGTGTAGCCACGTCCCTGTGGGACGTGCGGGATCGGTTGTATCCGCAGATTCGGCGCCCGTTCTTTGCTTCAGGCCCTTCTCCCACACGTCGCGCAGCGACGTGGCTACACTTGCGAAAAGCGCGACGCAGGACGTTCGTCTCTTAATGCCGAGATTTCCGAAGCGCCCGCCTCGTATAGAGCGCGTCTTCCAGAGCTACGCTTTCCCTGTTTACTTCGTCACATTCTGCATACACGACCGGAAACCATGGCTGGTCACGCCTGCGATCCAAGACGCATTCATCCGCTTCGCCGAGAACGCCGAGGCGCGCTTTAACATCGCTGTCGGCTGTTACGTCCTCATGCCGGATCACATCCACCTCTTCATTTGTGGCGGACAGGAATTCGAACTTGGCCGATGGATCGGGCAGCTAAAACAATTTCTCGCCAAAGCCGCGGCGAAAGCCTCCGCTGGCGGCACGCCCTGGCAGGAAGGCTTCTTCGACCACCTTCTCCGGAGCGGCGAAAGCATGAGCGAGAAGTGGGAATACATCCGCCAGAATCCCGTCCGCGCGGGCTTGGCGGAGAAACCGGACGACTGGCCCTACCAAGGTCGAATTGTGCTCATCGAATCCCGCGTTTAACCCCACGCGTCCAACTCCACGCGTCCAACCCCACGCGTCTAACCCCACACGTCCCAACTCCACGCGTTTAATCCCACGCGTCCCACCCCGCCCGTCCACACGTCCCACCCCACGCGTGTAGCCACGTCCCTGTGGGACGTGTGGGATCGGCAACCGCCGCAGAACCAACTCTCTAATGTATTCCGAGCGCTCCCTCACACGTCGCATAGCGACGCGGCTACAATTCGCGCCCGCGTGCTAATTTGCATCTGCACCCGCACCTTCCTTCGAACCATTTACGATGATGACCTCTCTCTTCCGCTTCACGCCTTGCCTTTTCCTGCTCGCCTCCATTTCCTCTCTCTCCGCCGAACCCACCCTCACCGGCAAAGCCGCCATCGAGGCCGACTGGACCGGCGACGCGCCCGGCGTGCGCCACCAGATCACCGTGGCCGATCTCCCTCCGCCGTATCAAACCGAGTCCGTCACGAACGACGCCGATGTCGTGAAACGTCCCGACGGCGCGCAACTCCGCGTTCCGCCCGGCTTTAAGATCGAGCAATACGCCGCCGGCTTCCGCGACCCGCGCTTTCTCGCCACCGCGCCGAATGGCGACATCTTCGTCGCTGAAAGCCGCTCGAACGGAATCAAAGTCCTGCGCGATACCGACGGCGACGGCAAACCCGAGATCAACGAAGTCTTCACCACCGACGGCCTGAACAAACCCTTCGGTCTCGCCTTCTATCCGCCCACCGGCGAACCGCGATTCCTCTACGTCGCGAACACGGATGGCGTCATCCGCTTCCCTTACCGCACCGGCGACCTGAAAGCGCGCGGCCCGGCCGAGAAATTGGGAGCCGAATTATCCGCCGGCGGCCTCCTCCACGGCGGCGGACATTGGACGCGCGACCTCGCCTTCGCGCCCGACGGCAAGAAAATGTATGTCTCCATCGGCTCGCGCTCGAACGTCTCCGACGATGCCGCGGAAGCCGATCGCGCCCGCATCTTTGAGTTCAACCCCGACGGCACCGGCCAGAAAGTCTACGCCTGGGGCATCCGCAACGCCGTCGGGATAAAATTCCGGCCCATGACTAACGAGTTGTGGATGAGCGTGAACGAACGCGACGCGCTCGGCGACGGCCTCGTGCCGGATTACATCAGCAGTGTGCGTCCCGGCGGCTTCTACGGCTGGCCTTGGTATTACCTCGGGAAAAACCAAGACCCGCGACACAAAGGAAAACATCCGGAATTAGCCGACAAAGTCATCGTCCCCGATGTGCTCGTGCAGAGCCACTCCGCCAGCCTGAATCTCTGCTTCTACGAAGGCGCGCAATTCCCGGCCGAATACAAGGGCGACCTCTTCGCCGCTTTCCACGGCTCCTGGAATAAGAAACGCCGCACCGGATATAAAATCGTCCGCGTTCCGTTCGAAGGCGGAAAACCGAGCGGCGGCTACGTGGACTTCGTCACGGGATTTGTCACGCCGGAAGGGAAAGTGTGGGGGCGGCCGGTCGGGCTCACGATCGCGAAGGATGGAAGTCTACTCTTCAGCGAGGACGGCAATGGGACGATCTGGCGGGTAAGCCATTTGTAGCCACGCCCCTGTGGGACGTGCGGTGGGGACGGCTAGCCTTCTCATTCGGCGTTCCTGTCCTGCTTTCCACGTCGCACTCACACGGCCCGCAGGGCCGTGGCTACAATGTCGCTCGACCGAATGCGCCGCTCTAGGTCCGTTCTTCGGCACTCGCCAAGCGGTAGCTAGTACTTCGACCGCCTCCTTCGTCCTGAATGAAAATCCCGCGCTCAACGAAAGCTTTGATGTCTCGTAACGCAGTGTCGGTCGAGCACTTCGCGAGCTTGGCGTACTTTGAACTCGAAAGCTTACCCTCAAAGCCGTCTAGCAGCCGATTTATCACCTTACGCTGCCGTTCATTTACTGGAGCCTCGTTTATTTTCTCCCAGAGCCTCGCCTTGCGCAGAACAGTAGCAAGCAATTGCTCGGACTCGCCGATCGCTCGGCCGAGGCACTTTAGATACCATTCCAGCCAAGTCGTGATATCGGCGTGTCCGCGCTGACTGCGTTCCAATTGAAGATAGTAATCTTGGCGCTCAGATTCGATCTGCGCCGACATGCTATAAAAGCGTTCAGCCGAAGCTTCGGCGCGCGCTAGCGCCAGATCCATGATTGCCCGACCAATCCGGCCGTTCCCGTCTTCAAAGGGATGAATGGTAACGAAATAGAAATGCGCAACACCAGCTTTTAAGACCAGGTCAACACGGTCGTTTTTAGCGAACCACTCCAGAAACTGCGCCATCTCCGCGTCCATTTTTTCAGCTGCGGGTGCCTCAAAATGGACCTTCTCCTTACCGATTGGTCCTGCCTCCGCAGTCCGCCATACTCCGACGGTAATTTTCTGCATCTTATTGCGACCGGTTGGGAACAGCGACGCGTGCCAGGCGAAAAGTCGTTCTGCGTTTAAGGGCTCTTGAAAGTTTTGCGTGGCGTCGAGCATCATCTCGACGACGCCCTCCACATTTCGTCCGGCAGCTTTTGTCGCCGCGAAATCGAGTCCCAAACGACGAGCGATGGACGAACGAACCTCTTCGCTGAATGCGCGCGCCGATGGTCGTTTTCGCGCGCGCCTCCAGCGTGCTCGTGCCCATGACTTCGCCGACGATCGCGCCTTTCGCGACCGGTGTGGGCCGCGACGGCGGTGGGCCTGAATTTTACCCAGTAGAGCGCGGCGCCAGCAATGACGACAACGATGAGCCAGGGCAGGACGCGGCGGAGGTTCGGGACTTTCATGAGGAGAGAGATGACTCGCCGCCTAGCTCCGGGGCAAAACCGCGGCGGAAGCGCAGCGCAACATGCACGAGGCCGATCAGGACTGGCACCTCGACGAGCGGGCCGACCACGGCGGCGAAGGCCACGCCGGATTTGATGCCGAAGACCGCGATGGCCACGGCGATGGCGAGTTCAAAGTTGTTGCCCGCAGAGGTGAAAGCGAGCGTCGTGGAGCGCGGGTAATCGGCGCCGAGCCGCTTCGCCATGAAGAAGCTGACGAAGAACATAATCGCGAAGTAGATCGTGAGCGGGATGGCGATGCGCACGACATCCAGCGGCAGCTCGACGATGGCGTTTCCTTTGAAGGTGAACATGACGACGATGGTGGAGAGCAGCGCTGCGAGCGTAAGCGGTGAGATGCGCGGGATGAATTTGTGCTCATACCACTCCTCGCCCTTCAGCGGGACGAGGATCACGCGGCTGAGCACACCGGCGGCGAACGGGATGCCGAGGTAGATCATGACGCTCCAAAAGATGTCCGCCATTTTGATCTGCACGACCTTCCCCTCCATGCCGAAATACGGCGGGAGCACGGTGATGAAAAGCCACGCGAAGGCGCTGTAGAAAAGGATCTGCGCGATGCTGTTGAGCGCGACGAGTCCGGCGGCGTATTCGCGGCTCCCCTTGGCGAGGTCGTTCCAGACCAGCACCATCGCGATGCAGCGCGCGATGCCGACGAGGATGAGGCCGACCATGTAATCGGGATGATCGCGTAGCAGCGTGACCGCGAGCAGGAACATGAGCACCGGGCCGACGAGCCAGTTTTGCACCAGCGAAAGGGTGAGGATGCGGGTGTTGGCGAAGACCTTGGGGAGCTGCGCGTATTTCACCTTCGCGAGTGGCGGATACATCATGAGGACGAGGCCGATGGCGATGGGCAGGTTCGTCGTGCCCACGGTCATCGGCGCAAAGAATGCCTCGGGATCTGCAAGGACGAAGTGACCGAACGCCACGCCCAGTCCCATTGCGGCGAAGATCCAGACCGTGAGGTAACGGTCGAGGAAGGACATCCTATTGGCGACGGAATCAGTCATCAGAAATGCTGGTGGACGGAGTGATTGCCGGTTTCTTTGGCTTCAGCGGCCGGTGAAGAAGAGTCGGGTGGCGAGAAAGTCGCGTGACGAAAAGTGGTGTAGCCGCCGGAGAGATTGGCGGCGTCAAACCCATGCTGGCGCAGGAGCCGCACGGCATTGTGCCCGCGGGCACCGACGGCGCAATAGACGGCCAGCGGTCGTTCCTTGGACAACTCGCCGAGCCTGCTGCGCAGCGCGTTGAGCGGCAGATTGCGCGCTCCGGGCGCGTGGCCGGCGGCGAATTCATCCGGGTCGCGCACGTCGAGCAGATCGAAGCTCGCGAGTTGCGGGCTTTGCCAATGCACGAGCGGGTCGTCGCCGCGCAGATGATTGGCCGCGATCATGCCCGCGAAGTTGATCGGGTCTTTGGCCGAGCCGAACTGCGGCGCGTAGCAGAGTTCCGCTTCCTCGAGATCGTAAACGGTCGCGTCTTTCTGGATCGCCATCGCGATGACGTCGATGCGCTTGTCCACGCCCGCCAATCCCACCGCTTGCGCGCCGAGCACGCGTCCGTCGGTGGTGCGGAAGATCAGCTTGAGATGAATCTTCTCCGCGCCGGGATAGTAGCCGGCGTGGTTTCCCGCGTGCAGGTAGAGCTTTTCGTAATCGGTGATACCGGCGCGTTGCAGCACCTTCTCACTCGCGCCGGTGGAGGCGACGGCGAGCCGGAAGACGCCGCAGATCGCGGTGCCTTGCGTGCCGTGAAAGGCCGCGGGCCTCCCGCAGATGGCGTCGGCGGCGATCCGGCCCTGTCGGTTCGCGGGACCGGCGAGAGCGAGCAGCGTCCACGCGGCGGTGATGCGGTCGCGCACTTCCACGGCATCGCCGACGGCCCAGATGTGCGGGTCGCTGGTGCGCATTCGTTCGTCCACGCGGATGCCGCCGCGCTCGCCGAGCGTGAGCCCGGCAGCTTTGGCGAGCGTCGTCTCCGGGCGGACGCCGATGGCGAGAATGACGATGTCGGCGAGGTGCGTCGCGCCGTCCTTCGTTTGCACTTCGAGACGGCCATCTTTTTGCGCGAACCCGGCGACGGCGGCGCCAAGGGCCAGCTTCACGCCCTGCGCGATGAGATGCTCATGCACTGGGGCGACCATCTCCGCGTCGATCGGCGGCATGACCTGCGGGAGCATTTCCACCACGGTCACGTCGAGGCCGAGGCGGTGGAGATTCTCCGCCATCTCCAGGCCGATGAATCCTCCGCCGACGAGCACCGCAGACTTCGCGGCGTGCTGCGCGATCCATGCCCTGATGTGGCGGGTGTCGGGGATGTTTCGCAGCGTGAAAATGCCCGGCAGGTCGATCCCCGGCAGCGGCGGGCGGAGCGGTGCCGCGCCCGGCGCGAGGACCAGCGCATCGTAGCGCAGCCGGTAGCTGCGGCCCGCCACGAGGTCGCGCACCTCCACCTCACGCGCGTCGCGATGAATCGCCACGACCTCATGCTGCGTGCGCAGGTCGATGGCGAAGCGCTCTTTGAAGAGCGGCCCTTTCGCGACGAGCAGATCGTCCTCCTGCTCGATGACGCCACCGACGAAATAGGGCAGCCCGCAATTCGCGAAGGAGGCAAACGGCCCGCGTTCGAGAATGATGATCTCCGCGGTTTCATCCATGCGCCGCAAGCGCGCGGCACACGAGGCCCCGCCCGCGACGCCGCCGACGATGACAATGGTTTTAGGCGAGGCGGTTTTCATGGAAGCGATCAGCATCGGTTCACCTCACCGCCCCGGCCAATGCCTCGCAGGAGAGAACGTCATAGTCTGAGGCTATCCGCGAAGGCGAGTTGCGCATTGGCGCCGGGAGAACGTCCTGCGCCGCCTCCTGAGAATGGAAGTTTCACCAAGTGGTATACTGATCGCGCATGGCGCGACTCATCTACATCGAGGCCAGCATTCCCAGCTTCTACTTCGACACCCGCACCGCCGTCGAACTCCATGCCCGCCGCAACTGGACGCGGCGCTGGTGGGACCATGCGCCCGACGCCGACCAGCGCGTGACCTCCGCCGTGGTCCTCGGAGAACTCGAACACGCGCCCGATCCAAAACGCACGCAATGCCTCGACCTCATCTCCGCCCATCCGCTCCTGCCCTACACCCCCGAAGCCGCCGAGATCGCCGCTACCTATCATCGGAACAAAGTCATGCCCGTCGAAGCCTCCACCGATGCCGACCACCTCGCGCTCGCCACCTTCCACAAATGCGATATTCTCGTGACGTGGAATTGCCATCATAACGCCAACGCCAACGCCAACAAGTTTCCCCACATCCGGCGCATCAACGCGATGCTCGGCTACGCCACACCGCAACTCATCACCCCTCTTGAACTGCTCGACGATGCAACCGACTAAGTCCGCATCCCACAGCGACGGCCTTGAATGGCTCCGGGCGATTCGCGCCGACATCCAGCGCGAAATCGGCGCCACCCCGCAAGAACGCGCCGCCTATTATCAGGAGCGGGAAAAGTCTCTCCAATCGCGGATCTACCGTCCCACGGCTCCTCAGCTCAGCCTCGCAACGAAGAACCCGCGTCCGTGCTGCGCGAGGAACCGCCCGACGCAGGCAAGCCGCGGCGGTCATGTTAGCGTTCACGCATGAGTCTCCCGAAGCTCTACCTCGAAACTACCATCCCGAGCTACCTCACGGCGCGGCGGAGCCGGAACTTGCGGCTGGCCGCCGATCAAGAAACGACGGAAGAATGGTGGGAGACTAAGCGGCACGAATACGAACTCTTCACGTCGGAGGTCGTCGAGGTGGAGGCTTCCGAGGGCGACAAGGCGATGGCGGAGGCGCGTTTTCGTGCGCTCGACGGAATACCGCGCCTGCCTGCGCAGCCGGAGGTGGATGAATTGATCGAGCATTTGCTCGGCTCCGACATCATCCCCGCGAATGCGGCACCGGATGCGGCGCATATCGCCTTTTCCGCCGTTCACGCGATGGATTTTCTGCTGACGTGGAATTGCAAACACATCAACAACCCGCATCTCGTCCGCCGCATCGAGCGTGCGTGTGCCGAGCGCGGGCTATCCTGTCCGGTAATTTGCACGCCGGAAGAACTGCTGCCACTCTAAACGACATGGAACCGAATCCGATCCTCACCGAAATTCGCCACACCCGCGACGAACTCGCCCGCAAGTCCGGCTACGACGTGCGGAAGTTCATGGACTTCATCCGCGAACGCGAGCGCGAGGCTGCGGCACGCGGCGTAAAGTTTGCCCCGCTGGCCAAGCCTGCGACAAAAACGGAGTAGGCTTCTGCCACCGTTCACACCATGACCGGTAACGAACTGCTCCAGGAAATCCATCGTGTCCGGGAAAAGCAAGCAGCGGAGTGCGGCTTCGATCCGAAACGGATCGGCGAACGCATCCGCCAGCGGCAACGGGAGCGCGCGGCGCGTGGAGTGCGGTAGGTGTCTTTCGCGCATTCGCGTGGTGCCGAAGCGGAATTGAGGGTGGTGCGAGAAGAGCCGGGAAAGCCTTGAATCCAAATCGGGAAGTCGGCGGCCGCATGTCGGCAAGGTATGGGGGCTCAGCCTAGAGCTTCCGATAGTCATAGCGTCCCCACTGCCAGCCCGGCCACGTCTGGAAAAAGCGCTTTCGCGTCGTGCTTGGCAGCGTGCTCTCGAAATACTGTGCGCTGTTCATCGTTGGTCGCGTTTCCCTCGTTACGAAGTTGAGGACCTCGTAAACGCACCTTGAGCGGGGAAGCCGTGCTTCGTGGAAGGGGAACGAAACGCCGCGTTGTCGCCACTCCACGTCTCGGCATCGAGATTGCGGATGATCGCGCAAAGGAGTTCCAGCGGGTGCTCGACGAAGTCGTCCAAATATGGTCCTTCGAGATGATCAGGTTCGCCTGGGGTTTTGGCTGGCTCCCGGCGAGTTTTTATGAACTGACCGGATTCCAAACCCGCGCAAATCCGGTGTCTTCAAAGTGCTTCACATTCGCGGTGGCGAAGTCCGTGACGCCGAAGGCTTGGAGACAGAGGGCGATGCGGAGGTCGTAGATGCGGCGGCGGGCGAAATCGGGAGCGGCGGCGGCTTTCCAGAGCGCGGCGTGGAGGTCGCGGCTGCGGGGCGGAAAACCGAGGACGCGCCAGCGCGGGTGCTGGCGGTAGCTTTGGATGACAGCGACGGCATCAGCCGGGCTGAGCGGGGCGTCGAGCACGGCGGGATTGCGCAGGTGCAGATAGACTTCGCTGAGAATGAACTCGCTGAGGGCCACGTTATCGCGCTGCGCCATCGATTCGACAAAGGCAATCGCGGCGGCATGATGCGGCGAGGCTTCGCTGTAGCTGTAAAGGAGGATGTTCGCGTCGATGGAAGTCATGGCTGCTTACGGGAGGCGGGTCTGGTCCTCGAAGGCGAGGTCGCGCAGTTGCTCGGCGGTGAGGCCTTTCCAGCCGACGCGCCCGGAAGTGGGCGGCCTCCACGCCTTCGAGGCGGGCGGGGTATCCTCAGCATAAGTTTCGAGGAGGAGTTCGGCCCCGCGCCGGAATGTTTCAGCTAGGGACCATTCCCGGCGTTGGGCGAAATCTTTGATCTCGGCAAAGAGCTCCTCAGGCACCTGGATTTGCGTCTTTGTCATACCGTGGAGATGTTCCAGCTCCATCATTTTGATGTCAAGCTGAAGTTGCCGCTACGCCCCCCGCAGAGGTATCGAGCTACTAAGGCTCCGGTTTCGGGGACTGCTCCACCGCCTTCCCGCCACGCTGCTTGTTCGCCATGAAATAGAGCACCGGCACGGCCATGCGGCTGATGAGCAGGCTCGCGATTTCGCCGGCCATCAGCGCGATGGCGAGGCCTTTGAAAATCGGGTCGGTGAGGATGACGCTGGCGCCGACGACGACGGCCATGGCGGTGAGGAGCATCGGGCGAAAACGCACGGCGCCGGCATCGACCACCGCTTCGGCCAGCGGCATGCCTTCAGCGACACGCCGCTCGATGAAATCGACCAGGATGATGGAATTGCGCACCACGATGCCCGCGCCGGCCATGAACCCGATCATCGAGGTGGCGGAAAAGAATGCGCCGAGCAATCCGTGCGCGGGCAGGATGCCGACGAGTGAGAACGGGATCGCGATCATCACGACGAGCGGCGTGATGAAGCTGCGGAACCAGCCGACCATGAGCACGTAAATGAGGACGAGGACGACGGCGAAGGCGGAGCCGAGATCGCGGAAAACCTCGATCGTGATCTGCCATTCGCCATCCCATTTCAACGCCGGCTTCGCTTCGGTGAACGGCTGGACGGCGTTGTAGATCTGCACCGGCGCGCCGTCACCGCCGAACTCATGCGTGTCGAGTTTGGCGAGCGCCTTGTTCATTTTCAGGATCGCATAGACCGGGCTTTCGATGACGCCGGCGACGTCGCCGATCACATACGTCACGGGCATCAGGTTTTTGTGGTAGATGCTTTTCTCGGTCGTGGTCTGCTCGATGTGGACCAGCTCGCGCAGCGGGATGAGCGGCGCGGCGCCGTTGGCGCCGGGCTCGGGGAGCCCATTCGCGTCGCCAGAGCGGACGCGCAACGCGAGCAATTCATCGGGCGTGGTGCGCGAGGAGCGCGGCAGCTCGAGCATGATGTTCACGTCCTTTTTCTCGCGCGGCAGGTGGAGGAGATCGACGGACTCGCCGCCGACCGCGATGCGCAAGGTCTGCGAGATCGTCTCGGCGCTGATGCCATGGAGCGCGGCCTTTTCCTTGTCGATGACGAAGCGTGCCTTCGGTTGATCCGCCTCGACATACCAATCGACGTCGACCACGCCTGGCGTGCTCTTGAAAATGTCGCGCACCTTGCGGGCGAGCGCGTGCCGATCCGGTTCGTTAGGGCCGTAGATTTCGGCGACGAGCGTTTGCAACACCGGCGGCCCGGGCGGGACTTCGGCGACCGCAACGCGGGCGTCGTATTTTGCGACGATCGCGGCGATGCGCGGGCGGACGCGTTTCGCGATGTCGTGGCTCTGCGCGCTGCGTTCGCCTTTCCGGAGAAGATTGACCTGGATGTCGGCCACGTTCGCGCCCTGGCGGAGAAAGTAGTGCCTAACGAGACCGTTGAAATTATACGGCGCGGAAACGCCGGCGTAGACCTGGTAGTCGGTCACTTCCGGTTCGACGCGGACGGCGGCCGCGATTTCGCGCGCGGCCTGCGTGGTTCGTTCGAGCGAGCTGCCCTCGGGCATGTTCAGGATGACCTGGAACTCGCTCTTGTTGTCGAAGGGCAGCATTTTCACTTTTACCCAGCCGAGCGCGACCGTGGCCATGGCGAGGAGAAGGAGCGCGGTGATCGAGCCGAGAAAGATCCAGCGCCAGCGCGGCTGCGCGATCATCGGCCCCATCATGCGCCGATAGAGGCGGGTGAAGAAATCCTCCTCGTGCGCGAAGTGGCTCTGCGGCTCGTTAGGCGCGGTGCCTTTCGTCAGCTGCGAATATTTCTTCCCCCAGCGCAGAATTCGGATCGACGCCCACGGCGTCACAATGAACGCGATCGCAAGCGACCAGCCCATCGCCGCGCTCGCGCCGATCGGGATCGGCCGCATGTAGGGCCCCATCAATCCGCCGACGAACGCCATCGGCAGGACCGCGGCAAAAACGGGCTGCGGTTCAGCACCGGGACAGTTAGGGTTTGCGCAGACACGCAAACACTTATATACGTAAACACGCATATGACAACCAGGAAGCGAGGCCCGGGAAAAAAACTCGACCGCGCCGCGCTCGACCGGCTTGCCAGCGTCTTCCGCGCCTTCGGTGACGCCACCCGTCTCGCCCTGCTCCAGGAACTGAAGGACGGCCCGAAAAATGTGGGTGAACTGGTCGCCGTCACCGGCACCAGCCAGGCGAATGTCTCGCGTCAGCTCAAAGTCCTGCACACCGCCGGGCTGTTGCACCGCGAGGAGGCGGATCCCTACGTGCTCTACACCATCGTGGACGAAATCGTTCTGGACATCTGCAACGCCGCCTGTCGCAAACTGAGCAAGGCCGTCACGCACGTCCCCATTCCGGATTCTTTTATTTGACCAATGAGCGAGCCACGCGGCAGCTCTCTCTCTTAGAATGAAAGCATGAGCAACACGACGGAGAGCTTGCGACGAAAGATCGCCAGCGCCGGCGATCTCCAGTCGGTCGTGCGCACGATGAAGGCCGTCGCCGCCTCGAGCATCGGGCAATACGAGAAGTCGGTGCTGTCGTTAGGCGATTACTACCACACCGTCGAGCTCGGTTTGAGCGTCTGCTTGCGTGCGGCTGGCCCAGCGGCGTTCATCAGGGAAGCAAAAGGGCGAAAGGATGGCGCTTCGATTGGCGCTGTCGTCTTCGGGTCCGACCAGGGATTGGTCGGCCAGTTCAATGATGTGGTAACTGATCACGCGGTTCGGACCCTGACCAGCCTAACGAGCAAAGCGCAGGTTTGGGCTGTGGGCGAGCGGGTTCATGCGCGCTTGCAAGACGCGGGCTTCCCGCCCGCCAGTGTCTTTGCCGTGCCGAATTCCGTCCAGGCCATTACTTCGCTCATCGGCCAAATCCTCGTCGCCGGCGAGGCACATCGAAGTCGGGGCGAGAGGAGCGAACTTCACCTTTTCTACAACCGTCCCACTTCCGGCGCTGCTTACGAGCCGGTGAGTCAGCGCCTGCTTCCGCTGGACGAAATCTGGCGCCGCCAGCTGATGGAAATTCCCTGGCCGACGAAGAACCTGCCGGAGGTTCTCGGCGACGGAACGGAAACATTGCGCGCGCTCATCCGCGAATATCTCTTCGTCTCGCTCTTCCGCGCCTGCGCGGAATCGCTCGCGAGCGAAAACGCCAGCCGTCTCGCCGCTATGCAACGCGCCGATAAAAACATCGACGAACTCCTGGTCACTCTCCAAGGCAGCTTCAATCGCCTCCGTCAAAGCAGCATCGACGAGGAACTCTTCGACGTAATCTCCGGCTTCGACGCGCTATCGGATGAAAAGACCAAGGTCGCCCGGCGTTAACCGGAATGAGCAAATCTCCGCGCCTGGCCGAATCGGATCTCGATCCGAAATCGGCGATCAGCTCACAGAACATTGCCTAGAGCCGCTTTCGCGTGAACTCGCGGGTTTGATCTTCATCGGAGCACGCGAGGTAGTCTTGATGCGCCACGGTCTGTACTTCGCGGTGTGCGTAACCGCCCCAGCGTTGTGTTCTTAATCTCCCTAACGAACTTTTCCAGGCCCCCAAAGCGCGCGCCCGGGTTTCGCGCCGATGTGTTCGCCATCGCGCAGGACCTGCTGGCCATTCACGAAAACGTGCTTCATTCCCACGGCATACTGGCGCGGCTCGGTAAAGGTTGCCCGATCGGCAATCGTCGCTGGATCGAAGACGACGACGTCGGCAAACATGCCTTCTTGTAAGAACCCGCGATGATCAAGTCCGAGATTGGTCGCGGGCAGGCCGCTGAGTCGAACGATTGCATCGGGTAAGCTGAGTGCCTTTTCTTCGCGCACATATTTCCCCAGGACGCGCGCAAAATTTCCGTAGGCGCGTGGATGCGGATTCGATTTCAGGAAGACGCCTTCGGGCGCTTGCGAGGCTTCATCGGAGCCGAAGGAAATCCACGGCCTGGCAATTTCTTTTTTCACGTTCTCTTCCGACATTTCGATCGGGTCCTTGCCGCGCATCTTTGCCACTTCGGCCAGCGATTTGCCGGCGAGCGGTTTCAGTTTCTCCGATTTGAAATCAGAGAGGATGATGCGGTCAGGTAGAGATTCTCCCACTTGTCGCTTTCAACCTTCACCTCGACGGCAATTTTTTTGCGCGTCTCCGGGTCACGCAGCCGGAGCAAAAATATCGTGAGAGCCGGGAATCACGATTTACTTGGGACTCGCGTCCATAAGCCGATAGTCGCGCATCCTGGCAGTGTCTTGAAGTCTCAGTTCGCAAACCGTTTTTATCAAATCAGCACGGACGTTTGACTGAAATACGAAACACGGCTATTTCAGGATAGAGATGGTTATTGAAATAACGCCCGACGCTATTTCACCGTGAAACGCCGCCCCGCCACCGGACCGAAACCCTCCGGGCGATGGATCAAGGCGCGCGCCGGGTCTCGCGCTTTTCATCCGGACCCGTTGCCGCCCAAACTGACCTGGACATCCACACTCGTCTGCGCGTTGTCCGATGCCGACCAACTGCTCGGGCGCCTCGCTGGCGAAGGCCGCCGCTTGCCGAATCCGCATCTTCTCATCCGGCCATTTGTGCGACGGGAAGCGGTCTTCTCCAGCCGCATCGAGGGAACACAATCGACCCTTGGGGAACTGCTCGCCGCCGAGGCCGGAGCCGCCGTCGCGCGCCGCCCGGAGGACCTCCGGGAGGTCGGAAATTACGTGACCGCTCTGGAGCACGGCATCGCGCGTCTGAAGACTTTGCCGCTATCCATTCGGCTGGTGCGCGAGCTGCACGAGAAGCTCATGACCGGCGTGCGGGGCGACCACGCCACGCCCGGTGAACTGCGCCGGTCGCAGAACTGGATCGGCCCGCCCGGTTCCACGCTGGCGCAGGCGACCTACGTGCCACCACCCCACGACGAGATGCTCGATCACTTGGGCGAGTGGGAAAAGTTTCTTCACGACGAAAGTCTGCCGCCACTAGCCCAGACGGCACTGATGCACTACCAGTTCGAGGCGATCCACCCGTTCCTCGACGGCAACGGCCGCGTCGGACGCCTCCTCATCACCTTGCTGCTCATGCAGCGCGGAGTGCTGCCTCTGCCGCTGCTCTACCTGAGCGCGTTCTTTGAAGCAACCCGCCGCGATTACTACGATAGCCTGCGCGCCGTGACCGAGCGCAGCGCATGGGAAGACTGGCTGATCTATTTTCTCAACGGAGTCGCACGACAGAGCGAAGACGCGCTCAGCCGCGCCGAGCGCATCAACCGGCAGCTCGAGAAATGGCGCGACAATGTGAGCGGCGTCGGGTCCGGCGTCGCACTACGGCTCCTCGACCTGCTTGCCGCCAACCCCTTCGTCACGGTGCGAAAGGCTGAAGCCCAACTCGATGTCGCCTACAACACCGCCGCGGCGGCACTGCTCCGCCTCGTTCGGCTCCGTATCGTGAAGCAGATCGGCGAAGCGCGCCGCGACCGCGTGTTCTGCGCGCAGGCGTTGCTGGACATCCTCGAAGAGCCGGCACGATTGCGTCCGGAGTAGTCGTCGCAGTTATTCGTAATAGGGCCAGCGGGCGAGACGTGGCGAGCCGAGTTGCTCCTGCTCAAATCGGCCCTTATCGCCGGAATTTTTCATTGTCTGTAGCACGCTTCGCTCCGAGGCGACTAAATCGGCGCCAGCGAGCAATCGCTCCAAGAGCGCAAGATCGGTGTCGGTCAGTGGGACCGGCTCAGTGGCCGGCCGGTGCTGCATGTGGATGCTGCCGATGGTGCGATCGCTCTTGCTTCGCAAGTCGCGCAGGATATCGAAACCGGCGGGATCTGAATCACCGAAATGGAAAATGTCGGCGTCATCAGGCAAGCGGCGGACCAGCTCGATTTGCGCGGAGCCGACATAACCCTCCGTGCAGACGAAGACCGTATCTAGGGTCTGGAGTTTTCCCAATTCGTGGAAAGTGGCGGTATTCTCCACCGTACAGACGCGCGGGACGTGCAATTCGATGCGCACTGCCCGCTGCACATCGACAAGCGAAAAGGACATCGGTGCGCGCAGCAGACGCAGGTCGAGAATACCTTCGGGAAAATGAAAGCTGACCGGACCGCGAATCGCAAAGACACGTGGGTTATCGAGTATGCCGACCTCCCGCAGGTCGGTGACTCGCTCTTGAGTCACCGCGGCGAGGATGCGATCGAGTGTGCCACGGAGGTTTTCGAGCGTCTTCGAGTTTCCAAAAAGCACGCAACTGGCGAAGCGCGCCAGCGACTCCTCCCGCCAATTTAGAAGCTTATGCGCGGCTTCGAGGAGGCGTTTTGCTTGTGCCAGATCGCGCGGAAAAGGCGCGAGTGGCGCGCCCGAAGCCGCAGCGCTTGAGAATGCCTGACAGGCCTTGATCCAGGCCTGACGATCCTCCTTAGGCACATCGCGTCGCGCCGCGGTGGCAAACAGTTCCGCAAGCGCCTCTCTGCGCTTGGTTGGCGACGGCTCTCCAAGTTCGTCGTAAAGGTCCGCCTCTCGCGCCGGATCCAGGTCAATCCGGGTAATCGTGGCCGGATCGCGATGCGCCCGACGCAAGGTCACAAGTTCCCCATCGAGTTCCTTGAGTATTTGCAAAGCCGTCTCGCGCCGGGTCCCATCCGCGCAACCGGCTGCGCGCAACAGCGCCTCGACCGGGATGCTGAACGCGCGCGCCGTCAGACCGGTGCGCCCGCCGCGGCTGCGCTCGAATGCCTCTGCCAGCGCAAGCAGCAGCTCGCGTTTCATCGCTTGCAATAGCGGGCCAGCGCTTCCTCCCGCGTGAGGCTCACCGCGATATTGCGGATTGCTTCCTGCGCGCCGTGATGGGTTTTCTTCTTAGAAACTGTGAGCACCTGATCGCAGCCGTCGATTGCGTAGGGGATGTTGCCACTCGACATGGAAAGAAACCCTTGCAGATCCAGCTCTCGCAAAGCGTCGATGCTGTGCCGGATCCCGTCGCCGGACATTTTGGAAAAAGCCTCATCAATCGGCACGAGGCACAGCGATGGCGCAACGCTGCGCCCGGAGAGATGCCGTTTATACGCCCGGAGATAACACGCGAGAATGGCGATGAAGTAGGGCGATTGATTTTCCCCGCCACTCATCTTGTCGGCCTGCCGGTCAATGCTCACCGGTGGCGCCGTCGGATCGGTGACGTCGCGCACTTTCAAGTCGTAGTCGTGGTAGTTGCGATAGTCTAGAAACGCCAGCGCCGCCCGGCTATCGGGCTGCTCCACGAGAGTGTCGAAGAGCGTCTCGATTCGCTCCCTCACATCGCCTTCGAGGGAGGCGAAAAGGTCGCCTTCCCCCGCCGCGGCGCACGCGGCCAGGAGGTCGCGGTAGCCGGCGTATTCGCGGTCGGGGTTATCGACTTTGCTGATCTGGTAAATGTGATTGCCGATGCGCCGATTGAGCTGGGTGTTCATCAACGACTTGAGATCGTCGGCATTGCGCAACGCCGAGGTGAGCTTCGCGGCCACGGTCGTGCGGAAAAGATTCTGCCAGTTGATTCGTTCGCGCGCGGCTTTCGCCTGAATCGCTGGCATGTCGGTCACGCACAGTCGGTCGAGAAGCGTGGCAAAGGCGGTGTTTTCCTCGCTGTCGATTGCGTAGGTCGGGTCGTCGCGCAGAGCGCCGTATCGGTCGGCCATCTCGCGACGAAACGAGGTGAGTTCCGTCCATTTCGTTGCAACTTCCTCGCGCTGGTCGCCATGGCGCAGCCGGCATTGGGCGGCACACACATCTGGCTGTTGAAAAAGCTCGCGTAGCTCCCGCGCCAACTCGTCTTTGCGCGCCACGTCGATACGATCTGCCAGTTCAGTCGCCTTATTTTGCAGTCGCTGCTTTTCACTGCCGAGCGCGCCGACAAGTGACTCGCGTAGTTTCCGCGCCCGCTCCAGTTCGTCGAAGATTCCGCTCTTGAGCATCTTCTCGATCTCGCCATTCAGACGCTTGAGTTCGTTGTCGAGCACGCGGAGGCGCTCTTCCTTTTCGCCGAGATCGCCGCTGCGGATGCGGTTGAGGTGATCGATGTTTGTCTTCAGCTTTGCCTGGAGATCGGGGAGTCGCATTGCGTCCGCGAGATCGTCATGCACCGACTCGCCCGCCAGCCGCTCGGCGTCGTACTTGGCCGAGAGAGATTCGACGAGATCGAGCGCTGGCTGGAGACGCTCGTTGTCACGTTTGAAGGCGTCGAACTGATCCTGCAAGAAGCCGCGCTGCTTCTCGATACCGCGCTCGCCGATGCATGGGCGATAATCGTAATGACGCGGACGGACGTTGAAGGCGCCGCGGATCATGAAGCCATCGGGCAAAATCGCGCGGTCGTGATCGAGCAGTTCCTCGCGGCGCTCGACGCAGATGATGTCGCCGAGCAAGTGATCGATGAGCGCTCGCGCGACGGGGTGCGAAGTTTCCAGTTTCGACGCCAGCGAGCCCGGCCGGCATTCCCCTGGCAACGAGCGCGCACGCTGCGGGATGACGAGCGACTCGGGAAAGACGTTCTCCTTCAGCGCATGAAAAATACGCTGCGCCTCGGGGTAATCTTCCGCACTCACGACGACGGCGAATTTCTGCGAGAAAACCACCTCCAGAGCGGCGCGCCAGCGTTCATCGCCCACCTCGCAAAGCTGCCGCAGAGCACGCGCCGTAGGTTGCGGATCGCGATGCGGAAGCGCGGCGTTGATCGCATTGAGCAACGTGGCGTTTTCGGCGAGCGCACCGAGCCGCAAGGCGCCGATTACCATCTGGAGCTTTCTCATCTCTTCCGCGCTCGCGCCGTAGTTTTTACGAACGTCTCGCGTGGCGGTGTGAATTGCCTCTCGCGCCGCCTTCATCGCAGCACCCAGAGCACGCGTCCTTTCGCGAATCTCGACCGGCTGGGCGTTGGCCAATTCGTCGGCCGCGTGGGACGCAGCGGTGAGGATCTGTCCCGGTAGATCGAAGCCGCCGCTCTGAGCCCGTTCGATCCATAGCCGGCAGCGGCGAACCCGATTGGCGACCGCCTCGTCAACACTCTTTCCAACGTCCTTGAGCCGCGCGATGTCTGCCACCAGCTCCGTGTTCTGCTGCTTCAGAATCAGGAACGCCCGGCCGTCTTCGGTTTCATTGAAGAGCCCGAGCACCTGCGTCCGCTCCCCGTCGTATCGTCCTTTATCGGAGCGCGCTTTATCCAGCGCGCGCGTCGTCTCGGTTGTTTCCTTGTCGAGCTGCGCGATCCGTTGCGTGTTCTCATCGAGCGCCGCCTGCGCCGCTTCGCCGGCGAACTCGTGCTGGAGCAAATCGTAGCAGATCAAATCCGACCGAGCCGCGCACCATTCCGCGTGAACTTCGCGGATTTTTTCCAGCCGGGAGAGCTTATCGCGCAGCACCTCAAGCTCGATCTCAAGCGCTTTAAACGCGCGATAGCTATCGCGCACATCGTCGATCTTCAGCGGCTCGTTCGGCAGAATGTATAGGCGGCAAAAGCGATTGAAGCCGCCCTCCAAAAACGTGAACGACATCGCCGAGGGCAGCAGGTAGTCGAGCGTGTCGCGGCTGAAATTGAGATGGCTGTGGTTCGCCATGTCGCGCCGGTATTCGTCGATCGTATCGAAAACTTTCCCGTCGAGATCGGCGACGAGTTGCTTGAAAGCGGGATAATCCAGTGGCCTTGCCGGCGCGCCGCTGACGAGTTGATCGCTCGTGATCGCGTCGCGGACAAAGAACGGATCGTTGCGCGACGGCCGCGGTTGCGTCGCGTTTTCAAACTCGATGCGGAATCCCCACGTTTCCTTTCGCTCGCCGTCGGGCCAGGTAAACTCTAGAGCGATGAGCGAGACCGCACCGCGCGGACGCATGTATTGCGTGATGCCCTCGACCTCGCTTTTCAAGTCGCCGAGGCAGTAGCCCTTCAGCGTGCGCCCCGAAGTTGCGCCGGTCGCGGAGACGTTATAGCGCGATTTCTGATGCCCTACGATGACATGCTGGATCAGGTCCATGAGGATCGATTTTCCCGAGCCCATCACGCCCGCGAGCAGGAGATTGCCGTTCACCGCAACATGGTCGTGCGTGTAGCCATACCAGTTCATCGCGTGGATGCCAGTCAGGTTGATACGGCGCTCAGACTGGTACATCGGGCTCCTCTTCGGCTTCGGGGTCCGGCTCCGCGGCGTCAGCCGGCTTCACATACAGCGCCGCCTTTTTCTCCCACTCGACCAGATCCTGGAATGGCATTACGAGCCGGAGCGTGTGCAAAATCTCGATGGTCGAGTCGGCGAAATCCTCCGCCACATTCAGCCGGATGAGGCGGTGGCGATTGAAAAGCTGGAGCGCCGAGCGCATCGCGTTTTTGGTCGGCAGCTTCACACCTTTGAGCTTCGCTGCGAACGAGTCGTTGATGTTCTGCACCGTGAGGCAGACGCGGGTCGCACCCTCGCGCAATGCCGTGTCGTAGTCGTGCCAGAGCACCAGCGCGAGGCACGATTCTTCCAGCGAAAAGCGGCGCAGCAGCCCGGTCTCCTGCGGAACCGCGAGGATCAGGCGGAAGGCTTCTTCGAATCTGACTTCGTAGCCGAAAAGCGCTGCAACCTCGCGCACCCACCCGCGGTGCAGATTTGCCCAATCGTAAGTCTCCGCGCTGCCGGAGTCTTCGCGAAGGATGGCCGTGTGAGTGAAAAGCCGCAACAGTGTATCGCGCAATTGCGCGCGGTCGCGGTCATCGAGCGCCCCCAGCAGAAGCGGTTCCGGCGGAAGCTCATCCACGGCGCGTCACCTCGAAGCGATCAATCTCGTAGCCTGCGATGCGATCTGCCGGATAGGCCACGGCACCATCTTCCACACGCGTTACCCGCACGTCGTAACGGGCTGCTTCCGTGTCAGCGTAAAGTAGCACCGAGACAAGATCCTCGATTGTATCCGAGGTGGCGCGGAGCGACATCTCGCTGGTTGAAATCGTCATGCCGGCAGTGCAGCCAATTTCATCGAGAAAGCGGTGAGCACGATCCACCGTGACTGAAAAGGCAATGTTACCCTCCATCGCCGATAGCGCGCGTTCGCGTTCCTCGTCGGTCACGTCGTCGGCAATGGCGTCGACCTCCGTGATCGTGCGCTGCGCCGGTGGCGTGCGTAGAGAATCGGCGCTGACCGTCGCGGTATCGCCGATTCGCAGCCCCGGCAGATCAAGGTCCGTCTCGGCGAGCGCGAGACGCTGCCCGGCAAAGCGCTCGCCCATGATTCCAAAGACCGCCTCTACCTGCCGCGCCCTCGCCGAACCGACAGAGGAAAGATAATGAATGCGAGCTCGCGAACGCCGCGCAAACTCCGCTGTCCGCGCATCGACACGATCCGTGAGCGGCTCGACATTTCCGAGCGCGGACTCGACTGCTTCAAACACGCGCGCGACTTCCACCAGCGCCAGCGCAGGTTCAAGCGACTTGCGATGGTGCATTAGACCATCTTGGAGCCGCGTGAGGACCGCCTCGTTCGTGAGCAGCCGATCAAGACCTCGCCTCGCTTCCACGAGTTTCTCTGGTAGGTGCGCGCGCACGAGTTCGCGGTAACACTTGTTTGCGATCTCACTCGAAAAGTCGCCATACACGATCGCGACGCTGCGATCGAGCGACGCGGTGCCGAGCTGCTTTCGCGTAAGTCGCTCGACGCTCTTACTCATCGCTTTCAACTCGCGCAGCCCGCTCTCGAGATTCGCCAGGCACGCCTCGAGGTCTTCCCACGAAAAAGTTGTCACCGCCTCTTCTTCGGCGAGCCGGCCGCAGGCCATTCGCAGCAACCCGGTGAACTGGGCGGGGTCCGGTTGCGCGATCTTCCGAATCGCCTCCAGCAATATTTCCGCGTTCGCATCGAGGAAAATCTGCCGCCGGTAATCGCTCCGCTCCGGTTCTTCGAGCCACCCGCTGGCGGTCAGTTTGTTCAGGACCGTATTGCTTCGGCCCGAGAGGGAATCAGCCTCGGCCGTTTCCGCCTCCACTCTAAGCTCTGGATTCATCCGCAGCAGATCCGCCACGATCTCGACCGCTTCCGCCCGAGTAAGACCTTCCCCGCGCCGCGGCATCGCCGCCGCCAGCGCATCGACCGCGTCGAGATAAAGCGCAGCATTTTCGAATCCCAGGATGCGAAAGAAATCCGGCCGGATCTCCTCGAAGAGATGAGACGACAGACTGGCCATGAGGATCGACCTTACCCAACTTCAAGCCGCAAGTAAAAGAACGGAGGATCGGGTGTAATGGTAGAGTTTGGAATCTGACAAACTGTACCACTACCGGATACATTCTTGCCCGCCAAATCGCGCGTTTCAGAAGTGCCGCTTGGCGAAGGCGCGGCCGGAGTGGCTCTTGAGATATTTCTCGAACTGCGCTGCTTTTCCTCGTCCGTGGAAGGCAACTGCTACGCTTACCCGCCAGGGGCAATGTTTCGCGGTGTGGGAAACTTCGCCAGCGTTGTGACGGCGCATTCGGTCCTTTAAATCGTCGGTCAGGCCGACGTAGTGGCGGGCGGGGTCGGATTCGCTGATCAGCAAATAGACGTAGGTGAACTTCATTTTGCGAGGCTCGATCGCGCAATCCTGCCTCGACCGCGAGGCACAGAGCGAGCCGGGACTGTCGCAATTTTTCCTGGCTTGCCCGGGCGTAGTCCGCACGTGGAATCACCACTGGCCCGGCTTCGCTATGGCTACGCCGGGGCAGGCTTCGTGCGCCACTGGGTGGCGGACGAAGCCTGGAGGCGAGGGGAGTCGAACCCCTGTCCTCGAAGCCATCTGCACAAGCTTCTACAGGTTTAGCCGGTGATTTATTTTTAAAGAAACGAAGGCTGCGCCGGCACACTCCGTCTCCCGAGCCACCACGAGGTTTCCTTCACCGAAAGGCGCGGTCACTCCGCCATCCGATTAGCCTGCTGTCCATGTCCCGAGCCGTAGCAGGCGTCCAGCCCGGGACATCGCAGTCAATTAAGCCGCGAGAGCGAGATCTTGGTGATCTGCATTTATTTTTTTTGGTCCGGATTTTAACGAGGCCAACGAACCATCCTCGACCTGCCGCCTGCGTTTCAAACTCCAAGTCGAAACCAGTGCGCCCCCGTTTTTTTCCGGAGACTTGGATGATAATGGCACGCGGCCCGTTTTGCAATCGTCGCCCCCGACATGGTCCATCCATCGGATAGCTCATCGTCGTCCTCCTGGCGTGGGAGACGGGCACCGTGAGAGATCGGGTGGGAGAGCGCGTGCTGAGCGACCAATCCGGCGGGACCGCACCTGACTCTGGAGCCCTCTGCACCCGGACGAAACAGTTCACGCGCCATTGCGGCATCAACTTCTCGTTGAACTGGTCGGAGACGCGAGAACCTCGCGAATGCGCCGCAGCGTCTCGGTCTTGATGTTGATCTCGCCTGCTTCGATCTTCGCGATCGTGCGAACGTGAAGCCCCGCTAAAGCGGCCAAAGTTTTCTGACTCATTGCCCGCACGGTGCGCTCGCGGCGAATATCGCCTCCCACGATTTTTTGCGTCTCGATGGACTGGGGAGACCGGCCGTGAGGTTGCGCGAGCGATCTCACGGCCTTTCTGCGTAATCGGAAACCAGAGACCCTCAGACCGATGATCAACACTGCCTGGTCGCCACGCGCGCGCCTGCGGTGCCGGAGCTCCCGCGATTCGCGTGCGGAAAACAATCGTAACCGCCGGGGCCGCGCACGTGTCTTTCTCTATAGACCCAGAGCTTTAGCGAAAGAAATCGATATGCAGAACCAGAAAAAAAAGTGGCGCTACAACAACATTGGCAGCTTCGATGTGAACTACGACACCGGTGAGCAGTATTGGTCGCCGCAGTTGCGCACGATGCTCGGAGTGTCGCGTGACACGCCGCCGGGATTGCACCTGTTCCTTCAGCGTTTGCACCCGGACGACCGCCGCCGATTCGCCATCGTCGCAAATCGAGTGTGGCTCGCGCAATTCCCGACGGAAACCACGATCACTGTGCGCATCGTCGACGAGGGCGTGGGCATCCGTGTATTGGACATTGCGGCTTACACGACCTTGCGTGGCGGGGGTAAACACGACGCCGTTCGCACCTTCGGCCTCGTTGTCGACGTGACGGAACAGGCGCTGCTAAAGCGCGAAGCGGACGCCATCGCAGCCTGAAGTTTATGCGCGACATTCATCCCGCAAGACCATGCGCTCCGGATCGCACCGCCCAAAACTGGCGCGCGCTCGCGCTGCTGGCGGTGCTGCTATTTGCGAACGGGCACCTCGCATCTGGGCAGTCCCGTCTCTCGGAAATTACTCCGGCGACCGCCGCGGTTCGCGAAGAATCATTCCGCTTACGGATGACGTCGCGCGCGCTCGTTGACCGCGCCTACACGCTGGCTCAACAAGGCGAACTCCAGCATGCATTGACCCTTTTCACCGACGCGATCGAGCGCGACCCGACTTTCGCGCCGGCATATTTTTTCCGTGCGGCGACTCACTTGCAAAGGAGGGACTTCGCGGCCGCGCTCATGGATCTCGACAGCGTCATTGACCGCGCTCCAGATTTTGCCGCGGCGCTCAACGATCGTGGCTTCGCGCGCTGGCAGACCGGCGACTTCTCAGGTGCCGTGGCCGACTTTGATCGGTGCATCGCGATTCGAGGCGATTGGGGTCTGCCATATGCAAATCGTGCAACGCTCAAGGCGCAACTTGGCGATCCTACGGGGGCAATCCTCGATGCTGACGAGGCGCTGCGACTCGATCCTTCTCTGGCTGAGCAGACGAATGACGTTCGCGGATCTGCCCATTAGTGACCGCTTCCGCGGAAGCGGCAGGGACCGCATTTCGCCTGGGATGAGAGACTCTGGCGACGCCCGGCGAGATCGCGCTTCCCGCACTGATCGGTCCGCACTACAGGTAGCGCATGTGCGGCATCGCCGGTTACGTCTGTGCGGAGAACGGTGCCGACCGCACTCCCCTCCTCCGCGAAATGGCGAACGCGCTGCGCCATCGCGGCCGGACGACGAAGGCTTTTCACCGCGCCGGGCGTCGGGCTGGCGATGCGTCGCAAAGCAGTTCAAACATCTCCGGGCTGTGGTGCGATTCACCGAAAGAAAACAGCCCGACAAATCCACTACGCCACGGCTTTTGCTGCTTAACGTCAGGCCGAAAGATTCGCGCTATTTCCTCGGAACACGCTTTCATCGGTTCGGGCAGACTAAGCATGCGGACAGCGCGCTGGACCGGTTCCGAGTTGGGGGAATCCAACCACCGCTGCCACACTCCCAACTTATCGAGTAGCAGGACCCGACATGGACGATTCCACGCCACCTGAATCGCCCATTTTCCGATCGGAACGGTAGCACTAAGAGATTCGAGCAGACGCCACTCCTCCCATCATTGCGACGGCGAGCCCGTCATCGTATAGAGCCCGCTCATGAGCGAAACCACCACCCCGACCCGCGCCGAGATTGCCGAAGCTGATAAGTGGGACCTGAGCCACCTCTTTTCCGCCGTCGATAAATGGGAGGAAGACCTCGCCTGGATTCAGCGCACTTACCCGCGACTCACGGAATGGAAAGGCCGCCTCGGTGAATCGGCCGCCACGCTCGCGGAAGCCTTGGAGTTCGACAAAACGCTCGATCTGAAAATCGAACGCGTCGGCCATTTCGCGTCGCTCCAGCTCGCGGAAGACAGCTCGAACCCAGAATACCTCTCGCGCATGGGGCAGCTCCAGAATCTGCTTACGAAAATCGGGGAAACCGCTTCGTTTGTGACACCGGAAATCCAGGCGATTGGCGACGAGCGGTTCGCGGAATTTATGGTGGACCTGGCTCTGGCGGAGTGGACGGTGGTGTTGCGAAAACTGCGCCGCAACAAACCGCACGTCCTGTCCGAAGCAGAAGAACGTCTGCTCGCGCTCGGCAGCGCGGCCATGGACGGCTACGACGAGACGTTTTCGCAGCTCACCGATGTCGATATGAAATTCGGCGTCGTTGCCGATGCAGAAGGCCACGAACTCCCGCTCACGCAGTCGTCCTTCGGCTCCCTCCTGGTGAAGCGCGATCACGGCCTGCGTAAACGCACGTTCCATCAATTCTACCAGGAATTTGAAGACCACCAGTTCACCCTCGCCGCCTCGCTTTCCTATTCGGTGAAAGCGGACGTCTTCCGTGCCCGCGCACGCAATCATCCCTCCGCGCTGGAAGCCTCCCTCTTTCACGATGACGTCCCACTCGCCGTTTACGATGGCTTGATCAGTTCCGTGCGGGCAAACCTCGCGCCGCTCTTCCGCTACTACGATCTGCGCCGCCGCGTGCTCGGCCTCGACGAGCTGCATCAATACGACACCTACGTCCCGCTCGTCCCCGAGATCGATACCCGCGTCTCCTTCGACGAAGCCGTCGAGAAGGTCGTCGCATCCCTCTCTCCCCTAGGTGAAGACTATACCCGCACGCTCGCCGAAGGTCTGCGCGGACGGTGGTGCGATCGCTACGAAGCGAAAGGCAAACGCAGCGGCGCCTTCTCCTCCGGCAGCTACGGCGCGCCGCCCTACATCCTCATGAACTACAAGAGCGACGTCTTCTCCGACGTTTACACGCTCGCGCACGAGGCCGGCCACTCCATGCACACCTGGTTCGCGCAAAAAACGCAACGCTATCAGGATTACAACTACCCCATCTTCCTCGCCGAAGTCGCCTCCACTTTTAACGAGGAACTCCTCACGCATCACCTCCTCAAGCAAACCGACGACCCAAAGATGCGCGCCTACATCATCAACCGCCAGATCGACGACATCCGCGGCACGCTCTTCCGGCAAACCATGTTCGCCGAGTTCGAAAAAGTCATCCACGCGATCGAAGAACGCGGCGACGCCCTCACCCTCGACGTCTTTAAATACGAATACCGAAAGTTGCTGCAAGCCTACTTCGGAGACGCCGTCGTCCTCGACCCGCAGCTCGACTTGGAATGCCTCCGCATCCCGCATTTCTACAGCGCCTTTTACGTTTACAAGTACGCCACCGGCATCTCCGCCGCCGTGGCCCTCGCCGACCGCGTCCGCACCGGCGGCCAGTCCGCGGTCGACGCCTACCTCGACTTCCTGCGTTCCGGCGGCTCCAAATTTCCGCTCGAAACCCTTCAATCTGCCGGAGTCGACATGACCACCTCCGAGCCGATCGAAAGCACCCTGCGCCTCTTCGATCAGCGGATCAGCGAACTCGAAGCCTTGCTTCTCTAGTGGTGCAAGTTTTCAACTTGCATGCTGGGAGAGCGCAAGTTGGAAACTTGCGCCACGGTGCGGGGCCGCCCAATGGCAAGCGACCTGCTTGAAAAAGGAGGGTGGAGTTCGAATGGCACGTCCAGGCCGCCAGCGGCTACGCTGAGTTAGGCATGTTTCGCGAGTCCCTCGCGGAATTGGATGCGATTGTCCCGCGCCTGCAGAATCGCCCGGAGGTCCTGCACCTCCGGCTCCATTACCTCATGCGCCAGAAGCGTTGGCGACACGCGCTGCGCATCAGCCGAATGCTCTGCCGGGTCGCGCCCGATTGCGGGACTGGCTTCCTCCACGCCGGTTTCTGCCTCCATCAACTCGGAAAAACTGCTGAAGCCAAAACCCTTCTCAGCACCGGCCCGATCGCACTCCTGAAAGAGCCCATCTACTACTACAACATGGGCTGCTACGACGCCCTCCTCGGAGACATCTACGCCGCGAAAGAGAATCTCCGGATCAGCTTCAAGATGGACGCCAGCTTCCGCGCCCTCGCAAAACAGGACCCCGACCTGAAATCGCTCCACGCAGTGATTTAAGAACAAGGAGCGGCGTTTTCCAAAACGCCGAGGCGTTGCCACTCCGGGTGAAGAAGGCGTTTTGGAAAACGCCTTTCCTTGTTCACTCGATCCGCCGTGCGACATCGCTCTCGTAAAGCACAAAGTCGCCCGCACTCAACTTCGCCTTCACCGGATTCCGTCGGACATAACGCACACAATTCCGAAAGTGCGCCTCATCCCGCACCAACCGATCGAAATAATCCCGCTGCCAGACATGTCCCGCGCGACCGAGCAGCTTATTCATCGCGCGAGCCGAGAACCCCTTCCAACTCCGCAAGATCACCTCCAAAGGCCACGCCGGATTCTGAACGAAAACTGCATGCACATGATTCGGCATCACCACCGACGCGATCATCCCGACTCGCTCGCCATCGAAATGCCGCAACGTCTGTGCAACTACTGCCGCGCACTCCGGCCGTCGAATCCAACACTCTCCATGGCCTGCATCCAGCCAGCGTTCGATCGCGCCGGAAAAGCGCTCATGATACTCGTGCTCAATCTCAACCATCCAAGGTTTGGGGTGGAGCTTTAGCCAACACTCGCGCTCGTTTTCCCATTCATCCCGCAGATTACGCGGAACCGAATCCGCGAGGCGAAAGGTGACGAAGTAGACCGCCCCTTCCTGTTGCCAGTGTGGCAGACGATTCGCCGTTTCCCGAATCGCGCCATACGGATTAAAGAAGCGCAGCTCTTTCATAACCAAGGAGCGGCGTTTTCCAAAACGCCGAGGGGCTGCCATTGTGAGCGAAGAAGGCGTTTAGGAAAACGCCTTTCCTTGGAATGCCCCTCGACCCCTCCCTCCTCTGCGCTCGCCTCACACCGCTCTTCGAAGAAAACTTCGAGCAGCGCGGCGAACTCGGTGCCGCCGTTTCCATTTGGCAGAATGGGAAACCGCTGCTCGATCTGCAAGGCGGCTTCCGCGACGCCCAGCGCGAAACGCCATGGACACCCGACACGCTCGTCCTCGTTTGGTCCGCGACCAAAGGCCTCGGCAGCGCGTGCCTGCTGCACGTCCTGCAAGAGCACAAAATCCCGCTCGACCGCCCCGTCGCCGATTTCTGGCCAGAGTTCGCCCAGTCCGGCAAAGCCGAAATCACACTCGCCCAACTCCTCTCCCACCAGGCCGGACTCGCCGCCCTCGACGAACGCGTCGACATCCTCGATTACGCTGCCGTCACCACCGCGCTCGCGCAGCAAGCGCCGGTTTGGCCACCCGGCGCCGCGCACGGCTATCACGCACGCACTTTCGGTTTCCTGCTCGATGAGCTCGTTAGGCGCGTCGCGCACCAACCACTTGGTGAATACTGGCGAAAAACCTTCGCCGAGCCGCTCGCGCTCGATCTTTGGATCGGCCTTCCGGCGGAAGAAAACGCTCGCGTTGCCAACATCTACGCCGCCAAAGCAGGCAAGCCCCCCGTGCCCGAACAATTCTATCGCGACCTCGCCACGCCTGGCACGCTGGCGCGCAAAGTTTTCACTTCGCCCGCCGGGTTACACGCCGTCAGCGGCATGAACACGCCCGCAACCAGAGCGCTCTCGCTCCCATCGCTCGGCGGGATCGGCAGCGCATCGTCTCTCGGAAAATTCTACGCCATGCTCGCCGCGAATGGAGAACTGGAAGACCGTCGTTACTTCCAGCCAGAAACCATCCGCCAGATGACCGCCACGCTCGTTTCCGGCAAGGATCGCGTCTTCCAAATTCCCACCGCCTTCTCCGCCGGCTTCATGAAAGATCCGCCGGAAACATCGCGCCATATTTTCGGCCCCTCCCCGCTCTCCTTCGGCCACCCCGGCGCCGGCGGCAGCCACTCCTTCGCCGATCCAGAAAACGGCATCGCCTTCGCCTACGTTATGAACCAGATGGAGCAATCCCTTCTGCCGAACGAAAAATCGCTCCGTCTCGTCGACGCGATTTACGCCTAACCAATCGACCGCGAGCGAAAGCACGAAGATGAAAACACATTCCGAAATCCTGACCATCCCCACGCGAGGCAAAGGCACCTACGAGATCACCGACGCCATCGCGAAGATCGTGGGAAAAAACTACGTCCGCACCGGCACCGCCACGGTCTTCCTCCAACACACCTCAGCCAGCCTCATCATCTTCGAAAACGCCGACCGCTCCGCGCGCGTCGATCTGGAAGCCTATTTCGAACGCCTCGTCCCGGAAGACACCGACTACTTCACCCACACCTCCGAAGGCCCCGACGATTCCACCTCGCACATCCGGATGGTGCTGACCCGTTCCAGCGAAGTGATCCCGATCGTCGAAGGACGGCTCGCACTCGGCACCTGGCAGGGCATCTTCCTTTTCGAACATCGCCGCGCTCCTCACCAACGTCGTCTCGTGGTAACAGTAATCGGTGATTAGCCGACTCGCGCTCCTTCTCCTGTTCGTCCTTGAATCGGCGAACGCCGCCCCTAACGAGCAGAAGGAAATCCAGGCGCTCTACCGGCGCGGTCTGACGGGCGACAAGACCGCGGTCGAGCAGTGCATCGAGAAACTCGAAGCCGTGCTCAAGGTTCAAGCCGACAACCAATACGCCCGCGTTTATCTCGGCAGCAGCTACACCCTGCGCAGCCGCGACATGGGCTTCGGGCCAAAAAAACTCTCGATGCTCAAACGCGGCGTCGCGCTGATGAACGAAGCCGTCACCGCCGCGCCAGACGACCCGAAAATTCGTCTCGCCCGCGCGCTCACCACCTCCGCGTTACCGGCCATCCTCGGCTATCCCGCGGCGAGCCGAAAAGATTTCGCCCTGCTCGCACAATTAGCCGACACGCATCCGGAGAAATTCGCGGAGGGCGAATTGCAGATCGTCTACTACAACGCCGGCCTCGCCGCGCAAGCCGCGGGCGATTCCTCCGGCGCAGTCGCCCTCTGGGAAAAAGCGCGCGCCCATCCCGCCGACCCCGCGTTGCAAAAAAAGATCGAGCAAGAGATGACGCCTCAAGGAGGGGCGCTGTCCCGGGCGCCCCGGTCCCAAAGCCGAACCGCGGCGGCCTGGAGAGCGCCGCTCCTTGAACCGAAACCCGAATCGACACGGCCCCACCCCTCCCTTATCTCTCTCTGATGCGGGACGATCTCGAGCGGGTTCTTTTCAGCGAGCAAACCATTATGGCCCGGCTCGATGAGCTGGCTGCGCAGATCGTGAACGATTACCACGACCGCGAACTCACCGTGATCGCGGTCCTGAATGGCAGCCTCATTTTCATGGCCGATCTCCTGCGTCGCCTGCCGTTGCCGTTGAAACTCGATTGCCTGAGCGTGGCCAGCTATCACGGCGGCACCAAATCCACTGGCGAAGTCGTCTTCCGCCAGGTCGCGTTGCCGGATGTGGAGGGCCGTCACATCCTCATCCTCGACGATATTCTCGACAGTGGACTGACGCTCAACGCCATCCGCCGCAAACTCGAAACCGCGAATCCGCTCAGCGTGCGCGTCTGCGTCTTGCTGGAGAAACAGATCGAGCGCGCCGCGCCGATCGAGGCGGATTACGTCGGCTTCAAGATCGGGAACGAATTCGTGGTCGGCTACGGTCTCGATTACATGGAGCGCTACCGCAATCTCCCTTGCGTCGGCGTCCTGCGAAAGGAACTGGTCGCGTCATGAAGGTGCGGGTCCAGTTTTTCTCGCACCTGAAGGATTTGGCGGGCGTGGACGAAATCGCGCAGGAAATCGAGGACCACGCCAACGTGGCCGCGCTGCTCGATCAGCTTTATGTTCGATATCCGAAGCTGCGCGTCTGGGATGGAAGCATTCTCATCGGCGCGGGCGTCGAGTTCGTAGGGCGGAATCACATCATGATACCTGACGAGCCGATCGCCATTATGCCGCCGGTGCAGGGGGGCTGAGAGGCCGGCACGCGCGTGGCGTTATTCCATCTGCTGGAAGCGCGCACCCAGGTCCGCCAGCCCCACGAAGTTCACTCCGGACATCGCGAGGACTTCTATTTCAAGCGCATTCTCGATCCAGTGAAAGCAATGCTCCTCGGAAGTGCGGGCAGTATGCACGGCGCACGTCACAAAATAGCGGCCCGGCGCGAGTACAGTCGGCGGGAAATCGATATCGATCACGGAATCGCCGGGGGCCACTGCAAGGCACTGCCCCTGCATCGCGCCATTGGTTCCATACACGGTCAATCCCGCTTCATCGGCGATCTTGATTCCTACCGTCAGGTCGCTTTGCGTAATCGAGCTTCTAAGGCATACCCGAAGGCCCCACCGCGAGCCATGCTCGATCTGGTACCAACCCTTGGGATCGTCTTTCATCCGGATCGACGCGATCTTGATTTCCTTGCTCCCGTGTTCGCTCCAACCGGACAGGTCCGTCAAGAGCAGCGGCACTGCGGGAGGCTGATGGCCGGTCCGCCACAACTTCATGGCATGCTCATGAAGTTCGCGGTCAAGGGAGCTGAATGCTTCGACGACTCTCCGCGTTTCCTGATCGAGCGACCCGACCAGAAGGCGATTCGCCGTTCGATTCAGGACGGGGAGCGGCAGAATTTCCCCCACGCCCCACGCTCTTTGCAGCGCCTCCGCGCCTGCCGCGAGTTCCTCCTGCACTCCCACGAAGTCAAGCTGTTCCAGATTGTGCTTCGCGCGCGCCAGCATCTCGCCATCCGGGGATCGGTAATGGTTGCAACCTGAAAACATCCAGGTCTGCAGATTGTTCCAAGACGAAAAACCCTTGTGCGCGGCCGCCTGCCTCAACGCCTCTTTCAAGTCGAAGCTCCGACAAAGATTGACGTTCCGATCGGAGTGATCCGCCTCCAGTTCTCGGTAAAAGCTGTACTGCGACAGGAGTCGTTCCACCGGGTCACGCAGGAAAGTAAAAACGAACGCGTCTTCCAGAACACTGTCCGCTAGATACCGGACGCTTAAGTGGCCAGTGACGATAGGATGGCGCGAGAGCAGCGTCCCGATCGGCATCTCACAATGACGGGAACTCTCGGCATGAAAGATATTGGCTTCCCCGAAGTGCGCCCCCATCAAGGTAGAGATGCTGACTCCCGCCGTTTTCGGGATATGAAGAAAGCAAACCCACTTCGCCGATCCAGGATGATCTCCTGCCCTATCGGCTGTGTTCGTGACCAAACGACTCCCAGTAATCATGAGTTCCAGTCGGGAATGCTAATCCCGGAAATTCTGGAACCCGGTCGCGACGCCAAAATCTTTGCCGCGTACAAACGCGATCACTTCCTGCAAGTCGTCCCGCTTCTTTCCGGTCACGCGAATTTGCCGCTCCTGCAGCGTGCTCTGCACCTTGAAGTTTTCGGCCTTGATTGCCTTGATGATTTCTTTCGCCTTCTCGCCTTCGAGTCCCTGCTGAATTTTCAACTCCTGCCGCGCGTGCCCCATCGACGAAATCGACGGCGTTTCCTGTTTCACATTGCGCAGGTCCACCCCGCGCTTCGACAGCTTCGTGATCACAATTTCACGCAAGCCACTGAGCCGATTCGCGTCCTCCGCCGTGAGCACGATTCCTTCCTTCTCCAACTTCACCTCCGCCGTGCTGCCTTTGAAATCAAAGCGCGTCGCCAGTTCCTTCCGCGCCTGATTGAGCGCGTTATCCAGTTCCTGTTTGTCGACTTCCGAAACGATATCGAACGAAGGCATGATTCGTTTATCATGTGCGAATCCCTTCCGTCGCCAAGCGCCTTTTTTTCATGCTCCGTTTCCTTTCGCTCCTGCTCTTGCTCATCGCCATCGCTGGCTGCGGCCCCACGCTGACGTCGGAGCAACAAGCCCTCCGGAATCAAATGCGCCAGGCCTTGGAGGCGCATTCCTACGAGGATGCGGCCGGAATGGGACAACAGATTGTCGCGTTTCTCCCAAAGGAAAACGATGCCTGGGACGATCTGATGCAAGCGCAGTTGGGGTTGAAGGATACGGCGGCAGCCTCGCAAACCTTGCAGCAATGGAAACGCGCGATCACGGAGGAGACGCCGCGGCGCCTGGAACTCGCGGGCGATCTCGCGCTCGCCGAGCAAGACTCGGCGCGCGCGCTGGAGTCGTGGAACAAATCCCTCGCCGCAAAGCCAACCCGCCTGCGTGTTCTGCGGAAGATCGCGCAGCTTCATCACGATGCGAAACAATGGGCGGAGGAGGACGAAATACTCAGCCGGCTGATCGAGGTGGACGATCGCGCTTCTGCTCGCGTGCAGCGAGCGCTCGCGCGGCGCCGGTTGCACCGTTGGCCAGACGCGGTGGAGGACATCCGTCGCGCTCAGGAATTGCAGCCCGCAGCCGCCAAGACGCGCGAGGCCGCGGACCTCTTCGAGCGCATCGATAAATTTCTCCCTGCCATCCAAGACCTCAGCGGCCGCCTCGCCATCACCCCGGCCGACGATCAACTGCTGACCGACCGCGCCCTGCTATTCCTGCGCAGCGGCGATCCGGAAATGGCGCTGGTCGACAGCGAGGCTGCCTACAAGCTCGCGACTTGGGCGGTGCGCCCGCGGCTTTTTGCCGGATTGGCGCTGGTGCAACTCGATCGCAAAGAGGAGGCGCGAGCGCTCGGCGTCAATCCTCAGATCAAACTCGACGGCCTCACCCCGGAATTTCTGGAAACCATCAGCCGTCTCGACGCCGAGATGTCGTTGGAACGAACGAATGCCGAACTCTTCGTCACGCGCGCGTGGCAGCTAAATGATATCGGCCAACCGGCCCTCGCTCTGCAAGACGCGGAAAACGCGGTCCGCTTCGATGTCGACTCGGCCGGCGCACACGCAGAGATGGCTTACGCTTTGGCCAAACTCGACCGCAACGACGAAGCCTTCGCGCAGATCCAGCGCGCAACCGAGATCGATGCGAATTTCTCCACCGCCTGGCATTACCGCGGCGAGTTGGAAATGAGCCGCGGCAATCTCGAAAACGCGATCGAGAGTCTCAGCCGCGCGCTCGCGATCAATCAAACGCCAGCCGCTCTGCAAAAACGCGAGGAGTGTTACGTAAAGCTCGGCCAACTCGATAAAGCAAAAGCCGATCGCGCCGCGCTCGAGGCGTTGCGCAGCGCAGGAACCACTCAGTAGGCCGGCTCGATTCTGATATCGCCGTCCGTCGCCTTGAGTTCGAATTTCACTCTGCTCTCGCCGCCAAATTGCTGGTCCAACCGCGAGATATCTTGAGGCTGAGGCGCGAAGTAATTCAGGATCCGACCGTCCACGCTTGTCGCATCAAGATGAACTGCGGCGCCTCGAATAACCGCCAGACGCAGATCCCCTTTCTCCACTTCGGCCGCGAGTGAGAACGCGCTCGTCTCCCACCAACTGTAGCGCACATTCATCCGGCCCTGCCCCAGGCGAGCGCGCACCGCGCTAAAGCAATTCCGCAGATACATCAGGCCCCGGTCCAGGTGGGCGTTGATCTGCTCACCGCGCATTCCGCTGATCATGATCTCGCCGTTCGCCAACTTCACCTCCGAGAGGGTGCAGTGCTGCGGCAGGATGATCGTGTAATCCACCGTGCCCGAGCGATCCGCCAGAAACGAAGTCCCGGAAGCCGGCGGATAAATAGTGTCGATGACGGCGGTGTTGTTTTCGATCGTCACCTTGATCTGGATCGCCTCGAGACGCTCGTTTGAAAAAGCGCGCCGCATCGCCAGGATCTCGAGTTTGTTTTCATCCGACCCATAAATATAGATGCGGCCATCGGTGTTGCGGATCGAGACGTTCGCATTTGGCGCGAGTTCGTAGCTCTGCTTCACGAAGTCCTCGGGAATGGCGCTTCTGCTCGTCGCGACGCCGGCAAAGAACAGCGCCGGGCTGAGAAAAAGGAATGCCAGACGGGCGCGGTAAGAAGGCTGCAAGCCCGGAGAATCGCGCGGCCTTGAACGCGGTGCAACGTCGCCCGCGTCGGACCCATCCCAGCCCCGCTCGAGCAGCAGCCGGCGTGGTAGCACAGCCATCCTGGCGGTGGGGACACCGGGCATCTTGCCCGGTGAGTCCATCCACGCCTCAAACACCGGGCCAGATGCCCGGTTTCCCCACCGGCTGGAAGCCGGTGCTACTCGTGGCGCAACGCCACCATGGGATCGACCCGCATCGCGCGGCGCGCCGGAATGTAACTCGCGATCAGCGCGGCCAGCGCGAGCAGCGTCACCACCGCGGCATAAGTCGGAAAATCCGCTGACCCAATCCCAAAAAGTAACGACGCCAGCAAACGAGTGGCGCCCAGCGCGGCCAGAATTCCCAATACCACGCCAGCGCCCACCAGCAGAAAGCTCTGGCGTAAGACGAGCCGCAACATGTCGCTGCGTTGTGCGCCCAGAGCCATGCGGATACCGATCTCAGTCGTCCGCTGCGAGGTGATGTAAGCCATGATGCCGTAGAGCCCGACCATCGCGAGCAGGAGCGCGGCGCCCGCGAAGACCCCCAGCAGGACCATGCTGAAACGGCGGTTATCGAAGGACGCGGCCACGATCTGCCGCACGGTTTCTATCTTGATCGGCATCTGCGGATTCATGGCCCGCGCTTCGCCCCGCATCGCGCTCGTTAGGCTGGAGACATCGCCCTCCCCGCGGACGACGAAGGAAAATTCCGCCGTCGCCGCCGGACGTTGCAGGTAATTCAAATAAATCGTCGGCCGCGGTTCGCGATCCAGACCGTTGTCACGCACGTCGCCCACGATGCCGACCACGGTCAGTAAACGCAGGTCGGCGTCCATGTTGCCGAATTGAATTCGTTTGCCGATCGCGTTCTCGTTCGGCCAGTAGCGTGTGGCCAGCTCCTGACTAACGAGGGCCACCTGCGGCGCATCCGGCCCGTCGTTTTCCTGGAAGAATCGGCCGCGGAGCAGCGGAATGTCCATAACCCCGAAGTAACCCGCGCTGACCGCGCGATAATCGGCGTCGCGCAGGCGTTCACTCGGGGAAAGCGCATCGAATTGCCTAACGAGTTCCTGCTCCGTCCCGGCCGGCTTACCCCCGTGTTCTTCGATGAAGGTGCCGTTAGGGCCGTTGCCGCTCATCGGCAAAGCCATCGTTCCGCCTGCCTTTGTCACTCCGGGCAACGATCGCAGCCGCTCCAGCAGTCGATGATTGAACTGCGCCAGCGCGCGAAGCTCACCCTCAGCATTTCCCTTATTGGCAATTTCAGCGCGCGGGTCCGGCAGCAAGGTCGTCAGTGCAACCACATTGTCCGTGCGAAAGCCGGGGTCGACCTTGAGAAGCCGCTGAAAACTTCGCCCGAGCAAGCCCGCGCCCACCAGCAGCATCAAGGTCAAGGAGACTTGCGCCATGATGAGGATATTGCGTGCCCGCGTTTGCCGCGCGCCGGTCGAGCCGCCGCGTCCCGCCTCTTGCAGATCATTCTGTAACTGTCGCCGCGAGACGTGCAGCACTGGCACGACCCCGAGCACGAGCGCGAGCAGCGCTGAAATTGCGAGCGCAAAAAAAAGCACACTCGTGCTCACGCCGATCTCGCCGACGCGCGGCAGATCGCCGTGATACAAGCCGACGATCAGCCGCACGCTCCAGGCGGAGAGCAGCGTGCCGATGACGCCGGCGGCCAGCGCGAGGAGCAAAGCTTCGGCCATGAACTGTCGCGTCAATCGCCACCGGGAAGCGCCCAGCGCGGCCCGCAACGCCACTTCCTTGCGCCGCGCTGAGGCGCGCACGAGCAAGAGACTCGCCACGTTCGAGCAGGCGATCGCGAGCAGCACCCCGGCTGCTCCGCACAAGACAAACAGGACACTGCGAATGTCGCGCACGAAACGTTCGCGGAAGGCGAGCAAGCCGAAACTGGCCGCGTCGGTTTGCGTTCCGTATTGCGCTTTCAAAGCCCGTCCAATGGAGGCGACTTCGTTGCTGGCCTGGGCAAAGGAAACACCGGGATGCAACCGGGCGATGGCGCGAAAATTATGTCCGGTGCGCGATTCGAAGGGCGGATAAAGCGCCCGGAACGGATACCAAACATCGACCCCCGCGGGAAATTCCGTTTCTGGCGGCAGCACCCCGATGACGGCGAAATCGTGGTTGGCAAAGCGGAGCGAAGTTCCTTCCAGATTTGTCCGACCCTCGAGTGTTCGTTTCCAAAAACCGTAGCTGACCACCGCGACCTCATTGCCCTCGCGCAGAGTCTCCGCGGAAATCAAGCGCCCCAGCGCCGGCCTGACGCCGAGGACACGAAAGAAAGCAGCGGAAATACCGGCCACGTTGGTGCGCGCCGGTTCCTTCCCACCGGCGACTGCCTCGGAACTGCGCGCATAAGAAGCGACCGCTTCAAAGCTGCGGTTGCGCGCGGCGAGGTCATCGAAGTTCGGCTCCGTGAACGCCATCCCGCGGCCCGCTTCGTTCAGCTCGTTCACTTCCACGAGCCGGTCTTGATTTGGATAAGGCAGCGGGCGCAAAAGGACTGCGTCGAGCACGCTGAAGATGGCGGTCGAGGAACCGATCCCGAGCGCGAGGGTGAGAATGGCGATGAAGGTGAAAGCTGGCGATTTGGCCAGCGTGCGGATGGCGTATTTGAGGTCAGCGATCATGGTGGTAACACAGGCTTCCAGCCTGTGGGGACACCGGGCATCTTGCCCGGTGATTCGAAATTGGCGCGCGGAAAACACCGGGCGAGACGCCCGGTGTCCCCACAGGCTGGAAGCCTGTGCTACTCATATCGCAACGCCACCATCGGATCGACCTTCATCGCCCGCCGGGCGGGGATGTAGCTGGCCAGCAACGCCGCCCCGCCTAACAAGAAGATCACGGCCGCGTAAGTGAACAAATCATTCGCGCCCACGCCGTAAAGCAGACTCGAGAGCAAACGCGTAGCGCCGAAAGCCGCCACCAAACCGATTCCCAAACCGATCGCGACCACGGTGAGACTTTGACGCAAAACCATCGCAAGCATGTCCCCGCGTTGCGCGCCGAGCGCCATCCGGATGCCGATCTCACGCGTCCGTTGCGCCACGCTGTAGGCGATCACGCCATAGATGCCGATCGCCGCGAGAATGAGCGCAATCGCGGCAAAGACGCCGAGGAGCAGCATGTTGAAGCGCGGCTGCGCCAGCCCCCGACCGATCAGCTCGCGCATCGGCTGCAAATTGCCGACAAAGACTTCCGGATCCTGTTCCTGGATCAACCGTCGCACGCTCGCTTCCAGTCCGGAGGGATTGGCCTGCGCGGTGCGGAGAACGATCCAAACCCGGCGGCCCGGGGCCTGGGCGAAGGGTCTGGATATCTCCGGAATGATCGCTTCTCCGAGCTGGTTCTGTTTCGCATCCCCGACGACGCCCACGATTTCGAGCGGAGTCGATCCGCCGTCGTCGTCATCGAGCAGGATGCGCTGGCCGATCGGATTTCCGGGCGGCAGGAATCGCCGCACGAAGGCGTCATTCACGAGCGCGACTTGCAGCGCGCTTTCGTTATCACGCTGATCGAATTCGCGCCCGCTCCGTACCGGAATCTTCATGGCCAGAAAATGTCCCGGCTGCACGACGACGTATGATGCATCGGGATGGTTTCCGGGCGCGAGCGGCGGTTGTCCGGCGATGGTGAAAGAGAGGACGTTATCGTTTCCGCTAAATGGCAGCGGATTCGCACCACCGACCGCTTCGACACCGGGCAAGGCGCGCAATTTCGGCATGAGTTGCTCGTAAAAGCGGCGCTGCTGTTCCGGCTCGGAGTACGTCGTCCGCGGAATCACCTGGTCGAGCGCAAGCAAACGCTCGACCGTGAAACCAGGGTTGGTTCCGCTCAAATTAAAGAAGCTCTTAATGAGCAACCCCGCGCCGGCCAAAAGAAGCAGCGAGATCGCGACCTGCGCGACCACGAGCAAAGCGCGCACGCGCGCGCCGTGCAGTCCGCCCGTGGAACCCTTCGCACTTTGTTGGAGCGCGTCGTTCACATTGGCGCGGGAGACTTGCAATGCAGGAACCAGCCCAAAGATCAGCGTGCTCACGAGCGCGAGCCCGAAGGTGAAACAGCCGATCGCGAAGTTGATGTGAACTTCGGAAAGACGCGGGACGTTCCGCGGGCCGAAGGCCCGAAAGAGATCGAGACTCCACCAGGCCAAAAGCAGACCGCCGACGGCACCGAGGAGCGCGAGGACCAGACTTTCCGCGAGCAGTTGCCGGACGATCCGGGTGCGGCTGGCGCCCAGTGCGGTGCGAATTCCAATCTCGCGACTGCGCGCCGCGGCTCGAGCCAGTAAAAGATTGGCCACATTGGCGCAAGCGATGAGCAGAACGAGAGCGACCGCGCCTAACAAGACCAACAGGGCGGGCCGAACGTTCCCGACCACGTCTGTGAGCAATGGCACCACCGCCACGCCGAGGTCGGTATTGGAGTCGGGATATTCTTGCGTCAGACGCGCGGCGATGGGCTTGAGTTCCGCTTCCGCCTGAGCGGGCGTAACCCCGGGACGCAAACGACCGACAAAACGCAGAAAGCGGGCGCCGCGGATGGGAACGTCTTTCGCCACCAGCGATTCGAGCGGGGAAATGTAGTCTATCTTCTCCGCCTGGACCGGAAACTTCCATCCCGGCGGCATGACCCCGAGGACCGTGTGACTCCGTCCGGAAAGGCTAATCTGTTGTCCAATGATTCGCGGATCGCTCGCAAAGGCGCGTTGCCAAAGCCCATGACCGAGCACGACCACGCTCGGTCCGCCGACTCTCGCCTCCTCCGCGGTAAAGCCACGACCGAGCATCGGCTGCACCCCGGTCACCTCGAAAAGGTCCCCGCTCGTCGCGATCCCGTTAATTTCCTGCGCCGCGCCCGCTCCGTTCAGCACGGCCCCGGCCCCCGAATAGGCGGCCATCGCGCTGAAGCTCCGGCTTTGCGCACGGTAATCGTAAAAGTCGGCAAACGATCCGGTCCCACGCGCTTCTGGATTGCGCGGCGAGGTGCCCCAGATCATGACGAGCTGATTCGGTTGCGGAAATGGCAACGGCCGGAGCAGGACCGTGTCGACGACGCTGAAGATGGCGCTGTTCGCGCCAATCCCGAGCGCGAGCGTGAGCACGGCGATGGTGGTGAAACCGGGCGCTTTGAGCAGCATCCGGAGGGCGTATTTGAGGTCGGTGATCATAGGGGTAGCACAGCCATCCTGGCTGTGGGGACAACGGGCATCCTGCCCGGTGATACGAAATTGCGGCGCGAAAAAACAGCGGGCGAGACGCCCGATGTCCCCACAGGCTGGAAGCCTGTGCTACTCATAGCGAAGGGCCACCATGGGATCGACTTTCATCGCCCGCCGCGCAGGAATATAGCTGGCGAGCAACGCCGCCACGCCTAACAAGAGGACAACCGCGGCATACGTGAAGAGATCATTCGCGCCAACCCCATAAAGCAAACTCGCGAGCAAGCGCGTCGCGGCGAACGCCGCCACCAGTCCAATCCCCAGCCCGACCGCCACCACAGTGAGGCTCTGCCGCAAGATCATCGTCAGCATGTCGCCGCGCTGCCCGCCCAGCGCCATGCGAATCCCGATCTCGCGCGTCCGTTGCGCCACGCTGTAGGCGATCACGCCATAGATCCCGATCGCTGCGAGTGTCATCGCGACGGCGGCGAAAACTGCCAGCAGCAGCATGTTGAAGCGCGGCTGCGCCAGCGTGTCCCCGATCATCTGCTGCATCGGCTCGAGGTTGCGCACGAACAGCTCATCGTCTTGGGCATGAACGACGCGCTGCACGGCAGCCTGCAGCCCGGTGAGGTTCGCGCTCGCGGTGCGGAAGACGATGCCCAACTCCTTTCCGGGCGTCTGCGCGAAGGCGCGATACATCTCCGGTAGAACCGGCGATCCGATCTCGTTCTGCTTCGCGTCGCCAACGACGCCGATGATCTGGAGCACCCTGGGCCCGCCACCAGGGTAATCAATGAGAATCCGCTCGCCGATCGGGTTCACGTTCGGCAGGAAGCGGCGCGCGAACGTGTCATTCACGAGCGCGACACCGGGAGCGGTTTCGTTGTCGCGCTCCGAGAAATCACGGCCGGCCCGCAGCGGTATGCTCATCGTCCGGAAATAACCGGGCGTAACGATGACATTGGACGCATCGGGATGCGTGCCCGGCCCGCGCTCCGGATCACGCTCCATGCGGAATGACCTCCCGCTGTCGTCTCCACTGAACGGCAACGGCGTCGCCGCGCCCACCGTCCCCACACCAGGGATCGCGGCCAGCTCCGGCAGCAGCCGCTGGTAGAAGGACCGTTGCTTATCCGGCTCGGCGTAGGTCGAGCGCGGCAAGATCTGCTCCAACACGAGCAATCGCTGGGGCTCAAAGCCGACGTTTGTGGCTTGCAGGTTAAAGAAGGTACGGATGAGCAAGCCGGCGCTCGCGAGCAGTAGCAGTGAGAGGGAAACTTGCAAGACGATGAGAATCTCGCGCGCGCGGCTGCCCTGTAATCCACCAGTCGAGCCTTTCGCCCCTTGCTGCAAAACGTCAGTCAAATTCCCGCGCGACACCTGCAACGCGGGGACGAGACCGAAAAGGAGCGTGCTCGCGATTGCAATGCCGAACGTATACGCCGTCACGCCAGCGTTGATCCCGACGTCGGCAAGCCGCGGCACGTTCCGCGGCCCAAATGTGCCGAGCACATCGATGCTCCACCACGCCAGCAGCAAACCAGCTCCGGCCCCGAGCAGCGCGAGCAGCAGACTCTCCACCAGCAATTGCCGCACGATGCTCGCACGACTCGCACCGAGCGCTGTCCGGATGCCGAACTCATGTTGCCGCGCGGCGGCTCGCGCCACGAGCAGATTCGCGACATTCGCGCACGCATTCAGCAGCACGAGCGCGACGGCGCCTAACAAGACCAGGAGCGCCGGTCGCACATTGCCTATCACCTCCTCGAGGAGCGGCACGAGCGAAATCGAGCGGTCGGTGTTTGTGTCCGGATATCGTTCGGCGAGGCGCGCGGCGATCGCTTTCAGCTCCTGCTCGGCTTGGTCGAAGGAAACGGCCGGCTTCCGCCGGCCCACGATGCGCAGGAAATGCGCACCGCGTTGCGTGATCGACTCGGTCGCGAGCTGCTCGATCGGCACGACGACGTCGATCGTCTCCGCGTCGATCGGGAATTTCCACCCGGTCGGCATCACACCGATGATCCTGTAGCTGCGGGTCGACATCGTGACCTGCTGACCGACGGCGGCCGGGTCGCTGGCAAACGCGCGCTTCCAAAGACCGTGACTGATCACCGCCACATTCGGCTGCCCGTTTTTCGCTTCGTCAGCGGTGAAGCCGCGCCCGAGGAGCGGCGCAACGCCGAGCACATCGAAGAAGTCGCCATTCACCGCGATCCCGGAAAGCTCCTGTGCCTCGCCCGCTCCGCCCAGCACCATGCCCGCGTCGGTATAGGCGAACATCCCGGTGAAGCTCTGGCTCTGGCTGCGGAGATCGTAGAAGTCCGGGATCGACTGCGTCTGCCGCGAGCCCGGTTCCTTCGTCGACGAATTCCAGATCATCGCCAGCAGTTCGGGTTTCGGAAACGGCAGGGGGCGAAGCAACACCGTTTGGACGACGCTGAAGATCGCGCTGTTCGCGCCAATCCCGAGCGCGAGGGTGAGAACGGCGATGATGGTAAACGCGGGCGCTTTGATCAGCATCCGCAGGGCGTATTTGAAGTCATTGATCATACGATGCGTCAGGCGTTTCGGAGCGCGGGCCTCCGGCCTGTGCGGGCAGCGGCCGTCTCGCCTGCTGGTTCGGAATCGACAGGCGGGACGCCCGTCGGCCGCACAGCCGAGACGGCCGTGTTCCGGAGCTCGTCAGAAGCGATCGGCAGCTTCCGCACGCGTTTACCGGTCGCGGCAAAGATGGCGTTTACGATCGCGGGCACGATTGGCGGCACCGGTGGCTCGCCCATCCCGAACGGCGCTGGCGCGTCACTGCCCACGATGTGGGTCTCGATCACCGGAGCGTCTTTCATCCGCGCGACCGCGAAGTCGGCGAAGGTGGATTGCTGAGCGGCGCCGTTCTTGAACGTGATCTGTCCGCCGAGAGCCGATGAGATTCCCCAAATCACTCCGCCTTCGATCTGCTGTTCGACGCCGATCGGATTGATGACCAGTCCGCAATCCACCGCCGCCACTACGCGTTTCACGCGCACCGCGCCGGCTTTGTCGACCGCGACCTCGGCGACATATGCGATGTGCGTCGTGCCGGAGTAAATATTGCAAGCGACCCCACGTCCTTCTCCCGCTGGCAGCTTCTCGCCCCAGCCTGATTTATCGCGCGCCACTTCGAGGACGCGCCGCAAACGTCGTCGATCGATGTCGCGCCGGCCGATCTTGAAGGTGTCCGGTTTTTCCAAAAGCTGGAGACGAAACGCGAGCGGATCGGTTCCGCTTTCGTGCGCGACTTCATCGAGGAACGATTCACGCGCGAAGACACTGGAAGGCGCGAAGACCGCGCGCCACGGACCGTGCAGGACCGGCAAATCGATCGGCACATACGCCGTCTCGATCGCCGGTATGGCGTATGGAACGTCATACACGCCCCACGACCAGCCGCGATACCAGGCTTCGTCGCGTTCTTCCTCAGGATCGAGGGCGGAGAGATTGTGATACGAACCGGCTTTGGTGTGTTTCCACGCGACCGGTTTTTCCTCGGCATCGAGTCCCGCGCTCAGGTAGTGCGCGGAAGCGGCTTGGAAATGGCCATGCTTCATGTCATCGGGTCGCGACCAGAGCACTTGCACCGGCGCTTTCGCGGCGCGCGAAATCTCCGCTGCTTCCAAAGCGTAATCAGCTGACAGCCGCCGGCCGAATCCGCCACCCATCATGGTCACCGTGACCTCGACTTTGTCGGCTGTTGTTCCGAGGAATTTCGCGACCTGCTGTTGCACGCGATTCGGCGCCTGCGTCGGCACCGTGATCTTGCAGCGATCGCCTTCCACATGCGCGATGCAGTTCATCGTCTCAAGCGAGGCGTGCGCGTAAAACGGATAGGTGTAGGTCGCCTCGAGCGTTCGTTTCACCGGTTCCGTCCCTTCCGGCGCGACTTCTTTGCGCGTGGTTTTTCCCGGCTCACGCGCGGCCGTTTCGAGCGTCTTCGCGTGCGCTTCGGAATCGAACGAATTTGCCGGAGCTTCGCTCCATTCCACCGCGAGCGCCTCGCGTCCTTTGATCGCGGCCCAGGTGTTCTCCGCCAGGACCGCGACACCGCGTTCCGTTTTCACAATCGATTTCACCCCGCGGACCGCGCGCGCCTTCTCTTCGTCCATCTTCTCCGGCTTCGCGTCGCGCCATGGTGGACGCTCGACTGACGCGTAAAGCATCCCCGGAACCTTGGCGTCGATTCCGTATCGCGCGGCGCCAGTCACAATGTCGTGGCCGTCGATCTTCGCCGTCCGCTGTCCGATGAGCTTGAAATCGCCTGCCGTCTTGAGCGGCGCATCCTTCGGCAAGGGGAGTTTGCTGGCTGCGCCCACGAGTTTGGCAAATTCGAGGCGGCGCTTCCCGTCCGCATGCACGACCGCGCCGCCTTCCGCTTTGCATTCGTTAGGCGCGACTTTCCACTGCGTCGCCGCCGCCGCGATTAGCATCTCGCGCGCGGCCGCCGCGGCCGGTCGCATCATCGCCCAGCCATCTTCCATGCTGCCGCTGCCGCCCGTGCCGAGATCTTCGAACCCCGGTCCGGGCGAAGCCTGCACCAGTTTGATCCGCGACCAGTCGGCGCCGAGTTCGTCCGCCAACATCATGGCCAAGGCGGTCCGCACGCCCTGCCCCATCTCCGATTTCCCCATCGTCAGCGTGACCAAACCGTCCGCGTCAATCGCCACCCAGCCGTTTGGCTTGAAGGCGCTCCCGGCCGCAAAAATTCTCCGCGTATCGAAGCCGATCACGAGGGCTGCGCCGCTCAACGCCGCCGTCTTCAAGAATGTGCGACGCGTCGCGATCATGACTTCGTCTCCTTCATCAAGGTCGCTGCGCGTTTGATTGCTTTCCGCATGCGCGAGTAGGTACCGCAGCGACAAACCGAGTCCGACATCGCCGCGTCGATCGCAGCGTCATCCGGCTGCGGATTGTCCCGCAAGAGCGAGCACGCAGTCAGGATCATGCCCGGCTGGCAGAAGCCGCATTGCGCCACATCCTCTTCCAGCCACGCCCGCTGACACGGATGGCTCGCATCGCGCGATAACCCTTCGATCGTGGTGAAGCTGCGCCCCTTCGCTGCGTTAGCCGGAATCTGGCAGGAACGCACCGCCCTCCCGTTCTCCAACACGGTACACGAACCGCACACGCCCACGCCGCAGCCAAACTTCGTCCCAGTCATCGCGAGCGTGTCCCGCAAAATCCAGACCAGCGGCATGTCGTCGTCCACCTCCACTTCGCGCGGGGTGTTGTTTATCTTTAGCTCGATTTTCATCTCTACTCCGCTCGCAGCGCGACCACGGGATCCACTCGGGCAGCCCTGCGCGCGGGCAACCAACATGCCGCCATCGCCGCCAGCGCGAGGACCAGTCCCCCGCCGATCCAGGCCATCAGATTGGGCGCCGGCATTTCCGCCCAATGATTTTGCAGCAGCCGCACCACGGCCCAAGTGATTAGAGCGCCGAGCGAAAATCCCAGACCGAGCAGCCGCGCACCCTGGCGCGCAACCAAGTGCAAAAGCTGCGCCGCAGTCGCGCCGAGCGCGCTGCGAATGCCGAATTCGCGCTGGCGCCGCGCGACCTGAAGCGACAGCAACCCGTAAAGACCGACTGCGGAAAGAATCAAACCAAGCACGCCGAAGAGCGAGACGAGAACAAAGATGAAACGCTCGGTCACACGCGATTGCGCGGCGGCCTCGCCCAGCGAGAGAATATTGTAGGCGGCCAGCCGCGCGTCCGCCCGGGCCAGCGTGGCGCGCACCACGGATTCGGTGATCGCCCCAGCGTCCGCTTGCACGATAAAGGTAATATCTTCGAGTTCGATGTCCGGGTAGGCCAGCATCTGCGCGACCGGTTTCGAAATCATCCCGATGACTTCGCCATCGCGCGGATCGGCCACCACTTTCATCTCGCCGACGATCCCGACGATAGTCAGCCAGGGCCGTGGGCCATCGAGTCGGCCCCACCTCACCCGCTGGCCGATCGGGCTCTTGTTAGGCCAAAAGCGACGCGCCACTTCCTGGCTGATGATGCAAACCGGCGCAGCATCGGGACTGTCGCTTTCGAGAAAATCCCGGCCCTGCAGCAGAGGTTGACCGATGCTCTTGAAGTAACCCGGAACGGAAGCGCGCGAATAGGCGAAGTAAAAGCCGCGCGGTTCCGGCGCCGGGGCATTCTCGGCATTGAAAGGCATCAAATTCCAAGTCGCATCCATCGGGGCGGGCGAGGTCACCGTAGCGCTACGCACTCCCGGGAGCGCGCGCAGTTGGGCCAGCGTCGACTGGAGCGCGTTCTCTTTCGCCGCCGCGTTCGGGAAAAGGCGGTCGGGAATGGTCGTGCTAAACGCGATCCGGCCCTCAGTTTCGAAGCCCCACGGTTCATCCAACAGGTGTCGAAAATATTGCGTCGCCGTCATGCTTGCCGTGAGCAACGCAGCCGCGATCGCCAACTCGACCACCACGAACGACCCCAGCCAACGCCGCGCGCCGCGATCCAAAGTGGCGCCGCGGGCCACCCCGCTCATTGCGCCCCGGAGATCGGTCCGCGCCGCCCGCAACGCAGGAAGCAGCCCGAACCCGAGTCCCGTCAGGGTCATGACGCCGGCCGCGAAAGCGAAAACCGGGAGATCGAGACGGGCCGCGTAATCAAATTCGCGCATCGCGCTGCCGGTGGCATCGGTTGCTTCCGGGCTCATTGAAATCAGGGCCGGCGTCGCCCATGCCGCTAGCAACAAGCCCACTGCCGTTCCGGCCACCGCCAAAATGGCCGCTTGCAGCAACTGCCCGATCACCAAACGCCGCCGACTCGCGCCCAGCGCCGCGCGCAGCGCAAATTCGCCTTCGCGCTCAATCACGCGCGCCAGCAGCAAACCCGCAAAATTTGCCGCGGCGATCAATAGCGCACAAAGCGCGGCGCCGACGATCACCAGAATTTTCGGTCGCAAATCCATGACAAAACTTTCGCGCAACGGCGGCAGGTAGGCCGCGCGCGGATTGGTTGGATTCGGATCGGTCCGACTAATTTCAGCACACATCCGGCGCACCGCCTCCTCCGCTTGCACTGGCGTCAAGCCGGGCCGCAACCGGCCGACACCATAGAGGTAGTGATTGTTCGCCGTCGTCGCAGTCGGCGGAGGCAAAGCCAGCGGCAGCCAGACACTCGCGCGATAAGGGTGCCGAAAGTGTTTCGGCATCACGCCGATGATCGTGTGCGGTGCGCCGTCGAGCAGGAAGGTGCTGCCGAGGACATCGCCCCGGCCATTCAGGGTGTGGCGCCAGAAATCGTCGCTCACAATCACAACCGCCGGAGCGCCGGGCCGATCTTCCTCCAGCGTGAAGGTTCGTCCCTGCGCCGGGGACAAGCCGAGAGCCGCGAAGAAGTTCGCGCTGACTCTCGCCGCTGGAGTGGTTTGCGGCGGCGACCCATCAGCCAGGCCCACAGTGGCCGCGCTCCCTGTCCCGACCCCGATTTCGGAAAAGATATCGCGTCCGAATTCGCGCCACCGCTCTACCGTCCGCTCGCTTAAATTTAGTGACGCGCTGCGGGCGCCGTGCACATCGTCCGCTTCGTAAATTCTAACGAGCTGTTCCGGATGCGGAAACGGCAAAGGACGAAGAAGCGTGCCTTCGACCACGGAAAAGATGGCGGTGTTGGCGCCAATACCGAGCGCGAGGGTGAGGACGGCGACCGCGGTAAATCCCGGCGACTTGAGCAGCATCCGGAGCGCGTAGCGCAGATCATTCATAGCGGAGCGCGACCATGGGATCGACCCGCGTGGCGCGGCGCGCGGGGATGAAACACGACACTGCAGCGACCAGCGTGAGCAATCCCGTGACGGCGAAATAGATGGTCGGGTCGAGCGGATTGACCTTGAAGAGAATGTTTTTCAGCGCGGCCGCGGCGACCACGCCCAGAAGCAAGGCGACACCACCCACGCCGAGGACCAACCCGAGGGCGAGTTGCCACGCGCCCTGGCTCATCACCATGCGCAGAATGCGTTTCGCATCCGCGCCTAAGGCCATGCGTATGCCGAATTCCTGCGTGCGTTGATTAACCGAAAAACTCATCACGCCATAAAGGCCGACGCCGGAAAGGATGAAGGCGACGACGCCGAAGATGGTGAAGAGCGTCGCGATCACGCGGCTGCCGGAGAGCGTGTCATTGTGAAACTGCGCGGGTGTTCCCGGGAAATACGTCGGTAGATTCGAATCGATCGCAGCGACCGCTTTGCTCAGCGCGGGGCCGAGTGTATCCGCGCGCTGACCGGCGCGCGGACGAACGACTACGGTAGCGAATTGCGTGGCTGGCGAGGCGCCGAGCAGCGGCATATAGAATCCACCGGCCTCGGTCAGTTGATCGAACGGGCCCTGCATTAATGTGTCCGGCACGACGCCGACGATGGTGCGCCACGGCTGTTCTTTACCGGGATTGAAAATGCGCACTTGATGCCCGAGCGCGCTTTGATTGCCCCAATGTTTCCGGGCAAAGCTCGCGTTCACGATCGCGACCGGTTGCTTCGCGTCGCTGTCGTCGAGGGTGAAGTCGCGGCCTTCGCGAATCTTTAGTCCGAGGGTGGCGAAGTAGTTGTCGGAGATGGATTCGAAATTGCCGCGCGGACGATCGCGATCGGTCAGATAATTCTGGCCATCGACCTCGTACTGCCCGTTAGGCGCGAAGGTCATGCGGAAACGATCGGTCATGGCGGCGGCTTCGAATTGCGGATTGGCCCGCAGCGCGCGCACGGCGCGTTGAAAAAATTCGCGGCGCGAGTCTTCGCTCGGGTAGGTGCCCTCCATCAAGGCGAGACGCGCGGCATAGAGACTGGTGTCATCGTAGCCGTAATCGAGCTTCGTCTGGTTGCGGATCGATTTGATCTGCAACGTGGCCGCGATGAGCAGCGCGGCGGTCAAGGCAATTTGCGCCACCACCAGCACGCGCGTGATCAGATTAACCAAACGGCTGCTGTTACCGCGGCCGCCTTCTTTCATCATCTCCGCCGCATTGCCGCGCGAGCTGATCAAGGCGGGGACCAACCCCGAGACGAGGGTGGCGATGAAGGTGATCGCAAGGGTAAAGACGAGCACGCGGCCGTCGATCGTGAATTGCCACCAATAGGGCGGCGGGAACGGCGCCGCTCTGACGATGTTGTCGAACATGGCGACGCCCCAGTAGGCGATGAGCGAACCGGCAATCGCGCCGAGGACGGCCACGACCAGGCTCTCGGTCAGCATTTGCCTAACGAGCCGCCAGCGAGTCGCGCCCAGTGCGCCGCGAATGGCCAGTTCCTTGGCCCGCAGCGCGGTGCGGCCGAACTGCATGTTCATCACGTTCACGCACGCGATCAGCAAAACGACGATGACCGCGCCGAGCATGGCCCAGACGATCTGGCGCAGTTGCACGCCGGTGAAAGCATTAATCAGCGGCTGCACACTGGCCGAGGTGAGATCTTTATTCGTCTTCGGATTGTCGGCCGCAATGTTGCGCGCGATCGCGATCATCTCCGCGCTCGCCTGGTCGAGCGTGACGCCGGGCTTCAGCCGCCCCATGACCGCAGGCGCGCGACTGTTCGCCCCGAGGAAAAGTTCGCCGCGTGGTGTGGGCGGCCATTCATTGTAGAGCGGCGTCCAAAGTTCTTCCGCCGTCGGGAACTTAAAGCCCGACGCCATCACTCCGATGATGGTCGCAGCTTTGCCGTTGATGGTGACGCTCTGTCCGACAATGTTCGGATCGGCGTTGAAATCCCGGCGCCAGATTTCGTCCCCGAGAATCGCGGTCTTCGGTGACCCGAACTTGTTATCTTCCGCCGTGAAATCGCGGCCCAGCACCGGCGCGACGCCGATGATTTTGAACAGGTCTTCGGTGACATAGGAACCGGTGTAACGCTGCGGATTGTTGTTGTAGGTGACGTTAATGGTCGAGCCGCTGAGATAGCCGGCCATCATGGCAAACGAGTGTTGCGCTGCCTTCAGGTCCTCATAATCCTGCGCGGTCGGGATGTTGCCGTTGCCGAAGTTGTTGTCCTGGTCGGTCGCTTTCGGATCGATCAACCCGACGCTGACCAACTGTTCGGGATGCGGAAACGAAAACCCGCGCAGCACGATCGCGTTGACCACCGTGAACTGCGTCATCGCCCCGCCGATGCCGAGCGCGAGCACGAGTACGGAGAGGATGCAGAAGACTTTGTCCTTGAGGAGAACGCGAAGGCCGACCCGGATGTCCTGGGAGAATTGTTCGAGAATCATGGGGATTTAGCTGGGGGGGTTGAGGTGAGACACGCGGCGGAACACGGGCCTCTGGCCTGTGCGGCGGCTTGCGTGTCACACGACGAAGCCATCGCGCAGATTGATAATGCGATTTCCATAGGCAGCGTTTTTCTCTGAGTGCGTGACCTGGATGATGGTCGTGCCCTCGTCGTTCAGCTTCTTGAACAGCTCCATGATTTCCTCGCCCTGCGACGAATGCAGGTTGCCGGTGGGCTCGTCGGCCAGGATCAGCTTTGGGCTCGAGACGATGGCGCGGGCCACGCCCACGAGTTGCTGCTGACCGCCGGAAAGCTGGCGCGGATACAGATCTTTTTTTCCGACGATGTGAAACCTATCCAGCGTGTCGGCGACGATCGCGGCGCGCTCCGATTTGCCGACGTGGCGATAGGAGAGCGGGATGTCGAGGTTCTCGTAAACGGTCAGATCATCGAGTAGATGATACTGCTGAAAGACGAAACCGATCTGCTCGTTGCGCAGCGTGCCGCGTGCGTTCGGTTTCAAAGCGTGGATGGCGTTTTCTTCGAGAAAATATTCGCCCGTCCATGCATGATCATGCATGCCGAGCACATGGAGGAGCGACGACTTCCCGGCGCCGGACGGCCCCATAATGGAAACGAAATCGCCTTCTTCGATCTTGAGATTCACGTCGCGCAGGACGTAGAAGAATTGGCCTTTGGCGAGCGGATAGAAACGCTCGACGTGTTTGAGTTCGATCAGTGGGTTGGGCATAAAGCTAATTGCGTGCGAGCGCGGTCATCGGGTCAAGCCTGGCCGCGCGCCGGGCCGGCAAATAGCAGGCGAGAAGCGAGACCAGCAGCAGCAGAATCGAGATGGCAATGAAGGTCGGCGGATCGTAGCTCCCGACCCCGTAAAGCATTTTTGCGATCAATCGCATGAGCGCGAAGGCGCCGGCGACGCCGCCAGCCACGCCGGCCAGGGTCAAGGTCATTCCCTGACGCAGAACCATCGCGAGGATGTCACGCGCTTGCGCGCCGAGCGCCATGCGGATGCCGATTTCCCGCGTCCGTTGCGTGACCGAGTAGGCCATGACGCCGTAGATTCCTGCAGAAGCAAGCGCGAGGGCTATCCCCGCAAGGGTGCCGATGAGCAACATGGTAAAACGCGGCTGCGTGACTCCGGCGGCCATCAATTCGTCCATCGTTTGCACGTTGGTCGTCGGCTGATTCGGATCGACCGTGAGAACCGTTTTTCGGAGGGCGGTGGCGAATGAACCGGGATCGGCCGCGGTCCGCAGCACGATCGCCATTTGCGACCACGGCTCGGCGTTTTGCCGATAGGGCACATAGGCTGTCGGCAGGGGCGGGACGTCGATGCTCTCATAACGCACATCGCCAACCACGCCAACGATCGTCCGCCACGCATCCTGCTTGCTGGGATCGCCGAAGGCGATGCGTTGACCGAGCGGATCTTGGCCGGGGAAATACTTTCGCGCGGTCAGTTGGTTGATGATCGCGACCCGCGGCGCATTCCCGCCATCGGTCGCCTCGAAGGGACGCCCCGTGACTAGCGGGATTGCCATCGCGTTGAAGTACCCCGGGCTAACGAGTTGATAATCGATGGAAATGTTTTCATCCGGTTTCGCCTCCGGTCGCCCTTCGAGATTAAACCCGCGATTCACCGCGCCACCGCTGAGCGGCAAATCCATGACCAAGGCAGCCGAGCGGACCCCGGCGATTGACCGCGCCCGCTCCAGGATCTGATCATAAAATCCGGCCTTCTGCGCCGGCTCGGAGTAACGGGCGTCCGAAAGCGAGACGCGACCGGTAAGCAAGCGCGCCGGATCGAAACCGGGATCGGTTTGTTGCAACCGCACGAAGCTCATGATGAGCAAGCCCGCTCCCACCAAAAGCATCTGCGCGACCGCGATCTCGACTACCACCAGCCGGCTTTGGACGCCTCGCCGACGCGGGCTTTCGCTCGCTTTCGCGCCACCATCCTGCAACCCATTCCGCGGATTCAGCCGCGTCGCCTGCCAGGCCGGAAACAAGCCGAAGGCGATTCCGGTGCCTAACGAGACAATGCAACTGAAGGCGAGCAGAACAACGTCCACGCCGGTTTGATCGAGCCGCGGAATATCGGGCGGACTCATTTTGACAAAAAGGTCCACCGCCCAAAGCGCGACCAACAAGCCGAGCAAACCACCCGTTAGGCTGAGCATCAGACTTTCGGTCAGCAGCTGGCGAATCAACCGTCCGCGCCCCGCGCCCAAGGCCAGGCGAATCGCGATCTCGCGTTCCCGTTTCGCGGCCCAGGCGAGGAGGAGATTGGCCACGTTAGCGCAGGCGATGAGCAGAACGAGCGCGACCGATCCAAAAAGCGCGCAAAGCGTGAGCCGGCTGCCGCCGACAATTTGCTCATGCAAGCTGATGACATTCGCTCCCAATCCGGCGTTGGTCTTCGGGTAGCCTAAGGAGAGCTGGCGCGCGAGCGCGCTCATCTCGCCCTGCGCCTGTTCTCGGGTGACGCCGGGTTTCAATCGTCCAAAAGCCGAACAGATGTGAACGTCGCGTTGCGCCGCGGGATTGGTCAGCTCCGCATCCGCGAACGGCGGGATCGGGCGGCCACGATCTCCGAGGACCCACATCTGGGCGCGCGCGGGAAACCCGAACCCGCGCGGCATGATCCCGATGACACTGTAGTTCTTCCCATCGAGCACCAAATCCTGGCCGACGATTCCGGAACTCGCGCCGAACTGAGTTTGCCAAAGCCCGTAACTCAAAACGACCAAGCCTCGATCCTGGCGCTGCGCGTCGTCCGCTAAAAAGCCGCGCCCTTTCAGAGCCGGGACGGCCAGCGTGTCGAAAAAATTCGTCGAAACCGCGGCCGCATTCAACTTTTGCGGTTCGCCGCGACCGCTCAAATTCAGCGAAGTGTTCGTGTAGGCCGCGAGTCGCTCGAAGCTCTGGTTCTGTTCCTCCCAGTCGGCGAAATTTCCCGGGGCCACGAAACGCCGATCGTTCCCCGGCATCGTCTCCCAAACCATCATCAAGCGCGCGGAAGATGGGAACGGAAGTGGACGCAGGAGGACCGCGTTGACCACGCTGAAGACTGCGGTATTCGCGCCGATCCCGAGCGCGAGGGAAAAGACCGCGATGGCAGTGAATCCTGGGCTCTTCCCCATCATGCGCAAACCGTAGCGAAGATCGTGAAGGAAGGTATTCATCACTCGTTAGGCGTGGCAGGAGACGTCTGGGGAGCGCACGCGACCCGCGTGCTGGTTTTGGCGACTCGCCAAAACAGGCTTTTCCCAACTCGGCGGGTTAAAGTAGAAAAGTTCGCGATGGCGGGTCGCCATCGCCAGCACGCGGGTCGCGTGCGCTCCCCAGAAGCTTCGTGCTGCGGCCCTCATTGAGCGTGACCGAGCGCGATCATGGGGTCGGCTTTGGCGGCGCGATGCGCGGGGAGGTAGCTGGCCAGCAGGGCGACGAGAGCGAGCGCAGCGGTGACCAGCGTGAAAGTGGGCAGGTCAAACGGCGGCACGTTGTAGAGGAGGCTGGCGAGAGCGCGGCTGCTGAAAAAGGCGAGCACGAGGCCGATGGCACTCCCGAGAAGGAGCAATCGAGCGGCGCGACCGATGACGAGCAGCAGGACATCGCGACGTTGCGCGCCCAGAGCCATGCGGACGCCAATCTCGTGCGTGCGTTGCACGACGAGGAAGGACATCACGCCGTAGATTCCGACGGAGGCGAGCACGAGCGCGACCGCAGCGAAGACCGTGATGAGTGCGACGGAGAGGCGGCGCGGCGCGATGGAATCGGCCGTGACCTGCTCGAGCGTGCGGATGTTCGCCAACGGCAAATCGGGATCGAGACGCTGGATTTCCGCGCGGATCGCCGAGGTGAGCGAACGCGGATCCTGCTGGCTGCGCACCGCGAGAATCAATCCGCGATAGGGACGTTGCGCGTTGGGAAGGTAATATTCCGGCTTCGCTTCCTCATCGAGGCTGCGGTGCCGGATGTTTCCGACCAAGCCGACGATCGTCCACCATTTGGGATCGGGCTTGCGCGTGTCGTCGAAGCTGATGCGGCGTCCGATCGGATCCAGATTGGGAAACCACTTGTTAGCCAACGCTTGATTGATGATGACCGCGCCGGGCGCGTCGTCATTGTCTGCTTCGGTGAAAAAGCGCCCTTTGAGCAGCGGCGTTTGCAGGACGCGAAAATAATCGGGCGTGATGTTTCGGATTTCTTCATCCGGATAGACTTTCTCGGCGCGCGGATCGCGGCCTTCGATGGCGAAGGAGCTGTCACTGTTCGCGCCGCTGAGCGGGAGGATGGAGGTGAAGGCGACCGCTTCCACGCCCGGGAGAGCAAGCACTCGGCGAGTGGTTTCGGCAAAGAAATCGGCCACCGGTTTGCCGGGCGGATACTTCAAAATCGGAAGCGCCACTTCCATCGTGAGCACCTTGGCCGAGTTGAAACCGGGAGCGACCCTCTGCAGTCGGGCGAAACTTTTGAGCAGGAGGCTGGCGCCGACGAGGAGAACAAGCGCGAGTGCGACTTCAGTAACGACGAGCGCGTTGCGCAGCCGATTCCGCCGGACGCCGCTGCCGGCGCCGCGTCCACCTTCCTTCAAGGCCTCGGTCAATTCCGGTTTGCCGCTGGCGAGCGCTGGAATGAGCCCGAAGACGATCCCGGTGCCGACCGCAACAAGCAGACTAACGAGTAGAACACGGAGATCGATGTTCACTTCGGCCAGGCGGGGAACGGTTTGGGCGCCAATCGTTCGCAACAGTTTCAGGCCCCAGAGGGAGAGAAGCACGCCAGCGCAGCCGCCCGCGACCGCGAGGAGAATGCTTTCGCTCAGCATCTGCCGGAGCAATTGCGTGCGACCGGCCCCGAGCGCGAGGCGGATGGCAAACTCGCGTTCCCGTTCTCCGGCGCGCGCGAGCAACATGGTGGTGAGATTGGCGCAGGCGATTAGGAGGACGACGGCCACGGCGCCGACCAAGATCATGAGCGCGCCGCGCATCCCGCCGACGACGAGCGCGTGCATGGGATAAAGCGCGGCGCCGAATTTCGTCGCGGCGGAATAGTTATCCGGAAAACGCGGATACCAGCCGGCAATGACGGTGTCCAACTCGGCCTGCGCCTGCGCGAGGCTGACACCGGACTTGAGACGCCCGATCACGCCCAGGCTGCGCGAGCCGCGCGATTCGAGGTCGTCCTTGCTGAAAGCGATCGGCTTCCAGATGTCCACTTGTTGGGCAAACTGCCCGCCTTGCACGCCGAAAAGCGGCAGCGGAAATTCGAACTTCGCCGGCATGATGCCGACCACGGTGTAGCTCTTGCCGTTGATCGATACCGGCGTGCCGAGAAGTTTCGGGTCGGAATTGAAACGCCGCTGCCAGAGACGTTGGCTAATCAGGATGACGCCGTCGTTACCTTCGCCGAATTCCGATTCGTTGAAGACGCGGCCTTTGATCGGTTGCACGCCGAGAAGCGGGAACAAACTCGGCGTGACCGTCGCGCCCTGGATGCGCTCGGGGAGATCGCCCCCAGTCAGGTTGAAGTCGGCGAAATCGAAAGCGGCGAGGCCCGCATAGCTGCGCGTTTCCTTTACGTAATCGAGATACTCGGGCGCGGAGACGGGAATTTGATCGAGCCCTTGCGCGGGAAATTTCTGAAACAGAAGAACGAGATCCTGCGGCGCGTGATACGGCAAAGGCCGCAGGAGCAGCGCATTCACCAAACTGAAAACGGCGGTGCTCGCGCCGATGGCGAGCGCGACCGTGATGATGGCGACTAGCGTGAATCCGGGCGATTTGATCAGGCTGCGACAGGCGAGACGGAAGTCGTTCATGGGGAGATGCGGTTCGTAGCACAGCCATCCTGGCTGTGGGGACAGCGGGCATCTTGCCCGGTGTGGCCGAACTCACCGGGCGAGACGCCCGCTGTCCTCACAAGCTGGAAGCCTGTGCTACTCATGGCGGAGCGCGGTCATCGGGTCCGTGCGAGCGGCGCGGCGCGCGGGCAGCCAGCAGGCCAGTAACGCGACGGTGAAGAGGAGGAAAACACTGGCCCCAAGGGCCAGCGGATCGGCGGCGCTGATGCCGTAAAGTCGGGCCTGGAGCAGCCGGCCAAAGATAAAGGCCACGCCCAGGCCCACCGCCACGCCTAACGAGACCAGCCGCAACCCTTGCCCGATGACGAGGCGGGCGAGCGCTCCGGCGGTGGCGCCGACAGCGAGGCGCACGCCCATTTCCTGGCGGCGGCTGGCGACGTTGTGACTGAGAACACCATAGAGCCCGATGACGGCGAGGAGGAAGGCCGTGCCCGCATAGGCACCGGCGAGCACGGTCCAAAAACGTTCGTTCTCGGTCTGCCCATCCAGGGCCTGCTCCATGGTCGTGATCCAATGCAAGGCGGCGGCGGGATCGCGCGCGATGACGGTGCGGCGCACCGGCTCGATCAACGATTTCGGATCGACGCCCGTCTCGAGGAGGATTCCGATGGAAGGTTGCGGAAATTGGTCTAACGAGAGGATGACTTCGAGATGGGTGGGATGGCGCTGGCGCCGGCCCTGCCACAAGATATCGGCGAGCACGCCGACGATCTGGACCTCGGTGTTGTCTCGCAGGGTGAGCGTGCGGCCGAGAGCCGAGCCGTTCGGCGCGATGCGGTGGGCGAGGGTTTCGCTGACGAGAGCGACCGCCGGATTGCCCGGCCGATCCTGCGCTTCAAAGAGCCGGCCACCGCGCAACGGGATACCGAGGATATCGAGCGCTTCGTTGTTCGTGTAGCGCAATTGCACAGCGAGCGCGCCGTCCTTGCTCCCGAGGTCGCCGCCCTTCAAGCGCACCGCGTGGTCGAATCCATCGTAGGGCACGACCGTCGGCGTCATGTAGCCGAACCGCTTCACGCCGGCGAGCGCGCTCAGGTCGTTCCCGAGATCGCGACAAAAATTCGTGAGCGCATCCGGCGTGGGATATTTCTCGCGCTGAAGCGAGACCTGATAGCGCAGGAGCGACTCGGTGCGAAAACCGAACTCGGCGTGGCGCAGTTTGCCGTAACTGCGGATAAAGAGCGCGGCGCCCGCGAGCAGCGCGATGGCAAGCGCGGTTTGGGCAATGATGAGAGCGCGCCCAGTCCGCCCGCGCAATGTGCCGGCGACCAGTCCGCGCCCGCCGGAGTGCAAGGCGGCGTTGGTGTTGACGCGTGACGCGGCGAAAGCCGGGAGCACGCCAAAGAGCAGTCCGGTCGCAACAACGGTCAGAGCGCAGACGGCGAGCGGAGCGGCGGTCAATGCGACCGGCATTTGGAAGGGCAGCATCTCGCCGGCGAACTTGATGAAGATCTCGACCAGCCAGGAGGCGAGGAGAATGCCGAGCGCGCCGCCGGCTGCGGCGAGGACGAGACTTTCGCCCAACATCATCCGGACCAGCGCGGTGCGATCCGCGCCGAGCGCGAGACGCACGGCGAGCTCGCGTTCGCGATCGACCAGCCGGGCGAGAAGGAGGAGCGCGACGTTGCCGCAACCGATGAGAAGGAGAAAGCCCGAGCCGACCAGCATGGTGAGCAAGCCGTCGCGAAGTGGTTCGCGCCAGCGTTCGCTGAGCGGCAGCACGTGGGCGGCGAGATTGGCGTTCGCCTCCGGGTAGGTGGCAGTCAGACCGCGCAGGATGGATTGCACTTCGCTCTCCGCGCGGGCGCGGGTAACGCCGGATTTGAGCCGGCCAACAACGAGCGTGGTGATGTCATCTCGCGCAGTCAGGACGGCCGCGCGATCGTGTTGTTTCTCCGCCTGCCAGTAATCGCTGCCGTCGTCCTCACTGATGCCGAGAAAACCCTCGGGTAAAATGCCAACCACGACGGCGGGCCCGACACGGGTGGAGATGGCGCGGCCGAGCACTCCGGGATCGGCGCCGAAACGCGTCCGCCAGATGCGGCTCGAGAGGATGATGGCGTGTTCACCGCGGCCGGCGTATTCGTCCGCGGTGAAGGCGCGTCCCAGTTCGGGGCGAACGCCAAACAAGTCGAAATAACCGGGCGTGATCGTTTCGCCGCGGAGACGTTCCGAGCCTTCCGCGGTTTGCACGATGAGGCGGGAAACGGTCGCACCTTCGAGGAGATCGAAGGAAGTCGCGGCCGCGCGGAGATCGGCAAAGTTCGGATATGAAAGATAGGAGCGATCGGTGTCCCCGAGGTTTGCGGGCGCGACGGTGACCAGCCGATCGGCCTGCGGATAAGGCAGTGGTCGGAGAAGAATGGCGTGGACGAAAGTAAAGACGGTGGCGGTGCCGCCGATCGAAACCGCGATGCAGGCGAGCAGCGTCAAGGCGAGGCGCGGGGTGCGGAGCCAGGAGCGGAGCGCGAAGATCATAAGCGTATGAATGGATGCGCGCGTCTCGGCCTCGTAGCACAGCCATCCTGGTTGTGGGGAGACCGGGCATCTTGCCCGGTGTGGCTGCATTCACCGGGCGAGACGCCCGATGTCCCCACAGGCTGGAAGCCTGTGCTACTCATGGCGCAGTGCCTCCAGTGGGTTCAAACGCGTCGCCGCGCGCGCCGGGATGTAGCTGGCGATGAGACCGACCGCGAGGAGGAGGAAGCCGACGATGGCGAAGCTGAGCGGATCGTGCGCGGAGACGCCGTGGAGCGCGCCGGCAAATAGTTTCATGAGGAACCAGGCGCCCACGAATCCGATGGCGAGGCCGATCCCGATCAGGCGAACGCCATGTCCGGTGACCAACCGCATGACATCGCCCGCCTGCGCGCCCAGTGCCATGCGCACGCCGATTTCCTGAGTGCGCTGGCGGACGGAATACGAGATCACGCCATACAAACCAATGGAGGCGAGGAAGAGCGCGAGCACGCCGAAGATGGTGAAGAGCGAGCTGAAAAACTTTCGTTCCCAAAACGTTTCCGCGACCGCTTCCTCCATCGTCAGGACGCGATAGATGGGGAGGTTTTTGTTTAATGAGAGAACGGTTTCGCGGGCCACATTCGCGAAGCTCTTCGGATCGCTTTTGGTGCGCATCGCGACGGACATGAAACGCCGGTCCGTCATCTGCGCGTGCGGAAAGTAGATCGCCGGTGAAGCAGACGTGCGCGTGATTCGATTATAGAGAACCGGCGCGACGACACCGACGATGGTGGTCCATTTCGGCTCTTCATCCGTTCCGTCGAGGATGCGAAAGCGGCGGCCGATCGGGTCGGCGCTTGGGAACCAGGTGCGCGCACCGTCCGCATCAATGAGGGCGACGCGGGGCGCGTCTTGGTTATCCACGACGGAGAGTCCGCGACCGCGCAAGACGGGGATGCGCGCGGTTTCGAGGAATCCGGGTGTGATGGTGAGGTCGCTGACTTTGCGCGCATCCTGGAGACGCGCGGGCTTCGGTTCGCCTTCGAGCATCATGGCGCTGTTGCCGACGCCGCCGGCCGGAAGAGTGCTGATGGCGCCCGCGCTTTCCACACCGGGCAGGGCGGCCAGTTTCGGAATGAGCTGCGCGAAGAGCCGCGTGGGCGCTTGCTTGTCGGGGAACTGCGTTTCCGGCAGGCCGACGCGGAAGGTCAATGTGCTGGAAGTGTCGGCGCCGATGCTGGCGCGCTGGAGATTCATAAAGCTGCGCAACATGAGCCCCGCGCCGACGAGGAGGATGAGCGCGAGCGCGACTTCCGCGACGACGAGCGCGTTGCGCATGCGCTGGCTGCGCGCGCCGCCGCCGCCCGAGCGGCCGCCGTCTTTCAAGACTTCGAGGAGGTGCGGACGCGATGCTTGCAGGGCGGGCATCAAGCCGACAATGACGCTGGAAGCCGCGCCGAGGCCGAAGGCGAATGCGAAGATGCGCCAATCGAAATCGAAGATGATGAGGCAGGGAATTTCCGCGGGCACGCCGGTCAGCATCAAGTCCACGCCCCAGACGGCGAGGATCAAACCGAGCCCGCAGCCGGCCGCGCTAAGGACGACGCTTTCCGTCAAAAGCTGGCGCACGATCTGGGTGCGACTGGCGCCGAGGGCGATGCGCACGCCGATCTCTTTCGCGCGGGTGGCGCCGCGCGCGAGGAGGAGATTGGCGACATTCGAACAGGCGATGAGATGGACGAACAAGACCGCGCCGAGAACGAGGAGGGTGAGCGTTTTGAAATTGCGCGTCATCTCTTCGCGGAACGGGCGGACGCGCGCAGTCGAGCCGCTGTTGGTCTGCGGATAATCCGCGGCCAGCCGCGCGGCGATGCCTTCCAACTCCGCGCGGGCTTGCGCGATGGAGACGCCTTTTTTCACCACGCCGACGCCATCGAGAAAAAATTGGCCGCGCGGATTGTCCTTAAGGTCGAGTTGGAGCGGCAGCCAGATGTCGCAGAATTCCGGGAAACGCCAGCCGGCCGGCATGACGCCGACAATGGTGGTTTGCCGTCCATTGATCGGGACAACGCGGCCGACAATCGCCGGGTCGCCCGCGAATTGTTTTTGCCAAAGATCGTAGCCGAGGAGCGCGACTGGAGGCGCGTTGAGTTGGTCTTCCTCGGGACGGAATTGGCGGCCGAGAATCGGCTGCACGCCGAGGAAGGAAAACGCGTCCGCCGAAATCTGTCCGCCGAGATAACGCGCGGGCGTTTCGCCATCCGAGACGATGACGGTTAATTCCTGATAAACCGCCAGCCCTTCGAAACTCTTCGCTTTTTTGTATTCGAGATAATCCGGGTAAGCGATCGCGTCGTGTTCGGGTTCCTTGGTGAAATAATGCGAGACATAAACGAGCCGATCCTGATTTTGAATGAACGGCATCGGACGCACGAGGAGCGCGTTGACCGCGGAGAACATGGTGGTCGAAAGGCCGATCCCGAGCGCGATGGCAAGGATCGCGATGATGCTGAAGGCCGGCGTCTTGACCAACATTCGCAGGGCGAAACGGATGTCGTTCATCATAGCCTGGCACAAGTTTCCCGAGTGCTGATTCCGCGGGATGGGAAGGTGGCAACCTGCGCCACCTTACGGCCGGGCACCGTGGAGGCGGAGTGAACAATCGCCGCTTTAACCGACCGAAAGAGGTCTAGCGACTTGTGAATCGCGGGCGACTTGATGCCGCCGGAAGTGACGACCGCGTTCGCGATCAGCAAAAGCAGAACGACGATCGGGCGTCTCATGGCTGCGGGAACTCAGCCGTCCCGGCGGCGCGGCCAGCAAGCGTCTCGCTTGCTGGTTCGGATTCGACAGGCGGGACGCCCGTCGGCCGCACAGGCAGGGATGCCTGTGCTCCGGTTACGTCGGGTGCGCCTCCCATTGGTTCGGGCTCGTTAGGCGGCCATGCTGTGATCTTCCACGACCCGGCCGTCGAAGAGATGAATGGTGCGATCGGCGTGCTGCGCAAAACGAACATCGTGCGTGACCATGCAGATGGTGGCGCCGGCGGCGTGCAGTTCCTTCAACAGATCCATCACCGCTTCGCCGTTGCGCGAATCGAGGTTACCCGTCGGCTCGTCCGCAAGGAGGATGGCCGGCTTCCCGGCGAGCGCGCGCGCGACCGCGACGCGTTGCTGTTGACCGCCGGAGAGCTGACTCGGCAAATGCTTGGCGCGATGGCCCATGCCGACGCGTTCGAGCGCTTCGAGGGCGAACGCTTTGCGCTCGCTCGAAGGCATCCCGCGATAAGTAAGTGGCAGCTCCACATTCTCGAAAACGGTGAGGTCACCGATCAAGTTGAAGCTCTGGAAAATGAAACCGATCTCGCGGTTCCGAATCCGCGCGCGCTGCGGGAAAGTGAGGTTCGCGACCTCGGTGCCTTTAAGCGCGTAGCTGCCGCCGGACGGCGTATCGAGGAGCCCGAGAATCGAGAGGAGGGTCGATTTCCCGCAGCCCGAAGGACCGGCGATGGAGACGTATTCGCCTTTGCGAATGTCGAGGTGAATCCCGGAGAGGGCGTGGGTCTCCACTTCGTCAGTCAGGAAGACCTTGGTGACGCCGTCGAGCTTGAGGAGGGTTCCGTTGGTTCCCGCACGCGGGGTCGGATTTTCGGTGGTGGTGGTTTCTTCAGTGGTAGGCATGGTGGTCATATTTCTGATGGCTGATTTCTGATGGCTGATTTCTTCGGCTCGGGCGCTTTGCTGTTTCGCCGCGCGGAGATGTAGGTGGCAGCCATGATGGCTGTGAGTTCGTTCGCTTCGGAGAGAAGCGGCTGGACCTTCATTTCTGTGAGTAGCTTGTCGGCAATAATGAGTTCGAGCCAAAGAGCCGTTTCATCGGCTTCCTCTTCGACGACGCCGATTTTCGCGATGAACTCGGCGCGGGAGCGGCCGCGGCAGGCGGCGCGGTAATTCGCGGCTACGCTAGTTCCGCTTCGAACTAATTGCGCGGCCAGAGCGCGCCCCTTCGTGGAGTTGGGCATCGCATCCACCAGTCGCATCACACGCAGGGCGAATAGCTTGGTGCGTTCTTTGAGATCGTCGCGGTTCATTGTCTAAAAAATCAGAAATCAGCCATCAGAAATCAGAAATCAGTTCAGCCGGATGCGGTCGTGCGCATCCATCGCGCTGGTATCGGAGAGGATGACCTGATCACCCGGCTCGAGGCCGCTGATGATCTCGATCGTGTTGACCGAGCTGCGGCCAAGTTTCACCGGGGTCCGGACAGCTTCGGAGGATCCGGGAACCAGTTTGAAAATTCCGACGGTGTTGTTCTCCTGGCCAAAGGCAGGACGACCGACGTAAACGACATTGTCGAGACGTTCGAGTTCGATCGTGCCATCGACGCTGAGGTCAGGACGCGCGCCTTTCGGCAAGTCGCCGTCGATCGCGACGTCCACGGTGACGGTTCCCTGCTCGACCGCGGGATCGACTCGCGTGACGTGGCCCTCGACGACGCCGTTGCGGGTATCGATGGAAGCTTTTTGGTTAATCTGAATGTCTTTGGCCTGCGTCTCGGCGATCTTGATTTGCGCCTTCAATTTGGTCGGGTCGGCGACGCGAGCGAGATTGGTTCCGGGCGTGACCCGCTGGCCGACTTCGACTGGGAGTTGTTGCAGGACGCCAGCAAAACCAGCGCGGACTTTCAGTTGATCCATCTGGTTGTTCCGCATCAAGGCCAATGCTTTGACCTGATCGACGGCGGCTTGTTTGGAAGCGATCTGGGGTTCGATGGAGGTCTGCGCGAACTCGTAGCGCTTCTGCTCGATGGCGTCGCGCGCCGCGAGGTCTTCCGCTTTGATCTTCGAAGTCTTGTGCGTGAGAACGGAGACGAGGCCATTCTTGGCCAGGTTATCGTTCGTCTCGTTCTCCATCTTGGCCTGCTGATACTCGGAATGGACGCGAGCCGCGTTGGATTCCTGATCCAAAAGCTCACGCTGCAGTGTCGCGCGGAGCGTTGTGAGCTCGGCTTCGGCGGCCTTGTATTGCAGATCCGCATCGCGTGCGACCTGCTCCACTTCCGGGCTGCTCAACTCCAGCAAGACTGTATCTGGCTGCACCTCTGCGCCCGGACGCACCACAATCTTGTCCACACGGCCTTCCGTAACCGCGGCGATCCAGCGAATCTCTTCCGGCACCAGCGTGCCGAGACCGCGCACCTGGCGCACCATCGGCCCACGCTTCACGGTATCGATCCAGACGGTCGAGCGATCGACGCTCGGAACCGCCGGCTTCAAACGCGAAAGCCCGAACGTGGCCGCGATCAAGCCAACAACCACGAGCGCGATCATGATGATCCGCTTTTGGCGCTTCTTTTTCGCGACCCCCGCGCGCGGCACATCCATGGTGTTGGTAGCCTGCGTGAATCCGCCCGGTCGCACGATATTTTCTTCCTTAGGTTTGGTTACCGGTTGCATGGGGGGCAAATTCGGACCGGTTAGACAACCCCGTGGAAAAGTTGCGAAAGGCCGCGGATGGCTTCGACGATCGGAACGACTGCGGTCGCGGCTATCAGCCCGAAGACGAGCGCCTCGGCTTTAAAGTGACCGCGCGCTTCCCGCGCAAAATAATCCTGGCTGATCGAGCGAAAGGAGGCGCCATCGCCGCGGCGGTATCCGGAAAATTCCGGTGCCGGCGCTTGGAAAAAATATTCGACTTTAGGCGCGGCCGAGCCCGACCGGCGGGAAGCGAACGAATCGCGCTGCCGGTCGGTGTGATTGATTTGTAACGTGGGTTTCATATTTGGGCTTTCAATTGAGATGCACTCGGAACTGTGTTTGGATTCAAAAAAGTTCGGGTGGCTCATGCCCCTATTGCAAAGGCCGTGCCACGGCGGTCACAAGAGTTGCAAACTACTGTCTTAAAGCAGCTTACCAGACTGTTCGTCTCAGTGGGAAACTTCAGAAAGCATCGCTTGTGGGATTACGCCGTCCCGATGCTGGGACGTGTGGAGGGACGACCGCCGCGTCGTCCTTTGGCTCTTCGGCGAGGACGGGACAGCGCCCGTCCCTCCAAAGCCGACGCCTGTCGTCGGCTACCGCGGCAAGCGCAACAATGCTTCGCAGCCGGGAACGCCGCTCCGATTTGCCAAGGTCAACGACCCGCCGTGTGCTTCCGCAATTTGCCGGCTCAAAGCCAACCCGATCCCCGATCCACCAGGCTTGGTGGTGAAGAACGGCACAAACAAATTCGTCGGGTTCATGATCCCCTGCCCTTCGTCGCGCACGAAAAGCTCCACGCATTCCGAGACCTCGCGCCAGCCGACCACGACCTCGCCGCCGGTCTCGATCGAGGCATCGACGGCGTTGTGCAGGATATTGATCAAGAGCTGCTCGAGCTGCGCCGCGTCCGCGCGAATGGTCATCGGTGGGCTGGTCGCGATTCGCGCCGCCAGCCGCGTCTCCAGGCTCACAATTCGCCTAACGAGTTCTTCCAGATTGAGCGCTTCCTTCTGTGGCGGAGGCAGGCGCGCGAGGCGCGCGTAGGCTTGCATGAAACGGCTGAGCGATTCCGCACGGGTCGAGATGACGTTTAATCCGCTCCGCGCGTCATCCTGCCAATCGGGCGGCGGCGGGTCGCGGCGCAATAGACTCTCCAAACTGCCCGCAATCGATTTGATCGGCGCGAGCGAGTTATTCATCTCGTGACCGATCACGCGCACGAGGCGCTGCCAGGCGGTGCGTTCCTCTTCGCGCAAAGTTTTGCTCAGGTCCGTCAGCACCACGAGCTCGTGTGGCAGGCCGCGCTCGCGGAACGAACTGCGGCGCACGCCCCAACGCCCCGCGCCGCCCGGAAACGTGAGCGATAACGGCCGGTCCTCGTCCGCCTCCAGCACCGTTTGCAGGCCGAGTTCGCTGGCGCGACGGCCGAGCAATTTGTCCATCGGGCGCCCGAGAAGAATTTCGCCCGCGCGATTCACCAGCCGCAGACGTCGATCAGGATCGAAGGTGAAAACCGAGACATCGATCTCCGCCATGATCGTGCGCAACAATGCCGTCGCCTCAAAGGCGCCGAGACGTTGCGTGCGCAGCGTCTCGCCGAGGGCGTTGATCTCGAGCAACACTTCGCCCAGCGCGTCATCCACTCGCGCTCCGCGCGCGCGAATCGAGTAATCGCCTTCGCGCAAAGCGGCCAGCAGATTGGTCATCGTCTGCAGCGGACGAATGATGTGTTCGCGCGCGCTAAAGATGAAACCGAGTCCGAAGCCGGCGATGAACAAGGTCAGCGTCCATTGCACCTTGGTGGTGTAATCACCAAACCAAAGCAGCGAGAGAGCCACGATCGCCGACGGCGCAACTGCCCAAAAGGTGAGCCAGGTAATTCGCCCCTCGTGGGTCATCCGCTGTCGCGGCTTTTTGCGCGGCGGATTCATGGACTAAAGGAGCGGCGCGAAAGCCCATTCCGGGGAGCGCGGGCGCCCCGCCCGCAGTTTGAGGCGCCTCGCCTCAAACCTCTGGGAACGCGCACCACCGAAAAAGATCGCCAAGCCCCGAGAGACTGTCGCGCGAGGCGCACGACAGAGCGGGCGGGGCGCCCGCGCTCCCCAGACCCGGACAGGTCGTTCACAGCCCATGGTGCTGCAGGCGGCGATAGAACGCGCTCCGGCTCAACCCCAAGGCCTCGGCCGCGCGGCGCGCATTGCCATCGAACCGGCTCATCGCTTTCTTGATCAGGAACGCTTCCACTTCCTCCAAGCTCATGTTGTCGATGCTCGTCGCATCGTCATGACCGCTCGTTAGGCCGAGATCGTTCGCTTTCACCAGCGCGCCCTGGGCCATGAGGACAGAACGCTCCACCACGTGATCGAGCTCACGCACATTGCCGGGATAAGGATGCTGCATGAGAAGATCGCGCGCCTTTTCTTCGAAGCCGGTCATCTCCTTGCGATAACGCTTGGCGTGCGCGCGCAGAAAGCTGTTCGCCAGCGGCATGATGTCTTCCCGCCGTTCGCGCAATGGCGGCAACGGAATCTCGATCGTGTTCAAACGGAAAAGCAGATCCTGCCGGAAACGTCCCGCCGCCACTTCCTCGTGTGGATTCGCATTCGTAGCCGACACAATCCGCACATTCGCGTGCAAGGTTTTCGAAGAGCCGACCCGCTCGAATTCTCCCGTCTCGATCACACGCAGTAATTTCGCCTGCTGGTTCATCGGCACGTTCGCGATCTCATCCATGAAGAGCGTGCTCTCGTCGGCCAGCTCGAAACGTCCCGCGCGATCGATCTTGGCATCGGTGAACGCGCCCTTCACATGGCCGAACAATTCGCTCTCGAAAATTCCCTCGGAGAGGCCGCCCATGTTCACCGTGATCATGCTGTGCGAAGCGCGCTGCGAGAGCGCATGCAACGCTCGCGCGACTAGTCCCTTGCCAGTCCCGTTTTCGCCCGTGATGAGCACGTTCGCATCCGACGGCGCAACGCGTGAAATCAATTCCAGCACGGGCTGCATCCGCGGCGATTCCGCGATGATTTTCGGCGCGTTCCCGCGCAGGAGCTGGTTGGCCGCTTCCAAACGCCGGCCTTTCCGCAGCGCTCCCGCAAGCTCGATTTGCGTCCGCACAATCGCGAGCAACCGGTCGTTATCCCACGGCTTCGGAATGAAATCGCGCGCGCCGCGTTTCATCGCTTCCACCGCCAGATCGATCGTGGCCCACGCGGTCATGACCACAATCGGGAGCGTGTTATCCAGCGCCTGAATGCGCGGCAAAACCTCCAGACCTTCCTGCCCAGAGGTCGTGTCGCGGGTGTAATTCAGATCCATGATGAGAAGCGCGTAGTCCCGCTTCTCCAGATTCTGAAACACTCCGGCCAGCGAAGTGGCGGCGTCGGTCTGATGGCCTTCGCCCTTCAGCAAAATGCGCAACGCTTCCAGCACATCCGTCTGGTCGTCCGCGATCAAGATTCGGCTCATCGGGTTAACTCTGAACCGCGTTTTACGCGCGGTGTCAATCGCAGGCCATCGCGCGCGAGTCGCCGGAGGACGGCTTTACCACTCCTTCCAGCCGGGTTGCAAACCCGGCCTCCCACAGGTCTACGGCACGCTGTGACCAGAAAGCGATTTCACCATCCCGATGTCGCCGGCATTGATCGTTCCATTCACCGCCACGTCGGAGCGGAAGTTGGTCGCGTCCACATTACCGGCTTGGGATTTCGCCTGGCTGACATCCGACGCGCCGACCGATTTGCTGCCGTTCACGTCACCCGCGAGCACGTTCATGCTGAGCGATGTCGCCGGGAGAAATTGCGCGCCCGAGCCGGTCACGCCGTTCAAGGCCACCGTCAACTTTTGCACGTCCGCCACGCCGCTGAGGTTGATCGTCATCGTGTTGCCGGAGATGGACGAGCTCACGACACTCCCCGTTCCGCTGCTGACCGCGGCGCTGCCGCTCGTGACCGCTCCGCTGAAGGTCACGACAATCGTCTGGCTGCCCCCGGTGCTTCGGCATTCCACCGCCGCCTCGCCGGTCAGAGGCAATGGAATGTCATAGGGCGTGGCGCCATGAATTTTGCGCGAAACCGCGGACGCGACTTGCATCACGTTGTCGACCGTGTTCTTCACGTCGAGGCGGCCGTAGCCGAAGGTGTTGTTAGGCGAAATGGGCGTGCCGCCGCCATCGCAGGTGGAGGAGAGAATTTGCACCGCGCCTTGATTCAAAGCCGTAATGATGTCCGGCACGTCATGGCGCAATGCCTTCCGAGCCGACAAAAGAACCGCGATGCCGCCGGCCACATGCGGCGTAGCCATGGAAGTGCCGCTCAGGCTCGCGTAGGAGGTATCGCTTGTCCGATAACAAGAACGCGTGCTCGTGCCGGGCGCGGAGAGGTCCGGTTTCCCTCGCATGCTACCGTCCGCGGTCGCCGGCCCGCGGCTGCTAAAGCTCGCGATCGTGTCGAAACCGGTATTGAGCGCGCCCACGGTGTAGCTCGCTTCGTAGAAAGAGGGCGGATTCGAAACCGTGGAGCAAGACGAGCCGCTGTTTCCCGCCGCCACCACCATCATGATGCCCGCCGCGCGCTGCGCTTCCACGGCCGCCTGCAGAGAATTGGGCGAGCAGCCTTCCGAGGCTGGACAGCCCCAGGAGTTTGTCGTGATATCCGGCGCCTTTGTCGGATCGCCCTGCGCCGGCGTGCCGCCGATCGGATACGGCGCGAGGAAAAACTCCATGCATTCGATGTAACGCGCAGGCGTGCCGTCGCCTTGATCCATATTCCGGCAGCCGATAAATTTCGCCCCCGGCGCCACGCCGACCTGATTGGCCGCCCCGTCGTCGCCCACTGCCGTGCCGATGGTGTGTGTCCCGTGGCCGTTATCATCGCAAGGCTGCGGCGAATCCGCCCCACAACTACCGCCGCCCGTGTGAATGGAATCGTGCCAGTTGTAATCGTGGTTCGCGACCGCGCCGTCCCAACCGCGGTAGTGCGACTTGAGCGCGTTGTGCGTCCAGCGAATGCCGGTATCGGCCCCGGCCACCACGATGCCCTGTCCATTGAAACCCGTCGCCCACACTTCCGGCGCGCGCGTGTAGATGACGCCGCTCTCGACCGTGGTCGGCACATACGGCAGCGGCACCGATTCCGTGACTTGTTCGTCCGGCAAAGGCTCCGGCACATTGCGCACGCTGGGGTTGCCCTCGATCCGCGCCACCTCCGGTCGCGACGCCAGCGCGAGCGCCACTTCCTGGTTCGCCTTCACCCAGATCAGATTCACGATGTAATACGAACGATGCTCAATCCCGCGCGCGGTCAGCCAATCGAGCACCGGACCCTGCGTTTGCTGCGCCTTGTTCCAGAGCGCCTCGCGCACGAAATGGCCTTTCGCCTCCCTCGTCGCGAGCGCATCGGCCCCGCTCAAGTCTGCCTGATCGGCTAATGCCACGAGAAATTCGGCCTCCCCGCCACTCGCAGTTTTTTCCAAAACCCACGGTGAAATTTTATTGATCATCGGATTTTTCTCGCGCGCACTAAAGCTGGACGAGGTAATCACGCCGACCCAAAAGAGGGTGATAAGGACAAAGCTCCAACGAGCAAGAGAACGGATTTTCATAAGCAGGTTTTGGGGGTTGAAACCGGGCGAAGCCCGTTGAAACGGAGGTTCATAACACAGCGATTGCGCTTGGCGAGCACGAATGCCGAGGGATCAGACCCGCGCCAACCGCCACCGATGCGCCATCTGTGCCGTGCCGATGATCAAAATACTCAGGATCGAGTAAAGCGCGAGGGTTCGGAATGTGGCGGCGTGATAGAATCCCGCGAAATCAAGTGCAGGCGAGACGCCGTGATCGTTCACCACCACATACCAAAAGCTCAGGAAACCGACGATGAAGGTCTTCGCGTTCTGCGTGATCACCCCAAGCGCGGTCGCGCACGCGCCCACAAATAGCACGCCGCCTAAAACCGTGGCCAGCCGCGGCCAACCGCCACCCGCACTCATCGCCAGCGGCACCGCGCAAAACAACAGACTCAATACGCAGGTGGAACCGAGCTTCCACCAAACCAGATTCTCCCGCAGACGTGGGCTGGAATAAATGATGGCCGTGGTCCCGGCCCGCGGGTCGCGCGTCACCACATCGGAGATGAAGATGGCAAGCGCGAGAAACGCGAAAGGTAAAACGCCGAACGGCGCGGAGATGACTGCCGCAATGCTGACGCCGACGAAGGCCAGGAAAGCGAACGGAGAAAGCGTCAGCGTCAGGATGGCATCCGTCCAGATCGCGGCGATGAGCGACCCGCCGCGTGCCGGCAACAAAAGCCACGTCACCGCGCGGCGCGTCAACGGCTTGAACAGCATCTGGATTCGTCCCAGCCAATTACGCTTTCCTTTCTCCGCCGTCCGCCGCGTCCGCACCGGATCGAACCGGTGAAAAAACAGACCGGCCAGCGGAATGAACGCGAGCGGAAAAAGCATGGAAACAATCCGCGGCACCAGCCACGACCGCGGCAGCGTGAGCCCTTGGAAAATAATCGTCGGCTTCGTCGGATCGAAATCGGTAGCGCCGATCGAGATCGATTCCGTATGCATCGTTTGCTGCATTTGCTCGATCATGAATCCGAACCCTGAGACGTCCACGTATCGGCCCCACCCGATCTGACCGCTCCCCGCGACCTGCGAGACGACAATCCCGACCGAAAGCATCCAGACGAAGAAATAGACGACATCGCCCAGCTTCCCCGAGAGCCACGGAATGGCTTCAAACAAGACCGCGATCGCGGAGACGAAAACCACCGTCGGCGGCGTGAGGAGAAGATATTGATGCACGAAAACCAGCGGCTCGAAAGCCGCCTCGCCGCGCACTAGTTGCATCGCCATCGAGCTGAGCATGAACCCGCCGATGAACGTGGTCAGGAACGCGACGTTGCCGACAAATTTGCCTAACAAGTATTCGATCGATCGCATCGAAGTCGAAGCGGCGACCAATCCACATCGGGTCACCACATCGCGGCGAATGGCATTCGAAATGACGTAGAAACCGAAGAGCCCGACGAAGATCATCCCGACAGACGCCGTCGCCATCCCCAGCGCGGCCGAGTTATAAATGGCGCGCTGGCCATTGATCTGCAGCAGCGTGCGCCCAGTCGACGGATCCGGCACCCAAACGTATGCAAACGCGCTCAGAAGCAGGAAGACAATGAGTGTGGAAGGCCGGCGAAACCGGAGTAGAAAATCCGCCCGCACGATCGCCAGAATGCGCGAAAAAGAGTCAGTCATGTTCCACGTCCGAACGCGTCGCGGCGGGCGGTAGCACAGGCGTCTCGCCGGTGGGGACATCGGGCATCTTGCCCGATGTTTGCGAAGGTTGTGCGCCAGATTCAACGGGCGAGACGCCCGTTGTCCCCACCGCCAAGATGCCTGTGCTACGGCCGAGATCGCCGGAATGCATTAAATAGAGAAACGCGTCCTCCAGCTCCGGCTCCACCGCCGTCGCTCCGCCCGCGGGTTGGGAGCCGACAAACCGAATGTGGACGCCATCCGGTCGCCGCACCGCGCTGGAAATCTTCAGCGTCGTGCGCTCCCGCTCGAATTCCTCCGACGAAAGGACCGTCTTCCAAACTTTCCCCTCCGCTTCGCGCAGCAATTCCTCCGGCGCCGCCAGCGTCACGAGCCGCCCCTCCTTCATCACCGCGATCTGCGTCGCGATCGATTCGATATCCGACACAATGTGCGTCGAAAGAATGACCAGCTTCCCGAATCCAATCTCGGACAGCACATTGCGAAACCGCACCCGCTCTTCCGGATCGAGGCCCGCCGTTGGTTCATCCACAATCACCAGTTGCGGATCATTGATCAGCGCCTGCGCAATCCCAAGGCGCTGCTTCATCCCGCCAGAAAAGCCGCCCACTGCGCGCTGCGCCACGGAATGGAGATTCACATTCTCGAGCATCTGCATCACCCGCGCCTTCGAGTGCACGCCCTTGAGCGCCGCAAAGTAGGAAAGAAACTCCAGCGCGGTCAGATTGTCGTAAACCCCGAAGTCCTGCGGGAGATAACCGAGCTTGCGTCGCAACTCGTTAGGCTTCTTCACCACATCCACGCCTTGAAAGAAAATCCGCCCGCTCGTCGGCCGCGTGATCGTCGCGATCATCTGCATCAGCGTCGTCTTCCCCGCCCCGTTCGGCCCCAGCAACCCAATCACGCCGGACTTCAACTCCAGCGAAACATCCTGCACGCCATAATTTCCTCCGCGAAACTTCTTGGAAACTGCATCAATCGTCAGCATGCGAGAGCCTTCATCGCGCCCCGCCGCACACAGTGTCAATGCCGAACGGCGCCTCCTGTTCAGCCAGATCGGAAATAGTCGGAAAGGAAGTTTGGTCAGGCTTGGTCTGGGCCTTCCAACCGCGGTCGCGGATCGCATTCGTCTGCCAGACCCTATTCAGACTTTTGCTTGCTTGGCGGCAAGCTTCTGCTTTCGTCCGGACCCAATGCACTCATTTTTACGAGCAATCCGGGTTTTTCTACCAGATTGCAGATTCTGCCATGCTGTCGCCCAACGGCGGATCACCTGTGACGCGGACCGCATCACCCGGCTGAACCCGAACGGCAGGCTCGAATACGCAGGCCAAGACAACGCCACACTCCACGCCGTCAGATGGCGGGCGTATTTTCATCTGAACCTGATTTCCCCTTTATGATTTTATCCCTCCGTCGACTGTTGTGGCTTAGCGTCTCGATTAAATTCCCGCTCATCGTCGCGTTGCTCGTTGCGTGCGAGTCAGCCCAGGCGGGGCAGTTCACTTTTAGAACCGTTGCTCTCGCGGGCCATCCGGCGCCCGGAACGTCGGCGGGCGTCACCTACTCGGGCTTCGACCCGACCGTGAGGCTCAATGTCGCCAGTGAAACCACATTCTACGCCTATCTTGCAGGGCCAGATGTCACGGAGCAAAACCGGGAGGGGTTGTGGTTCGCTCCACCGACGGGCGCAGCCCTGCTGGCGCGCTTGGGCGACCAAGCGCCAGGTACGCCCGCAGGCGTGAACTATAATTCCTTCTCTTCTTACCTCGGACCTGCCCCGGGAAGTCAAAGCTCGTTTTATTTGTTCCTGACCGGCCCCGGAATCACGGTCGATAATAACGGCGGTCTTTGGGTCGGGACGCCTGGGGCAGTCTCCCTCCTGGCACGCAGCGGCGACCAAGCGCCTGGCGGCCCCGCCGGGATCGTTTTCGTCGGGCTTTCCGTTCCAAAAATGAACGCATCAGGTCAGAGTGCCTTCGTCGCAGGCCTCGGTGGCCCTGGAATAACACCCCCTAACTTAGGTATTTGGAGAGGAACGCCGGGAAACTTGACCTTGGTCACGCGTACGGGTGAGCCCGCATCCGGCACCCCAGCGGGGGTGACTTACGGCATTATTCGGACTTTTAGTCTACGGTTTAACGCTGCTGGCCAGATCGGCTTCAAAGCTGATCTCAAAGGCCCTGGCATTACGACAAACAACGGCACTGGTTTTTGGGTCGGCGAGCCCGGAGGTTTGGCTCTGCTGGCGCGTACGGGCGACGCAGCGCCAGGCACGCCTCTAGGCACGAATTATTCGAATTTTTCTGACGACCCCCCACTTAACTCCGGCGGCCAAGCCACGTTCCTCTGCGATCTTACGGGTCCTGGGATCACGAACACCAACAATTCCGGTTTATGGACGGGCTCACCGGGCAACGTGATGTTGTTGGCGCGGGAAAGTGATCCAGCACCGGGCATGGCTGCCGGGATCAGCTACTACGATTTCGGGAACCCACCGGTGATCCATATCAATGCATCGGGCCAGAGTCTGTTTGCCGGATACCTGGCCGGCCCGGGCGTCTCCGGGGCCAACGGAACCGCGCTTTGGACAGGCACGCCCGGTGCAGTGGTTAATGTCGTCCGCGAAGGCGATGCCGCGCCTGGCGCCGGCGCTGGCACCGTCTTTGGCCGTTTGAGCTACATTTATCCTTTTGCCTTAAACGATCGCGGGCAGATAGCCTTTCAAAATAAGTTGACCGGTCCCAATGTCACGACAACCAACGATGGTAGCCTCTGGCTTTCGGACAGCGAAGGTGCGCTGACCCTCGTGGCACGAGAAGGCCAGGCCTTCCTAGTGGGTCCCGGCGATTCGCGCATACTCGAGGAACTGAATTTTACCGGTGGCTCGGGCGACGAAGACGGCTTGGGCAGCGGCTTGAGCGATAACGGGCAGGTTGTCTTTTTTGCCTCCTTCACCGATGGGTCGCAAGGCTTGTTCATCGCCACCCCTGCCCTACAGCTCGCGACCGCCTTTTCCCGCAAGATCCACGGCGGCCTAACAGCATTCGATATTAACTTGCCGCTCACGGGCGAGCCGGGCGTAGAGTGCCGGAGAAGCGGCGGGAATCACACGCTGGTTTTCCTTTTCAATAACGACGTCGTCAGCGGCAACGCGGGCGTCACTTCGGGCATCGGCACGGTTTCCGGCAGTCCGACATTCACAAGGAATTCGGCGACCGTGACCCTGAGCGGTGTGACCGACGTGCAGAAAATTACCGTTACCCTCAGTGATGTGACCGATAGCTTTGGCCAAATCCTGCCCGACACCAGCGTGAGCATGAACCTCCTCGCCGGCGACACCAACGGGAACAAAACCGTCAACGGCACCGATGTCAGCCAAACCAAGGCGCAGTCTGGCCAGCCGGTGACTGCCGCCAACTTCCGTCAGGACGTCACCCCGAACGGCTCCATTAACACCTCCGATATCGGCCTCGTGAAATCCCGCTCCGGACAATCTGTGCCGTAGCGGTTGGTCTCGTCTCCACGGGCTGCTCCTTGCGGGCCGGACGCGAAGTCCGATTTCGGCGCATTTTAAGTCCGTTGTCGGCTGCGAGAAATTGGCCTACGGCAGGGGAAACGCGAAACATCCGCCGCCCTCACCCTCAGGAAAATCCTATGAACTCCACGCTGCCGATTCTGCTTGTTCTCGCCACCTTCGGTCCCGCCGTCGCTGCCGAACCTACCCCATCGCCCACACCCGCTCCATCCATGCAACCTCCCCCGCCCGCCTGCACCGCGCCTGAGCATCGCGACGAAGCCCTAAAAATAATCGATCGCGCGGAAACACGCGGTCTGTTCGAGGTGCCGATTTACGCGATCGAAGTCAGGCGCGATCCTGCTTCTAAAGTGAAACTGGCCACCAAGCGCCTTGCCTTGGTCGAGGCTTTTCTCGAAAAGGTCAGTCACCGTAGCACTCCAGATACTTGATCCCGGAGCCGGTATTGAAGATCACGACGCGCTCGTCGCTTCCGATCTGTCCTTTGTCGACTAACGAACGAAGCGCCGCGAAGCACGCCGCGCCTTCCGGGGCGACGAAGAGGCCTTCCGCGGCGCCGACTTCTCGGGTGACGCGGATCATTTCTTCGTCGTCCACGGTGAGCCCGCCGCCGCCCGAAGTCCGCAGGATATCGAGCATGAGGAAATCGCCGACGGCTTTCGGGACGCGCAGGCCGGAGGCGACGGTGTGGGCATTGGGGAATTCCGTGGCGGATTTTTCGCCCGCTTCGAAGGCACGAACGATGGGGGCGCAGCCGCTGGCCTGGATGGTGAACATGCGGGGCCGTTTCGCGCCGATCCAGCCGAGCGTTTCCAGTTCGTCGAACGCTTTCCACATTCCGATCAGGCCGGTGCCGCCGCCGGTCGGGTAAAGGACGACATCCGGTAGTTCCCAATTCGATTGCTCGGCCAGCTCGTAGCCGAGCGTCTTTTTGCCTTCCACCCGGTAGGGCTCTTTCAAGGTGGAGACGTCGAACCAGCCTTCCGCTTCCTTCCTCCTCGCAACCTCGGCGCCGCAATCGGTGATGAGGCCATCGATGAGGGTAACGTGCGCGCCGGTTTCGCGGCATTCGATGATGTTGGCGCGCGGCGTATCGGCGGGCATGAAGATGTGGGCCTCGAGTCCGGCGCGCGCGGCATAGGCGGCGAGCGCCCCCCCCGCGTTGCCCGCGCTGGGCACGGCCAGCTTGGTCGCGCCAAGATGTTTCGCCATCGAGACGGCGGTGGTCATGCCGCGGGCTTTGAAGCTTTGGGTGGGATTCTGGGCTTCGTCTTTTACCCACAGGCTCGTGAGGCCGAGCTGCCGGCCGAAACGTTTCGCCGGCAGGAGTGGCGTCCCGCCTTCGCCGAATGTGATCGGCTCCGCGTCCAACGGCAGTGGCAGCACTTCGCGGTAACGCCAGAGCGATTTCTCGCGCGTGGCCAGCGCTTCGCGGGTCAGCGTGCGGCCGGCCGCGGCCAGATCGTAGCGCGGGAAGAGCGGCTTGTGGCAAGCGGTGCAGAGATTATGCAGCGCCTGCCAATCATACTGCTTCGCGCAGGAAGTGCATTCGAGGTGGGTGAGAGACATGCGGCTTCCATACCGCGCCACGGCTCGGATGTCATCCCGAGCCGCAGAGACGGTCGAGGGATCTCACAAACGCAGGGTTAGCTTCTGACGAGAGAAAACAGACCACGCATATCCGCGTACCCGCTCAATCTCGTGAGCCTTATCGCAAAGTATCGGAGAGATCCTTCGACCGTCTTCGCGGCTCAGGATGACACTCTCTCGGCTCAACCCGTGAGGTATCGTCCCACTTGCCCGTTCCTCCTTACGCGGCAGAAAGAGGCGAGCCCTGACGCTCCCCGGTACCGTGAGGCATCGTTGGCCCTTCGTTCCTGCTCACTCTGCCGCGGGCGGCGGCCCCTTCTCGCTCACCGGCGCTTCCAAACCGCGTCGTTTCAAGAGCGGCTCGATTTTCGGTTCGTGGCCGATGAAGTCGCGGAACAGATTCATCGCCTCGTCGCTCCCGCCGCGGGAGAGAAGCTTCGCGCGAAAGCGGTCGCCGTTTTCGCGCTTTAAGCCACCGTGTTCCTTGAACCAATCGACCGTGTCGGCATCCAGCACTTCACTCCAGATGTAGGAGTAATAGCCGGCCGAGTAGCCGCCGGCGAAGGTGTGGGAGAAATAGGTGCTGCGATAACGCGGCGGGACGACGTCGAGATCGACGCCATGTTCTTTCAACGCTTTCGCCTCGAAGGCGAGCGTATCGGTCGGCACTTCTTCGGGCTTCAACTGATGCCAGGCTTGATCAAGCCAGGTAGCCGCGAGGTATTCCGTGGTCTTGAAGCCTTGGTTGAACTTTTCCGCCGCCAGCACTTTGTCGAGTAACTCGGTCGGCATTGGTTCGCCGGTTTTGTAATGCTTGGCGTAGTTCTTCAAAATCTCCGGCCAGATCTGCCACATCTCGTTTACCTGCGAGGGATACTCGACGAAATCTCGCGGCACACTCGAGCCAGCGAAGCGTGGATATTTCACGTTCGAAAACATGCCGTGGAGCGCGTGGCCGAATTCGTGAAACGCAGTGCGCGCTTCGTCCAAGGTAAGCAAAGTCGGCTCGCCTTCAGGCGGCTTGGGAATGTTAAGATGGTTCGCGATGACCGGCCTGCGATTCAGCAGCTTCGATTGCGGAACGTAAGCGGTCGCCCAGGCGCCGCCGCGCTTCGAGGGCCGCGCGTAATAATCGGCGATGAAGAGCGCCATTGATTTGCCGTCCGTGTCGAAGACTTCGAAGACGCGAACGTCCGGCAGATAAACGGGAAGATCTTTCCGTTCTTTGAACGTGATCCCGTATTCCTTCGTCGCGGCGAAAAAGACGCCGTCGATCAAGACGTGATTCAGTTCCAGGTAAGGCTTCAGTTGCGATTCATCGAAATCGTAGCGTTCCTTCCGCACCTGCTCGGCGTAGAAATCCCAATCCCAAGCGGCGAGTTTGAAGTCGCCTTTTTGTTTATCGATCACCGCCTGCATGTCGGCTATTTCCTTGCGCGCATTCGCCACCGCCGGCGGCGTGATCTTGCCCAGCATGTCGTTTACGGTCTGGACCGTCTTGGCGGTTTGCTCTTCCAGTTGATAGGCCGCGTGACTGGGATACCCCAGCAAGGCCGCCCGTTCCGCGCGCAGCTTCGCGATCCGCGTCACGGTCTCGCGGTTATCCCATTCGCCGCCGTGGCTGTTGCGGTTCAGCGACGTCTCCATGATGCGCTGGCGCAGCGCGCGGTTCTTCAGCGAATCGAGCGGCGGCTGGCCGGTCGTATTCATCATCCGGATGACGAACTTGCCTTCCTTCCCCTCTTCTTTCGCGGCCTTCGCGGCGGCGGCGATGGCGTTATCCGACAAGCCGTCGAGTTCCGCCTTGTCGTCCACCACGATGGAGGAGGCGTTTTTCTCTTCGAGCACGTTCTGCGCGAACTTCGTCTGCAGCGTGGCCAGCTCCGAGTTCATCGCTTTCAGCTTCTCCTTGTCCGCGTCGGAAAGCTTGGCGCCAGCGCGCACGAAATCCTTGTAGTAACGCTCCAGCAGAAATTTCGATTCCTGATCGAGACCGAGCTTGTCACGCTGTTCGTAAAGGCTTTCGACCCGCTGGAAGAGCGGGCCATTGAGCGAGATCGCATCCTGATGCGCGGACAACTTCGGCGACAATTCCTGGTCGATCTTCTGCATCGTCGGGTTCGTATTCGACGCATTCAGATTCGAAAAAATGCGGTTGGCGCGGTTCAACAATTCGCCGCTGCGCTCCATCGCCACGACCGTATTTTCGAACGTCGGCTTCGCGGAGTCGTTCGCGATTTTCTCGATCTCTTTCAACTCCGCCGCCATGCCGGCTTCGATCGCCGGCTGGAAATTCTCGTCCTTGATCTGATCGAAGAGCGGATACTGATATTGGAGCGTGCTTTCCTTCAGCAACGGATTGGAACCGTCCGACTTGGGAACGACTTTTGGGTCTTCGGCGTGCGCGAAAGAGAGCATGGCGGTAAGGATCAGGAACGAGGCAAGGAGATTCTTCATAGGTGGGTCGCCCTCCGCTGATGAGGAGCGCCCAGAGACCTACGGGTGGCGTCCTTCATTCGCAAGTTTCCGAGGCTAAACCCGGCCGCCGTCACGGGGTCAATTGCTTGACCAAATTCTCCGTGCCCACCTCGGTCGCGCCGCCCTGCGTCCAACTGCCTTGCGCGCGGTCGCCGTCAAAAGTGTACGCGACGACCCCGAACGGCTCCGGCCCGGCCCCGCCCCAAGCGACGAAGAAATCGTCATCGATTCGCAACCCGACTCCGACGACGGAGGTGTCGCCGGCCTTCCACTCGATTCGATATGTCTTGCCGGTCTGCGTGATCTCGAGTTCTCCGCGATACTGGTTCTGCGCACCCGGATTCGATCCCACGACCGAGTAGCGGCCCACCAACTCACCGGGAGTGCCGCCCGTCGCCTTTTCAACGCCACTCGTCGCGGCCTCGGACCCTTTGACGCTCCAGGTTCCATTGAGCGTGCCGTCCGCCCCGATTTGGTAGAAGACGACGCCAAACGAGCCTGTGCTCCATCCCACGCAAACGCGGTTGCCTCGCACCAGTCCGATTCCCGTGTAGTCGCCCCCGGTCGTTTGCCAGGCCACGTCGAGGCGGTCGCCGCGTTTGGAAAAACGAACCGCGCCATGATACTGGTTCCCCGCCAAGCTGCGGGCTTCGAGCAGCAGCCAGCGGCCTTCGATACCGGGCGACGCGGCCGGGTTGGCTGCCGGAGTTTGGCCCGCGAGAGGCGGGGCTGGCGTGGACTGCGCGGCGGCGACAGGCGAGACGCTCGTTCTTTCCTCCGTCGCGCGAGAACGGTAAAAAAGCAGGCCGAGCGCGACGATCGTCAACAAGATGAAGATGCCCGCGGCCCACCAGAGTAATTTGTTTCCAGCGGGTGCTGTCATCACGACAGGCGTCGGCGCCGGCGAAGGGATTGGAGCTGCGTCCGGGTCGGAAATTTTCTGGATCAGCCCAGCCAACCGATCGATGTGCTGCTCGAGCGGCGGATTGACCGCATCCAGCCAATGCGTCTTCGATAGATAGTAAGCCAGCCCCTTCTCCGGCTCGATGTCCTCGACTCGAAACGGGACGATGACCTGCCTCAGACTGAAAGCCCGATCGATCTCGCTCTTCACATGACGTGAGGTGTTCGATCCGCTGGAAAAAACCATCACCATGAGCGTCGATTTTTCCAGCGCCTCCACGATCTGGTCGCTGTAGTCGCGGCCCGGATTGACATCGCGCGGCGCGATCCAGCAACGAATCCCCTGCTGTTCCAACCGCGCGCAGATAGCATCGGCGACCAGCTTGTCGCGCGACGCGTGCGAGACGAAAATGAGGGGCCGGGCGGGCGAGTCGGGCGTTTGCTCCGTCGGCATGGCGCCAAGCTAGCGGTTGGCGCGGCGTCGACAATCCTGCGCTTCGGTCGCCTTTTCCGGAACGTGGCCAGGCCGCCCCCCGGACGCCTATTTATTGATGTCCTGTTTCGCCTCGAGCTTGTCGATCAGCGGTTGGAGACTCTTCTTTGTTCCTTCGTTAGGGGCAGCGCTTTGCGCCTTCTTCATCGCCTCCGCCGCAGCGGCAAAATCACCCGTCGCGGATTTCATACGTGCCTGCGCGAGGTAGCCGCCGAACGTGTCGGGAAAACGCTTCACCACCGCGGTATAAATCTCCATCGCCTCCGCCTCACGTTTCTCGCGCTGCATGCCGCGTGCGTAGGAGTAAAACTGGAGATCGTTCGCCTTCGCCATCGCCTTCTCCTGTGCGGTTTTTGCTTCGGCCGTCTTGTTCAACGCCTTCAGGAGGTCCGCCTTCGTCATCAGATTCTCGAAGCGCTCTTCGTTCTGAATGGAAATCTCGGCCCACTTCAACGCTTCCTCGAGATTGATCTTTTTCCCGAGGCAATATTGCGCGGCCTCGTACGGTTTCTGCCACTCGAATTGCGCCAGCCCGCGCATCTCGTTGCGGATGCTGGGAAGCACGCTCTCCTCGTCCTTCACCGCGACCTGAAACGGCACCGCCAGCTTCTCCCATTTCATCGTGACCACGACAGACTCCGGCTTCAGATCCTCGAACTCATATTCGAGCGCTTCCTCCATTTCGATTGCCCGCGGCTTCACCGTTACGCGCAAGGCGTCTTCTTTCTCGTCATAGGTGTAGCTGCCCCAGGCGACGGCCATTTTGGAAAAAATAACCGTCCAACTGTCGGCTCCAGGAATCATATGCAGCCCGTATTTGCCGGCGGCCAATGGTTTGGCTTCCACCAGCACCGGCGTGCTAAACTCGATCGTGGTGTTGGTGTTCGCGCCGGCCCGCCAGACTTGATCCATCGGCACGAGGCCGCCCCAAATCTTCCGCCCGTTCACGAGCGGCCGATGATAGTCGATCGTGATATCGGTGACGCCGACGCGCTGCTGCACCATGGCCTGCTGACTGGCGTCCGGTAATTTCAGGGACGTCTGCGCAAATAGAGGCGCGGTCATGGCGCATGCGATTAAGCCAACAAAAGGGGCGGTATTCATTTTCATAATTCGATTTTTGAGTGAATAGGGAAATTAGCGCTGGAAGGCCAGCTTCATCGTCTGCGAAGATCCATTTGTTTCGAGATGCGCGCGGCTCGTATCTCGGTTCCGAAGATGGGCAAAAGGGCGGGCGATGTGCATCGCCCGCCCTCCCTTAACCCAACTTACTGAAACGAAATTGGCTCAGAATTTCTTGTTGATTCCGACATACCAGTAGCGGTTGCGGATCGAGTAGAGCGAAGTGTCATAGTTGTCGTTGAACGCTCCCAAAACCGTCGGCGGCTGGCGATCGAAGGCGTTGTTCACGCCCACGCGCAGGGTGGTGCCCCACAACATCCGCTTCCAGATGGACGCGGTCTCAACTCCGGCCACTGCAGGGGCCATGCTCTTCCCGTCTTTCGAGAAGTCTTTGCCAGCCGCGATCGGCTCCATGACCGGCTTCACGAACTCATAGCTCAACTGCATGTCGAGCGTGATGTAGTCGGAGACCGTGCGATAGGCGCTATATTGCGGGTCCGTACCGGTTCCGCCGACAACCGCAGGGGTAACTCCTCCTGTGCTCAGAACGAACGCTGAATCGTCGTTGAACGAACTGATGTAGTTCATGGTGGCAACGAAGTCGAAGCCCTTCCAGACGTGTTCGCCGCGAAGGAACCCCTTATGGTAGGGCAGTGCGCCCGGCGCGAGCGGCAAGCTGCCGTTATTGTAGTCGCCGAGGAAACTGTGAGTGCCTAGGCCGTCAATTGGCTCTGCCTTCCAAGTGAAGAAGTAGTTGTAGCCTGTCGACAGGGTGATGGTACCGAACGTTGTCCAAGGCAGCTGATAGGATGCGGAAATGTCCATACCATTCACGAGACGCTTGCCGGCGTTCTGAGAAACCGAGTCGATGCTGCGAACTTCATTAGCATCGCGGACGATCAAGTTCGCGAAGGGGGCATTCCCAGGCGCACCGCCCGCGACGATGAAGTTTCCGTTCTGCGTCAACGCCAATTGCGCGAACTGAGCCGAGGCCAAGATCACATTGCGCGTGAACAGTTGATAGAGATCAACCGTCGCAGTGAAGCCTGGAAGAAAGCGCGGGGTCACTACGATACCTGCGGTGTAGGATTCCGTCGTCTCGGGCCGTAGTGCGGTGTTGCCGCCTTGCTGCACACCGCCGCGTGGCTGCAAGGTCCGCCCGGGAGCCTGGGGCACTCCATTGATGGGAGGATTCAAAGCGGCCGGATCGAACAACTGCGGGAAGTTCTGCTGGACTGGGTCGAACAATTGAACCGGGGTCGGTGAGAGAAATGACTCGCCAAATGAGGCCCGGAGGGTGATGTCCTGAATCGGCTGATATCGCAGAGAGATGCGAACGTCGCCGTTATTGTTGAACGTAGAGTTCCGTTTGCCGAGATCGACGTTAGTGACCGGATCGGTGGCGCCGAAATTGTCGTGGTTATCGAACTTTTCGTACCGGTAGGCGACCGCAACGTCGAGCGAGCGAACAAAAGGGATGTTCATAGTCGAGATAATCAATGGAACCTGCAGTTCACCGAAATATGAATTCACTGTCCGATGGAACGAGTTGTTCGCGGCGGCATTGAAGCCCAATTGGTCTCCGGCGGCCTGCACGGGATCAGGGATGGATTTCGACCGCTGATGGCGGTATTCGTAGCCCAAGTTGAACCCAATTCCGCCTTGGTAAAGCTTTGGAAAGAGATTTCCGAAAACCTTGACATCAGCCAATAGGTCCTTTGAGAGAGCAGTCGATCTAGCCGTGAAGCCGGCGCGTTGGACGGCCGCAGCGTTGTCGTAGGGCGCAGTCGCGCCTGTAGGAGTAGCTCCCACGCCTATAGGGTTGCCCATGGCATCAACGCCATTCGGAATGTAGGTCGGCGCGTTACCGGCGAGCGGCGCGGTGATGCCAATGAAGGGATTGAAGTTCCCAGCCAGCGTCTCGGCGACGATTATGCTTCTCTGAGCGTCGCCCTGGTCGGTTCGGATGAAATCTCCACGCTCGTAAACAACGCCAGTATCATAGCCCAGAAAGCTGATGAAGCTGTTATCGGTAAAAGTGAAGTTACCGTTGAAACCAACCGTGTAGCGATAGTAATCGTAATCATAGAATGACTGACGCAGACCTAATTCCCGAATCGTGCGATAACGAATGAACGCTAGATTTTCTCCGAAGGGATTGAACGGAGAAGCGCCGACTTCGTCCTGGATGTTGGGATCGCCGTCAAAACCGGGTTGTCCTGTCGAGCCCGTCGACGTAAATCCGCCAATGAAGGTGTTGCCAGTGGGATCGGTTTGCTGGTCCGCGGAGAGCGCGAAAGGGGCAGCCGCCGCGCCATTGTCCTGATGGCGCTTGGAGTAAAGCATATCGCCATACACTTGAAGGCCTTCGCCGAAGATCTTCACTCGGCCGGTGACGTAAGTTTGATAGTTCTCCACCGCCGGGATCGCCGGTGTCGTGCTGCGGAATTGGAAAGGATCGTTGCTATTCGCACCATTATAGCGACGGTATCCCCGATTCGGATCCGCCGGATCAGTAACGCCGCTTGGGTTGATAATAAGGCGATTTCCTTGCGAGAATGTCGTCAACGCACCGGGGAAGGTGGGGCTGCCAGTATTCCGGCCGCCGAGACCCAACTCTCCATTAATTCGCGTATCCGAGCTCCGTGAAATAGCACGGTTGGCCGAGAAAATGGCGTCACGGTCATAATATTCGGCTGCGGCTGCGATTGAGACTTTCTCTGTAGCAATGCCGCCTTTGACATAACCCTGGAGAACGCGCGCGTCGCCATCCGTCGTGTTACCATAAAGGAGATCAATTTCAGCACCTTCATAC
>JBBSPM010000007.1:0-97236 GCA_038258815.1 Chthoniobacterales bacterium
CGGCGGCAGCAAAGATACCTGGGTGATCGATGAAGAGCGCGCGGAAGCCGAGATGGAGTAGTGGAGAAATGGAGTGATGGAGTAATGAAAACCGCGCATCCCTTCTCCGGCATTCCTCCATTACTCCAACACTCCACCACTCCATTTCTCCATTCCCCCCATGCTTAGCCGCGTCGCCGATTCCCTCTATTGGATGAGCCGCTACATCGAGCGGGCGGAGAACAACGCCCGGATCGCGGATGCCAATCTGCAGTTGATGCTCGACCTCACGAATCAGCCGGATTTCGATCCGCAGCAGCAATGGCAGCCGATCATCAGTTCGCTGGAAGAGAACGAACTCTTCGCCTCGCTCTACGCGAAGCCGGACGGCCGGGCGGCGATCGATTTCGTGAGTCTGCAAAAGAAGAATCCAAACTCCATTTTTTCCTGTCTTTCCGAGGCGCGCGAGAATGCGCGCACCACGCGCGAACAGATTTCGAGCGAGATGTGGGAGCAGGTAAATCGCCTGTATCTGTTCGTGAAAAGCGACACCGCGCGCAAGTTACTGCGCAGCAGTCCGTATCAATTTTTTCAGCGCGTGATCGCGGGCTCGCATCTATTCCAAGGCATCACGCACGCCACGAACACGCATGGCGAAGGCTGGCATTTCATGCGCATTGGTCGGCTGATTGAGCGCGCCGATTGCACCTCGCGTTTGCTCGACGTGAAGTATCACATCCTGCTTCCAAGTGGGGAAAGTGTGGGCGGCAATGTGGACACCATCCAGTGGATGTCCGTGCTGAAATCATGCAGCGCGTTGGAGGCTTATCGGAAGGCATACGTCGATCGAGTCGCGCCTTGGAAAGTGGCGGAGTTTTTGATCACGCACTCGGGGTTTCCGCGCTCGATTCGCTTTTGCGTGGATTTCCTGGATGAAGCGTTGCACTGCATTTCGGGCTCGGATGAATCGCGTTACGCGAACGAAGCGGAACGCCTTTCTGGTCGGCTGCGATCGGATCTCGATTACGTCACCATTGGCGAGATTTTTAAGATCGGGCTCCACGAATATCTGGCCTCGATCCAGAAACGTTTGGTGGAGATCAGCAGCGCAACTTACCAGACCTACTGCGCCAGCAACCTGGCGGCGGACGATGACCGCGCGCTGTAGCGGCGGTCTATGACCGCCGAAAACGTGGATTGCAGGCGGACGTCTCGGCGGTCACAGACCGCCGCTACAGGGCTTTCGCGCCCACTGGCCGCGCTACTCCTGGAGCAGGTTCAGATACCAGGCGATTAGAGTCTCGCCGAAAAACATCCAGCCCAGCGCACCGGCCGCGAGGTAAGGACCAAACGGCAACTTCGCCGACCAAACACGTTTCCCGATTAGCATCGTGCCGATGCCGACGAGCGAGCCGAGAAGCGAACCGGCGAAAACACTGAAGAGCACCGCGCGCCACCCCAGAAAAGCGCCGATGGCCGCAAGAAATTTCAAATCGCCGCGCCCCATCGCTTCGCGCGGAATTTGCAACTCCCTAACCACACCGGTGATCTCGTGGAGCGCGTCGAGCTGCAACTCTTCTGCGCCAAACGCGACACGGTTGTAGTGAAACTGCAGCGTGGTGGCGCCCAACTCGCGGCCGTCGATCACGGCGGCGTCGCATTGCAATAAGAGCTGATCTTTCTCGCGGGCGAAATTGTCGCTCCACATACCGCGTTCCTCACCCACCACGAAATCGGCGTCTTCGCCTTGCCGCTTCCAGGAGAAAGGTGTCGGCGATTCCAGACGAATCTTCTTTTTGCCAAAGGCGAGTTTGCCCGCTTCGAGCACCAACCAGAGCAGCGCATAGCCGAGAGCCGCCGACGCCACCGAAGTCAGGATCGCCGTCAGACGGCTATCGGTTGCCATCAACTCCGGAACGATGACGCACGCGACCACGCCTGCCGCGGTCCCGCCGAGCGTGATCTCATCGGGAATGATGAAATGCTCGAAGTCGATGAACGTGGCCGTGATGAGCAGCGAAACCAGAACGAGATAAGGAAGCGCGATCTGCCACGGGAAGTTGCACCAGACGGCGAGGAAAAGGAGAGCGGTGAGCAACTCCACGGCAAAGTAGCGGAAGGCAATGCGGGCTCCGCAATTTGCACAACGACCGCGTAGGAAAAGCCAGCTCGCGAGCGGAAGATTTTGCTGCCAGGGAATCTGTTTTTTGCACAACGGACAAAACGAGCGCTTCGGTTCGTTCACCGACAAATCGAGCGGCAAACGATAGATGCAGACGTTTAGAAACGAGCCCACCACCGCGCCAAAGACGAAGGCGAAGGTCGCGAACAGGTTGCGGTAGAGTTCGAGGGCGTTATCCATCGGATGGAGTGAGACGTTTCTTGCGATCCATGAACCACGCGATCCAAATGCAGCTTTCGTAAAGGGCGTACATCGGGAGCGCCATCGCCATCAGCGTCATGATATCCGGCGTGGGCGTGATGACGGCCGCCAGAACGAAGATCAAGACCACGGCGTAAGGGCGTGTCCGTTGCATAAACGCATACGTGACCAGTCCGAAACGCACCAGCGCCAGCACCACCACCGGCAACTCAAAGGCGAGTCCGAAGCCAATCGTGAAACGGGTGACGAAAGAATAATACTCCCGCACCGTCCACGCCGGCACCCAGCCCATAGCTTGGGCATCGTGGAAGAAAAACAGAATCGTCGTCGGCAGGAGCCAGAAATAGCAGGCGAACACGCCCACGAGGAAGAGCAGGAAGCTGACCGCAATCGCCGGCAAAAGCAGACGTTTCTCCACCGCGCTCAGCGCCGGAAGCACAAATTCCGCGAGGAAATAAAGCAGCAGCGGGAAAGAGATCACGATCCCGGCATAGAACGAGAGGTTGAACGAGATCGTGAGCGAATCGGTAATACCCAGCGCTTGCAGCGTGCGGATTTTCTCGTCCAATTGCGAGAGCGGCCGCTGCAAGATCGCGGTCAGCGAGGCGCGAAAGGCGAAGCAAAGGATCATCGCCGCAAAAAGCGTGATCGCCATTTTCACCACCGTCCAGCGGAGGTCTTCGAGATGCTCGAGGAAGGGCTTCGTCGTCTCCGACTCGGGGACTTCCCGGAATTTGAAAAAGTTCCTTAGCGCCATGGAAGATCGTTTAGGCGTGGAAATCTAGCAGACCGCTCGCGATTAACTTCGCGCAAATGCCGAGCGTGTTGGCATCGCGAATTTCGTTTTCGGCGATCATGCGTGCCACTTCGGGCAACGCAAACGCCCGGCAGTCGAGAATCGTTTCCGACTCCTCATGCGCATGACCTTCCGCTGCCGGGACCACGCCGCGTGCCAGAAAAAAATAGCCGTGTTCATCCGTAAAGCCGGGCGAGGAGAAGAAATGTCCCAAAGGTCGAAGCTCGCCTCCCGGCCCGAGCTCACAGCCGGTTTCTTCGCGCAGTTCTCGCAGGGCCACGGCTTCGATCGCAGCGGAATCCGTGGCAGAGGCGTCGTCGATTTGGCCGGCTGGCACTTCCCAAATCACCGCTTGGATCGGGATCCGCTCCTGGCGGATGAGCATCAGCTTGCCGTCGGTCGTGAGCGGCGCCACCACCACCGCCGCTTTGCGGTGTACCACGGTCCACGATTGCGGCTGCGGCCGGCTCGGCGTGCGCACTTGCTCCGTCGCGACGGCCAGATGTCCGTTCTCGAAATGCAGCTCGCGCGAGACGGTTTCCCAGCCGTGAGACGAGTGCGGGAGGCGACTGAGCTTCACCGCGGAAGATTAGGAGCGAGCGTGCGAAAAGCGAATGTTTCCATGTAGCAACGTCGCTGCGTCGACGTTCCTGCCCAATCAGCGGCGTTCCGCGCGGAAACACGGCGACGCAGCGCCGTGGCTACAGGTCTCGCTCGCGCGTCACGACCACCGCCGCATATTTTGCCTCGGTGAGGACAAATTTCCGTAATTCCACGCGCACGCGTGCGATCGGAAATGTCGCTAAAAGATGCTGGGCCATCGCTTCGGCCAGGGTTTCGATCAATCGGTCAACGCGCCGAGCGGCCAGTGCCTGGACCTCCTGAACTACTTTCGCGTAGTCGACTGCGTTTTCGATTTCGTCCCGGAGATCATCGAATGGGGTCGTCGGCCATAGCGTGAGCGACGCCGTTAATCGTTGAGCTTCCGCGCGTTCCTCGTCCGGAACACCGATCCGCGCCCTCAGTTCCAGTTCTGCCACGTAAATGACGTCACCGCCGGATCCGAAAGGCAGCGTTGGTCCCTCAATCATCGGGTGTCATTTCAAGTATTCGGAAAAAAAAACAACTTTCCCGCGAACTTCTCCCCAAAAAAAAGCCGTAGGAACAAATAGAATGCGTGTCGAAATCCTTTTTCTTCGCTGGCTAATCATCTTATCCCTACTGGTGTTGGCAGTGGCCTATTTTCGCACCCCCCGAGGATCAGGCTCTGCTGACTCGCCCCCCCGGAAGCACGAGTCCCAAGAGATCGTCAGGGCACCTGGACACAACGACTAAAGCGTTCCCTCACGAGCGTTTGTGATTCGTCTCTCGTCGATAGTTTGTCTTCATTTTGATTTATCGCTTGGGATGACTGGATGGCAGAAGCGCCTTCGCATTCGAGTCTTTCGAAGCGAGCGCTGGAATCGGCCTCCCCGGAACGGCTTTTCGACCTTCGCTGGACGGCTACCGTGGTGGAACGAGCCATGGGGCGCCTGCTGAGTCAGTTGGGCGTGCGCCATCGCGCCCTCCTCCGAATCGCTCCGATTTAGCCGATCCTGAACTTCACATCTCGCACCACTTTGGTCCCGAAGCGTTGCTTGAGCTTCCGTAGAATCTCTGGTTTGGAAATCGTCTCAAACTGATAATGCAAAGCTGGCTGCAGAACGCGCACGAAGAGGACGCCCTCTCGCAAATTCGAGGGCTGGGAATGCGCCGCGATGAACTCGCCCACAATTTGGGTCCACGCTTCGATCACTTCCGCTTCTCGTAGACGCTCCCGCAAGCCGAATTGCTGCATCAGCTTCGGCAGAAGTTCGCCGGGTGATTTCCAGCGGTCAGGACGCTGCTTTTTCTCCGGCAAACCACGCCACTCAGCGAGGACTGCGGCGCGAAGGGAAGCATTCATGGCAGCGCCACCTTCCAGCCTGCAGGTCAAGCAAGGCAAGCCCGAAAAGCGGCCCGTTCCCCCTTCCTCCGGCAGTAACGGGCGACCGCCTCATCCACGGTCAAAACGCTTCCGTCCTCCGTGCTACCGCTCAGACGGAGGCGTTTTCCTTGGCCTCGGCAAACGCTTCCCACTCCGCGGTGGTGCGTTCCAGTTCCTCGCTCAGCCCGGAGAGTTCGCGATTCAATTCCATCGCGTTGCCGCCCGCTTCATACGTCTCCGGTTTTTCCAACTCCGCGGTCAGTTCCCGTTGACGGCCTTCGAGCGAAAGGATGTGCATCTCCAGTTCGCGCACGCGTTTTTCGTGATCGCGCTTCACCTTCGCCTCCGCTTTGCGCTGCTCGGCGTCGGCCCGGCGTTGCTCGCGGGTTTCGCGCAATCCCGCTGGCTTTGCTTCAGGCTCGATGACCGCGGCGGCCGGCTGGTCGTTATGTAACTTTCCACCACTCGTTAGGGCGGCACGCGCCGAAGTGGCGCGGGATTTCTCCAAATAGTAATCGTAATCGCCCGCGTAGGGCGTGAGCTGGCCGGCGCTGATGTGCAGCACGGACTTCGCGACCGCGCGGATGAAATAGACATCGTGGCTGATGAAAATGAGCGTGCCTTCGTATTGCCCCAGCGCGCCGACCAGCGCGTCGATGCTGCCGACATCCAGGTGCGTCGTCGGCTCGTCCATCAGCAATAGATTGGGCGGATCGAGCAGCAACTTCACCAGCGCGAGCCGCGTCTTCTCTCCGCCGCTCAAAACGGCCGTCGTCTTGAAAACATCGTCACCGCGAAAAAGAAACGAACCCAAAACCGTCCGCGCGACTTGCTCGGAAACCGGGTTCGGCATATCGCGCGCGGTGTCGAGCACCGTCATCATCGGTTGCAGCATCTCCACGCGGTATTGCGAGAAATAGCCGACCTTCACGTTGTGGCCGAGCTCGCGGGTGCCGCTTTGCACTTCCAGTGAACCGCCCAGTAATTTCAGCAGCGTCGATTTTCCCGAACCGTTTGGTCCGACGAGCACGGTGCGCTGACCGCGTTCCGCTTCGAAATCCAGACCGCGATAGACGACAAGATCGTCATAAGCGTGATCCACGTTCTCCAGTTTGATCACGCGATGCCCGCTCCGCGGCGGTTGCGGAAAATGGAAGTGCACCGTCTTCTCGCGCGCCACCGGCGCCTCGATCTTCTCCATCCGATCGATCTGTTTCAGCTTGCTCTGCGCCTGCGACGCCTTGCTTGCCTTCGCGCGAAAGCGATCCGCGAATAATTGCAGCGACGCGATTTCCTTCTGCTGATTTTTGTAGGCGGCGAGCTGCTGCTCCTCTCGCGCGGCGCGTTGCTCCACGTAGCTGTCCCAATTTCCGCGATAACGTTGCAGCCGCTTGTGCGCGATCTCGATGATGGAGCCGACAAGCTGATTCAAAAATTCGCGATCGTGCGAGATCATAAGAATCGCGCCCGGGTAATTCTTTAAATATTCCTGAAACCAAACCAGCGATTCGAGATCGAGATGGTTCGTCGGTTCGTCGAGCAGAAGCAGATCCGGCTCCATCGCGAGCAACCGTGCCAGATGCGCGCGCATCACCCAGCCACCGCTTAACGTTCGCGCTTTTCGCTCGAAATCCGCTTCGCGAAACGCGAGCCCGTGCAGGATGCGTTTCGCCTTTACCTCGATCTGCCAACCGCCGTGTTCATCGAAAGTGTGCATCGCTTCGTGATGCTTCTCCGAGTCTTCCGGAGTCGACTTCATGATGCGCTGCGCCTCTTTTAACTCCGGCGAAGTCGCGGTCGCCAATTCGATCACCGTCTCCTCACCGACCGGCGCGCTTTCCTGCGGCAAAAACCCGATCGTCGCCGACTTCTCACTCGAAACCTGGCCCGCATCCGGCGAAGCCTCACCGAGGATGAGCGAGAACAGCGTCGATTTCCCCGCGCCATTCGGCCCGACCAATCCAACACGATCGCCACGGTTCACCTGCAGCGACGCCTCTTCAAAAAGCGTGCGCCCAGCGAAGGCCTTGGTGACTTGGGAAATCGTAAGCATGCGAGGGCGGCCAATGTCGCGCAGCCGCCTCGTCGCGCAAGGTTGGCGGGCCTTTTACCCAGAGCGTGTGTTACGTGAAGTTTTTTACCGCGGATAACGCAGATGAAGAGATGAGAGCCATCACGGCGGCTCCAAGCTCTTCATCTGCGCCATCGGTGTAATCTGCGGTTCCAATTATTGCCCGGAGACGGGTCCCGGCTTATGGCAAGGGACGATGAAGCGCCTCTCTGTTGCCGTTATTTTCCTGCTCACTGCGACCTCTTTCACTTTCGCGAAGGAGCCACCAAAGCCGTTCGATTATCCGACGCCGCCGAAGAGTGAGCAGTCGGATGACTATCACGGCACGAAGGTCGCCGATCCTTATCGCCCGCTCGAGAACGCCGACTCGCCGGAGACGGAAAAATGGATCGAGGCAGAGAACAAGCTCACTTTCAAATTCCTCGAAGGCGTCCCTGAGAGGAAGAAGATCAACGATCGCCTAACGAAGCTTTGGAACTACGAGAAATACGGTGTGCCGTACCGCGAGGGTGAACGTTTTTTCTTCGCCAAAAATACCGGCCTGCAAAATCAAAGCGTGCTTTACACCGCACCGAAGCTGCCCGGTGAATCGAAGATGCTGCTCGATCCGAACACGCTCTCGAAGGACGGCACGACTGCGCTGACCGGCACCGATGTTTCGAAAGACGGCAAGCTGCTCGCCTACGGTCTCGCGCAGGCGGGCTCGGATTGGCAGGAGTGGAAAGTGCGCGAGATCGAGGGCGGGAAAGATCGCGAGGACACGATCAAGTGGGTGAAGTTTTCGAACGCTTCCTGGAACCGCGACGGCTCGGGATTTTTCTACAGTCGATACGACGAGCCGGCGGCGGATCAGCTCAAGGCCGCGAACTATTTCCACAAACTTTACTTCCATCGCCTCGGCTCGCCGCAGACGGACGATGTGCTGATCTACGAGCGCCCTGATCACAAAGAGTGGCTTTTTGACGGCTCGGTCACGGAGGACGGGAACTATCTGATCATCACGGTTTCGGAAGGCACCGAATCGAAAAATCGCGTCTTCTTCAAAGCGCTTGCGGGCGACGAAAAACCGGTCGTCGAGTTGCTGAATAAGCAGGACGCGGAATACGTTTTCCTCGGCAACGACGGGCCCGTCTTTTGGTTCCGGACCACGCTGGACGCGCCGCGCGGCCGCATCATCGCGATCGACACCACGAAGCCGGAGGAGATGAAAGAGCTCGTCTCACAGACCGAGGACAAACTCGCCGGCGTGCAAGTGGTGGGCGACCGCTTCATCGCGAATTACCTGAAGGACGCGCACTCGCTCGTGCGCCTCTTCGAGTTAAGCGGGAAACCAGACGGTGAGATCACGCTCCCCGGCATCGGCACCGCGAGCGGCTTCAGCGGGAAGCGCGGGGACACGGAGACGTTCTACGCCTACGTCAGCTACACCGAGCCGCCGACCGTTTTCCGCTACGATCTGAAGAGCGATAAGAGCGAGGTGCTCTTCCGGCCGAAGGTCGATTTCAAATCGGACGATTACGTCACCGATCAGATTTTCTATAAGAGCAAAGACGGGACCAGCATCCCGATGTTCATCACCTACAAGAAGGGCCTCGAACGCACCGGCGAGAATCCGACGCTGCTCTACGGCTACGGCGGATTCGATATTTCCATCACGCCATCATTCACGCCCGCCACGGCCGTGTGGCTGGAAATGGGCGGCGTTTACGCCGTCGCGACGCTGCGTGGTGGTGGTGAGTATGGCGAAGAATGGCATCTCGCCGGCACGAAAGAGCGAAAGCAAAATGTCTTCGACGATTTCATCGCGGCGGGCGAATGGCTGATCGAAAGCGAGTTCACTTCCACGCCGAAGCTCGCGATCAGCGGTCGCAGCAACGGCGGCCTTCTCGTCGGCGCCTGCCTCACCCAACGCCCGGATTTGTGGGGTGCGACGCTGCCTGCGGTCGGTGTAATGGACATGCTGCGCTTCCAGAAGTTTACCATCGGCTGGGCCTGGGCCTCCGATTACGGCTCGTCCGATAACGCGGATGAATTCCAGGCGCTCTACAAATATTCACCGCTGCACAACATCAAACCGGATACGAAATATCCGCCGACATTGATCTCGACCGCGGACCACGATGACCGCGTCTTTCCCGGGCACAGCTTCAAATTCGCTGCGACACTGCAAGCCGCGCAGGCCGGACCGGCACCAATCTTGATCCGCATCGAAACCCGCGCGGGTCACGGGGCCGGCAAGCCTACCTCGAAACAAATCGAAGACGTGACCGATCAGTGGTCGTTCCTCGTCAAAACGCTCAAGATGAAAGTCGCGTTCTAATCAAGGAGCGGCGGCTTCCAAGCCGCCGTGTTTCGCTCGCAATCGTATTCCAATGAGGACCGTAAACGTCACCCAGCTACCCGAACGCGAACGCAAATCGCCGACCGGGAAATTTCAGTCGTTCAGCCGCGAGATTTCGATCGCGCTGGGTCGGGAGGACGCATCGACGGACCTGCTCAAGCGCCACCCGTTCGATCTGACGCTGGCGCGGATTCCAGTAGGAGCTTCCTATTGCCCCTACCACGCCGAGGGCGCGCAGTGGGAGTTGTATCTGGTCGTGAGCGGTCGCGGCAAAGTGCGCGACGCGACTGGCGAAAACGAAGTGAAACCCGGCGACGCCTTCCTCTTCAAACCCGGCCAAGCGCACCAACTCTCCTGCGCGGGCGAGGAAGATTTCATTTACTACGTCGTCGCCGACAATCCGATCGGCGATTCCTGTTACTATCCCGACAGCGGCAAATGGGCCGTCCGCAAAGAAGGCGACGAGACCGTGATCCTGAAAGGAAAGGGCGCGGAAACCGACTACTTCGACGGCGAGGAGTAAAGACGTGGCCTCGGGAGAAGTCCGGGGAGCGCACGCTTGCAGCGTGCTGGTCTCCGCATTCTGCGGAGACGAACTTCCAAAGCGTTCGAGAGGATAGACCGCCTACCGACTCTCATCACCGCCCGGCAAAGTTCGTTTCGGCAGAATGCCAAAACCAGCACGCTGCAAGCGTGCGCTCCCCCAATTCTACGCCAGCGCGCGAACCGCTCGGTAGCGTCTCAATCAGACTTGGACACGCCTAATTTCGACGGTGAGGAGTGCCGGACGTTTCAGCGCCGGATCGCTACGCGACAGAGATCGGAGAGTTTTTGGCGAGGCTCCGGAGTCAGGCCGTATTCGTTGATCGATTGATCGAGGAAAACCTCCAATGTTCGCTTGTCATCGTCCGATAGTTCGCGAGTTGCGTGAGCCAGTTCAGTGTTCAGGCGGCTGATTAATTCAGGCTGCGGTTCGACCACGAAGCAGTGCGATTCCGTGACCGCGAGCGAGATGAGCAGACGAGCGCGCGTCGCCGGGTCGGGTTCGCTCCAAAGGGCGACGATTTTGCGGGCGAAATGAAAGCGTCCCTCCACCGGGCTGACCCTGCCGCCGTAGCCACGCGCCTTCTCGTCTTCGAATTCGTCGACGCTGAGCGTAGCGAGCCGCTCCAGCGCGGGCCGCAGTTCGCGCAAATCGTCCGCCCAAATGGCTCGGAAAACTGCATTCATATCCTTGTTGGTTTGCAGGAAATGCGGCTCCAGAAATGCCACCATGCGCGGATTGAATCGCTCAGGATCACTTTGGGCAAGAAGCGCGAGGGCGCTAAGAATCCCGCCATAGTTTGAAGGGTGGTCTGTCGATTCAAGTCGTTCGGCGATGTTGTCGAATTGATCGATCCGGCCACGGCGCGCCAGCGCCCCGCACGCTTCCCTAACGACGAAGTCTTCATCTTTTTTCGCTTCCAATATTCGGATCAGGGCTTGGTCCACCTCCGCTGTCGGATAGCGAAGCGGCGAATCGATCGGAACGAGGAGGTCAATGGCGTCGCTTCGCTCCATCCAATCGGCCTTCGGATCGCCCATGATCCCAATCACAGTTTCGAGGCGTGCCTTTTCGTCCGGCACCTGCCCTGCTCGGCGCAGGGCAAGAAGAGTCGGAATTGTGAGGGTATCCGCTTTCTCTGGCGGATGTTGCTGCGCGACCCTTTCGGCCCGGGTGGGATCGACCTTTACTAGTTCGGCAAAAAACTGGGGCGTCCATTTCTCATTGCCCTCGTCGATAATTTTCTCGAGGAGCTTGGCGTAGCGGCCCAGGTCCACTTCTTTCAGTCGCTGGAAAGCCCATTGGCCGCCGTCGGCCTCGGAAGTGGCCCACGCTTCAAGCTGATCCGCGCTAGTGGACGCGGCGACTCTCTTTCGCGCGAGAGCAACGAAGTCGCGCACGTGATCGGCCGAGTCGTTGCCGTCATCGTAAACGGCCGCGTGGCTCTCTGCCTCCAAAGCTGCGCGCTTTTGTTCGATCTTCTCCGCTTCTTTCGCATCCTCGAAACCCGTGGTGGACGGCGCTGCTTCCAGTTCCGCGTCAATTTCTTCGTAAGTCCGCTTCTTTGGACCTGGTGGAGGCAGAGCGGCCTCAATCTCCTCGAGGCGTCCGACGCTGGAGTTGAGCGCGAAGGTTCCGGCGAGGCGCGCGGCTTCTGCGACAAGGGCGAACGAAACCTTTTCCTGCTCAAGCGAAAACCAATTGAGATAGCGCGTGGCAAGGTCGGCCATGCGCTTTTTATCCTCGGCGCTGTAAGTCGGCACCGACTCGCTTCGCTCGGGTATCTCCTGCGGATATTTTGGCTCCAGCCGCGTCCAGTTGGCGCCCAGCCGACCTGGTAAAACATCTCTCATAAGATAGGACGCGAAGCTAAACCAAGTCTCCCCCTCGTAATCGCCACCCCATTGACCAGCGAGGTCCGACGACTGTCCCAGGCTATTGGCGTGCTCGATCACCGGGCGGTTGCCGGAGCGCAACGTGATCTTTCCTCTGCCATCACCAGTCGAAAATATCCGGTCACTAACTGCGGCGGAGTCCGCCTTATGTTCGATAGGATGAGAACGCACTCGATCAAGCCACCAGATGACCTCCGCGATCCGGCGCGCGTCTTCGTAGCGGACCGGACAGAGTCGCAGATCAAAGGCAGGCTGATCGTAGACCGCATTGTAGAAGACGACGCCATCCGACGACGATTGCGCGTAGGCCAGATACGAGTCCTCCGGGGCAACGCGAAGAAGATAATGCGTGTCGACCGCGCCATAGCAGCGAGCGGAGATGGCGGAAAAGGCGATCGTGCAACGGGCTGGCGGACTGGCCGTCTCAACGCCGTCGAGCGTAATCCGATAGGAAGCGCGGTGCGCGTCAGAGCGATTCGCCTCCACCAGCGCAAGTGCGGCTTCCTTGGAATCACTTGCCCAGAACTTGTCTGGCAGTCGATTGGGCACCCGAACTGCGGTCTCGCGATCAAGATCACTCCTGCTCTTCGCCATGAATCGGAAAAGCTCCCCGTCTGACGCGCCTTTAAGAGACGTGTAGCGATAGCGCTCGCGAGATTCGAAAGTTGGTCCGGATTTCTACGCGATACTGTCCAATTCGATTTCGCTCCGCACCACGGTCGGACCTGCCGCAAGCAGCAAGCCAGCGATAAACAGCGACCTCATTCGCATCACGAAGTCATTATATCGTGACCAGGATCGATTTCCTAGTGTGTTGTCTGCCTGCAAGCGGTTGAAATTGCTAACCAGATGTGTCAGCGGGCACGCCGGACCGGGTGACGCAGCTCTCTTCGAACGCGAGGAAGCGCAGTCAGCTCTGGTGCATTGGCGACGAGGATTTTGTTTATTACGTCATCGCTGATAATCCGATCGGCGATTCCTGGTACTATCCCGACAGCGGCAAATGGGCCGTCCGCAAAGAAGGCGACGAGACCGTGATCCTGAAAGGAAAGGGCGCGGAAACCGACTACTTCGACGGCGAGGAATAAAAAGACGTGGCTTCCGAGAAGTCCGGGGAGCGCACGCTTGCAGCGTGCTGGTTTTGGCATTCTGCCAAAACGAACTTTTCTGGAAGGTACGGAACATTGGCCGGCGTCCCATATTTTGGGACGATTTAGAAGTTCGTCTCCGCAGAATGCGGAGACCAGCACGCTGCAAGCGTGCGCTCCCCAGAGTCCTTACCCAAGCGCTTCGGCTAACAACTCCGCCATGTGTTTGGGATGCGTCGGCGTGAGATGCTCGATCTGATGACGGCAGCTCGCGCCAGAGGCGACGATCGTGGTGCGTTCGGGTTGGGCGGTGATTTTTTGCACGAGCGGCGCGGCAACTTGAACGGATAAATCGTATTTCGAGTCGAGCGCGCCAAATGCGCCGGCCATCCCGCAGCAGCCGGTTTCGAGCAATTCCACCGAGCGCCCTGGCAGACGTTCGGCGAGGCGCTTCATGAAGGCGGGCTTCATCAATGCCTTCGCGTGGCAATGCACGTGGATCGCCACGTTGCCGGTGGTTTCTCGGAAGCGCAGCGCGTTTGGTTCGCGATCGAGAAGATCGGCGACGAATTTTTCGAACAGGAAAGCGCGCGGGGCGATCACGGTCGCGTCGGCGAGTTTCAGCTCGCGATAATCTTCCGCGAACATCGAGTAGCACGACGGCTCGAGGAAGATGATCGGCGCTTTTGATTTCTGTGCGCTCAGTAAGGCGAGATTGCGCGCGCCGAGGCGTTTCGCTTGGTCGAGATTCCCCTGGCTAAAGGCAGGCCGTCCGCAGCATTTCCGTCCTTTCAGCAACTGCACTTCGAAGCCGAGCGCCTCCAGGACTTTGACCGCGGCGATGCCGATGGTCGGCTCGTAGTAACGCACGAAGGTATCGTCCCAGAGGATGACCGCGCCGCGGGTTCCTTCCCGCCTGGGGAGCGCGGGCGCCCCGCCCGTCTTTTCCGGCGCCCCGCCGGAAAGCCGAGCGTAATTCGATGCCGCCACCCCGGAAGACTCTTTGGCGTGGGCGCCAAAGAGAGCGGGCGAGGCGCCCGCGCTCCCCAAGCGGGGAACTCTCGCGCGGCGCGCGAACCATTTATCGAAACGTTGTGTTGTGTAATGGGGCAACGGTCGATCCGCAGAGAGTCCGAGCGTTTGCGACATCAGTTCGCGCAGCGGTTCGAAATCGAGCGCGGCGTTCGCCAGGCGCGGCGTCAGACAACCGAGCCGGCCTAACAAGTCCACGGCACTCAGCATACGCTCGCGCAGCGGCAGGCCATCGCGGCGATGTCGTGCATAGAGCAGTTCGGCTTTGAGGAGCGCGAGATTTACGTTCGATGGGCATTCCGTGGTGCATGCCTTGCAGGAGAGGCAGTTGCTCAACGCGGCTTCGAGATCGCGTGAGCGGAGCGGGTCGTGCCCTTCGATCCTCATTTCCAAGGCAGCGCGGATCGCATTCGCGCGGCCGCGGGTGGACATGTATTCCTCGCCGGTGGCGACGAAGGTGGGGCACATGGTGGGCGCATCCTTGCGACAGCCGCCGCAGCCGTTGCACTGCTCCAAATTGCCGATGAACGATTCGTCTTTGAAGGCGAAGGCGAGCTTCGGTTCGAACGGCAGTTTGAGTTCGTAGCCGGCACCCATCCGTAAGTGCGTATCGATGCGGAAGCGGCCGTCCGGAATCACCTTCCCGGGATTAAAGACGTTTCGCGGATCGAAGGTGCGTTTGATCTCGCGCAGGACGTCGAGCAGCCGGTCGCCTAGTTGTTCCGGCATGAACTCGGTGCGCGCGATCCCGACGCCGTGCTCGGCCGCAAGCGAACCGCGGAACTGCCGAACGAGCGCGGAAGTTTGCTCGGCAATCTGGCGGAACTTCCGCAAATCCTCCGCGCGGTGCAGATCGAGCACCGGGCGCACATGCAGCAAACCAGTGGCCGCATGGCCGTAGTAGCAGACCTCCACGCCCAGCGGTCGAATGATCGACTCCAGTCCTGCGACGTAGGCCGGCAGTTGCTCCGGCCGCACCGCCGCATCCTCGATGCACGTGACCGGTTTCGCAGCGCCTTTGCGTCCGGTGAGCAACGTGAGCCCGGCCTTGCGCATCCCGAGGACGAGATTGATCTCAGAGTTCGATTTGCAGATCGTGGTGCGCAATCCCAAACGCCGTTCGCCTAACGACTGCAACCTTTCCGCGACGGCATCATCGTAGAATTCGACCAGCAAAATCGATTCGCACGGTTTCGCATCCAGCTCGAGCAAGTCGCGCGCGGCTTTGAATTCAAGCTGGCCTTTCGTCTGATCAAAAAGGACCCGGTCGATGTGCTCGATCGCGGCTGGTTTCAGATCGAGCAGCTCGACTGTGGCCTGCATCGCTTCCGCGACCGAAGCGAAGAAAATGAGGCCCAAGCCTTTGGCGCGTGGGAGCGGAACGATCTTGAGTTCCGCGGAAAAAATGGCGGCAAGCGTGCCTTCGCTGCCAGCCATGAGGTTAGCCAGATCTGGCGAGCGACGCAGGAAACGATCGATTCCGTAACCCGACCAACGCTTCTGCAGGCCGGGCGGCATGTAGTCATCGATCTCGGTCGCGTGCCGCGCGATGATTTCTGAAATAAAGATGCGCTCGTTCGCCAAGGTGTCGTTAGCCGGTCCGATTGTTTCCACGCGCCCATCCGCCATTACGATCTCCAACGCGCGGACGTGATCGGCTGTCGTCCCATAGACCGGCACGCGCGCGCCGGAGGAGTTGTTTGCAATCATGCCACCGATGGTGGCGCGGGAACTGGTGGCAACGTCCGGTCCGAAACAAAAGCCGTGCGGTTTCAAAAACGCGTTGAGCTGATCCAGCACCACCCCGGCGCCGACGCGCACGCTTCGGTTCTCCAGATTGAGATCGAAAATGCCGCGATTGTGCCGCGAGAAATCGACGATCAAGCCATCGCCGATCGCGCCACCGGCGAGCCCGCTGCCCGCGCCACGCGGCGTGATGGGAATGTTCACATCTGCCGCAGTGCGAATGGCGGAACTTGCTTGCGCAGCGTTGCGCGGGAATGCCACTGCGACCGGCTCGATTTGGTAAATCGACGCATCAGTCGCGTAGAGTTGGCGCGTCAGATTGTCGAAAGCGATTTCGCAATCAGCGCCGGCCAAGGAATTGATTTGAACCGAAGTCATCGTGGCCTGATCAAGATGCCGACCCGCACATGGAAGACAAACCGGCCGCGTCGCCTAACGCAAAACGTTTTCTAGTTTGGCTGCTTTTGCCGATTGTCTGTGCCTGGGCGCGCCGGCATGAAGCGGAAATTCTGCGCCGCGGCGCGCGACTTTCAGCAGGAGGCCTGGCAGAAGCGCTGCGCGCTGGCGTGCAGGCGCCACATCGGGTTCGGACTCTGACGGTGGAATGCGTGCCGCCATGGCTGCCGTCCTGGCTGCGGCGGATTACGGCGCGTTGGAGTTGGGGGCCGGCAACGACGGCCGGGATGTCGCTCGGTTACGGAATTTTCCTGCGCGCTGATCAGGTGGGCCGGCGCGATCTGCTCCTGCATGAACTGGTCCACACCGCGCAATACGAGCGGATGGGTTTCCGGCCATTTTTGCGCGCCTATCTTTATGAATGCCTGACGGCCGGATATCCGCTGGGTCCGCTGGAGACAGAAGCGCGCGAAATTGGAGGCGGCCGGCATCCGTCCGAAGGAGAAGGCGCCGCCCCAAGCGGCGGCCAGCCCCGGCCCAGGCGAGTGGGTTGATCTGACGAATGCTCCGAAGAAAATGGTCGGCACCTGGCAGGGCGGCCGGCATCGCACCCAATATTTTGCCGACGGCACCTTTGTGACCGATCCGCACCTCGTGCCGAATCCGCCGCGCGGCGAATGGCAGGTGCAGGGGGATCGATTAGATCTAGTCGAATATCCCGCTCTTCAAGGACGGCCGTTACGCGGCGCCGGAATTTCTTCCGGACATGGGTTACCACTTCTGCCTCAGAAAAATCGATCGCGCCTGGCAGGTCATCGCCGACCTCAGCCGCAGCGACGTGCCAGATGCCCCTGAGCGCGCGGCGATTCGGCGATCGCTGCCCACGGATTTCCCGCGGACGATCTTCACGTCGGAGTGGCAGAGAATATTAGAGCTCTGATTAGGAACTGCGGTCCATCAACACGAGTACGCGCGCCTTCTTTTCACCGTAATCAAGCGAGCGGAACGCGCGGATTTCTTCCAGCCTTCGCATGCCGTTGAGCGTATCGAGAAACTCCGTGTAGCGCGCCGCCAGTTCGGTTGTTTCCAGATAGCGCCCGCGCAGGTTCGCATCGTGAAATGCGCCGGGATTCTGCGACGCGAAAAGATGGAAACGCAGCCAGCGCCGATCGGTCCGCGAGACCTTTTGCGTCTTCCGAAAAAACGCGACAAAGAGAAGCAGGACCAGATACGTATCCACGCGCGCCTGCAGTTCAAGATTCCGCGCATAGTCTTCCACGTAGATTTCGCGCTCGCCTTGCTTGAACTGCAGCGCTGCGTGCAACGCGTGGTTGAGCTCTTCCACAAACGCGATCAGCGACCGGATGTTGCCGTTGTTCAATCCGCCGCGCGGATCATTCCGCTCCAACTGCTCGATCAGCCAACGCGAATAATAGATGCCGACGTAAAGCTGATCGTCGGCTCGGCGAAGAAACGTGCGCGCCAGCTCGCTCAACTCCCGCGCGGAAGCACCCGCGGCCTTGCTCAACTGCGCGCAGCGCCGCTGATCGATCAAGCAATCCTCCAGATTAATCCCGACCTGCGCGTAGGTGCGCTCGAAGAGCCGCTGAATCTGGCTGAAAAGCGTCTCGTTCATGTTGAAAATTCAAACCGCGAATGGACGCGAACGAACGCGAATGAAGTCGGCGGATGCGACACGCCCGGTCTCTCTAATTCGTGACCATTCGCGTCCATTCGCGGTTTCACAGGATGAAAGAAGGAGTGGAATCCTCGTCCAGGTTGAGGAGTTGATCGGAAAGCTGGTTGAGCGCGAGGCGCACATCGTGAAAGCGTTCGGCCAAGCCTGCAAATACATCGGTCAGCTCACAACGACGCGCGGTCGCGTGCGACGCGACCATCTGATAATTCGTCCGCCCAACCTGCTCGTAAAACTGCAAATCCGGCGCGCCGCGCAGACTGCGTCGCTGCGTGTTCTCATGGAAAATGCCGCTGATGAAAAGCGAGTAATTGCCGACATGTGCGCGGAGCAGGAATGCTTGCTCCGGCGTGGCGCGCGTGAGCGCGATCAGCATATCGGAGATGTATTGGCGGCCACGTTCCTCAGCCAAGCCCGGAGCCGACATGCCACTGATGCGCGAGAAAGTCTCGAGGAGTGACGCGACGTAATCGCACAGCTTGCGATCGTCGATCCCGGCTTGTTGGAGAACGTGCCGCGCCAGGACGTAGAAGTAGAACTGCGAGGAAATCGCCAGCTGTCCCGCATTCGACAAAATCGAATCGACCAGCTGCGGCGAATCGAGCACCGAGTCCCTCGTTTCCTGATCACTGAGCAAATCGACCAGGGAAACGGAATCGCTCTGCGAACGCGCCAGCGTGCGCACGACGAAATCGAAATCCGAGGCGGTGAACCGCTCCCGACAATTCGCCCTGATCATCGAGAACCTATCCTGAGCATCGCATGTGCCATTGGCAAGCGAGTCCTTTCATCAGTTTCGATTGCCGCGTGAGGGGGCGGGACTTTACAAACCAGCCAGATGGTGTCGAAGCCGTCGGAGCATCAGAATAAGTCCAAACCGTAGTCGCGCGAGCCGTGAATCACGGGCGCTATCTCCACGCCATTTTCGATTGGCCGGTGGAAAATGAGGTAGTTGCCAACTGGCAGGAAACGAAGTCCGGGCGCGAGATCAGAGCGCGCCTGCCCGGCAAGCGGCTGTTTTGCCAGCATCCTGAATCGTAGCTCGACCGCGTCGAGCAGAGTTCTGCGTCGCCGGCGAGAAAGCCTGCTGGATCCTCCGCCGTTGCAGTGCTTCTCGAACCGAACAGAGGCTTGTTTTCCGTCGCCGCTATTCGTTAGGCTCCGCGAAATGAAAATTCCCTCGCCTTGCGCCGCCAGTCTGATCTTCCTCTGCGCTGTCGGGTCAACGCTAGCCAATGGCGGCGCGTGGCAGGTGGGCGTGCCTTCCACCGGAAATGCAGCGCCATCCGACCAGAAGCGTTCGACCGAGGTGACGATCGAAGAGGAAGACCTGACGATCGATTTGCATCAGGAACTTGCTGCAATCGAGGTGCGTTATCGCATGAAGAATACCGGGCCGAAAGTGATGCAGGATTTCTTTTTCCCGGTGGAACTTTGGACGGCGCAGGAGGGCGGCGAGTCCGACAATTCTGCGGAAAAGCCCGCCGACCTCGAAGGTTATCGAATCACAGCCGACAAGGCGGAATTGAAATGGAAGAACGTGGCGTCCGGGGAGAAACCGGCCGCGGTGAAAGATGAACACTGGGGCGAGTTCCCGCCGGCGACGAAGCTCTGGAAGAAATCGGAGATTCCTTTCACAGCGAATCAGACGCGCGAGATCGTGATTCGCTATCAGGTGGGATACAGCGGGAGCGACGGCTCGGTCTCGGATGACGGGCACACCAGCGATCATCTGCTGGTCTATTCGCTCTCACCGGCTACCACCTGGAAAGGCAAGATTACGAAAGGTAAAGTGACCGTGAACGTGCTCCTGCCCATGCCGGAAGAGGTGCAGATCGTGACTCCGAAAAATCGCTTCCTAAAGGTGAGCGACTCGCGCTACGAGTGGTCGTTTTCTGAGCTGGAGCCAACGCTGGACGACGACCTCAAGATCATTGCGCATCCAGTGCAAGATACTTATCCGGCCAACAGCGTTTCTGCCGAAGGCGAGGAGCAGCCGATTCGGGAATACGCCATAGAAGGCTCGCATTACTTCCTCGTTCACTCCGATTTTGATGCCGTTGCGAGTTCCACTCTGCCGGTCAGTGGCGGAAAGAATTACGAGGTAAAGAATGTGAAAGATTACGAGCCCGACACCGCCTGGGCGGAAGGCGCGAAGGATGATGGCGTGGACGAGAGCATCACGCTCGAGGTGAAACGCCCACTGCCGCTCGCGGCGATTCTCATCATGCCGGGCTACCGCAGCGGCGAGAATCCGTCGCTGTGGAAAAAGAATAACCGGGTCGCCGAATTGGAGATCACCTTGAATGGCGAGCACACCTTCACCGCAAAAATTCCCGACGAAAATTTCAACGATCTCTATCCGCTGCCGGTGCGCGATTACGACCAGCCGGTGAAGACGGTGAAGCTGGTGATCAAAGGCGTGCACCGCGGAACGGCCGCGCGCGACACCTGCATCTCGGCGCTTCGCCTGAAGGGAAAGCTGACGGAGAAACCAGAAATCAAGCCAGCGCGCTGATGCGTCGATGGTCGATCGCCCTCCTCGTGTTCGCGCTTCTCACGCGGACTGCGGGGGGACACAGATCGCGCTCCCGATTTACATCGAGGATAGTCACGCTGGCTCCTTCTATTGGCTGGCGCGACATCTCGATCTCGAAGAACCGTGCATGCTGCTCCACTTCGACGCGCACAGTGACGCGTCGGCTATTTTTGATTCCGACGCGATCCGGCAACGCATCCGTCGGGTTCCATCGAAAACGGAACGCGCGCAGCTTTTAGAAAAGTGGCGCAAGGCCGGGACGGTGCAGTGTTTCAATTGGATCGAACCGCTCATGCCTTCGCCCATCGCGGAGGTGATCTGGGTTTTGCCCGATACGATTTCGAGAAGTGAACGCGTGAAGCGGGAAAGAGAAGCAACGAATCATCTCGACGGACATTTGGAGGCGGCGCCTCGCGTCGCAGGATCTTTCGCTGGCCGCTATCGCGCGCTCGCGTTATCGGAACTTGAAGCCGGCACGACCAGCGCCACGCCCATCGTCGCTACGATCGATCTCGATTATTTTTCCGATTTGCCGCCTAACGAGCGGGCGGCTGAATTTGAGCGGGTGTGGAAATTCGTGGCCGAGCGTCCGAATTTACGCGCGATCACGATCGCCATCTCGCGGCCTTATCTGGTGGATGATGATGAAGCGGATGCGCTCCTAACTTTGGCGCTCCGCGCGGCGCTCTCTTTGCCGACGGCGCGAATTGAGTTCGCGCCGTTTCGAACCGTCGCTAACGACCAGTCGCTCCGCGCGCGGGAGTTCCGAGCGCAAAATCGCGCGGTTCCCGCCTTCGATCTCACCAAATGCTCACCGGCGCTCTGCGCCCTTCTTCTTGGGCAGAGCGCGCACATTGCCGTGCGCGATGATGCCGCACGGTGGGAGGCAATGCTGCAGGAGTGGCGCGAGTCGGCTCCGGACTTTCGTCTTTCGATCAAAGGTCACCAGCCATCGACCGACGACGTTTGGCGGATCGCGACGAACGAGTCCGCGGCGGAAATCGAAATCACCGCCGATGGGTGGACTGAAAGTCTCAGGGGCGGCGTGCAATGGATCGCGGAGGTTCCACAATATCTACGCTGCAACCTGACGGCGGACGGAAGCGGCCGAGCGATTTTCGCGCGAGACGCGCCGCCGCGGCCACGTTGGCGGGAGGTGATTATTAAATCATCGACCGGCAAACTTCCGCTGACGGCGCTGGGAAGCTTCTTCGATCAGAAGTCCGGATGTGGCGCGCTCCGAATCAAAGCCCGGATCGATACGGGACAGTGCATCCGCGAAACATCAACGATCGAGATTCGTCGATTTGCGGGCACCGGATTTCGCGCTGCGTTGACTGAGCAATTTGGTCTGCCGTATTTATTTGGCAGCGGTTCGCTGCGCGCTGGGGGGGAGACCGGCCCAGAGACGAACTGGGGCGCGGACTGCGCGAACTTTCTCATTTACGCTCTTCGCCGGCAGGGCTTAACCATTCCGTGGTCTAATCCAAAACAGTTCCGTGGTTATCTGGAATCGAGCGGAACAAACTTCACGGAGGAGGAGTTGGAACGCGGCATCTTTCTGCATCTCGGTTCCCATGTCGCCGCGCTCATGGAAGATCATCCGCCGATTGGCGAATTGAACGGAGACGACATCGTGGCGCACCAACTGGAAGGAGTGCCCGAGCTGCTTTCCGTGGATCAACTTTTGCGGTTGCGCAGCGTGAGTCGTTTCGATCTTCTTCGTGTGCCAGCGCCGGTGCAGGAAACCGATCTTCTGATCGGCGGCGACGTCATGTTGGGCCGTAGTGTGGGCGATCAACTCGAGGCCGGTGTCGATCCTTTTGCTGGGATTCGAACGGTGCTCGGGCGCGGACGCTTTTGTGCAGTAAATCTGGAATGCGTCGGCTCGCCGGACGGCGTCGCGGCGCGCGGTAAGAAGTTTCACCTCCGTGCCGCTCCGCAGGCGCCGGCAGCGCTTGCGGCGGCGGGCATTAATCTCGTCAGCGTGGCCAACAATCACGCGGACGACTTCGGTCCTGAAGCGTTGCGCGATTCCATCCGCCGTCTGCACAGTGTCGGCGTGAAGGCGATTGGAGCGAGCCCGGACGCGGCTCCTTTCGCGTTCTTCGAAGCGGGAGAAGCGCGGGTGGCGTTGCTCGCGATCAACGACACGGATCCACTTCCGTTGGATCGCGGGGCCATCACACAGGAAATCGAGAAGGCGCGGGAGTCGGCGGATTTTGTCGTGGCGCTGGTGCATTGGGGCGAGGAGAACACATCGCGCGTGACCGAGCGTCAGCGTGAGCTGGCACGGTGGTTGATCGATTCCGGCGTCGATCTCATTGCCGGTTCGCATCCGCACTGTATTCAACCGCTCGATTTTTATCGCGGGCGCGGGGTTGTCTATTCGTTAGGCAATCTCGTCTTCGATGGCGCGCCGCGTCTGGCGTCCTGGAATAGCGGGAACCTGCTTGAAATCGGTTTCGAAAAGCGCGGCGCGTCCCCCTCGCTACGCTTCACGCCGGTGAAATTGGACCCAAAGGGTTTACCGCATCTCGTGCCAGTGCCCGCGGCTCCGTCGGCGCTGACGCGAAACTAGGCGCGCCCGCAAGCGTGCTGTCGGGGTGATCCGCGACCGCGTAAGTGATGAGCGCTGGAGGGCAACGCTCCGTCGGCTCCGTCGTTGCCCAGCAGAGACGGCGATGACGGGAGCATTGCCCTCCAGTTCCCGCCGCGAAAGGAAATCCAAATCGCGAGCAAGGCAAAACACGGACGCGCCCGTTGAAAACCCGGGTGCAGGTGACGCCGACGGCGGTCATAGACCGCCGCTACAGCGCAGGGCGCAGTCGAATCGTTGAAAAGACGTCTAACGCTAGGCGCGATGAGCGAGGCGCAGCCGCAGGGTTGAAGAAACGGGCTTCCCCAGACGCGCTTCCACGCACCAGGCGGTTAATCGAGAGCCGCGGGATTCTCCAGCAATTGCCGCAAGGCGATGGCGTCGAGCTGGTCTTTCTCGCGTTGCGACTGTTCCTTCCACCCGAGCAGGGAACGCTTCGAGGCGACGGCGATGGAGAAACTGCCCACTTGGAATCGATCGGCGTCCGCCAGCACTTCAGCGAACCGCCTTCCTCGCATGACGGTGAAGAGGTCGATCTGCATGTGCTCGGTTTCTTCGACGATCCGGATCGCTCCTTCTTCTTCGGTGAAATCGGCGGCCGAAAGTTCGCGCGCGAAACCTTCCCCGTAGCTGGCCAGGGTTTGCAAGAGACGCGCGAGGTTGTCCTCCGCGGCATCGATCAGGAGGTCCATGTCTTCGGTCAGGCGAACGTAACCCTGAATCGTGACGGCGACCCCGCCGACGACGATGAAGCGAACGCCGCTTTCAGCGAGGAGCACCAACAGTTTTTCGAACGAGGCTTCCATCGGTGCGAGCGGGGTTCCATGGTTCGGGACGCAAAATCCGGGCGTTGGCCCGCAGCATTTCCAGTCGGCGCAAGGGGTCCAGGCGCGACAGGTTTCCGCCGACTTTCTTCTTCACTGGTTCGCGCAACGCATCCTCCATTCCGGCAATGCTACGAGAGGGCTTCGCGGGAACAAGCCGGAATCAAACCGGAAGGGGGAAACTCGGGCGGGAGTGGCGGTTCCATTAAACCAAACCGCAACGATCCCGCTCGCCGCCGTGGCTGAGCCCTCGCTACAGTCCGACCGGATGGCGAGCCTCGAAGCCGCGCGGGGTGCGTGGCGTGGGTTGCCAGCGCGGGGCCCAGTGGCTGTCGCGCCGCATCGTGTTATACGGCGTGGTGTCGAGTCGCAGCCCGGCAATGAGCGCGAAAGTGTGACCGTTACGCGCGTAAACCGTGATCCATTTTCCCTGGCCGCGTTGGCCGAAATTTCTGAAACCGGAAGAGTTCGTGGGCGACTTGAGCAGGCCGGCAGCCCCGAGCGCGTAAGAGACGGTGCCGGAGCAATCGTAAGCGGAATCCTTGAAAGATTTATGACCGCCGCCGAAGCGGTAGGGCTTGGTGCGCAATTGATTCGCAGCCCAGATGGCGCGTTTCACTTCCGCCGGGGCCTGCGCAGGCGCATGGGCAACGCCTCCGCGAAGAAGCGCGCGTGTGCCGGGAACGACCGGACCGGTGACGGGAAAGACGCTCTCGCCGGCAAACGCCGTGGCAGCGAGAAAGGTCGCCCCTGCGAGAATTCCTAAAGCCAGATGTCTCATGGAGGCAATGTTTTAGCTGGTCTCGTGCCAAAGCTCAACCGGTTTCGGCTCCTGATCGAAAAGGGGTGAGGACGAAACGCGACGCTGAACTCGATACGTCGCGGTGTGGCAAACGGCGCAGTTGTCCGTCACGCGATCAAAGCCGACCCGCTTCTTCGAAAATCCGCCGTGATCGCCTTCCGCGCCCATCGAGCCGTATTTGAATTGCTCGGCCTCGTTCGCGAAGACATGCGGGTTCCTGGCGAAAGAATTTCTCCAAGGTGAACCAGCCTGCAGGCGCGCCGACGAGCAGGATAAGAGCGAGCGTGACCCAGAGGATGCGTTTTGCTTTGGGTGAGAGTTTCATGGAATGGATGGCAGCGAACGCGCCGGCGTGGGCGAACGACGCTGTAGCCACGGCGCTGCGTCGCCGTGCGAGACGTGGCCAGCGGGTTGACGTGCGGCGCCCCGACGCAGCGGGGCGGCTACAGCGCGAAAGCTCCGGACAATGCCGGGAGATCTCGCGACGCCTGTGATGATGGCTGTGTTCGTCAGAAGGTTTTCAGGTATTCGACGAGCGCGTCTTTCTCTTCCGGCGTGAGGAGAGTTCGGTAGGCGGCGCCTTCGTGGCCGGCGTTGAGGTTGCCTTCGTTGCGCTCGCGGGCGTGGCGCCTTGCGGGCGCGGCTGCGATTCTAAACGAAAATGGCGGTGCGTGTTGCCGGGATCATCGCGGCTCGTGGTCGTTGCCGATCTGTGTCCATTTCAAAGCCCTTTCGTTGCTTCGCGTGCATTTAGGGGTGGGGCGCAATGCTCCCGATTCGCGAGACTACCAGAGGCTTCGGAGATTCGGATATTGTCGAATCAAGGGGTCGGGTGTGAGAAGGGCGAGTCCGTGGATTTGTGCGGTGGCGATCAAGACCCGGTCGGCTGGGTCGGCGTGCAACGGCGGCAAGGCGACGGAGGCCGTGGCGATGGGGTGGTCGACGGCAATCTCGGTGAGGCGGTGCTGGTGCAAGACGCGCGCAAACCAATCGGCGGGGGTAAGATTATTGAGGGTCAATTTACCTTTGCTGGACTTGAGCGCGATTTCCCACGCGCTGAAGGAGGAGACGAAAAGGTAATCCGCCTGCTTTCGCAGGGCGTTCTTCGCGCTGCTGCTGAGGGCGGGAGAATCGCTCGCCAGCCAGAGCAAGGCACACGTATCGAGCAGAATCATTTCGACTCGGGCGGCCACTCTTCGCCGGTGAGCGGCTCCATGGGATCGTAGTGCAGGACGACATGCAGGGCGGGATCGGAAATCAGGGGATCGACGCGCGCAAGGGGGTCGGGCGCTTTCATCTGCGCCACTGGCTTGCCGTTCCGGCAAATGACGACGGTTTCGCCGCGCTGTTCGATCGCGGCCAGGAGCGCGGAAAGTTTCGTTTTCGCCTCATGCGTGTTCACCGTGATCATGAGAGAATTGATAGACTAAGCTTAGTCTAGTTTCAATCGTCTTATGCGTCCGAATTGCCCGCTGCGAGGACTGCGCCCGGCATGATGAAGGACATCAAGGACCTGCTCGCGCGTGACGCCTTCATACCAGGCGAGAAAGTCGTCCACAGTGGCGCCGGCTTCGAGAGTTTCGAAGAGCGTGCTGACCGGCAACCGTGTCGCTTTGAAGACACAGGCGCCGCTCACGCGATCGGGCACGCGTTCCACGGAGTTGCATTTGGACCAATCGCGCACGGCAAAAGAATAGGCTCCCAACACCCGAGGTAAAGTCGCGCGAGATGGCAACGCGGGACGCGACGCGCTGGTCTTAAGTGACCCTTCCCAAAGCTGAAAGCGAAAAGGCTGAAACGGATCCCTGGCAACCGAACGGACCCAATCAAATGCCTCGCAGCGTTTTCTTTCGAAAGGCCACTGCCCTGGAATAGGCGGTGACCTCTTCGTCTTCGTGGTACCAAGTGAATGCGCGGGCGCGCTTACGACCATCGCGCTCGGTGTAGGTGACGCTGTAGTGATGTCGCCCGGTCGGTCGGAATACTCCCACCACAGGTTCTTTTAATCCGAGCGCCCTCAGAACTCTTTGGGGGATGATATTTAGACGCTTGTTCGGGATTTCCTTGAGCGCTCGGTCGCGGAATTTCAGGGCGGCCTGGAGACTCTCAGGGCTGTGCCCGGCGAAGTATTTTCTCAGCTCAATCCGGGCCCGAGTGAAGACGACCTGAAAGCCATCGTTGGTGACGCGGATGTTTCTGAATTCCGTAATGCCCCGGGGTGAACTCACGGAGGAAGCCTATGGCGTGAGTCTGGCCCTGAAAATCCTCTTCTTCGTATCCGCTCGCTTAAGCGCCTCTGGGCGCGCCGGGTTCGTTCCTATTTTCCCTGCTTTTCTCCGTGAGCGATATGCGGCTGCGGAAATTCCATGCCGGATCTTCGTCGATGCGGGACTTCAACGCGCGGGCATATCCTGCGGCATGAAGAATTCATTTCGCATCGTGCCGTTGACGACCGAAGACGCAGAGCGCGCACGGCGCGCCGCCCTGACGGGCCGGTCGGATCATGAAATTGTGATCGCCGACGCGCCGACCGCTTTTCCGTGTCGGCATTGTTTGCGTTGGGCGGAGCCGGGCGAGGCGATGGTTTTGTTTCCTTATCAGACCGTTCCGGCTGACCGGCCCTATGGGGAATGCGGCCCCATCTTCGTGCATCAGGAAGCGTGCGAACGGTATTCTGCAGTTGCAGAATATCCGGCTGCGTTCGGCGGGCGTCGCGTGCTTCGCGGCTACAATGCGAGTGATGAAATCATCGCCGCCGAGTTGGCCGAGGCAGATCCGGAATCAGTGATCGAGAGAATGCTGACGAATCCGGAGATCTCGTTCCTGCAGGTGCGCAGCGTTACGTACGGTTGCTTCACCATGAAAGTGGAGCGCGCTTCGTAAACGAGTTCACAGAGTGGTTGCAGGTGTTCGCCCATATTCGGGTATTACTCGATATAAGATCTGCCGTAGAAGTGGTAGTCCAAGGTGGTAACCGATGCCACCGGTCTCCCGTTACGATAAGCGGGCAGGAAAAATGAATGGCGGACGGACCACTCGGCGGCTTCCCCGAAACCCTCGCCGGGCATGGTGTCACCGAGCGCCTTCACCTCAGTAATTTTGCCTTCGGCGTCCACGCTAAGACGAATCTTCACCGTGGAGCTCAGGCCTAGATAGCTCGCATGCCCAGGGAAGGAGTAGCCTGGCTGTCCCAGGAGTTGGGGCGCGATAAAGTCCGAGCCGCGCTTCAGTTCATCCATTTCCTGGTTCAGGTAGATGCGCAGACGCGGTCGCCCATTTTGGAGAACAAAAATTGCCGTCCCGGAGATGCCGATGTTTACCAGACGACCTTTGTTGGCGGCGGGGATAAATTTCGCCCGTTTCAACTTTCTCGAGACCTCGCGCTGGAGAAGTTGAGCGTCGGGCGAGACTCGGTATTGGACCACCCTGCCCGCCCGCCCGCCAGTATCGACTACGCAGTCGAACATGACCCAGGCGTCGCGTTGGCCCTGCTTCATCAGCCCCGCGGAATCGATCAGGTTAACGAGTGAGTCAGACCCGGCACCGATCAGCGCTGGCCGCCGCTCGGGCAACGTCGCAGCATGGAGCGGGATGGTTAAGGCGAAGAGCAGAATCGCCAGAATTCGCATGGCCAAGGTATGGCTTGTTCGCGAGTTCCTGACAAGTGCGAGCGCCCTGAAACAGGAATTGCGTGCCTGATCTTCGCCGATGCGCTCCGCGACGTGATAGACTTATCCTGCAGGGGTGAAGAATAATTATCCCGCCAGCGAAAGTGATCAGATGAAAACGACCTCTCCCGCGATGGAGCTGCTGCCTCCGGTTTCGACCATGTATCGCGCGCTCTGCGCGCGCGATTCCAGCTTCGAAGGCATCTTCATCGCCGGTGTGCGCACGACTGGAATTTTCTGCCGACCGACTTGCAGCGCGAAGAAGCCCGCGCCAGAAAATGTGGAATTTTTCGCCACCTCATCGGAAGCGTTGCTGGGCGGTTATCGACCCTGCCTGCGATGCACGCCGATGGATCCCACGCAGCGGCCTCCGGAGTTAATCGAACGCTTGCGAGCAGAGGTGGAAAAAACGCCCGGCGGACGAATTACCGACAAAGAATTGCACGCGCTCGCGATTGATCCCTCGACCGCGCGGCGGCAATTCAAACGTCATTACGGGATGACGTTCCAGGCGTATCACCGCGCGCGCCGGATGGGCCTCGCGCTCCGGAATGTGCGGAAAGGTGCGCGGGTGGATGACACGCAGCTGGAGAGCGGATTCGATTCCGCGAGCGGATTTCGCGAAGCGTTTACGCGCATGTTTGGCGATCCACCGACGGCAGCGAAAGAGCGCAATTGTCTTTATGCGGAGCGGATCGAAACACCGCTCGGCATGATGGTGGCGATTGCTGACGACGAAGGTTTGCGTCTGCTGGAATTCGCCAGCCGGCGCGCGCTCGAACGTGAGATCGGAATTTTGCGTAAGCGGCTGAAAGCGTCCGTCGTGCCCGGCGAACATCGCTACCTGAAACAGATTCGGAAGGAACTGGAGGAATACTTTGCTGGCCAACGGTTGGATTTCACCGTGCCAGTCGCGCCCATTGGCTCGGACTTCCAAGTCAAAACCTGGAAGACGCTGCGCACCATTCCGCCGAGCGAAACGCGTTCCTATGGCTGGATGGCGGAACAACTAAAAGTGCCCGGCGCGCAACGCGCCGTCGGCCGCGCCAACGGCACGAACATGCTTTGCCTCATCATTCCTTGTCATCGCGTCATCCGCGCGGATGGCACGCTCTGCGGCTACGGCGGCGGGCTCTGGCGGAAACGCTGGCTGCTCGAACACGAACGGAAGTTTGTCCCGCAGGAAGAAGCGAAACCTTCCGCGCGTTCCAAGTAGCAAGGAAGGGCGTTTTCCAAAACGCCCCGGCGGCGGCTTGGAAGCGCGCCGCTCCTTGTCGCGAACTGCGCTAGAGGATGGGTGCAATCCAGGCGCGGATCGTCGAGTGATGAGCGGACCATGCCTGCCACGAAGCGGCCGCCCAATCCGCGACCAGGCGACAATGGGATGTTGCACCGCGTAGGCGTCCACCGTCATCTGCCCCGGCAACACGTAATTCGGTTCCGTGTATTGTCGCGCCAACACCTCGCCGTAGGCCGCCCAACAGCCGGGCGATGATTCCATGTAGCGATGGGTCGGACCGGCGATGTCTGGAAACATTCCTCCACAGCCGACACACCGGACCAGCGCGCCCAAGCTACTTCTCCTGGCGAACGATCGCGCCGCCCTTCATCACGAATCGCACTTTGCGCACAGTGGTGATATCGCGAGTCGGATCGCCGTCCACGGCGACGAGATCTGCGAGCATGCCTGCGCGAATCGAGCCTCGATCTGCGAGATGAAAGATGTTCGCGTTTCCGCTGGTCGCTTGCCGCAAAACTTCGAGCGGAGTGAAACCGTAATCGCGCACGAGCAATTCCATTTCGAGCGCGTTCTCGCCGTGGGTGAAAACGCCCACGTCTCCACCCATCGCAAACGTCACTCCAGCGTCTTTCGCGGCCTTCATGCTGGCGTGTTTTTGCTGGATGCGCGGCGGCTCGGGATCGCTGCCTTTCTTCCAACCGCGATAACGCGAGACCGCATCGCCGGCTGCGACGGTGGGACAAAGCGCGACGCCTTTCTGTTTCATCAGCTGAAAGATTTCCGGCGTGCCTTCGTCTCCGTGTTCGATCGTTTCCACGCCGGCATTGATCGCGCGGTGCATGCCTTCTGGCGTGGCGGCGTGCGCCACCGTCGGGCGGCCGGCGGAGCGCGCGGTCTGGACGATGGCATCCAATTCTTCCTGCGAAAACGTCGGCCGCGCGGACCCGTCTTTGCCCCAGCGGTAATCGGCGTAAATCTTCACTACCTCGGCGCCTTTACCGATTTGCTCGCGCGTGACGCGGACGCATTGATCGACGCCGCTCGCTTCCTGCGCGCCCTGGGGAACTTCGATTTCAGCCGACAACTTCGGGCCGTAACTGCCGGTCGCGACAATCGCACGTGTCGCCACGAGGAGGCGCGGGCCGGGAATAATCCCGGTATCGATCGCGTGTTTCAAACCGACATCCGCGTAACCGGCGCCCTCGGTCCCAAGATCGCGCGCGGTGGTGAATCCCGCCGCAAGTGTCTTGCGCGCATGCACCGTGGCTCGCGCGACGCGTTCGGCTAACGACTCGTTCAAGACCTGATCGTTCCACAGCGTCTCGTTGTACGGATGCAGGAACAGGTGCGAATGGCCCTCGATCATTCCCGGCATCAGAGTTTGATCTGGGAGTTCGATCGTCTGCGCCTCAGGCGGCGCGGTCACATCCGGTCCGGCCGCAACGATTTTGTCGCCTTGCACGAGCACACTCCAACCCGAATGCATTTCCTGCCCATCGAAAACGGCGGCAGGTCGGAGCAAGGTGGCTTGCTGCGCGTGCGCTGAAACGGCGAGGAGCAAAAGCGGAAGCGTGCGCAGATTGAGGCAGATTTTCACAGAGACGGAGGACGGGATTTTATCCCGTCCGGGGCCGGGTTACAAACCCGGCCTCCGTCGCGATGCGAAGTTGCGCGAAGGGAAATCAGCCGACCTTCTCCGCGATGATTTCCAGGAACATCGGCGTGGTGAACCAGGCGCCCGGGTTGGCTTCCGCTTCCTTGAATTCGCGTAACACTTGCGCGGACCATTCGGGCGTGACGCGGCCCAGCTCTTCGAGCCGCTTGAGATTGATCTCGGTAAAGCTGGCCGGCCACTGCCAGGTATAATCGCGCGGCGACACCGTGCGGACATGCGGTCGAATCTCGAGCACACGAAAGCCCTCTTCGCCCAATAACCGCGGCAGTTCCTTCGCGATGTTCGGTTCGCCCCCTGCGGCGCGCCAACTGGCCATGACCTCCTGAATGAAGCGCTGCAGATTCGGTTTCACCGGCATAAAACAAAACGTCTCGTAGTCGCTGTATTCGTGAAAAATCGCGAGCCCACCTGGCCGCAACGCGCCGGCGATATTCGCGATCAACTTCTGCGGCGACGAAACAAAACAAGCGACCCAACGACACCAACTGGCATCGTAGCCCAGCTCGCCTAACGATGTTTCCATCAGATCGCCGGCGCGGAATTCAACGTTTTCCAAACCGCGCCGCTGGCAGCGCTCCCGCGCCACTTCGAGAAAACGGGCGGAGCGTTCGACGGCGTGGACGCGACCAGTAGGGCCAACAATTTCCGCCAGGTCCGCCGTCGCGTAACCAGGTCCCGCGCCGACATCGATCACCCGCCAGCCGTGCGTGATCCCGGCGCGTTGCCAGCAATCCGTGACCACGCCGCGCCAGACGCGGTGCTGCAAGCCGAGGCGCGCGATTTCCTCATCGTGCGTCCCGAGGACGTAATCGGTTTCACATTGATTTTCGGACATGCAGGAAAGATGACGGCAGAGCGCGGGTTCGCCTACGCCGATTTTCGGATGCCGAATTTTACCAGAGAAGCAGGTTACCCTTGCGGTTCGATCAATCGCACTTTCGGAAAATAGGTCGCGTATGACCCGCGATCGCGTGTGAGCAGGGCGTCGGCGTGCGCCTCCGCATGCGCGCCCACGAGAAAATCCGCGAGCATGCGGGAACGCGGCTTGGAACTTCGGCGGCAATAGGCGGTGTAAGATTCGCTGGCGCGATGGAGATCGTGCCAGGCGAAAGGTCGCAACTCGATATGCATAGCCTCGAAGGCTGCGCGTAGCGCAGCCGGCGACGCGAAATGGCTGGCCGTCTCCGCTGCAACCACCGGAGAGACGATGAGCCCGCCGCGCCGTCTGCCTTCGTCGAGAGCGGCGATGGCCGCGGCGGTAAAGACGTTGGCATGTCCGATCACATCGATCAGGACGTTGGAATCAATCGCTGTCGTCACGTTTCTGGCGTTGCCTCAATCGCGCAGTGCTTTGCGTGCGGCGTCCCCGGATTTCCAAGGCGCCCGATCCTTGGCCATACCTTGGAAGCGGGCGAAGAAGCTGTCCTCCGAAGCCTTCGAGACGATGAACTCCGATTCCTTGCCCAACCGGACGGTCAGCTTGGCTCCAGGACGCAAAGCCAGAGCCTTCCGGATCTTGATTGGAACTGTGATCTGACCTTTCGAACTGATGGTCGTCGTCATCGCTTTACCAAATCAGTAAACCCCAAAAAGTAAAGAATTCGGCCTGCTTGACGTTCAAGGCCATGAAAGAGAAAACGGGGTATGACCAAGACAATAAAGCGTATCGCGCCTCTTCAATTCGCCAAGATTTCTGGTGTGCTCTACGCCGCCATGGCTTTGATCTTTCTGCCGTTCTTCGCGCTCATGGCGGTGATCGGAGCGTTCGCACCGTCGAACCAGGAACACGCGGGCGCTGGAGCGATCGCGGGCGGCCTCATGCTCGTGGTGGGGTTGCTCATCCCGGTCGTCTATGGCGTTTTGGGGTTCATCATTGGGGCAATCGGCGCTGCGGTTTACAACCTGATTGCGCGCTGGGTTGGCGGCATTCAGGTGGAAGTGGAATAGGATTGCGCGGAGCACGGACTCTCCGGGGAGCGCCTGCTTGCAGCAGGCTGGCGATGGCATTCTGCCATCGCGGACTTCCTGAAAGCGTGAGTCGGTCTCAGGAGCGAGAACGTCGTGGAAGTGCGTTTCGGCAGAATGCCGAAACCAGCATGCTGCAAGCATGCGCTCCCCGGAGGGTGACGCCGCCTCCTACCGCGTTTGCCCGCGAGAAACCCTGTGATTAAATCAGCCCCCATGCAACCTCGGAAAGCGGCGGTCGTCTTCATCTTCATCACGGTGACGCTCGATATGCTGGCGCTCGGTTTGATCGCCCCGGTCTTGCCGAAGCTGGTGCTCAATTTTCTCGGCGGCGATGCCTCGAGCGCGGCGAAATGGTTCGGCGTTTTCGGGACGGTGTTCGCGCTGATGCAGTTTGTCTTTTCGCCGGTGCTCGGGGTGTTGTCGGATCGGCTGGGGCGGCGACCGATCATTCTCGCTTCGAATCTGGGGTTGGGACTCGATTATATTGTGATGGCCCTGGCGCCGACGATTGGGTGGCTCTTTCTCGGGCGCGTGATTTCGGGCATCACGGCCGCGAGCATCTCGACGGCGATGGCTTACATCTCCGATGTGGTGGCGCCGGAGAAACGCGCGGGGGCGTTTGGGATGATCGGGGCGGCGTTTGGGGTCGGCTTTATTCTGGGGCCGGCGCTCGGCGGTTTGCTCGGCACTTCAGATCCGCGGTTGCCCTTCTGGGTGGCGGGCGGCTTGAGTCTCTTGAATGCGGCTTACGGATATTTCTTCCTGCCGGAATCGCTGCCGAAGGAGAAGCGGCGACCGTTTACGCTTCGACGCGCCAACCCGGTGGGCTCGCTGGTGTTGCTGCGCTCGCATCCGGAATTGTTCCAGCTCGCGGTAATTCAATTCATCGGTTACGTCGCGCACGAGGTCTTCAATGTCTGGGCGCTCTACGCGATTTTTCGTTACGCGTGGAATGAAGGAATGGTCGGGCTCTCACTCGCCATCGTTGGCGTCTGCTCCGTGGCGATTTCCGCGGGCATGGTGGGACCGATCGTGAAACGATTGGGTGAACGAAAGACGCTCTACGTTGGGCAATTTTTCGGTGGGATCGGGATGGTGCTGGCGGGGCTGGCACGGACCGGTCTGGGCTATTTCGGATCGATCCCGGTGATGATGCTTTGGACGATCTCCGGGCCGGCCGCACAAGGGATGATGACGCGACGCGTCGGCGAATCGGAACAAGGTGAATTGCAGGGCGCGATCAGCAGTCTGCGCAGCCTTTCGGTGATCATCGGGCCAGGTTTGTTCACCTTTACCTTCGCTTATTTCATCAATCCGGCGCGCGGTTGGAAGCTGCCGGGCGCACCTTGGTATCTCGGGGCGGCGCTGCTCTTCGTGGCGATGGTACTTTCAACGCGGATTCCGAAGCTGCCCGGTGGGGGCGGCCCTGACATGCCAGCACTTCCGGGAAACCCCGAAGTGCTATCGGCGGCCGCGCCTCCAGAATAGGCGCCCGCGAGGAAACGTGCGGACGTGCTTGTCAGGCGCGACGAGGTTGCGCAGACTCATCGACCATGCCGCGACTCCAGAAGCAAAAATATCACGACATCGAACGCATCATCGAATTCGATTTCGTCCGCGCCACCGAAGCGGCGGCTTTGAATTCACTGCAGTGGTTAGGCCGGGGCGAGAAGGAACTGGCAGACGCGGCGGCCTGCGATGCGATCCGCGGGATGTTCGATCTCATGAACATCTGCGGCGAAGTCGTGATCGGCGAAGGAATCAAGGACGACGCGCCGGGGATTTTCAAAGGCGAGCAACTGGGCACCTGGCAGCTCGGCGCGCCGCATTTTCACATCGCGCTCGATCCGATTGACGGCACGACGAACATCTCGAAGGGAATGCCGAACTCGATCGCCTGTATCGCCGCGGCCAGCCCGGAGGATGGGGTGGAGGTGGCGCTGCGCGACATCCCCTCGTTCTATATGATGAAGCTTTCGTATGGGCCAAAGGTGATGCGTGCGATGCAGATCGCCGGGATCGATACGCTGAAGCTGGAAAGCCCGATTGAGGAGACTTTGATTACGGTGGCAAAGGCGCTGGATAAGCGGGTGCAGGATGTGGTGGTGATGATGCTCGACCGGCCGCGGCACAAGGAGATCGTGGCGGAAGTTCGACGAGTGGGCGCGTCCTTGCGGATGATTAGCGATGGCGATATCGCGGCGGCGATCGCGCCGGCGAATCCGGAGAGCGGGATCGATCTCTACCTGGGGATCGGCGGTTCGCCAGAAGCGGTCCTGGCCGCGGCGGCGATCAAATGCCTCGGCGGCGATATGCAATGCAAGATGTGGCCGCGCGACGATAAGGAGCGCGACGAGTTGATCGCGCAGGGACACGAGAAAGATCTCGGGCACGTTTTCTTTGCCGACGATTTGGCGAACGGGAAAAACATTATCTTCTGCGCTACCGGCATTAGCGACAGCGCGCTCTTAAAGGGAATCCAGACGCGCGGTCCGCACACGATTACGCATTCCATTTTGATGCGGGCGAAGAGCAAGACGGTGCGTTTCATCCGCGCCTCCCACGACTTGCAGAACAAAACAATCCGCCTGCGCTCAGATCAGCGCGAGCATCGCATCTGAGCGGGCTCGAGGCGTGACGGGGTGGCGCTGAAGATCGCGAGGGCGACGTGCCGACTGACAGATCGATTCGTGGAGCGAAGGCCAGCGGATGGTGTGCTACCGGGCTAACGCCTCGAACGCTGTCATCCTGAGCGGAGCGCAGCGAAGTCGAAGGATCTCCCCACTACTTGGGGTTTGCACGCTGCTGAGAGATGACGTGCCGCGCCGCCAAGAGCCGGGCCTTTCCTCGCGTCGGACCTCGCCACTGCCGGTTGCGAGATCCCTCAACCGTCTTCGCGGTTCGGGATGACGGAGCGGACGCGTTGCGACATCGTCCTCGACATCGCTGCTGTCGTCTGTTGGAATCGCCGCACAACACCCGCATATGAGAGAAATATCCAAAACCGAACTGTCGCCAGATAATGGCTGTGTCATCGATACGAAATGGAACGTCGCTCCGTTGAAGTATCACGCGAGCGCCGCGGCCATGGGAGGCGCGCCGGTTTTGACCGAATCTCCGCCGATGCCCGAGGTGATTGTTTACGATCACGCCGGCTTCAAAGGCGCCTATGCGCGTACAAATCTGAGTTTCCTTTTTCTGGGCGATTTTTGGAACGACCGCATCAGCTCGCTCATTATCGTGAGTGGTGTCTGGCAATTTTACCGGGACGATTACTACAAAGGCGATATGTGGGAACTCGGGCCGGGCTTCTACGAGTGCTTCTTTGCCGACAAAGGGCCGGACGACGTGGTCAGCTCGTTTAAGGCGGTCGCGCTGACGTGGCATCATAAGAATTAGGCGCAGGCCGGGAGCCTTGCTTCTCGTTTCGGGCCAGCGTGGGAATCGGCGGCCGCATTAGGTTGGCGGCGATGCCTACCTCCGCCGCTGTCTCCCGCAGGATCACGCTCGCGGTCGTAGTCATCTCGGCCTTGGTCGCGTTGCTCAGCGCGCGACCGTTCGCCGGCAGTTGGAACGACGGCAGCCGGCTCGCGACGGTCGAATGCCTGGTCGACTACGGGACGTGGGTGATCGACCAATCGATCTTCGTGCAACCGCCGCCCAGCGGCACTTCTGCCCCGTTGCCGTATCCGGCGGACGACGCGCTTCTGCTCTCGCGCGGCACGGGGGACAAGCTCTTCATCGACGGACATTACTACTCGGATAAGTCGCCCGTGCCGGCGTTGTATCTCGCCGGAGTCTATCGAGTGCTGCAGTGGACGACGGGATTGGTGGCGCGCGCAGAGCCGGCGCGCTTCTGCTATTTGCTCACGCTTTTTTCGAGCGGAATCGCCTACGTCATTTCGGTCTTCTGCATCGATCGGCTGGCACGATCGCTGGGGACGGCTACGCGTTTGCTTGTCACGGCCAGCTTCGCCGTCGCCACGATCGCGCTACCCTATGCACGCCAGGTGAACAATCACATCCTGATCCTCGCGGTTTGCTGCGTTCTCTTATCTTTTCTGAATCCGAGGACGCGCGGACAAATGATCGCAGCCGGCATGTTGCTGGGCGCGGCTTACACGATCGATCTCGGTATCGGACCGGTGCTGGTGCTGAGCTTCATCGGCCTCGTCGCCTATCGAACCCGCAGTGCCGGAAGCGTTGCGCTCGTGCTTCTGGCGGCCTTTCCGCTTTTCCTCCTGCATCATTATTTCAATTGGCGGATCGGCGGCACATTCGGGCCCGCCAACGCACAGCCGGCGTTCTTTCTTTGGCCCGGCGCGCCGTTCAGTGCATCCAATCTCACGGGTGGCTGGGTGCATGATTCGTTCGGTCAGTTTTTCGTCTACGCGCTCGATTTGCTCTTCGGAAAACGTGGCTTTCTGGGCCACAATCTCGCGCTCTTTCTGGCGCTTCCCGGAGTTTTTATCCTCTTGCGTTCACGCGTGAAGGAAACGCCGGAGATCCTCTGGGCGGTGAGTTTTTTTGTCGGCGGATGGCTGATTTACGCGATCACGTCTAACAACTACTCGGGTCAGTGCTGTTCGATCCGCTGGTTCGTCCCGCTCCTCGCGCCCGCCTATTATCTGCTCATCGTGCTTCTCCGGCACGCGCCGCGTTACCGCTTCGAGCTGATTATTCTAACGCTCTTCGGAATCGTGGAAGGCCTGCTCATGTGGCGGGAAGGTCCCTGGATGCCGCACATGGTGCCAGGGTTTTGGTTCATCCAAGGCGGCGCTCTGCTCGTCTGGCTGCTCTACCGATTTTCGCCGCGGATATCGTAGATGAAATAGGTGGTCGTGCGATCGGTTGGTTCGCGCGCGAGGAAGGATGCGACTGCCTGCCGGCCCGGCTCGGAGTTTTTGGCGTAGGCGCCGTAGAGCAAGGTCGTGCTCACGGCAACGCACTTGCCGCTCGTCACTTCCTCGATCGCGCGACCGCTTAACCACTCCGGAGAGTGCGGCTGGATCCGACGAAACGGCGGGCGATCGGCTCGCGGATCGAGGCCGAAATACCAGAGATCGATCGTCTCGATTCCGTGCTGGAGCCGCCACTGTTCGAGCTCGATCAAGCCTTGCCCCCAATCGTAATTCGAATCGCTCAGGAGCCGGTAACCGTTGCGCGTTCCGCTCCAGGCGGGATTCGTGTAGCAAAGCGCTTCCGGCCAGACGCGAAGCGCGGCCACCGCATTGCCGAGTAAACCGACAACCAGGCATGCCATCAAAATCGCGCGGGAACGTTTGCCTAACGATCGGTGGACTTGCACGAAAGCCGAGGCCGAGCCCACGGCGAGGCAGGCGAGCAGCGGCAGCATGAAGCGCACACCGATTTGCACGCGACTGTTCAGACTAAAGACGAGGAGCGCCAGCGCCGCGAGGCAGGCCCAATTCCAGAGCGCGCGCGGCCGAATCAGCGCGACAACCAGTGGGAGAAAGAGCAGCGGCAAACTGGTTTTGATGCTGAGCGCGACCGGAAAATAATACCAGATGGCGCGCCGATATTCCTGCCCGAGAAGGAACGCGCCATGCCCGCGGATGTTGTGTTTGATCTGCTGCACCAAGCCTTCGCCCGCGTTGGAAAAAATGCGGAGATGCTCCGAGATCCAGAGCATCGAGTCGTGAGCGAAGCCGGGCGCCAGCGTCTGCGCCCATTTCACGAACGACGCCTCGCGCGACCAATCACTCCAGCAATAAAGAAAGGTCAACGCCAACCCGCCCGCCACAATCCCGCAGACATCGCGCAGAAAGCTCCGCGCCGCCGGGACGTAATCGCGCCATGCTTTCAAGTCACCGCGAGCGACCACACGCTCAATTTCAATCGCCAGCATTCCGAGCCCGCCAAAGATGAGGGTGGAAGCCTTTGCCAGCATGGCGATGCCGTAAAGCACAGCCGGCAAAGCGATCCGCCATGGCCAATGCCGGTCGCGATGGACGCGAAATTCATAGAAGAAAACCAGCAGGCACGCCGTGACCGCGACATCCGCGGTGGCGAGGCTGGCGTGCGCCAGAAAAACTGGCTCACAAGCCAGAATCGCCACCGCCAAGCGGCCAGCCCACGGCCCGGCCAAAGCGCGTCCCGCCCGCCAGGCGTAAACGAGCAACGTCCACCAAAAAGCGAGCGTCACGATTCGCGTCCACGGCAGTGCCCAAGGCAGATCGCTGACCGGATCGATCGGAACGCCGCGCCACTTCTCCCAGAGAAACAAGGGCAGCGTTTGCAGATCGATCGCCAGCGGCATGGTGCCGAGCCTCATCAGCGGTTTGATCGCCCAGGTGCGCCAATGCTCCAGCCCAAGCCGAAGGTAAGTCGGCTCATCAAAGGTGGCGCTGAGGGCATGCGCCGCGGTCACGCACCACCAAGCCGAGGCCACCCCGAAGAAGATCAGCCACCCCGCGTCGATGAGCGCGGCCTTTCGATCGGAACGAGAGATCATGCGGTGGTTTTTCGTGATCGCTCTGGAAGCCGGTCGGCAGGACAGCGCATGGCGTCAATCACTTCGCGACGGACGGCTCAAAGAGCAACACCTGCAAACCGCTGACCTGATGCTCGAGCGCGACCCGTCCCCCAGACATTTCCAACTTCTTCTGCAAGTCATGCCGGCTGGCGCCTGCCACCATCCAGAGACGCGTTCGGCTAACGAGTTCTTCCGCGCGAGGAAATTCGTCGTCCTTCAGCACGGGCGCGTCGAGTCCATAATAGGTTTGATACACGACCGCAGTCTGCGACCAAATCACGTCGCCAGGCACCCAGTGTTCGTGGATGAAGCGGTAGGCGCCGCGATAATCCAAACCATGGTCGGGTCGTATCGTCCGCCCGACCATCAACGCCCCGCTCCACACCACCACGAATAGACCGAGGATCGCCAGTCGACCACGCCCGACCCGAGCGAGACTCGCGACCCCTGCGCCGGCGAGCAGATAAAGCGGGGGATCGAGAAACAGCGTGGTCCGATGGGCGAGCGGATATTTACCGAGCAGGGCTGCGCCGAGGGTGAGGACAAAAGGTGTGAGGAAGAGTATGGCCAACATTGGCTGCCGTCGGATCAGCCAGACTCCACCCGCGAGCGCGAGCAACACGAGAACGATTCCCATGTCCCGGTTCGCGTAATTCCCGATCTCGTAGGGCCGCGTCACGGTCCAGCGCAAGATATCGAGCCCGTTGCCCCAATCCGGAAAACCGCGCCAACCCTGCCAATGTGCGATTAGGCCAGGATAGTAACTGTGCCGTCCCACCAGCCACCAGAGCGACCCCAGCGAAACTCCGAGGCCGAGATTGAAAGCGAACCATTTCCACGCCCGCGCCCGCGACCAGGTGTTCAGCGCGAGCGTAACGGAGGCGCCGCCCAGAACGAAGACCACCGGAAACGACAACCAAGGTCCGAGCGTAGCCGCCAACCCGAGTCCGACCCAAGCACAGCGTTGTGCCCTGGGCGTCGCCTCCGGTACGATGAGGACGAGCGCGCAAAGCAGGACCAACTCCGCCAGCAACACATCGATCGCGTAGGGACGGACGTCGCTACCGTGAGTGACCGCGTGCAGACCGAAGGCGAGAAATGCGAAAGGCCAAAAAGCATGCGGCAGCCCCAGCGCCCGGCGGGCCAGCGGAATCATCAGCAACAGCGCGGCGACTCCGGCCAGGAACGCGGGCAACCGCATCAGCATTTCGCCGTCCCCACCCCAAGTGTAGAGGGCGCGCGTCAGCCACAGAAAAATCGGCGGCACAACGAGTTGATAGGGCGAATCTCCCAACAGGTCTGCGTAGCTGCGCTCGCGGATCGTGAGAATAAGGAAGGCCTCATCATACCAATAGGAAGCGTTGAAGAAGTATTGGCGGCAACGAACGGCCAACCCGAGCGCAAACACCAGACCCCACCAAAACCGCGGATTTACTCGCCCGACTCGCGTCCACGCGGACGAAAGGCGCCCGTTGGGAGTCGACGGGAAGCTCATCTCGACCGGCCTCGTGATCGCGCCCACCGGCGACGCATCACGTAACCGAAGGCCTCGAGCATGATCGCGCCAGACATTTTCGATTTGCCAACCCGGCGATCGATAAACGTGATCGGGATTTCTTCGATCCGGGCCGCGCGCAGGAAGCACTGGTAAGTGGTCTCGATCAGAAAGGCATAACCGATGAGATCGATTTGATCGAGATCCAACCGGGCAAGGATTTCGCGACGGTAACATTTATATCCCGTGGTGCAGTCGCGCACGGGAAGATCAAGACCCGTGCGCGCGAACCAATTGCCAAATCGGCTGATGATGCGGCGCGACAGTTTCCAATCCGGCGTCGCGCCGCCCGGCACGTAGCGCGAGCCGATGGCCAGGTCGCAGTGCGCCAAGGCCGCGACCAGTTGCGGCAGGCAGGCCGGATCGTGCGAGAAATCCGCGTCCATCCCGATGATGCACTCATAGCCCGATTCCAGCGCGTGGCGGAACCCGGCGACGTAGGCGGTGCCGAGGCCGAGCTTACCGGCTCGCGGCAAGAGCGAGAGGCGCGGATCGACTGCGGCGATTTCGGACACGACGGCGCCGGTTCCATCGGGCGAGGCATCGTCGACGATTAAAATATCACAGGCCGGCAGATGAATGTGAATGGCGGAGATCAATTCACGGATGCAATCGCGCTCGTTGTAGGTGGGAATGATGACGAGCGTTTTCATTCACTGCGGGGTGACGAGGAGGACGGATGTGCGCTCAAATTCACGCCGCTGCACGATGCGCCAGTTCGGCAATCCGACCGCGATGACCTCGTCGCGCGTCTCGCGGGGATGGCCGGAGACGACAACCCACATGCGGGGAACCCGCGGCGTTTGCGCGAGCCCGCCTAACTCCTTCGAAAACTGCGGACCGAGCGAACGGAAATAGTATTCGTATTCCCAATGGTTCGCGGTGACGGGCTCGTCGAGTTGCCGATGCGAGAGCACATAGGCCGAGGCAACGTCCGTCGCCGCGCGTGGCCACGGGACGATGGTGCGATAGCCGGCCAGACCAACCGTGGCGACAAGAGGAATAGCGAGGAGCACGAGGGCGAGAACCCTGAACGCAACCGGGCGCGGACGCCACTGCACGATTTGATCAACGCCGCTGCCGATGAGCAAAGCGAGAGCCGGCATGGCGAAGACCATGGTGCGCGCGCCGGTGTACGGATACGCCTTGGCCAGCGCGGCGGTCAGCGCGAGAAACATCGGGACCACCGCGAAAAAGAGCAACTCGTGTTGGCCTCGCCGCCACCACCGGACGGCACCGACCACGGCGGGAACGAGTAGAAGTCCACCCAGCGGACGTCCGATGAAATCGAAGACGCCAATGGTGGAGCGCACGGCCCACACCGGCAGGGTCCAGGATCGCTGCCAATCCGGGAACGCGTGCACCCAGGCGAAATCCATCGCGCTGCTGCGCTGGACACGGATGGTGAAAAAATAGAAGACCGCGAATGAAAGCGCGACGGAAAGCGCGAAAAGCGCGCCGGCGGTCCAGGCTCGCTCCCGGCGGAGAGTCGGCCAGAGCGCGAGGAAGACGCCCCCGCAGAGAAAGACTCCCGGATAAGAAGAAAAAATGACCAGTGGCGCGAGCCATGCGAAGAGACCGGCGCGCCGCGACGATGGCCAACTGATCGTTAGGCCGAGCACGAAGAGAAGGAGCACGGCGACCAGAAAATCGGAGGAGTAGTGCCGCGCTTCCGCGGCGTGCCAGAGCAATCGATCGGAACAAGCGACGAGCACTCCCGCGCTTAACAGACCGACCGGCGCGAGCGTTCTCTGCGCGGCGCGCAGGAAGACGATGAGGCCGGCGCAACTGGCGAGAAATGAAACCAGCCGTAAGGCGTAGAGGCTGTCGCCTAACAAAAGGAAGGCGCACTTTTGCAGCCACAAGAAAACCGGCGGTCCGGTGGACCAAAGATAGAGCGGACCGAATAATTCGCCGAAGCTTTTGCCGATGATGTTGAGAACGTTGGCCGCTTCATCGTGCCAAAGCGCCGGGTTCCGCGCGTAGTGGAAAATGCGCAGGGCGAACCCGAGCGCGATCAACCCCGCGACCATGCCCGCACTATTTCCGAGTCCAGGTCGTGATCGTGCAGGCATGATGGGGAAGCGACCACTCACGAGAGCGAAAAAACTGCGGATTGGAACTGATGCGTTCTCCGATTTGATGAAATGCCGCATAGTCTCCGGCCATCGGCAGGTAATCGGGCGAGTCAGGCGCGATATCCACCAAGACCACGACGTCCGCGTGATTGGTCGCTGCCCACGAGTCCATGCGCGTACGCAAGTCGTCGGGTGAGAGCGGGTAATCCTTGATCGGTGTTTCGATTTTATCGAGACGCGGGTAACGCTCGTGATAAGTCCAGAGCAGCAGTTGCCGACACGGGACGGTGGAAAAAATCGCCACCCGTCGATCGCCGACGCCGGCCAGGTAGGTATCGGTAATTTCGAGCAGGCTCGATTTTTCGCCCCGCTTCCCCAGCTCAGGGGCGCGACCCGGCTGCAACATATCGCCGCTCAAAGATGCGGTGATCGCGACGGCCGCGGCGACGGCGAGTGGCCGTCCCGCGCGACCGGCGCGTGCGAAGCTGTTCGCCAAACCTGCAGCACCCGCAATCCACAGGGCAGGCAACCAACTGTGGAGATATCGACTTTTGTGATTGGGATGCACCAGCGTCAACGCGGCGGAAATCAGGACCAACAGCATGAGGGCACGGCCGGCGGGCCGCATCTGGCGGAACGTGCAAAGGGCCAAAACGAAAGACAACACTGCGGCCACGGCCACCCACTTCGCCGGGTGATAATCGTTCACCAAGGCATCGAGAAAACTGCGCGCCGCTTCGCCGATGGGCGCGGGCGATGGCTGGTCGCGATTCAATGGGCCGAGGAACCAAATGAACGTGCTCAGCCGCCGTGGGAACAAGAATGAAACCGCGAGCGGGAGGCAGTGCCAGGTTAAGATTTGCCGCAACGCAGGAGGGCCAATTTGCCACGGCTTTCCGAGGCTCAGCAGACGGAAGAAGAGCGCAACATAGGCGATGGTGACGAGATTATTTGGCGGATAGAGGGAGACCCTTTTCCCGCCTAACGATAGCGGGCCGGGATGGATGACAAAAATCGCGAGCGCGGTGAGGGCGACGACAACGCAGAGCCAAGTAAGCGGCTGCCGCAATTCTCCGCGGAGCGCGCGCTTCCAATCAATCTGCCTGAAGAAACGCCAGACGCGCGCGCCGGTTCCCGCGGTCAAGTAGATGAGTTCGGTAGCCGACAGCGCGAGAACGACGAGCAACCAGTAGTTGTATTTCTCGAAAAAAAGAAACGTGAGGGCGAGCGCAAACCATCGCCAAGTCCGCAGCGACGGCGTTTCGCGCGCGACGGAGTAATAATAGAGCGCCGCCAGGGTGAGCGCGGCCCCCAGGCTTTCGAGCATAATATCCAGGGCGTAGGCGCGGAGCGCTGGGCTGGCCAGGATCATCGCGGCGGCGATCACGCCCGCCACGTTGCCGCTCGAGGCGCTGCAACGGCGCGCCAGCAGGAAGCCGAAGACCGCGGTAGCGATCCATCCCACCAGGCTGGGGAGAACGGCAAGGCGGTAATCGATTCCTCCAACCGCGAGCACCGCCGCTGCGCAGAGACCGTGCAGCGGGGGCCAGACCTTCGCTTTTTCTAAAGTCGAAAAGAACGAGATCGGATCCGCTCGCCGCAGGGCGATCGCCATTTCCTGCGCGAATTGATAATGACCGGAGCGGTCGTGGACGATCCCATTCCAGAGCGGTCGCGGATCGCTCCGAAATTGCGCGTAATGGAAAACGGCGAGACCGAGAGTCGCCGCCAGCACGAGGGCAAGGCAAACGCGATCCGTCCGCAACGATGTGCGTGCACCTAGACTGGTCATCAATTACAATGGCGCACCATGGTGGCCGTAGCTTCCCCCACACTGACCGACCGGATTCTGGCTGGCGAGCGGATTTCCGGCGCGGAAGCGCTCGAACTCTACCGCCGCCCGCTGGAGGAATTGGGCGCGTTGGCGGATGCGCGCCGCGTGCGCGCGACGTGCCCTGCCTACGACGAACACGGCGCGGAGATCGTGACCTACATCATCGATCGCAACATCAATTACACCAACGTCTGCAACGTTTACTGCAAGTTCTGCGCGTTTTATCGGACGGAGAAGGATGCGGATCATTACGTTCTCAGCTTCGAGCAGTTCGACCAAAAACTGGACGAGCTGACGGCGGCGGGGGGCGTGCAGATTCTGATGCAGGGCGGGCATCACCCGAAATTGGATTTCGATTGGTACATCAATTTGCTGCGGCACATCCGGGAAAAATATCCGCACATCAATATCCACGGGTTCAGCCCGCCGGAGTTCCAGCATTTCGCGGAAGTGTTCAAGATGCCGCTGCGCGAAATCATTCGCGCGTTCAAGGCGGCGGGGCTCGGCTCGATCCCGGGAGGAGGCGGAGAGATTTTGGTGGATCGCGTGCGCGAACGGATTTCGCCGCTGAAATGTAATTCAGATGAATGGCTGGAGGTGATGCAGATCGCGCATGAGGAAGGATTAAACTCCAGCGCGACGATGATGTTTGGCCATGTCGAAACGGTGGAAGATCGGATCGAACATCTGCAACGTTTGCGCGATCAGCAGGATGCGAGCGGTGGGTTCACGGCTTTCATCTGCTGGACGTTTCAGCCGGAGAATACGGTTTTGAAAATCAAGCACCGCGCCGGCGTGGCGGAGTATCTGCGGATGCAGGCGCTGTCCCGAATCTTCCTCGACAACTTTCCCAACGTGCAAAGTTCCTGGGTGACGCAGGGTCCGGACATCGGCCAGGTGGCGCTCAAATATGGCGCGAATGATTTCGGTTCCGTGATGATGGAGGAGAACGTGGTGAGCAGCGCCGGGACCACTTTTCGCCTCGATGCCGCGCAGATTGAGACCCTCATCCGGGACGCTGGATATGAGCCGCGGCGGCGGAATAATTGGTACCAGCTCTTGAAATAGCCGGCAGCGGTGCGTTCTTCTCCCGCTCCCAGCCCGGGTCGCGGAGGAAAATCCCGCCTTGACGATCCCTCTCTCCTTACCAACTAATACGACCTGCAACGGGCCGGCTCGTCGGAGCGCCCGGGACCTTAATTTCCATATGAAACATTTCGATCGTGTCCTGCGTGGCACCGGCTGCTCTTTTTTTCTCGCTGCTTTGCTGGCGTTGCTGATCCCGAACCTCGCTTCGGCCGAGGAAGGTGATGGGGTTAAGATCACGTCCATCGAAGTGCAGTACACCGGGCCGCAGACCGTCAGCCGGGAACGCATTCTCGCCCAGATGCGGACCAAAGTGGGCCAAACCTATTCGCCCGGCATCGCCGAGCAGGACATTCGCGCGCTCTACGACACCGGCCAGGTGCAAAACGTGCGGATCTTCGGCCAGGAGGACAATGGCGGCGTGAAGGTGACCGTGGCGATACAGACCCGCGCGATGATGAGCGAGATCGAGATCCAGGGCGCGTCGGTCATCTCCGCGAAGGCCCTGCGCAAGAAGATCAAACTGAAAGTCAACCAGCCGATCGACGAGACGGTTTTGGGAGCCGCGAAGCAGGACATCATCGAAGCGTATCGCGCGAAGGGTTTCAATGAGATCGACGTCGACTACCGGATCGACACCAATGCAGAACGTGGCACCTCGCGCGCCATCTTCACGGTCAATGAAGGCGTGAAAGGCTCGATCGCGCGAGTCGAATTCCCTGGCAGCAAGAGTTTCGGCGACCGCGCCCTGCGCAAGCAGATGAAGACGCGGCCGAAAACGATCATCTCATTCTTGGATAAGACCGGTCGCCTGGAAGAGCCGCAACTGCAGCAGGATCTCGATTCCTTGCGCGAATTCTATCAGAACAAAGGCTACGTCGATGTCGAAGTCGGGCCGGTGCGGAAAGAACGGGTCAAAGGCCGGACCGTCCTCGTGATCCCGATCGTCGAAGGCCAGAAATACACGGTCGGTAAGATCCGCGTAAAGGGCCAGAAGGTCACGAGCGGAGAGAAGATTCTCAACTTGATGAAGGTCAAAGAAGGCGGCGTCTATTCGCCGAAAGGGATTCGGGAAGACGCCAAAACGATCGCCGATGCCTACGGCTCCGGCGGCTACGTGGATCTGGTGGTTTCCCCGCAGGGCATCCCGAGCGGACCCGGCCAGATCGATGTCACCTATACGATCGAGGAAGGTTCGCGTTCGTTTGTGCAGCGGATCAATATTATCGGCAACACGCGCACGAAGGATAAAGTGATCCGCCGTGAAGTGCTGATCGCGCCGGGTGATATCTACAGCACCACCCGCGTCGAGACGAGTAAGAAGCGTCTCGATAACCTCGGCTATTTCGCGCGCGTGGAGACGTATCCGGAAGATACGGGCGTGCCGGGCCGGAAGGATCTTACCGTGCAGGTGGAGGAGAAACGCACCGGATCCCTCAATTTCGGCGCCGGTTTCAGCACCGTGGATGACATCCTTGGCTTCGTCGAATTGACCCAGGGGAACTTCGATCTCTTGAATTGGCCCAACTTCACGGGCGGCGGTCAAAAATTCCGCGCCCGCCTCCAGCTCGGAACCAGCCGTAAAGACGTGATTGTCTCCCTGACCGAGCCCTACTTCCTGGACCGACAGCTCTCCGTCGGTGGACAGGTCTTCTACAGCGAAGCTAATTTCCTCAGCAATGTGTACGATCAGCGAAACTACGGCTTCTCAGTGAATGCCCGGCGCGGCATCGGCCGCTTTATGTCTGCTGCGATCGAATACAAGCTCGAGAGCGTTCAGATCTTTAATATCTCGTCGGGCGTTTCGCAGAACATTCGGGATGCGGAGGGAACCGATCTCAAGAGCGTCGTCACCACCACCCTGATCTATGATACCCGCGACAATCCGTTCTTGACTCATAAGGGGTCACGGGTGGTGCTCACTCCGTACGTGGCGGGCGGCTTTCTGGGCGGAGATGTCCAGATCTTTGGCTTCGATTTGGAAGGATCCCAATACTACCATCTGCCCTACGATTTGATCCTGCTCTTCAACGGCGAGTTTGCCAACGTGGACACGTGGGGTGATGGGAACCGGGTGCCCATCTACGATCGCCTCTACCTCGGCGGGGCCAACAATCTGCGAGGTTTCGACTACCGCGATGTGGGCCCGAAAGACCAATTTGGAGAGCCGCTCGGTGGAAGAATGCTGGCGCGCGCGACGATTGAACTCACCTTCCCCATCATCGAAAAAGTCCGCGCCGCCGTATTTTATGACGTGGGCGTGGTCGGTTTGAAGGCTTTCGAGGCCAACGGGCGGGCCGCTTCGGATGTTGGTCTTGGCGTTCGTCTCGATTTGCCGATCGGTCCACTGCGTTTGGACTATGGCATACCGGTAACAACCGGCGGCAATAACAGCGGAAAGGGGAAATTTAATTTCAACGTTGGCTACCAATTTTGAACGAATAGTCCCTCGCAGAGTCTATAACTTTTCCAATTACCTCTTTTACACACCTTTATGAAAAAGCTTCTCTCACTCGCCCTGCTCGCCTCGCTGGCGTTGCCCGTCGCCGCCTTTGCCCAAGGAAAGGTTGGAACGGTCGACATGAACCGCGCCTTCAAAGAATACAGCAAAACGAAGGACGCTGAGGCCAAGATCAACGAAGCCAAAAACGCCGCGAAGAAGGAATACGACGATCGCGCCGAAGAGTACAAGAAGGCGCTCGACGAGATCAACAAGCTCAATCAGCAACTCGAAGCGCCCGCTCTGAGCGCAGACGCCAAGAGCGCGAAGGCCAAGGAGCGCGACGAAAAAATCTCCTCGATCAAGAAGATGGAGCAGGAGATTAACGAGTTCCGCCAAACCCGCGAACGTCAATTGCAAGAGCAAGCGCTCCGCATGCGCGAAGGCATCGTGAAGGAGATTACCGAAATCGTGATGGAACGCGTGAAAGCCAAGAGCCTGGACCTCGTCTTCGACAAATCCGGCATGAGCTTAAATGGCGTCCCACTTCTCATGTACGCGCCGGACAGCATGGATTTCACCGATGAGATCGTCGCCGCTTTGAACAAGCCAGGTCGCGCTTCCACCAGCACCGACGCTCCGGCGGCGGCCAGCCCGGCAGCGAAAGCCGCCGCGCCTGCTCCGGCTAAAAAGCCGTAAGCTCAACCGCAATTTAGTTTTGGAAACACACGCGGCGATTCCGCGTGTGTTTCTGTTTGGGGACATCGCGCCGCTCAGTCGGCGCAACCCGGAAGTCCGATTCGCGCGGACCTTCCTACCTTAGTTGGTGATCGCCGTGACCAAACCGCTTCTCTGCCCGCGCTCACTGATTGCCGCAGGATTGCTATTTCTCGCGGGCGCAGTCCATGGCGAAAAATGGGAAGCGACGCTCACGCCGTTCACTCCGGGATCGTTCCCACCGCCTCGCGCGGTCCACGCGCAGTATGCGTTTGGCTGGAGCGGACTCACTGCGGCAACGGTTGATGTTCACTTCGGAAAAACGAGCGACGACCGATATAAACTCGAAGGTAAAGGCGGAACCGTTGGACTCGCGCGCGCCATCTGGCGCTACGACGTGGAGCACACCGCGGCGGCCGACGCTCAGACGCTTCGCCCGATCGCGGTTAAAGAGAGCGAAAAAACGCGCTCCAAGGAAAAGAACACCGAGGTCACGTTCTCGCCCGAACTGGTGGTTAGTCTGCGCCAGGAGCGAAAATCTGGCGCCACGACCACGCGGGAGCGGCGTTTTGCATTCCCCAATGCCCTCAGTTTCGAATCCGCCCTGCTCTTATTGCGTTCGCAGTCCATGCCAGTAGGCGCGGCCTATCGCGTGGTCGTTTATCCGGCCACTTCTGCCTACCTGTCTACCCTCACCGTCAAAGGGCGCGAAAAGATCACCGTGCCCGCGGGCACCTACGATGCGATCAAGCTCGACGTGCGGTTGAGCAAAATCGGCGAGCAGCGTGAGTTGATCCCGCACCAGAAATTCAGCAGCGCCACCGTCTGGCTTTCGGATGATTCGGATCGGCTCGCCCTCCGGATCGAGGCGCAGGTTTTTGTCGGGACGGTGTTCGCGGAGCTACGCTCAGCCGAATACGAAAAGTCGAAACCGTAGCAACTCCTCAGCGGTGCGGAACGTAAACCCGCTCGCCATTCGGAGCGATATAGGTCGGAGCCGTCCGCCGATAAATGCGGTGGCGCGGAGCCGTCAATCCGGGCGCACGTTGTCCCGGCAACAAGCCCATCGAGGCCAGCGTTTCCGGATCAAGACGGCCCGTTTGGACGATGCCAAAACGTGCCTGGTAGGCACGCAGCGCGAACTCTGTTCCGGGGCCGAAAACTCCATCAATGCCGCTGCGGTAATAACCGCGGCGCATCAGAACTGTCTGCGCGCCCACGACCACTTGCTGCTGAATTCGCGGCGGTGCCCCCGCATACGGCGTCCCGGAAAAAAGCCCGCCCGTTGTCGTGGGTATCGAAGGACGAAACGTCTCCTGGCCACGAAATTCATCCTCTTCCACGAGCGACCTGTCATCCCGCAGGTCCGACGTGTCCGGCGGCGGCGCCTGAGAACGTCGAGGCACCGGCGTCGAAGCTAGCACTGGCGGGCGCGGAGTCGCCTGCGGCGTGCTCGGTCCGCCGCGCACCGCGAGAGACTTTTGTGTTTCTTTACTCAGCTCACCGGTAATCTGCAGTCCGTTTCGAATCTGATATCGTCGAATCGCGGCCGTCGTCTCAGCGTCCTTCGTTCCATTAGTCGCCCCGTAGTAAAAGCCCTGATCCTTCAATTTCTGCTGCACCGATTCGAGATACGGATCGGCTTTCGCTTCCATCAGCGCAGCGGCGACAAATACGACGGCCAACAATATTACTCGTGCTCTCATTCCAGTCCGCTTATTGACGCACACCGTAGTCGCCATATTCAGTTTCCAGCGCCACTCGCGGCGACCGTGGCCTGAGTTTGGTTCGAGATTTGTCGATAACGCAAGACGCCATCCCCGATCGCGCCCGCTAATCGCTGACGGTATTCTTCACTCTTCAGTTGCGCCAGATCGGCGTCGTTGGAAATGAAACCGCCTTCCACCAGCACCGCCGGATGGCGCACGTTCGCCACCACATAGAATTGCTCCGCCCGCGTGCCGCGATCGAACGCCTGTGTCCGCCTCACCAGCGCTTCTTGCACAAAACCGGCGAGGCTTTGGCTCTCCAGATTGTTTGGGCCCGTCGACGCCTTTTGCAAAAACGGCAGCCACGATGTCGCCAATCGCGTCGTCAGTTTCTTTCGCGGCGCGTAAAACGTCTGCACTCCAGTCGCGGCCGCGCGCGCGCCTTCGTCAAAGTGGATGCTCACAAAAACGCAATCTTCCTCCTGGTTCGCCAGCTCTGCTCGTTTCGCCAGGGAGACAGTTTCATCGCCAGATCGCGTTAACGTTGTCGCCAACCCGCGCCCGCGCAGGATTTGATCCAGCCGCTGCGCCACGTCCAGCGTCAGATCCTTCTCCATCACATCCGCGCGGAGCGCCCCCGAGTCGTTGCCTCCGTGTCCAGCATCGATCACCGCTCGGGTGATGGGACCACTCAGAACCTCTGTCCTCGTCCGGTCGCTGTCGCGTCGCGGCAACAACTGCCACCAAATCGCCGAGGCGATCATCAAAACGAAACCGATCCAGCTCAGCGTCCGTCGGATCGGACTCTCCGTCGTTCCTGCGCGACTAGCCATCAGTCAAGACCACTCGTTAGGCTGCCTTGACCGCCTGCAATTCCTTCTCGGTCAACGGTCGGTAACGGATCGCCATCTTCCCACTCCGTTCCAGGATCGCTGCTTCCACGCCACGCTCCTCAAGCTGCTTCTGGCGTTCCGTCGCCAACGCCTCTTTCGTCGGCGCAGGATTCGCCGCGTCTCCGGGCGTTGCGAGAAAACCGATCGTCCACGCATCGACCGCCGTGCTCAAGGCACGCGCCAACGTTGCTCCGGAATCATGTCGTTCCTGCAAAAACGCTTCCATTGCCTCCGTGGAAACGCTCGTGCCGCCAAGTGCGCCGAAATGCCGTGCGGCGCTACCACCAGCACCGCCGTTGATCGCGATCGCGCCGTCATATTCCACCCGCAAAAACAAATCGTCCTCTGGTTTCTCCCCGATCTCCGCAAAGAGCATCCGCGCCAGATACGGTGCCCCAAACACCTGCTCAAAGCCCGCCTTCAACACCGGACTGAGCGAGTAATACGCCAGCCGTCGCAGCGATACGTCCGCCACCGAACGTGTAAATCCTTCCGTGCTCGCCAGCTCGATTGCCGCCATGCGGAGGCGCTCGATATCTCCTGGGTGCCCAATCGCGCCCATCGCGATCCGATCGTAAATCTCGAACACCTTTTGTCGGCTGCGCCCGAGCGTTGCAAACAGAATACCGTCGCGAAATCCCAGCGCCACCATCGGACTGCCCGACGCCAATTGCGTCTCAATATATTCGCGCCGATTCGCGATCGCTTCGACCCACCGATATGGCTCCTCGGTCATGCCACGCCTTTCTTGAACAAGGCCGAAATCTGCTTGTCCGCCAGTGTCGTGATTCCCGCCTCCGACACGATCTTGATCACCGGAAAAATTCGCGCATTGCGATCCACCCCGCCCGTCGCCGTATCAGCTTCCGCCGCCGTATCGAGCGCGCGCAACGCCATCGTCACCGCCTCATCCTCCGTCAGCTTCGAGAGCGGCTTCTTCCCCCACTGATTTTCATAATGCAACACGCCGCGCACGGCGGGCGAACCAGAGCCAGTCGCGGCGTACTCCGCCACCTCAAAGTTCGCTCCCATCGCGTCGTAAAAATAGAGCCGCGCCCCTGGCTCCACGCTCGCGTCATAGGTCGCAAAGATGGGCACCACCACGCCCACCCCTTGCATGACGAAGCCAAAATTATCGCGCAGCAGTTTCGACAGCGCGCGCACCTTTCCGTCCACGCTCATTTCCTGCAATTGCGTGCGGCGAAAAAATTGAAACGAATGCTCCAGCACACGCGCCATTTCCCACGCCGTCGCCGGCACGCCGGCGATCGCCATGATCGAATGACGATCGATCTCCAGCACCTTGTCCGCGCGATCGTAAACCACCGTATTGCCCGCCGTCGCGCGTCGATCGCCGGCCACCAGCACTCCCCCGGAGAACTTGAAGGCCAGGATTGTGGTCGCATGGGTCTGCGGAATCGCGTTCGCGTTCACGCCGACAACCGACCCACCACTCACTGGAATAGGCGAGAGCAAACCCTTCCGTCGCAACATCCCCGCGAAATCCTCGCTGCTGCCGGCGAGACTCGACGCAAAAGCCCCGCCTGGCGATTCCATCATTCGCCCGTGCGCTGCCGATAGCGCTTCGATTGATTCGGATCCACTTTGCGCATCTTCCGCAGAAGATCCTCGGTATCGGGCCGGGAAACATCCGGCGCCTTGGGGCCGCCCTCGCCGCCGCCCCCTCGCTGCGGACTCCAGGGAACAGACGGCTTTTGCAAACGTTCCGGCATGCGAAAAAATTACCGGACGAACTCCGCAAACGCAAGCAATGGAGCCGGCCCGCCCCCGGGCCGAAGGGTCTCTCCGCCACAATCAACGTCGATCCCCACCTGGCTGTCCCAAAGCCTCCCTCTTGCCACCCACGTGGGGTAATGCCAAGATTCGACGCGATGAAGCTGTCTTTTCCAACCCTCCTTTCTCTCCTTTTCTGCGCCACCCTCATCTGCCGCCCGGCCGACGCGCAAACCTTCGCCACTGGCGGCGACAAGGCCAGCGCTCAACTCGAAGCCCTGACCAAGAAAATCGACGAACAGAACTTGAAGATCGACGCTCTCTCCCAGCAGCTCCTGAAAATGGAGAAGCAGCTCGCCAATACTCGTCCCGGCGTCATGATCGGCGAAAGCGCGCCCTCCGCTTCCAGCGCGCCCTCCACTGCCGCCGCAGCTCCTGTTCCTGACGCCAACACGCATATCGTCGCCAAAGGCGAAACCCTCACCTCCATCGCCAAAACTCACCGTGTCGGCGTCCAAGAGCTGCAAAAATTCAATCACATTGAAAACGATCGCGCGCTCCAAATTGGCCAAACCATCATGATTCCCACACCGGGCGGGGCCACCACTCCCACGCCCTCTGCTTCGCCTAACGAGTAAATGGAATCGCCCGCTACGCGTCCCTGGTTCCTCCGCAAACAAGAAGACGGAAACATCTTCGGCCCCCTCTCGTTCGAGCATCTCACGCGCTGGGCCTCGGGCGCACAGATCGCCCCTAACGACTCCATTTCCTCCGATCAGGAAAACTGGATCAAGGCGCCCATGCTCCCGGAGCTGGCCATGGACTGGATCGTCGAAGTCACCAGCGAGCGTCTCTACGGACCCACTACCCTCGGCGCCATTCGCGAGTTCCTGCAGTTGGGCGAGATCGACGCTGATACTTTTGTCATCAATTCGTGCGACGCCACTCGAAAGCAGATCCGTGAACTTAAGGCCGTCCTCGATTCCCTGAATCCAGACTCTCCGGAGGAAATAGCCGACACCGCGGACGCTGCTGGCCCGACGGCCGCGGGAATGTCGATCGCCGTGGAAGACCGCATTCGCGAACTCGAACAGGCGCTGCGTGAAGAACGCCGCGCCCTCGCGGAAGCCGAGGCCCGCTATCGCGCAGCGGAAGAAAAGCTGCGCAATCTCACGAGCGCGAACCCGTAACGCCCTACGCCGGCAGAAGAGCGTCGGGCACTTCGCCGCCTTCCGCTTCGAGAAAACTCTGCTCCCAAAGCCGCGCGTACTTTCCGCCTAGCTCGACCAACTCCGAGTGCGTCCCGCGTTCGATAATCCGTCCGCGCTCCAGCACCAGAATCTGATTCGCGCGCAGAATCGTCGAAAGCCGATGCGCGATGACAAAACACGTCCGATCCGCCATTAAATGTTCCAGCGCTTCCTGAATCAAACGCTCAGTCGTCGTATCCACGCTCGCGGTCGCCTCATCCAGGACCAAAATCGGCGGATCTTTCAGGAGTGCGCGAGCGATCGAGAGTCTTTGTTTCTCACCTACGCTCAACTTCACACCGCGCTCGCCCACCACGCTATTCAAACCTTCCGGCAAACGGTCGATAAACGGCCGCGCATTCGCCGCGTCTGCCGCGCGCAAGAGCGCCTCGTCACTCGCCCCAGGATTCCCCATGAGCAGGTTCTCGCGAATCGTCCCGTTGAAGAGAAAACTCTCCTGCGTCACCACCGCCACCATTTCGCGTAGCCGACGAATCCCGAAATCGCGGATCGCGATGTCGTCCACCAGAATCTCGCCGGCGTCGTACTCGTAGAAACGCGTCAGCAAATTCACCAGTGTCGATTTACCGGCACCGGTCGTGCCCACGAGCGCGATGGTCTCACCGGGCCGCGCGTGAAAATTGATCTGCTGCAACGCCGGCAGACTCCCCTCCGCATAGGTGAAGCCCACATCCTCAAAACGCACATCGCCGGCGATCTCCACTTCGTTCGCTTTCCCGTCGTCGCTCCAGCCCGGCTCCACCGGCTCGTCGATGATCTCAAAAACACGCTCACCCGCTGCGCGGCCTGCCTGCACCAATTGATTCAATTGGTGCAGCTTCCCGATCGGCTCATAGAGAAAACTCGTCAGGACCAGAAACGCTGCCAGGTCGCCCAGTTGCATCGTGCCTGCAAGCACCGCGCGGGCGCCCACCCAGATCACTGCCATCACGCCTAACGATCCGATGAGAAACATCGATGGGTGATAAACCGCCCACACTTTCATCACCACGAGCGTGGCCTTCCGCAGTTGATCACTGACCGAATTGAAACGCGTGTGCTCCTCCCGCTCGCGCACGAAGCTTTTGATCTGCCGAATGCCGGAAAGGTTATCGTGCAGGAGCGAGTTCATCGCCGACGAAGCGCGCCGCTGCAGCCGATAGCGCCGATGCGCGGTCAGCGTGTACCAGAGCGCACCACCCGCGAGAAACGGCATCGGCGCCAGCCCAACCCAGGCGAGCGTCGTGCTGACATAAAACATCATCCCGAGCACGATCACCACCTGCAGCAGCGCCACCACCCCCTGCTCGATTCCATCGATCAACATCCGCTCGACCGAGTTCACATCCTCGAGGATGCGCGTCATCAAATCGCCTGTCGCGCGATTATCGAACCAGCGCAGCGGCAACAATTGAATGTGCGAATAGAGATCGCTCCGCAGATCGAAAATCACCTTCTGTTCGAAGGTGTTGTTCAAAACGATGCGCAACGAGTTCAGCCCGTGCTGCAAAAAGAAAGCGAGTGTCGCCACCAACAACAGCGGCGCCAGACGATCCGGCCGGTGTTGAATCAGCACCTGATCGATCACCAGCTTTGTCACCGCCGGGAACACCACCACCATGAGCGTGCCGACGATGGCGCAAGAAAGCATCGCCAATCCCAAGGCTGGGTAGCGCCGCAAATACTTGAAGACCCGCCAGACGGTATTCATGAATCGGTAACGTCACCGACCGCACAGCCACACGCAAGGTATCGACCACGGTTGCAGCGACGCCGCTTTGCCTGCCACGCCGTAGCATTGCGAAGGCAGGTCGGCACAAAACGCGTTGCCTGCCATGCGAGCGTGTTTTACACGCATACATAACTCTGTCTCATATGGGACAAACTTATGCGCTGCGCGGTCTTCCCAACGTTCCCTTGCCGAACCTGACGCCGGGCCAGTATCTCATCGGGGTAAATGCGTCGATGAAAAACGGGCGGCAATACAGCGCCGTCGCTACAACGCTTGGCGGTCATCCACCTCGGCACTAGATTGTCATCCATGCAGATCGAAAAAATCTTCATCTCCCCTGGCCACAACTACTATGGTCACAACGGTCGCGAACCGGACGACTTCCCCCTCCAGGAAGTCGAGCAAGTCGAATGCGTCGCCGGCCACGGCCTCCGCGGCGATCGCTTCTACGATTTCAAGGATGACTACCAGGGACAGGTCACCTTCTTCTCCGAGGAAGTTTTCCAGGAACTCAGTGCCGCTTTCCCGGAGGTCGAGAAATCGCCCGGCGTTCTCCGCCGCAATATCATCGTCTCCGGCGGCGACTTGATCGCGCTCATCGGCCAGGAATTCGAGCTGCAAGGTTTGCGCTTCCGCGGCACCGCGCATTGCAAACCCTGCCACTGGATGAACCGCGCCTTCGCGCCTGGGGCAGAAGATTGGCTCCTGGACAACAAGGGCGGGCTTCGCGCCAAGATCCTCACCGACGGCTGGCTGAAGACCGGCGCCGTCTAGTGGGTTCCGATTTCAGCGCGGTCCTTTTGGTCGGCGGCAAATCGAGCCGCATGGGCCGCGACAAAGCGTTTCTTGAGATCGATGGAATCCCTCTCTGGCAGCGCCAGCTAGGCATTCTGCGACAACTTCACCCAAACGAAATTTTCATCGCCGGTCCCTCGCGACGGGAATGGAGCGACGCGTGTGACGAAGTCCTGTCCGACACGCAGCTGGATGCCGGACCGCTCGCCGGCTTGCTCTCCGCTTTTCGTCGCTGCACGACACCATATCTCGTCGCGCTGGCGATCGATTTACCACGAATGACGGCCGATTTTCTCGCTGAACTTCAAGCGGACTGCGAATCGGAAAAAGGCGTCGTTCCGATCATGAATGAGCGCTACGAGCCGCTCGCCGCAATTTATCCCATCGGTGCGGAGGCAATTGTGGAGGAGCATATGCAAGCGGGCCGTCTTTCGTTGCAGGATTTCGTCCGAGCGTGCGGCGAGGAACAACTCGTGCGGGAGAAACCACTGCCGCCATCCATGCAATCGCTCTTCCTAAATCTGAACACGCCTAACGAATTATCGAAGCTACGATGACCAAAGAGGAATCCATCCTCCGCGTCACGGTGGGCGAATCTCCCGTCGCGCAATCGGATCAGATTGCCGTGGAAGAACCACTCGAGATCCGCATCGAAGGGCACAGCGTCGCCGTCGTCATGCGCACTCCGGGCCATGATCGCGAACTTTCCGCTGGCTTCCTCGTCACCGAAAATCTCATTCACAACGCAACCGACATCTTCGACATCACACTCTGCGGGAGCACGGACGAGGACAACGTTGTCAACGTCACTCTGCGGGACCCAAGTGCGTTTGATCGGGTCAAACTTACGCGACACGTCTTCAGTTCCTCAAGCTGTGGGGTTTGCAGCAAAGCTACCATTGCTGCCGTTCGGCAGTCCTTCGGGCCGGTGCACGACAATTGCCAAGTAGCGGCGGAAACCTTGCGGGAGTTACCAGCGCGTCTGCGCGAAAAACAGGAAGCCTTTGCCCGCACCGGCGGGCTCCACGCCTGTGCCCTCTTCGACTTGGCGGGAAACCTCCAGCAGGTGCGCGAGGATGTCGGCCGCCACAACGCGCTCGATAAACTAATCGGTCATGCGCTGCTGGAGAATCGTCTGCCCTTGCGCGCGCAGGTTCTCCTTCTCAGCGGACGCGTCTCTTTCGAGATGATGCAGAAGGCGCTCGCGGCCGGCATCCCGATCGTCGCCGCCATCTCCGCGCCGACCTCGCTCGCGATCGAGTTTGCGCGCGAGAGCAACCAGACCCTCGTCGGTTTCCTGCGCGGCGAGACGATGAACATCTACGCCGGCAAAGAAAGGATCGCCTCGGAATAGATGGAGGACAGGCATCCTTGCCTGTCTCGGCCGACGGGCTTCCAGCCTGTCGTTCCGCACGCGGCAGGCAAGATGCCTGCCTGCCGGGACAGGCTGGAAGCCTATCTTCCGTTCGTTTTCCGAGTCGCGCGGATCTCCTCCACCGCCGCGCTAGAATCGGCAGAAGCCACTATCGAAATGACGACGAACTTGCTCGTCGGCTGGTTCGAGCGCTCGGCCACGCTATTGATCGGCACAAGCACGTTCGTTTCCGGAAAATAGGTCGCCGTGCAGCCGCGCGGAAGATCATAAGGCGCTATTTGGAAATGGCGCGCGACTCTCTCCTCGCCGTCTCCAAAATGGCTCGTCAAATCTACGATCTGACCCTGCTGCAAACCGGCTGCGCCCACGTCCTCCGCATTCATGAAAATAACCCGGCGACCGTGATAGATCCCGCGGTAACGATCGTTCAAACCGTAGATGTGAGTATTGAACTGATCATGCGAACGGATCGTCATCATGATGTAGCGACCCGGCGGCAGCTCGTTCCGCGGAATCGGGTGGATCGTGAAAAGCGCCTTGCCGATCTTGTTATTAAATTTCCGCTGATCCCGCGCATCATTGGGCAAATAGAAGATGTCCTTGGCGATGCGTTCGTTGAATCGCTCGAAGCCGGGGATGACGTGATCGATGTGATCGCGGATGCGGTTGTAATCGCCAATCAACCCATCCCAATCCACGGTGGTGCGTTCGCCTAACGTTGCCTTCGCCAGCCCGGCTACGATCGCCGGTTCGCTCCGCAAATGTTTGCTCGCCGGATCGAGGACGCCGCGCGACGAATTGATGATCCCCATCGAATCCTCCACCGTAACAAATTGCTCGCCGCTCTCCTGACGATCGATTTCGGAGCGACCGAGACAGGGCAGGATGAGCGCGATCTCGCCGGTGATGAGATGCGAACGGTTCAGTTTGGTCGAGACGTGCGCCGTCAACCGGCAGCCGCTCAACGCCTTCGCGGTGTATTCGGTATCGGGCGTGGCCGAGAGAAAATTCCCGCCCATCGCCATGAAGACATGCACCTCTCCGCGATGCATCTGCTTGATCGACTCGACCACGTCGTGGCCGTGATGGCGCGGCGAGGTGAAACCAAATTCGTCGTCTAATTTTTGCAGGAAGGCTTCGCTCATTCGCTCCCAGATCCCCATCGTGCGATCACCCTGCACATTGGAATGACCGCGCACCGGACACGGCCCGGCACCCGGCCGTCCGATGTGACCGCCGAGGAGGAGGAAATTCAGGATTTCCTGGATGGTGCCGACCGCATTGCGGTGCTGGGTCAACCCCATCGCCCAACAGCAGATAATGCGCTTCGCCTTCATTGCGATCTCGGCCGCGGCGCGGATTTGCTGTCTCGTTAGGCCACTGCTCGCCAAAATGTCATCCCACGAGGCGGCGCGAAGATCGGCGATGAATTCCTTGTAACCGGCGGTGTAGTCGCGGATGAAATCCTGGTCGAAGACCGTGCCCGGCCGCGCGTCTTCCGCCGCGAGCATCTCCTTCATCATCCCCTTGAAAACGGCCACGTCCCCGTTGATTCGCAGCGGCAGCCAGAGATCGCTCAACTCCGTTCCCGGCCCGAGCACGAAACCCGGCAGCCGAAATGGATTCTTCAGGTCTTGCGGATTCTTGAACCGAAAATTGCCGATCTCGGGCATCGGATTAATCGAAACAATCTTCGCGCCCGCTCTGCCGTTGCCTCCGCGCTTCGCGCTCTGCAAACTCGACAACATGCGCGGATGATTCGTGCCCGGATTTTGGCCGACGATGAAAATGGCGTCTGCCTGATCGAAGTCCTCCAGCTTAACGCAACCTTTGCCAACGCCGATCACCTCGCCCATCGCTTCGCCGCTCGACTCGTGACACATGTTCGAGCAATCCGGGAGATTATTCGTCCCGAATTGCCGGGCGAAGAGCTGATACAAAAACGCCGCCTCGTTGCTGGTGCGACCGCTGGTGTAGAAGACGGCTGCATCCGGGTTGGGCAGCGCGTTCAACTCCCGCGCCATCAGCGCAAACGCCTCCTCCCACGCGATCGGCTCGTAATGCGTCGCACCCGCTTGCTTCACCATCGGCTGTGTCAGCCGGCCCTGCTGCCCTAACCAGTAGTCGCTTTGCTCACGCAGAAATTCGAGCGAATGCTGGCGAAAAAACTCCGGCGTGACGCGCTTGGTCGTTCCTTCATCCGCGATCGCCTTGGCGCCATTCTCGCAAAACTCCGCCACCTGCCGGTCTTCGTCCGGGCTCGGCCAGGCACAGCTTTGGCAATCGAACCCGTCCTTCTTGTTCACGTGCAAGAGCGCTTTAATCCCGCGCGCCAATCCCATTTCTCCCACCGCGAAGCGTGTCGTCTGGACCAGCGCGGGGATTCCCGCAGCAATCTTCTCGGCGCCGCCAAGCTCAGCCGGCCTGCTCTCGAAGGGCGTACGCGCGCCCAGCGTCGGAGATTCCTGATCTCGCTCCGCATGTTCGGCCGGCGGCGTCAAAGGCGCTCCGCTCTGGTCTGACGACGCCTTCATTTCCTCGCTCATTAAGATATGATACGCGGCTCGCCCGCCGCGCGACCGCCGTTTCTCGCGCTTAGCGGAAGTCTCCCGACCGTCGCATCGCGGCCTTGGCAAGCACCGATCACACCCGATCGCCCGAATGCTGGTGGCGTCCTTTGAACGTCAGCTCAGCCACGCCGGATTTATCCAGTTCGCCCAATCCTTCCGCGATCATTTCGTCGTATTGCTGCTTCGTGGCGCGGGCGAGCGGCAAGTCGAGTCCGATTTCCTCCGAGAGAGCGAGCGCGATCCCGGTATCCTTTGCCGCATGAGCTGCAGAAAAAAAGACCGCGTGGTCGCGGTTTTGCATGTCCTCGCCATCGGTCTGCAAGACACGCGAGGCCGCTCCAGTTTGGCCGAAAATTTCGCGTAACATGGTAAGATCGAGACCGAGCGCGTCGCCCAAGCCCAGCCCTTCGGCGAGCCCGGCAGTGTTGATGTTCATCACCATGTTGACGAGCGCTTTCACCTTCGCGGCTTCACCGGTTTTGCCGACATAGCGGAGCGAACTGCTTAGCTCTTGCAGAATCGGCTCTGCCCGACGAAACGCTTCCTTGCTGCCGCCACACATGAGATAAAGCGAGCCCTCGCGCGCCTGCGTGATGCTCGATGCCATGCAGGCCTCGAGCGTTTCCGCGCCGGCTTTGTGCGCGAGTTGCTCGACTTCTTCGTGAACGCCGGGCGAAAGCGTCGCGCAGTTGACGAAGAGTTTGCCGGTCGCGTTCGAAAGCAGGTTGTCGTTTCCGCCGAAGACGTTGCGCATCGCGGTGTCATCCGTCACGACGGTGAAAATCACATCCGCGCCGGATGTCACATCGCCCAGCGTCGGACACGCCGTCGCGCCGATCTCCTGCGCGAGCGCAGTAACCGCCGCCCGGTTTACATCATACAGCGTCGTGACATGCAGTCCGCGATCCTTCAGTCGGCGCGCCATGTTCGCGCCCATCCGCCCCACTCCGACGAAACCGATGTTCATCAGGTAACCTTGCCGGCGAAAAATGGATTCTCACGTTTTTCTTTGGCGACCGTGGTGAGCGGTCCGTGGCCCGGGCAGAGAACTGTCTCATCCGGCAAAGTGAGAATTTTTTCGAGATTGTTTTGCAACGCGTCGCTGTAGGAAACGGCGCCGCCGCCCATCGAAGCGGCGAAAATGGAATCGCCCACAATCGCGATCGGACGCGCCAGACCAGTAACGAAGTAAGTGATGCCGCCCGGCGAATGGCCGGAGGTCAGCCGCGTCTCGATTTGCAAAGCGCCCACGCGAAACTGTTCGCCCTCCGCGATCGTCTCGGCGCCGCGTGCAGATTCGTGTTCGGAAATGTAAATGATGGCGCCGGTCTCGTTGCGCAGCCGCTCCAGGTCCGCCACATGATCGGGGTGGGCATGGGTGAGCATGATGAACTTGATGTTCAGATTCTCACGCGCCGAGCGCCGCAGCATTTCGGTGCAATCCGCGCCAGTATCGAACGCGACCGCGTCGCGCGAAGCCGGATCCCAGACCAGGTACGCGTTCACGGTCATATCGCCGTAAGTGGTGTTGAAGAGCGCCAACCCATCGATCGTTTCGATCTCCTCCGGCTTCCATTCATCGCGCGCGAGTTTGACGAGCGAGGCTGCATCAAGTCCGAGGACGGATGCGACCTTTCGCAGGTTATCGTCTTCGAAATTGCCGTCGCGCAGTTGCTTCACGCTCTCCGCGCTCACACCTGCTTTTTCCGCGAGTTGGCTATCGGAAATTCCGAGACCGCGTTGCGCCTTGCCAAGGATATCGCCGGCATTGTCTTCGATTGGAATTTTCATGTGCTCACAAAGCAAACAGCGCGTGGGAGCGGGAGCAAGTGACACCCGCAGAATCCGGGTAGCGCAGGCTGGCAGCTGCTGGCAGCCTGCGCTACCCAGCGTCCAGCTCGCGCGCAAACTGCGGGCAAAGACGCTCGAATCTTTCATCAAAGACCGTTCCCGCTTGGGTGCCGATCTCTTCCACAGTGTGCCTCCGACCGGATTCCTTTTCGATCGATGTCATGGCGACGTTGGCGATGCCGCAGGGCGTGATTTGATCGAAGGGTGAGAGGTCTCCAAACACGTTTAGCGCAAAGCCGTGCATCGTGATCCACTGGCGCACACCCACGCCGATCGATGCGATCTTGCGGTTTTCCACCCACACACCGGTCAGGCCGGATCGTGTTTGCGCTGTGATCTCGAAACCGGCCAACAACTCGATGAGTGTGTCTTCGATCCAGCGCAGGTAACGATGCAAATCCTGCGCGCCACCGCGCAAATCGATGATGGGATAGCCGACCAATTGTCCCGGGCCGTGATACGTCGCCTGGCCGCCGCGATTGATCGGGAAAAGCGGGTGCGGCAGATGTTCCGCGCCGCGCAGACTGGACCGGTCAGGGGTGCGTCCAATCGTATAGACCGGCTCGTGCTCGAGCAGAAGCAGCTCGTCGGCTAACGAATCGTCGTTCCGCTTCCGAGCGACAATTTCTTCCTGCAGCGCGAGCGCGTCGCCATAGCCGACACGTCCCAGCCAGCGTGATCGCAAGACCGCACTCATATCTGTCCCCCGATCGGCACGCCGAGTCGCGCGCTTTGCTGCGCTCGCAGGTGCGTCAGGCCGATGGCGAGCGCGTCGGCCGCATCGGGACCGGGCGTCTCCGTTAATCCCAGCAACGCGCGCACCATGAAGGCCATCTGGCCTTTGTCCGCGCTGCCATGCCCGACGGTGGCTTGCTTGATTCGCTTGGGCGCATATTCGAACACAGGCAGTCCGCGTTCGGCGGCAGCCAGGATCGCCGCGCCGCGCGCCGCGCCGAGCGCGATCGCCGTCTTGTAACTCTGCACGTAAATGACCGATTCGAGCGCGCAGCAATCGGGCTCGTGAAGGTGAATCAATTCCGCGAGGCGATCATGGATCGCGACCAGGCAGGAGGACGACCGCAGCGAAGCGCGATTCGGGATCGTCCCAAAATGCAGCACGCGCGGTTTACCGCTCGCGGCTTCTATGATCGCCACGCCGCTGTTCCGGAGAGAAGCATCAATGGCGAGGACACGCATATTCTATTGTGCCGCGTAAACGCTTACGCGAAAACCTCGACTCCATAGGCCGCAAAAATCGGGTCCACCGTCACGACCGCGCAACCCAGCCGCCTCGCCGCTGCGATGATAAAACGATCGAAGGGATCGCGATGATGCTGGGGTAATGCCGCGGCCGCACAGCAAAGAGCGGCATCTAAAGGCACCTCGGTCAAAACATAACGGTGCGCGAGCGCTTCCATCCAGCGCGCGGGCGGGAGCGGTAATTGCAACTTTGCGTTCTGATACTTGAGCGCGACCTCATACGCGCTGATCGCGCAAAACCATCGCGCAGGCGCATCCCTCAATCGGCCACGGGCCGCGCGCGAGAGACGTGCATCACCGCTCGCGAGAAAGAGAAGCGTGCAAGTGTCCAGAATCATCGGTTTTCCTGCGGCCAATCGTCATCCGTAGCCGGCTCGATCGGATCGTAGAGGATGTTGATGGCGCCGAGCTTTTTGTCGGCCATCATTGAAACTCGCTCTTGATGGGGCACCAGGTCGGCGACCGGCTTTCCATTCCGGCAAATCACGATCCGTTCCCCGCGCTTCTCGATCGCCGCGAGTAGCCCGGAGAACTGTGTCTTCGCCTCATGCACATTCACGCTTTTCATTCCAGGCGCCAGCTTAGTCCGATTAGTCCAGTCAGGTCAATCCGGCTCTTGGGGAGAGGAAAAATCGACGGTGCGCTCCGCGGCGCAATCAGCCGAGCACGCGCTGGAAGAACCAAAATCCACCCGCGGTCACAACCGCGAACGCGAGCGCGGTGACGGTTCGTTCGCCGGCCAGCTCGCTGCGGCGATGCACGAGCACGAGCAACGGCGCCACGACCGCAACGATGCAGATCTGGCCGATTTCGACGCCGCCGTTGAAGGCAAAGAGCGACCAGCCAAGCGCCTCGCGGGGGAGCGCCATTTCGCGCAGGACGTTGGCGAATCCAAAGCCATGCACGAGCCCAAAGCCGAACGCGAAGAGCATGCGCGTGTCGGCCGTTTTCCGCCCAAGGAGGGCGTGGACTCCGACGAAGACGATGCTAAGCGCGATGAGCGGTTCGATGATTCGGGGCGATGGATTAACGAGTCCAAATGTGGCCAGCGCGAGGGTGATGCTATGCGCGATGGTGAAGGCGGTGACGATCTTGAGGAGACGACCGACGGACCCGCCCAAAAGCAGCAGTCCGATGATGAAGAGGATGTGATCCGGCCCGATGAAAATGTGGTGCACGCCCTCGTAGAGAAACTGCCGCACGACGGCGCCGATGCTCTGCGACGCGCCGGGGTGGAAATCGATCGCGGTCCACTCGCCTTCGAAGATCTCCTGACGCTCGAGTTTTTCACCGCGATACAAATTCGCGAAAGTCTTGTGCCGCGGATCGTAAGGGAACAGTTGTGCTTCTACGTGAATCGACTTCGGCACCGCCGGCCAGGCGAAATCGAAGGTCAGACGAAGATCCTGGCGGTCGGGCAAGGCCTCAATCTCGCGTAGTTGCCCATTGAGGGGTTCGCCATCCGCGCTAATGCGAAGCCGCCCGAGAACGTTTCCGCTGAGTGCGGCGCGTTCCTTCTCAAAGGTTCCACGCTCCAACAGCATGCCCGAATCCACCCTGGCCAGATCGTGCGCGAGATCGACGGTCGATGCGGTGACTACCACCTCCAGTTTTCCGTTCTCGAGATGGAGATCAAGAAAACTGGTCGGCTCGTTATGCGCGAGAACCGGCCCCGCGCAGGAAAGCAAAACTAGGAAGACGCCGAGGAAGCGAAGCCAGATCACTCGGCCAACGCGCGCACAGATTGGCCCCCGGCCTAACGAATGCATCTACTCCTTGGCGGCGGGCGTGGCGCCGTTGGCAGCGACCGGATGATTTCCGAGATCGCGCATCGTCTCCAGCGCGCGCGGCGCCCCCAGCAGGCTGAAGCTGGGACTCCAGCTCAGCGCCGTCTCGAGATATTTCTGCGCGACCGGTCGATTGCCGGCCTTGGCTGCGATCATGCCCGCGTGATACTGAATCGATGGATCCGGCGTTTTTTGACTGAGCGCGCGGCCGATGGCTTCCTGCGCTTTTTCGAGCTGGCCATTCTTAAAATAAACCCAGGCCAGAGTGTCGGCTTCGAAGACATTGCGGGTCAGTTTGCGCTGCTCGGCCATGCGCAAGGCTTCGACGAGATTGCGATCGTGATCGGCGTAAAAGAGCGCCATTTGCATGTGATCGTGCCCCTGCCTGGCTACGTGCGCGGCGTGTAATTCTTCCGCTTTCTGGTAGTAGGCGTCCGCTTCGGATTTGGCTCCCTGCATGGTTGCGATATCGCCCAGGGCAATGAGAGCTTCGAGATTCGGCGCCACGTCTTGAGCCCGCTGGTAGAACTCTTTCGCTCCCGCGTAGTCCTGCAGCGCGGCCCTGATTTTTCCTGCCACCAGCAGCACGTGCATGTTTCGCGGCACGGCTTCGAGGGACGGTGCGAGCGTTTGTTCGGCTGGAAGATAGGCGCCGTCGTTAAACAGCATGAGGGCAAGCCTCGAGCGGCACCACGCCGTATTCTCGGCGTAGGGGCCGCCGGCTCGAATCGCTTTCCCCATCAAGTTGATTGCGTTCTGTTTCTTCCCCGTGACCCAGAGTAGATAGGCACCGCGACTGTAGGACGAGATGTCCGGACGCAGGTCCATCATTTTTTGGTAGTGCGCGAAGGCCTGATCGTAATCGCCCAACTGCAGCGCAGCATCGCCGAGAATTCCGTAGGCAGCGGCGTTTCCGGGATCGACGCCGATCGCTTTGTTTGCCCATTCGATGCTTTCGTCGAAGAGATGGCGGTCCCCTTTTACCCAAGCCATCCCAGCCATCGCGCCGACGTTGCGCGGATCGATTCGAAACGCTTCAAGGTAGGCTAATTCCGCAGGGTCGTAGAGCGTTTCATCGGTGATATCGCGGGCCTTCTGCATCAGGCAATCGCCGAGTGTGGCCCAATCAAGCGCCACGGTGGGTTTCGCCGCGACGCGAGCGCGCGCCTTCGCGATGGCTTGATCGGCGGCCGAATCGCCGGGCGTTTTGGGAATGAGAGCGAGAATCTCCTCGGGAGACTTGGCCGGTTGGGTGGCGGTCGTCGCTGGCGTAGACGTCCGATGTTCCGATCGCCTAACGAATAGTGCGGCCGCGAAGGCCGCTAAAAGACACAGCCCGACGACGAACAGGCGAAGGCGTTTGGATCCAGAATTTGGGTTGTTCATAAGAGAAAAGGCGCGCTCCAGTGCAGGAGCGCGCCTTCACAATCAGGACACTCTTGTCTACTTACTTACCGCGAGTTGTGCGAATACCGCCAGGGCCACGAGCCGGTGACGGGCTCGGGCTCGGGCTCGGCGTCGGCTGGATATTCGGGCCGGAATCCTTCGAATTGCGCGGACCAGCGTTCGGCGTGGCGGCATACGGGAAGGTTACGTTGTAGATCTGATCGTTCGCGGCCGCATTGTCACCCAAGAGCGTGATAGTGGTAAAGTTCGGACCGCTAGCCACGGCGGTGAGCGCGATGTCGATCACGTCGTCGCCGAAGCGTCGACCATTCGGCCAACCGGATGGGATTTGCGTGCCGGCGCCGTTATCAACGGTGTCGCTGCCGATGAAGCTGAGGCGATTGAAGCCAGCCTCACCTGGCACGCGCACCGGGCCCGTGTTGGTGTTCACACGAATGACGTCCGGAATGTAAACGGCCTGGAGGTCGACGCGGCCGGTCGTCTGGAAGGTGGTGCCGAAGACCGCGTTGATGAGCACGGCAATTTCCGGATTCAAAGCGTAGGTGGCAAACATGGCCGAGTCGTCCGTCGGCTTGCGGCGATTGTAATTATCCTTGTCCTGCAAGGCCACGAGCACTTCGTTAAAGAGCGGATTGGCGAGGCGGTTCACCTGAATGAACGGGCCGGAAGAAACGTCGCCCTGATCGGTCTGGCGAAGGGTGACGCGAGGACGGCTGACGGAAGCGTAAACGCCGACGCCAGTGCTGGCCGGTTGGAGAGCCCCGGTGTAAGCGGAGGGAGTGAGCTGCGTCAGCGGGATGACGATGGAGTAGTGCAGGACATTATAGCCCTTGAAGCCATCAACGCCGCCGCCATCCTGCCCGAGGCCGTTGTTTGGGTTGCCGTCGGTGTCGGCCACGATGCGGCCTTCCAAAAGATCGAAAATGCCAGGCGTGTCGGCGAAAAATCCGTCTTCGCGAGGTCCCGCAAACACCGTGTAGGTGGCGCCGCCCGAGGCGATGTCATACGTAGTTTGAAACGTATAAGGATCGAGGTTGGAGCGCATGGTTGCACCGGAAACAGCGACACCGTTGGCATCATTGTACAAGGGAGTGACCTTGATTCCGACGTTTGGCGGCGGGACGAGCAACGACGACGTGTTCAGTTGGGTGGCTGTGCCGCCCACCGTCCGGGTCACCGTATAGCTCTGGGTGAAGTTTTGGTTCGCGTCGCCCACTGTCATGATGGGGCCATTGGTGAGGCCAACGCCACGACCGTAACGGAGAATGGTGTTCCCGTTCTTGTAATTCCCGCCCGCGGTATCAACCGGGGAGAAACGGAAGTCGTAGCGCTGATTTTCCACCCCGGTCGCCGGGTCGGTAATGTGGATGCTGTAAAGTGCGTCGGGCGAGAAGGTATCGTAGATCGCACCATCGCCGGGTTCGGAGAACGGGCGCACGTTCACTTCGACCACGAGCACAGTTTCACCAGAAGGGCGATTGCGCAGGAAGGCGTAGACATCGGTCAGGTTCGCCTGCGGATCGAGTTTGATCAGCGGCGCATCGCTATGACTGGAGGCCTGGACACGAGGAACAGGCGCCAAGGTGAGCGCAGTCGCGAGCGCGACCGCAGTGGGAAGGATGCAGGTGAGACGGCGAAGGGTGCCGCGGCGGTTGGTCTGGTATTTTTTCATGAAGTAAGGAGTAGACGACTAGGAGACGCTGACAGTGGCGCGCTGCATTTTGCGGCGGCGTGGAAAGAGGAGGACGAAAGCTGGGAGAGCCAGGAGGCAGAGCGCGAGCACGCCCGGCTCCGGGATCGGCGCCACAGTCACGCCCGTGTAGGTATTGCCGAAAATATCAAGCGCCTCGAAAGTGGTCGCACCCGGAGCAAAAGTGCTCGTTAAAGTGAAAGCCGAAACCGTCGAGCCAGGAGCAAAAGTCTGCAGCGTGGCGGGATTGTTATCTTCCAGAAAGGAAACGAAACCGTTTCCCGAATCGTAGGTGGCGAGGAAACCCATCGGCGCAGTCAGATTTTGGACCGTGAAGGAAGCGGCCGGCATCGCGCCGAAGGAAACGATCGCGAGCGTGTTGGGGCTCCCGTTCATGACGGAATAGCTGTAGGTATAAACGCTCCCGTCAAAGGTCACCGTGGGGGTCACGAGGACCTGCGGCGGGGAACCTGCAGGGTTTACCGAACTCAGCGGAGCGATCACGCTGGCAGTGAGCGCGGGAAGCGAGATGAAGCGTTGGTTATCGAGCGTGGCTTCAGCAGGCCCAGGACCGGCAAACCCCGAATCCAGAAAGTCGAAATTATTGGCCTTCGCGGGAAGCGAAAGAGCGAGGAGCGAAGCGGCCGCGATTACGCCTAGTTTGGTGAATGATGATTTGATCATGGAAATGTTCCTGTTGAGCTTTTGTTCTGCTGCGGGGCCAAATTGGCGTTGCGTGGAGAAGAATCAAGGCAAACTAAGATCGTTTGCATCTCGACTCATTCGCTGACTCCGGGACGGCGGATGCAGGTAGGACGCGAATTTATTCGGAAATTCTGCGAGAACTTTCGGCAGACCTCTCCACGTCTATTCCGCTTGCAGTCAGAAAGCGCGAGCTGATGCTTCGTCTCGTTAAGAAACTCGACCCGTCATTCCCCCTATGAGTGAGTCCCCGGAGTTCGTCTGCCAGATCTGTGGAAAAGCGACTGCGCCGGCAATACCAGCCGCTCTTAGAGATTCAGCAGATTCAGATTGAGTTGCTGGAGGAGTTGGGAAATAAAAAGAAATCTGCGCGATGAAGACGGACTCTGCAAAACGGCCCCCTCGCTCTCTTCTGACCAGCGTGAAGAAACTCGTCATTTTCGCAGCTCTCTGCGCGGTCGCCTGCGCCGCCAGTGCGAAGCCGAAAAGGGTTTACGCCTCGCCCATCTTGCCCAAACAGATTTTGGATTCAACCCACTTGGAACGTCACCAGGCGGACGAAGTCGAAATCATCGTGGTAAGAGAAGGCCATCCGATGCGAAAGCGCTCGAGCGATCAATTGATATTTCAGCTCGACCGAAAAGCAATTGCCCGCCTTTACCAAGACCAGTTAATTCGCTTTTATTTGCCGCCTGGCCGACATCGTTTTGGAGTAATCCCAGCCTCAAATCCGGGTCTCTACCGGGTATCAGAATTGGAAGTCGAGATAGGGAACGGCAAGTCATCGGTCTTTCGAATTTTTCAAACCGGTGGCTTCACGAGCAGCGGAGGGAAAGACGTTTTCGACATTGCGAGCTACTAGATTCGGGCAAAAATTTGATCGCGAGCTAATTGCCAACGTAGTCGCACGGGGCGTAGGAAATTGCGACGATCGCAGACCGCCGCTACAGGTACGGCTCCATGGCCCGCCAGTACACACTGCAACGCGCTCCTTCGGCGGCGGGCATCCGGATTGACTACGCAGCGGAGTTAAATCCGCAGCAGCATGCGGCGGTGACGGCTTCGCCGGGACCGTTGCTCGTAATCGCGGGCGCGGGCAGTGGGAAGACGCGCACGCTGACATACCGCGTGGCGTATCTGCTCGAGAACGGGGTTGATCCGCGGAATATTTTGCTGCTCACTTTCACGAACAAAGCTGCGCGGCAGATGTTGGATCGCGTGGCGAATTTACTGCCGGTGGATGCGAGCGGACTTTGGGGCGGGACGTTTCACTCGATCGGAAATCGAATGCTGCGGCGGCATGGAAGCGCGCTTGGATATTCGAGCAGGTTCACGATTCTCGATCGCGAGGATCAGAAGGATTTGATCGATACGGTGGTTTCGGCGGCGGGGATTAACCCGAAGGAAATCCGGTTTCCGAAGGGCGATGTGCTGGCGGATCTTTTCAGTTTCACGGTCAACACCGAACGCTCGATGGAGGAATTGCTGGCGGAAAAATTTCCCTATTTCCTGCCGCTGATCGACCAGATCAAGGACCTGCACGAGCGCTACGAGCGGAAGAAGAAGGCAACGAACTCGATGGACTTCGACGATCTGCTCGAAAAAACGCTGCGGATGCTGAAGGAGCACGAGGAGATCGCGGCGTTTTATCGGCGGCAGTTTCAGTTCATCCTGGTGGACGAGTATCAGGACACGAACAAGATCCAGGCGGACTTCATTGATACGCTCGCGGTCCATCATCGAAACGTGATGGTGGTAGGCGATGACGCGCAGTCGATCTACTCGTGGCGCGGCGCGAACTTTAAAAACATCCTGGCGTTTCCGGAGCGCTATCCCGATGCGCAGGTCTTCAAAATCGAGCTGAACTACCGGAGCGTGCCGGAGATTCTCTCGGTCGCGAATGCGGCCATCGCGCCCAATGTGGAGCAGTTCAAGAAGGAGCTGGCCGCGACGCGCGAGACGAAGGAATTAAAGCCAGCGGTGGTGGCGTTGAACACCGGAAGCGAGCAGGCACAATTCGTCGCGCAGCGCGTGCTGGAACTGCGCGATGAAGGGATCGTGCTGGACGAGATCGCGGTGCTCTATCGTGCGCATTACCACGCGGTCGAGCTGCAGTTGGAGCTTTCGCGGCGCGGGATTCCGTATCAGATCACGAGCGGTGTTCGCTTCTTCGAGCAGGCGCACATCAAAGATGTGGCAGCGTTCATCCGCTTCGTCGCGAATCCTCAGGACGAGGTGGCGTTCAAACGGATGGTGAAGCTTCTGCCCGGCATCGGGAACAAAAGCGCGGATGGACTTTGGCGAGATTGGGTGGAGCCGGCGCGCCCTCGCGCCGAAGATTCTGAGGTCCTTCGGCCCGAGGGCGGGCCGGCTCCAGCGCTTGCCTTCGGAGAGCGGCTGCGCGCGATGTCGGTTGGCGCGCGTTCGAAGAAATCTTGGGAGCAGCTCGCCTTTACGCTCGATGAGATGACGCCAGGCGGCGTGCTCGCTCCGCCTTCCGAGATGATCACCTCGGTGGTGGAAGCGATCTACGATGACTACGCGAAGGCCAATTTCTCAAACTACGAACTGCGGCGGGAAGATCTGAATCAGCTCGCCGCTTTTTCACGCCAGTTTAAAGACGTGAACGAGTTTCTCGCGCAGCTCGCGCTGATCAGCAACGTGGATGCAGAGGCGGCGCCGAATCAGACCGCCGACACTGAGGCCGTCAACTTGTCGTCAGTTCACCAGGCCAAAGGCCTCGAGTATCACACCGTCTTCGTCATTTGGCTGACGGATGGAATGTTCCCGAGCACCCGCTCACTCGACACGCGGGAAGCCATCGAGGAAGAGCGTCGTCTGTTTTATGTCGCGATCACGCGGGCGCGGGACGAGCTTTATCTGACCTGGCCGCAGATGCGGTTGAATGCCGGCTACGGAGACATGTTCCAGCGGCCGTCGCGTTTCCTGAAAGAGATTCCGACGCAGTTGGTGGAGGATTGGCAGATCAATCGGTGATATTCGTCCGCCAATGAATCTGTCCCCAGAACGGCGCATCGCTGGCGTCCTCACTCCGCTCTTCGCTTTACGGAGTGAGAACGATCTCGGGATCGGGGATCTCGCGACGTTGCGTGAGTTTGTGGATTGGGCGGCCGGTGTCGGTTTCAAGCTCGTGCAACTCTTGCCGATCAATGAAATCGGCGGCGACAACTCGCCTTATAACGCCATCAGCTCGATGGCGGTGGAGCCGACCACGCTCCATCTCGCACCCGGCTCGCCGGAGGATCTGACGCAATCGGATTACGACGAAGTCATTGGGCAATTCGATCTCGAGAAGCTGCGCTCCGGCGTGGTGAAATATCCGCAGGTCCGCGCATTAAAACGCGCATTACTGGAACGCGCGTTTGTGCGCTTCGAAGCGCGGCGTTTAGCGGACGCGAGCGCGGTCACCGGCTTCCAAACATTCCTCGAAAGCGAGCGCGGCTGGCTCGACGACTACGTATTCTTCCGCGCCCTCATGGAAGAAAACGGTGGTCGCGAGACTTGGGATCAATGGCCGCTCGAGCATCAGTCATACCCGACAGCGCGGCGCTGGTTTGAACTGGAACAGCCTGAGACGAAGGCGCGTTTCGCGCAGCGGCAGGCGTTCTTTCGCTACGTGCAATGGATCGCCTACGAGCAGTGGATCGCGGCGAAGGCTTACGCGGAGGAGCGCGGCATCGCGCTCATGGGCGACATCCCGTTTGGCGTCAGTTACTACAGCGCGGATGTCTTCGCGCAGCCGGAACAGTTTCGACTCGATTGGTCGGGCGGCGCGCCGCCGGAGCCGTATTTCAAAGACGACGAGTTTACCCAGAAGTGGGGGCAGAACTGGGGCATCCCGCTCTACCACTGGGACGCGATGCGCGCCCGCGGCTTCGATTGGTGGCGGCAACGCATCCGCGGCGTACGTCGAATTTTTCACGTCTTCCGGATCGATCACGTGCTCGGGTTTTATCGCATCTACGCCTTCCCGTGGCGACCGCAGCAGAACGCGGAAATCCTGCCGATGACGCGGGATGAAATGCTGGAACGAACCGGTGGATTGTCGCCGCATTTTTCCCCTCGTGATGATGACGACCCGGACCGCGCCGAGGCGAATCGACGCCAGGGCGAGGAATACCTACGAATGGCGCTCGACGCCGCGGAGAGTACGCGGCTCGTGGGCGAAGATCTCGGGACGGTGCCGCCCTATGTCCGGCCGAATCTCCAGTCGTTAGGCATCGCGGGCTTCAAAATTCCGCAATGGGAGACGTTTCCGGATGGTGGCGTGGTGCCGGGCGATGAGTATCAGCGGCTTTCGGTGGCGACCTACGCCACGCACGATCACAAACCGCTCCGTGGAATCTGGGATGACGCGTGGCACGGCAGCAAGGAAATCCAGGAACAGGCGCGCGGCGATCTCCGCCGGATCGCGGAGTTCGCCGGGATTTCAGGGTTCACAGAAAAGCCGGACTACGGGCGCGATTTCTATCAGCCTACGCTCGACGCGCTGCTGCAGAGTAACGCGTGGATGGCGCTGATCATGATCACCGATCTCTTGGGCCGGAAGGATCGGTTCAACGTCCCGGGCACCGCGGCTGATTCGAATTGGAGCCGTCGTTTGCAGATGACGGTGCAACGGCTTCGCGGCAGCGCGACGGTGAAGAAGCGGATGAAGTTGGTGCGCTCGCTTCTCCAGACGAGCGGTCGCGTTTGAGAATTGCCTCTCTCCCTTCCAAAAAAATCCGTGTTTCATCCAGGTCCATCCGTGGCTAAAGAAGAGGAATGAATTCTCCGATCAAAGTTGCGATCACCGGCGCGGCCGGACAAATTGGTTACTCCCTTCTCTTTCGTGTCGCCTCCGGCGCAATGTTTGGGCCGGATCAGCCGGTGCAGTTGAATCTGATCGAGATCCCGCCCGCGCTCGATGCGCTCAAAGGCGTGGTTATGGAATTGGATGACTGCGCGTTTCCGCTCCTGCAGGGCATCGTCGCCACGGCGGATTTGGACGAAGGCTTCCAGGATGTGAACTGGGCCTGCCTCGTCGGCAGCGTGCCGCGGAAAGCCGGGATGGAACGCGGTGACTTGTTAGGCATCAACGGCAAGATTTTCATCGGCCAGGGACAGGCGATCGAGAAAAACGCCGCCAAGGACGTGCGCATCCTCGTGATCGGAAATCCGTGCAACACCAATTGCCTGATCGCGATGAACAACGCGAAGTCGATCCCGAGCGATCGCTGGTTTGCCATGACGCGGCTCGACGAAAACCGCGCCAAAGCGCAGCTCGCGCAAAAGGCCGGCGTGGACGTGACGAAGGTCACGACCATGACGATCTGGGGCAATCACTCCGCCACGCAGTATCCCGATTTCTACAACGCGAAGATCGATGGCGAACCAGCCGACAAAGTGATCGGCGACGAGAGTTGGCTGAAAGAGACATTTATTCCCACGGTGCAAAAGCGCGGCGCGGAGATTATCAAGGCGCGTGGGCTTTCCTCTGCCGGCTCGGCGGCGAATGCGATCATCGACACAGTGCGCAGCCTAACGACTGATACGCCAGCAAATGATTGGACGAGCGTGGCGGTTTGCTCCGATGGCAGCTACGGCGTGGAGAAAGGCTTGATCGCTTCCTTCCCGATCCGCGTGCAAGGCGGCAAGTGGGAAATCGTGCAAGGTGTCGAGCTGAACGACTTCAGCCGCGGAAAAGTGGACGCGTCGGTTGCGGAACTTGCGGAAGAGAAACAGCTCGTGAGCGAATTGCTCCCGAAAAGCTGAGTGCGAGCGACGCCGAACGTGAGCTGCATCCGCAGGCGAGTCATCCTGAGCGTAGCGCCAGCGAAGTCGAAGGATCTCACAGTCGCTCTGGCGTCCACACTTTCAGAACGCGCGTAGCCGACCGCGCGGCTGTGAGATCCCTCGACCGTCTACGCGGCTCGGGATGACAGCTGGCGGGTAGGTGAACGGCAGCGATTAGGCCGCCAGCGTCGCGCCGGTCAGTCTTTCGAAACCTTCGCGATATTTCGCCGAAGTCTTCGCGATCACTTCCGCCGGCAGCGCAGGCCCAGGCGCTGTCTTGTCCCAATCGAGCGTCTCCAGATAATCGCGCACAAATTGCTTGTCGTAGCTCGGCGGGCTCTGGCCCGTGACGTGGCTGTCGGCGGGCCAGAAACGCGAGGAGTCCGGCGTCAGACATTCGTCGATCAAGAGTAACTCGCCGCGATCGCGGCCGAACTCGAACTTCGTGTCCGCGACGATGATCCCGCACTTCGCGGCGTGCTCTTTTCCGGCGTGGTAGATTTGCAAACTGCGCTCGCGCACCTGCGTGGCCAGCGTTTCTCCGAGGAGTTCGCAGCATTCCGCCCAATCGATATTGATGTCATGGCCGGTCTCGCTTTTCGTCGCGGGAGTAAAGAGCGGCTCGGGCAACTCGGAGGCGAGTTCGAGGCCGGCCGGCAATGCATGTCCGCCGACCGTGCCGGTTTCCTGATATTCCTTCCAACCGGACCCAGCGAGATACCCGCGCACCACGCACTCCACCGGCAGCGGCTCCGCTTTGCGCACGATCATGGAGCGATGTGCGAGTTGTTCCTCGAACGGAAGCAATTCCGCCGGCAACTCAAGCTGCGGCGCGATCATGTGGTTAGGCGTGAAAGTGAAACGCTGGAACCAGAAGGCGGAGATTTGATTAAGCACCGCGCCTTTATCGGGGATCGGATCCGGGAGGATGACATCGAAGGCCGAGAGGCGATCGGTGACGACGAAGAGAAGGGTTTCTCCGAGATCGAAGACTTCGCGGACTTTTCCGTTGCGGAGCTTCGGGATGGGAAGATCGAGCGTCGTCAGTGGCGTTGCCATAGAGAGAAACGTCGAACGCTGAACGTCGAACGTCCAACGTCGAATTCGGAAGCTTTCGTTCGACGTTCAGCGTTCGACGTTCGACCGTTCTTCCCCTTCTCCATGGCCGGCCTCATCATCAAACCCCGTGCCCGCATCTTGCACGGTCACGACTGGGTCTTCTCCGGCGAAGTCTTGAAGGCTTTCGGCAACCCGGCGGATGGCGACGTCATCTCGCTCAAGGATGGAAAAGACAAGATGCTCGGGAGCGCTATCTACAACAGCAAATCGCAGATCGTGGCGCGGCGTTTCTCGCGGAAGCGGCAGGAGCTGGATCTCGATTTTTTTCAACGCCGGATTGCGCAGGCCATCGACTACCGCACGCGTCGCGGCATTGATCCGCGGCTCTGCCGACTGGTCTGGAGCGAGAGCGACGGCTTGCCCGGTGTGATCGTGGATCGCTATGGCGATCACTTTGTTTTGCAGACGCTCACGCTGGCGATGGATCAGCGAAAAGCTTTGATCGTGGACGCACTGCAAAGCTTTACGCCGCGTTCCGTGATCGAGCGCAACGACGCGCCGGTGCGACGCGCGGAGGGTTTGGAATTGCAGACCGGCGTGCTCTTCGGCGAGGCGCCGGGAGAAATCGCGATCGAGATCACCGGCCTGCGCCTAACGATCGATCCGCTGCACGCACAGAAGACCGGCTTCTATCTCGATCAACTGCCGCACTACTCGACCGTGGCGCGGCATGCTGCCGGTCGTCGCGTGCTCGACTGCTTTACCGGCCAGGGCGCGTTTGCGCTGGCGTGTGCCAAAGGCGGCGCGACCATGGTCATGGCCGTGGAAGGCAGCGCGGATAGCTTGGTGGCCGCGCGCGCCAATGCCGAACGCAATGCGTTACGCGTAAACTGGGTGGAAGAGGACGTCTTCCAATTCCTCCGCGGAGCGGAAAAGGCGGAGGCGCAATACGATTTGATCATCCTCGATCCGCCATCGTTCACGAAAACAAAGGGCGGCTTGCATAACGCCATGCGCGGTTATCGCGAGCTGCACGTGCGCGCTTTCAATCTCCTCTCGAAAGACGGCCTGCTCGCGACGTTTTCCTGTTCGCATCACGTCAGCGAGGCTGCCTTTGCCCAGACCATCATGGATGCGCTCGTGGATGCGCGCCGTTCCGCGCGGCGCTTGCGGCGATTCGAGCAGGCGGCGGATCATCCTGTGCTGCCGACACTTCCAGAAACGGAGTATTTCAAAGGCGTGCTACTAGAGATGATGCCGGGCCGCTGACGCAAGACGTTCTCCCGCTGCCCGCCTTTATTCCCCACGCCAGTTCGGCACAAAGAGTGTTCCGTACGGAACACACTCAGTGTTCACCCGCTCCCTTTCCTCCGCCCGGCCGCGTTGCTCAAAAAAGAGGTCGCGCTCAGGAAAGTGGTGGAATTCTGCCAGGGGAAGTCTTATATGCTGCGCAGGGATTCCGCGTTGGGGGAAGCGCTGATGGCGGACCCGGAAAGTTACCTCCATGCCCGAACGAATTCGATCGACCGAACAGATGCTGGAACTCAATCAGGATGAAGCGAATTCGACCGAACATCTCGATTCGCAGGTCCAGAAAGCGCAGGAACAGCTCTTCCTCCTCAAGAAACAGCAGGAGCAAATCGAGAAACAAAAACGTGAGCTGGAAGAGCTCAGCCGGCGCCAGGAAGAACTCGATCGCGGGCGCGGTGAAATGACCGATAAACTGACGCGCTCGCTCGTGGTGCTGGAACGCGAAGCCTACGATTCGCAGAAGAAACTCGAGCAGATTCGCGCGACGCGGGAGAGCTTCGAGCAACACCTTTCTCTCCTCGAATCGATCGATCCGAAGAGCTGGAATCCGGCCGAATTGACCAAGGAATTGAGCCGTGCCCTCAGCGCGGTGGATGATGCGCGCGCGGAATTTAGCCAGCAGCGCAGCCGCTTGACGGCGACCGACGAGTCGGGCGAAGTAGGGCTGCCCGAAGCCGCGTTTGAAGCCGGTCTGGGCGGCGGCAATAGCTTTGTGCAATGGCTGCAGATCGGCTTTGCGCTCAGTCTGCCGTTGATCGTTTTCGGAATTCTCGCGCTGATGATTTTCCTCTGGATGGCAGCGCGCACCCAGTAGATCCCACGCATGCGTCGCCGCTCCTCGAAATCGGACACGCCGCTGACTGAAAAGCAGCAGGAGTTGGCGCGGCTGGAGGCGAAGTTGCACGACGACATGCAAAAGCTGGAGCGCATGATCGCTGAGGCCCCGCGGGTAGCGGAAGAAGTGAACCGTCGCCAACGCGAAGAAATCCTGGCGCGCGCCTCGCAAGAGGGCAGCCGGCTGGATGTCTCAATGGCGCTTCGGGACAATCGCTACGTCGACAGCGGCGGCCACAGTGGTCGTCGAGTTTCGCTCCGGAAAGAGCGTCGGGAAGGCCGCATCATTTTTGTCCTCTTGGTGATCGCGCTCGCTGCGGCGGTGCTCTGGCTGGTGAGCCATCTGCGATTTTAGGCGCTGTAGCCACGGCGCTGCGTCGCCCCGCGGCGCGTCTACGGCGTTTCTCCCGCGCAACGCCTCGACGCAGCGAGGCGGCTACAGCGTCCTCCCCCGTTCGCTCGCAGTTTTTTCCTCTGTGACCTTGGTGACCTTTATGCGAGGAATTCTTCCCGCGATGGCAAATTCCGATCTCGACGTTACTCAAATCGCCCGGCTGGCCCGGATCAGTCTTACCGAGGAAGAAGCGACTCTCTTTCAAGAACAGCTCGGGCAGGTGATCGATTTCGCGAAGAAGCTGAGCGAAGTGGACGTGAGCGCGGTGGAAGTCTCGGCGCACGCCAGTCCGATCTTCGATGTCTTTCGCGAAGATGTCGCCGCGCCGTCGTTCACGCAGGAAGAAGCGCTGCAAAACGCGCCGCAGCAGGCGAAGGGCCTGTTCATCGTGCCTAAAGTCGTGGAATGACGGCGCGCGATCTGCCGGCTCTGGGGATAACGGAGCTGCAAGCACTCCTCCGCCAAGGCGAAATCTCGCCCCCGGAGGTCTTGCAAGCATTGCACGCGCGCATCGCGGAAATCGATTCTCAGATTGGCGCGTATCTTTCGCTGGATCTCGACGCGGCCATGAAGGAAGCGGCGTCGGCCAACGTCAACCTGCCGCTGGGCGGCGTACCGATCGCGATCAAGGACAACATCAACGTCGCCGGTCAGCCCTGCACCTGCGCCTCCCGCATCCTGCGCGATTACGTTGCGCCCTATGACGCCTCTGTGGTCCGGCGTCTGAGAGCGGCAGGCGCGATTCCATTTGGGAAAACCAACCTCGACGAATTCGCGATGGGATCTTCCACGGAGAATTCCAGCGTGCGGACCACGCTAAATCCTTGGGATCTCACTCGCGTGGCTGGCGGCTCGAGCGGCGGTTCCGCGGCAGCCGTCGCTTCGAGGCAAGCGATCGCCGCCCTCGGCAGCGATACCGGCGGTTCGGTTCGGCAACCGGCCGCCTTGAGCGGCGTCGTCGGCTTGAAACCAACCTACGGCCGCGTCTCGCGCTTCGGGGTCGTCGCCTACGCATCGTCCTTCGATCAAGTGGGACCGCTGACGCGCGATGTCCGCGATGCCGCCCTCGTTCTCAACGCGATCGCCGGCCCCGACCCGCAGGATTCCACCTGCCTGGACCAGCCGCCTAACGACTTCACCGCGCGCCTCGGGACCGACGTTCGCGGCCTGCGGCTCGGGGTGGTGAAAGAGTTCGCATCGCAAGGCGTCGCGCCCGAAGTCGCCGAGGTAGTCCGGCGTGCAGTCGAGCACTTCTCCTCGTTAGGCGCGGAGATCGTGGAAGTCTCGCTGCCGCATACCGATTACGCGGTGGCCGTTTACTACGTGCTCGCGACGGCGGAAGCGTCGGCCAACCTGGCCAGGTTCGACGGCGTCCGCTACGGCCATCGAGCCGACAAGCCCCGCAATCTGCTCGACCACTACGAGCGCACGCGCGCGGAAGGTTTCGGCGCCGAAGTGAAACGCCGCATCATCCTCGGCACCTACGTGCTCAGCTCTGGTTATTACGACGCCTACTACCTTCGCGCGCAAAAAGTGCGGGAGCTGATCCGCCGTGATTTCTCTCGCGTCTTCGAGCAGGTCGACGCGCTGGTTTCGCCGACCTCACCGGTAACGGCGTTCAAGCTCGGCGAGCACTCGAAGGATCCGCTGCAGTTATACCTGGCCGATATTTTCACGATCTCGGCCAACCTCACCGGCACGTGCGCGATTAGCCTGCCGTGTGGCTTCGCTGACTCGTTACCGGTGGGACTGCAATTGATCGGCCAACCGCTCGACGAAGCGCGCTTATTGCAACTCGCCTATGCCTACGAGCAGAGCACGCCTTGGCATAAAGAGCGGCCGCAATGATGGAGCCGGCGCGCCCCCGCGCCGAAGATTCTCATTTCAGACTTCGGCCCGGGGGCGGGCCGGCTCCACGCGTCCCCTTCATCGCGGGCGAAATCTTGCTCCTGCGCCGAAACAAGACCCGCACCGCCGCAGCCAGCCAGCGCACCGCGAAGAGCGACGCCACTCGCAGAGTCATCTTCGACGCTCCGCGCGCGCGATCCCGAAAAACAATCGGCACTTCCACCACCCGTAGACGCCGTCCGCCACGCACAATCACTTCAAACGCAATCTTGAAGCCGGTGGCTTTGGGCGCGAGCGCGAGCAAAAGCGAACGCCGGATCGTAAAAAATCCCGCCATGGAATCGTGTACACCCGTCAGCGGGTAAGCCATCGCCCCCGCCGCGCGTGACATCATTCGCCGATACAACGGCCAACCCGGCGTGGTCCCGCCTTTAATGTAGCGGCTCCCGATCACCATATCCGCGTCCCCGTTGCGCAGGGGCGACACAAGATTCCCGATCTCGTCCGGCGGATGGCTGAGATCCGCATCCATGACCACCAAAATTTCCGCGTGCGCCGCGCGCGCCCCGGCGATCACGGCACCCGCCAACCCGAGCGTCGGGTTCTCACGTTCCAAAAGGCGCACCGGAAATTCCGCACCCAGCGCCCGCACGCGGTCCTGTGTCCCGTCGGTCGATTGGTCATCCACAATGATGATCTCAGCGCAACCCGGCGCCTGCGCCATGATCTGCCGCACCAGCGGCTCGACGTTCTCCGCTTCGTTCAACGTCGGCACAATGACCGCCAGCGATGCTGGAGTTTGCTGTTCGACCATGAAAAGCGCGGAAGAGGGTTCCGGCGTTTTGGTGGAGCCGAAGACGGGACTCGAACCCGTGACCTGCTGATTACGAATCAGCTGCTCTACCAACTGAGCTACTTCGGCATGGGGACCGGGGGCCGCCAAGATGGCACCCGGGCGGGAGCGCGGCAAGCGCGAGCTTAAACAGGATTCACAGGCGGGCGCACCGCGTCACCCGACTCGCAACAGCGCTGGCACGTTTGCGTCGACGCGTCGAAATATAGTTATGCCCTCGTTGCCGACGCTTCTCCGACGTCATCCTTTCCCGGTGGTGGCCTGGTTCGAGCGCGTGGTGGCCATTTCGTTTGCTTTTCCGACAGCGATCATGCGCTCGCTGGTTCCGAATGGTTTGGAGATCGATGAATTCAACGGCTTCGGCTTTGTGACGGTGGCAATGGTGTGGACGCGGACGCTTCGGCCCGCCGGCTTCCCTGCTTTCCTCGGCCAGGATTTCTTCCTCTCGGGATACCGTGTCTTCACCACGCTGCGCGACGAATCGGGGCGGCGTCTGCGGGGACTCAATATTTTGCGGAGCGAGACGGACCGCCACCGAATGGTTTGGATGGGGAATCTGATGACCCACTACAACTACCGACATGTTCACATGCGGCTGACGGAAGCGGGCACGAGGACGCGAGTTCAGACGTTTCTGCCCGATGGCAAACCCGCGCTCGATCTCACTTTCGAATCACCGGAAAGCGACACCTCATTGCCGGAGGGTTCGCCTTTCCCAAATTGGCGGAGCGCGCGGCGTTTCGCGGGACCGATGCCTTTTACATTCACCGCTGAAAGCGACGGCAATTTTGTCGTGATCGAGGGCAGTCGACAAAATTGGAAACCGCATCCCGTCCACGTGCTGGAGTGGCGAGTCGCGCTTTTTGAGGAGTCGCCGCTGCGCGGGACGACTCCTATTCTGGCGAATGCCTTCGCCGTGGAAGACGTCGCATACCGCTGGAAACGTGGACGCATCGTTAGGCCAGGAGACGCGACATGACGCGACGCGGGCGCTGGCAGGGAATGCTGACGATTGCGCGCTTCAATTGGCCCTTTTACGTGGCCGCGCTGGCGATCGTGGCCGCGTCAACCGCCGGCCTTCTTGGCGGAACGACGTTGGTGGTGAAGCTGATCGGCGCGGCGGCTCTGGTCGGCGCGATCTACTTTCTCGTCGGATCGCTGGGGGTTTCTCACCTTGTTTATGATCGCTCGGATTTGTATCGCTGGCGCTGGCTGGAAACTGCCCTGCGCGGGATGGAAGTGCGAAAGGCAATCTTTTGTCACTCCGGTTTCGACGAAACGTCTACGGAATTGCGCGCCCATTTCCCCAATACGGAATTTACGATCCTGGATCACTTTGACGAAGCGCGAATGACGGAGGCGTCGATCCGGCGTGCGCGCCGCCTGTTTCCACCGACGCCGGACACGCTCGCGGCGCCCCACGATAAATGGCCCGCAGCGGATAACTCCACCGACGTGGTGTTCGGTCTGCTCGCGATTCACGAATTGCGGAGCGAGCCCGAGCGCGCGAGTTGGTTCGCCGAAGCGCACCGCAGTTTACGCAACAACGGGCGCGTAATCTTGGTGGAGCACGTCCGCGACGCGGCGAACTTCTTTGCCTTCGGCCCCGGCTTTCTGCATTTTCATTCGCCGGCGAATTGGCGGCGCGCCTGGACGTCAGCCGGATTTCGCTCACTGGATGAATTTTGCGTGACACCCTGGGTGCGAGTGTTTGTTCTCAGCGTGTCATGATCACGCTGCTCTCGATCCTGCTGCGGGTGGCAGGCGCGGGACTCATCCTGCTGGCGGTGCTGCATGTCCCGATCGGCCGGCATTTGAAATGGCGGGAAGATGCGGCGCGGCTCACGCCGATCAACGCGTCGATCTTTCAAGTGCATACGATCTTCATTTGCATCGTGCTCGTCATGATGGGGCTGCCCTGCCTGCTCGATCCGCAGGTGTTCCTGGAACACTCTCGCGGTGGCGCGTGGCTGACGTGGTCATTTGCCACTTTCTGGGCGATCCGGCTCTACGTGCAGCTGTTCGTTTATCGCGCCGATCTATGGCGCGGGAAAAGGATGGAGACGTTCATGCACTGGTGGTTCACGGGTGTCTGGATCGCGCTTGTCGCCCTCTTTGCCACATGCGGCAGTTGGCAAATGGGATGGCTGGTTTCCGCTGCCGCGCTATGAGATTCAGACTCCGAGCAACTCCAGACTCCAAGACCAAACCAGAACGAGGAAGACCATATTCAAGAGCACCATTCCGATCGCGGAAATAAGCAACTCGCGCGCGAGCACGATCTCGAGCGTGTTCATGGAAACGAGGGCCAGCGTCTGCACCGCAGCGCAGAAAAGCGGCGCGAAGCCAGAGAACACCCACAGGCCGAGTAAGATTTCGAGGACGCCGATCGTTTTCGTTGCCGTGACGGCAATTTTTTCGCCGAGAATCCTACCGACAATCAGCCGGTGGCGCGGAATGCCGTGGAGAAGCTTGTTGTAAAGACCGTGGAAGATCCATACGGAGCCGATCAGAATCTGCAGAGCGGTGTGCATGCTGCCACGATTATCGATCCGCCGTCGCCGCCGGTTCGCCAGCGGCTGCGAAGGCGTAGGCCAGGAAACGATCGATCGCGTAGACGCTGAGCTGGCCGCTGGGGCCGCTCAGATTGGCGTCGCAGCCGTGCGTCCCCCACGGAATGTAGAGGTGGAAATACGGACGCCCATTTTCCTTCAAGCGCGCCGCTAATCGCTCGCTTTGCTCGGGCCAAACCAGCGGATCGAGCTGACCGTGAATAAGGAGGGTCGACGGCGTGTTGGCATTGACGAAATTAATCGGCGACGCCGCGGCGTACGCGTCCGGTTTCTGCGCGGGCGTTCCGCCCAGATAATCCTCCAACACCTTGCAGGAATCGAGCACCCAGCGGCGGCTTGGTTTCTCGTAGCCCCGCACCAAATCGGATGGCGAATAGAATCCTACCACCCCGCGTATCGCCGGCTCGCGGCCCGCGTAGGCGACCGCGAGCGCAATTTGCCCACCCGCCGAGCGACCAATCAGCACCATCCGCGTCGGGTCGAGGCGCAACGCGGCCGCGTTTGCCTTCAGGTAATCGATCGCCTGGAAAGCGTCATCGACCGCCGCGGGAAACTGCGATTCCGGCGCGAGCCGGTAATCCATGCTGGCGACCGCGTAATGCTGCTGCGCCAGATAGCGATTGAGCGCCGGCAGCTCCGCTTTGCTGCTGGTCCGCCACGCCCCGCCGTGAATCATGAGGATGATCGGCTGGGGCGCCACGACTTCGCGGGAACGATAGAGGTCGAGCTGGAGCGGCGTCGATCCACGTTGCGCGTAGACATACTCCGTCACCTCCACCCCGGAAGTCGGCACGCCGCGAAAAAGATCGAGTGCGCTAAATGGCCGCGGCCGCCCCTGCACACTCTCGAGCGCACCGAACGCCGCCGTGATGCGCTGCGGAAGAGAGCGATTAATCCCCGCCGCGCGAATGGCTGGCGAGAAGCAAAGCGCGGCGCTGAGGAGCGCCACCACCGCCATCGCACTTCCCAAAGAGCCGCGTCGCCAACTCAGCACCGCGAGCAAGAGCGCGATGCAACCCGCATAATGCCCCCACTCCGTGATGAGAATAGCGACGAACCAAAGCAAAGCAGTGGGCGCGCTCGTCAGCACCAGCAGTGAGCAGAGAAACCAAACACCAATAGCGACAAAGAGTAACCAATCGACCAGTCGCTGACCCCAGCCCGCTCGCTTTTTCGTCTCGCTCATTTCAGCCGAAACGTTTCGCCGATTTCGCGCAATGCAATCCGCTCCGGCGTCCGGCTAAGCGCGTTTTCGAAGCGTTGGATCGGTTCGCGAAACGGCTCGACGCTGAGCAGAAAGGTCTGGTGATGCACCGGCATGATGTGATCGGCCCTGGCGGAGTCGGCCATGGTGATTGCTTCTTCGGGCGAGGCGTGGACGCGAATCCACGGATTGTAAGCGCCGATGGACATGATCGCGAGGGCGTAGGGTTTGCTCCCGCGCAGGCTGGAAAATTTGTCCGTCATTGCGGTGTCGCCGCCGAAGATGATGCGCTGGCCGTTGCGTTCGAGGACGTAGCCGTTGTAACCGCGGAAGTCGTCGTATTGCATCCGCGCGCCCCAGTGTTTCACTTCGAATGCGCGCACGCTCAGCGCCCCGACCGGGCGTCGCACTTCGATCGTTTCGCCCCAGCGCAGTTCGGTCTTTTTCTCGAATCGCGTCCAGCGCAACAGGTCCAAGGTGCGCGGCGCGGTGATCACATCGGCCGTGCGCGGCACACGATGAAGCGTCCGCAGATCGAAATGGTCGAAGTGCGCATGGGAGAGCAACACGAGATCGATGGCCGGCAATTCTTCCACCCGCAGCGCCGGCGCGGTCAGACGCTTGGGCCCAATCGTAAAGCCAGGGAATCGGACTCCGATGCGCGGGAAAAGCGTGGGATCGGTGAGAATGTAAATTCCGAAGAAATTGATCAGCACGGTGGCGTGACCGAGCCAGGCGGCGGTGAGATGGCGATCGTCCCAACTCGACGGCTGCGGGCGCACGAAAGCTGGTCGCATTGGGCGCGCTGCCGTCCACTCACGCAGGAAATGTGCATACCGATTTCGCATTCCGAAACATACGCGCGCCGCGATGGCACTGAGGCAGAGTTTGGTGGAACCGAGAGGCGCATCTGCTGGAGGGATTCGGAACTGTTGAGCCGTCTCGACGATATGCTCTTTGCCTGACCCCAATCCAGACCTGCCTCTGGGACTGCTTCGAACTGCTTTCAGTTATCTCACCCCGAAAGCGCACCCCAAAGCTTTCTGCTACACAAGAGGCGTAAGATTTGGTAAAGCTAGGCCCCCATGAGCGTCGGTGAAAACTCCACCTCAAAAGCCTCGCACGATTTCACCCATGTCCTGCATGAGGAACTGAAGGCGTTTGGGAGCCCCGGGGAGAGCGATCGGGCGGAGGTGCTGCGCCGCGCGCACGATTCTCGCCTTGCCGGGTTGTCCTTTTCGGGCGGCGGCATTCGCAGCGCCACGTTTTGCCTGGGCGTGCTCCAAGCCCTGGCGGATTTGCGGTTGCTGAAGCGATTTCATTATCTCTCGACCGTTTCCGGAGGCGGCTACATCGGGAGTTGGCTCTGGGCATGGATTCACCGGCGCGACCGGAATCTGGAGGGAGTGGCGGGTGCGCTGCAGACGGCGTGGAAGGAACAACCGGGCGGAACGGCTCCGCCGGAGATTCGTTTTCTGCGGCGCTTTAGCAATTACCTGACGCCGAAGCTCGGCTGGCTGGGAGCGGACACCTGGACGGTGATCGCGATCTACCTTCGGAATGTCTTGTTGAACATGACGGCGCTGGTGGTGGCGCTGGCGGGGGTCTTATTGCTCCCGCGTTTGCTCGGCTGGGGCCTTTATTATCTGCCCACGCAGGGCCCGGGATTTTATCCCGTTTTTATCGCCTTCGTTGGTTTGCTCTTCCTGGCCGCCATCGTCGTCCATCGCAATCTCCAGTTCTTTCGCGTGGGCCAAAAGGCGATGTGGACCGCCAATCCGCTGGAGGATAACGACACCAACGTGCTGCATGCCTCCGTCCCCGTGGAGGAGGATCGATTCCAGGATTGGTTCAACGGGCGCGAGTTTGGCGACTTCGTGCTCGGATTTGAGTTTGAGCTGCCCCCGCGGGATTCGTCCGCGAAGATTTTGCTACGGGCGGATTGGTCGGCGGAAGCGAGGGAGCCGACCGGTCAGGGGTTGGCGATTCAGATCGGGGGCGAGGGACCAGACGGGAGCCCGACCACGGGCGCAATTATCGGACGGCAGCAGCCGAAGGGGGTGAGATTGGAAGCGCCGGGCGAGTCGAATCGAATGCAGATTCTGTGCGTCGGGCAAACCTGCACGGTGCGTTTGAATGGCCGGGTGGTGAATGTTTTCCAAGCCGACCAGGCGCTGGCGAAGAAGGGGCTGATCGGTTCGCAATTCGAAAATGGAAAGGGTCAACGCGTCGTCTTCACCGATCTTCGCTTGCGAGATTTGGGTGGGCCGCTCGACCGGGGTTTCGGGCAAGGATCGGTCCAACTGTGGGTCATCGCTCCGCTTTTTCTCGCGGGCTTGCTCACGGTCAAGATTCTCCCGCTTTCTTTTCCCGACGCCGCCGCCGCGGCGTGGTGGCCCACGTTTTTGAGTGAGCACCTCTGGCTTCTCTTCGGACCTTTGGCCGGATTGATTACGGGCCTCGTGCATCTGATGGGTGCTCCTTGGAAACAACCCAAGGAGGACAAAGCCTGGCGGCAAATGTTTACGAGCGTCTTCGCGCTCATGGTCGGCGGTTTGATCGGCGGAGCGGCTCTGGCTTGGATGCAAAGCCTGCTTCCGCCCACGCCGCCGACGACGGAAGTTTACTACTGGGCCCGGCTGGTCTGGATGCCGCCGGCCTTCATCATCGCGCTGTCGCTCACGCTCGTCTTCTACATCGGGCTCTGCGGCCGGGCGTTGAGCGAAGCGATGCGCGAATGGTGGAGTCGGCTGGGCGCCTGGCTCTTGATCTACACCTTGCTTTGGGCCGCTCTCTTTGGCGTCGCTTTGTACAGCCCGCCGTTTTTGCATTGGCTGGCGGCGAATCTGAAGAGCGGGTTGGCGGCGCTCGGATTTGGATGGGTCCTAACCACGATCTCCAGCTTGGTGGCCGCGAGCAGTCCGGCGACAGGGCGGCGGGATAAGAATCGCTGGCTCGAGATGCTGGTCACGGTGGGGCCTTACGTTTTCATCGCCGGTCTGGTGGCCTGTATCGCCTGGGGGATCGACTGCGGATTGCGACCGGCCAACCCAGCGCTGGCCGTAGAGCGGCAGCCGGCGGTGAATGTGGGCGTCAAGGTCAACGTGAGCGAGATGGCGCCCGTCTCGGTGGAAGTCTCTTCCCCGCGGGCCACGAAAGTTCCCTTGCGCGATGAACTCCGCCGCCACGGTGAGATGCTGAACGCGGCGCATCTTGACCTCCCCGATTCCAAATTCTCGCGCAATTGGCTCGTCCTCGGGTTGCTCGCCGGCGGCGCCTTCACCGTTTGGCTTCTCTCCCGCCGGGTCGACATCAACGACTTCTCGATGCACGCGATGTATCGCAACCGGCTGGCGCGCTGTTATCTCGGCGCCTCCAATCCCGGACTGCGCCATCCGCATCTTTTTACCGGCTTCGATCGCAATGACGACATTCCCCTGCAGGCGCTCGATCAGCCGGTTTGGAAAAAAGAAATCGCAGGCCCGTATCCGATCATCAACTGCTCGCTCAACCTGGTGGGCGGCGATGAGCTGGCCTGGCAGGAGCGGATGGCGACTGCGTTCACCTTCACGCCGAAATACTGCGGCTACGATTTTCCGGAGTTGCCGCCTGGATTCTGTCTCACCGCCGGCCGCGAAGACGAGAAGCTCGCACCCTACGCGGCCTCGCGCGGGCCGCTCACTCTCGCCACCGCGATGGCCATCTCGGGCGCGGCGGCCAGCCCCAACATGGGCTACCACACCTCTCCCGCGGCCGCCTTCCTCATGACGCTGTTCAATGTCCGGCTGGGCTGGTGGATCGGGAATCCGCGCTCGGAAGAGGGATGGAAATACTCCAGCCCAAACTCCGCCTTTCCCTGGTTGCTCGCGGAGATGTTCGGCTTCACCCATGCTCGGGGACGCTACATCTATCTCTCCGATGGGGGACATTTCGAGAACCTCGGCATTTTTGAACTCGTTAGGCGGCGCTGCCGTTTCATCGTCGCCTGCGATGCGGAGGATGATCACGACTTCGAGTTTGGCGGCCTCGGGAACGCGATTGAAAAATGCCGGACCGATCTCGGGGTGGATATCGAATTGGACGTGGAGCCGATTCGGCATCGGGATGAAAAAGGCCACAGCCGGTGGCACTGCGCGGTGGGCCGCATCCGCTACGACAAGGCCGATCCCAAGGCGCACGCCGGGACGTTGCTTTACCTAAAATCCTCTTTGACCGGCGACGAAGACACCGACGTCCTGCGCTACGCGGCGCGAAGCCCGTCGTTCCCGCACGAGACGACGAGCGACCAGTGGTTTGGCGAATCGCAATTCGAAAGCTATCGCATGCTGGGCCACCATGCCGCGATGAGCGCGCTGCAAGCGGTGGATGCGCCGGAGAATCTCTCCAGCCTAACGACTGAAAAGATCTTCGTGGAGCTGGCGCAGCGCTGGCATCCGCCGAGCGCAGCGATCGATCCGTCCTTTAAGCGCCGGGGCGAAACGCTGAATGCGCTTTACGAAACGCTGCGGACGGAGCCGAAGCTTCAATTCCTGAGCCAGCAAATTTATCCGGAATGGCGCGTTCTGATGAAAGGGAGAAAGGGAGCGCCGCCGCACCTGGCAGCAACGTGGCTCCCAGAGAGCTACGACGAAGCGCAGGCCGGCCTCTATTTTTGCAACCGTATGATCCAGCTGATGGAGGATATTTACCACGATCTGCATCTCGAGAAGGAGTGCGATCATCCCGACAACCGCGGCTGGATTAACCTTTTCAAACACTGGGCCTGGTCGCACATGTTCCGCGTCGCCTGGACCATCTCAGCCGCGAACAGTGGTGCGCGTTTCCAGAATTTCTGCCAGCGCGTCCTCGGACTGGAAGTAGGCCTGGTCAGGACGGTGCCGGCAATGCAAAAGATAGCGGATCTGACCAAGGACGACGCGGCCGATTCGCCGCTCACTTCTGTCGAAAAGGATTTGTTGCGCGAATTGTGCAAACAGAATGGGAAGGTTGCGCAGGAGGCATCGCTCCGGCTCATCGAGGTGCTTCCGGCCGGACAGGACGAGGCTGACGCACCTAAATTCACGGTCGGCATCATTCTTTTGCGAGAGGCTAGGGAGAACGAAAAGGCACCGACGATCGCCTATTGCCGCGTCCGCGATCATCTGCGCCGAATGGGTATGGCTCGCCGCGGCCTTTTCCATTTGCTCGATGAGGACATGTGGAAACGACGCGCCAATCCGGAAGCGGCCCTGATCAAGCTCGATCTCTTCCCGCCGCCTGGCGCGGATCTGGACGTGGAAACCAAAGCCTCGCGTCGATTATTAGAGGACATCTATGGCGGAGTGCGTCTTGAACTCGACGGCGTGCGCCAAACCGTGGCCGCGGTGACCGTGTGGCTCGACGAGAAGGCCAGCACTTTGCGCAAACGCTGGCTGAACCAAGGCGATCAGGCGCATCGCGAGGATAAAATTCCATCCCTCCTGACCAAGCTGAAGGAGTTTGACGGAGGGGTGCGCGGAGAGTGGACTTTCGCAGACGGCCGACGCTCGGAGGTGATGGCGAGGTTTGAGCCTAACGAGAAGGGGCGCACCAAGGTGACCATCGAACATCGTTTCCTCGCGAGTCGGGAGGTGCGGCTGGCAATGGAGCAACGCTGGATTCGGGTTTTGAGCCGGTTCGCTCCTTAGCGGATCTGAGGCTTCCGAAATGGCACGGTGAGGTCGGTCGAATGGGGCCAGGTGGATCGAGCGGGATAAGGCCGCGCTGTTGCACCGCGCCGCCATGTCCCATCTACCGAAATGCTCCTATCGGCAAACTGTGTAGGAGTAGGCAGGAAGCGACGGATTGAGAGGCAATGCCAATGACCGTCTGCTTCCCGCCCCTCATCAAACCGGACGGGCGGTTTTCCCGCATCCGGCTTTCCGAGTTCCATTTCTCGGCGACGCGATGTCTTGAAACCGGTCATCCGGTTTGGACTTGGCTTTCCGAGACAGCGTGATTTGCAGTTGCCGGACTTTATCGGGTGCTGTTAGTCCGGCGGCTGCCGGACCGTCACCACTTCCTTCCCTGCGCTTCACCTCTGCGGAACAAGTGGCGTCGCTTCGCTTCTCCGCGCGTTCTCCGAACCACAGGTCCGGCACGGTCTCATCACTACTACCAACGCCTCCGACTTCTGTCCTGACCCGCACGGCCTCCCCCTTTTCGGAGGTTGCACCGTGGGTTGAGTCTTGCTTCCTCGCCATGACAGATCTCCCCGCTTACCCAAGCGTCACTTCCCGACATGTCGCCCACGCAGACCCCGCCGGTCCATTGTCAAAACCCACGACGGTTGGTCCGGGTTCTGACTCTGCGGCCTTCGCCCAATCTTGAGGGGCTCGGCTGCAGGGAGTCAACTTTCGAGGCTCATCTCTGTGGTTCAGGGGTCGCGTCTAAAGGGCGTGTTGCTCAAAGCAGGTCTGGCGAAGCGGAAAGTCTGATCGTTAGGCAAAATGAGGTCTCGGCAGAGGCGGAGCAGGTCTCCGAGGAAGGCAAAGAGTGAGACTTGGTTGGCGCTGGAGCAAGGTGGACGTGCTTGCTGAGGCAAAACGCCTTTCCGCCGGGGCCGGACCTCGGTTTTCTCGAAGTTCACGGTCACGATGTTCAGCGCCACGCTCGGTTTCCGGCCGCCTTGGGCCAAGAGGATGCGCACGTTCTGGATCGCGGCGATCAGGTAATCCTGGATTTGCTGTCGCCAAAGCCTGCGCCAGCATGCTCGTTTGAAGTGATGATTGTTGGCTGCATCAGCGAAGCTGCCTTCCGCCAGATGTTGCCGGCGGAGCCGGTCGCGCTTGGCGGCGCGGCTGTGCGCCTGGCTCCGTGCGACCTGGAGTAGCTCGTGTTTTTCGTGTCGTTTGAGCGTCCGCCCGTTGCTTGCTCTCGTGCACTGGCTTCGTAAGACGCAGGCCGCGCAGACCGCTTTGGGCGCTTTATACTCTATCGTGTGTCGGACCGGATGGAGCCGCCGCGGTTTCAAGCTCTCTCCGGCCGGACAACGATAAATGTCCCTCCCCGGGTCGTAGGTGAAGGCGCTCTCGGGGAAGATGCCCTGGCTGCGGACATGATTTTGTTTCGCGCTCGCATCCCCCATGTGACTGGCGGTGCCGCGCTCGGCACAGGCCACATAGTTCTCTTGGGTCCCGTATTTGTGATCGGCCACCGCGACCTCGGCTTTGCTCCCGGTGTTGGCTTCGTGCTGTTCGATTAACCCCAGCAGCTTCTTGTTCTCCGCGATGCTCCCGGGCGTGGTCTCCACCGCCGTGATCACTCCCTTTTTATCGTCTACTCCACGGTGATGATGGTAGCGCGGGCGCGAGTCCCCGCCACCCTTGCGCACGACCGCGGCATCGGGATCGGTCGTGCTCATCAACCGATCGTTGACCGCCTCATAACTCTCCGGCGTGCTCGCGCTCTCCAGCTTGCTCTCGGTCGCGTGATACGCGCGCTTCAAGGCCCCGATCAATTCCGGGCTGCTTTTCAGGATCGAGTCTTTAGCCGCGTCCGCCTCGATCAGACTCGAATCGACGTGCAGTTTGCGCCCATCGACCAGACCCGCCGCCACGCATTGGCTGACCGTGCGCACAAACAAACTCTCAAAGACTTCCTTGCCCCAACGCGCCCGCGCTTTCGAGAGCACGCTATGATCGGGGATCTCGTCCTCCAGCCCGTAGCCCAGGAACCACAAGTAATCGAGCCGCTCGGCCATCACCTTCATCAGCTCCCGTTCGCTCGCCACATCATCAAAGAAGAGCAGAAACATCATCTTCATAATGACCTCGGGATCGACCGACACCTGTCCGTTCTTCCCGTAGCAATCGGCCACTTCCTCCCGCACCAACCCAAAATCAATCGCCGCCGCCACCCGCCGCAACGGATGATCGCGCCGCACCCGTTTCTCCAGATTGATCGCGTAACTGAACAGTTCCCGCTCGCTCTTCTGTCGTCCCATCATGATGGGACAAGCGCTTTATCAGATCGCCTCCGCTTTGGGTACGATTATTTTTTCTTCAGCCCGATTTGGGCAACACGCCCTAAACATTAAACATTGTTGACTGGTCTTTTGAGCGAAGAGTTTCCGATGCTTCTAATGGAAGTGAAATGTCAAATGTTTCGACGCGACCCCGTTCCCCCCGCCAATTCCGGATTCCAGCGGATTTCAGACAAAGCGCTTTTTTCTTGTTCAACGGCGCTAGCGCCCCTAAAGGTTGCAGGGACGGCTCTGATTCCATCACGGAAATCAACGCTGTGAAATCTCATCCGCAAATATTTGAAACAGTCAGCGGCGCCGCAGATGATCTAACACATGCTAGTTAACGCAATTAAATGGGCTGGCATGACAGTCGGCGCTGCTATTTTAGGTGGTGCAGTTACTGTATTTTACTCAGCGGCTCACCCGGCCGTGGCGGTTATTGATATCAAGCCGTCCCTGTCTCTTAATGGACGATTTGTCTCAAAGGAGACCGAAGTTGCTATCTCCGACTCGCTCCGTGCCAGATTAGAGAAAACGCTTTACGCTTCGCTTCAGGCATTCCGCTCTCCGCGTGCTCGTTATTCTGATCTTGTGGAAGGACTCAATTCGAACGAAGAGCGAATGAATACGCTTATTGCCTCAGTCGTGCAGTTCCGGCAGGATCTCCCGAAACTTAAAGATATTCTCCAACGCGGTCCGGCCGCGACGCCTGAAGAAAAGAATGAATTTTTCGATCGCTGGGAACGAAATGACGCATTCATCTATGGCTCTATTCGAGGGGAATTCCGTCGAGGACAACTCGAAGTCTCCAAGAAAGAATATGTGGGTGAACCTGCGCTTCTTCTTAGGGAAGAGACCATTTCATCACCGCCAGGATCGCTGTGGGTGGTCTCGAAAAAAGGCGGGCGTTTTGGTTCGTTTTTAATTCCAGAAACTGGCCGGGATTTTACATTTCAGGAGTCCGTTGCCCGTGCTCTCGCATACCTTGATGTTCAAATGCTTAAGCATTTTCTGGAGGTAGCCGAACGCGATACTGCGGATGTGGGCGTCGCGAAGGAAATTATCGCAGATATTGAACACGCTCGTGACAATATATCTCGGTGGGCGATTTCGGTCTCGGTGACGAATACAGGCACACATCCAATTGCGCTTCTACCTGTAGCAGAATTACTTGTGGACACGAGCGGCCTCATTGGCTCTAACGGACCGATTAGCGGCGAAACAGAGATTAGGCTAGAATTGCGGAATGAAAATTCCGAAGCGGCACCAGAACAAGTTTCCGGCAATGGGGCGGCACTAATTGTTTTTGCTTCCGAGAAGTTTATCCAAGAGGAGGACGTCGGTCGGATCCTGATTGATTCGTATCGTCTTGGCGCGCGCTCATGTCGAGTCCGCATTTATACAGCCGGTGGCGGAGTGCTAACTCCCAAAGTGCTCATCTCTCGGGCGCACCAATTTGGGCCCGCATCAACCATCAGTCGGCAATAGGTGACGAACTAAGCAACCGTTCGCCAGCGCTGCTCACTGCCAGAGGGCGCGGAAACGGGGTCGCGTCCAAACATAACATTTTCTTCTGACAGTTTTGGAAATCCGGAAAAGGTGACTTCCGTCAAGAATTGTCGCCTCGCGCGTCGCCTGGCCCCTATTTAGTCTCCGGAAGAAGCGCGCACTGGGAGGAAATCTTTGATCGCCGGGACTGAATTTTACGTTGGCGGATCAAGATACGGGGCGGCCGGATTGAAATGCGACGCCCACCGGTTCGAAAGTGGGGCTGGAGCCGGCCCGCACCCGTACCGAAGGATCGATGATGCTGACGGAGAGACTTCGGCGCGGGGCGCGCCGGCTCCAACGGGGCATCCCCGCCGGAGAGTTTCGTGGAATCGACGGCTGCATCTGCTAGATGGAGTCGGGAACTCATGAGCCGTCTCGACGACATTCTCGCGGTCAAGCGCACGGAGATAGAGAAATTGCGTCCGCGCCGCGAGGCGTTGCGCACGACCGCGCTGTTGCGGAATGATTTCCGCAGTTTCGCAGCGGCACTCACGCGGGAGGCGGGCGAGCTGGCGTTGATCGCCGAGGTGAAGAAGGCGTCGCCTTCCGCAGGCGTGATCGCGGAGTTGTTCGATCCGGTGGCGATCGCGCGCAATTACGCGCAAGCAGGGGCGGAGGCGATCTCTGTCCTGACGGACGAGCAATTTTTTCAAGGTCATCTCGATTACCTTGGGCAGATTCGCGCGGCGGTGAAGGTGCCGCTCTTGCGAAAGGATTTCATTCTCGACGAGGTGCAAATTATCGAAGCGGCGGCGGCTGGCGCGGACGCGATCTTACTCATCGTCGCCGCGCTCGACGACGAAACGCTGGTGCGCCTGCTGGAAGCGGCGGCGCTCTACCAACTGGATGTGATGGTGGAAGTACACACGCTGACCGAGCTCGATCGCGCGCTGGAAACGGAGGCGCGGATCATCGGGATTAATAATCGCAACCTGGCCACGTTCGAGGTGGATCTCAGCGTCACGGAAACGCTGAGCGAAGAGGTGCCAGACGAAATTGTCCTCGTGAGCGAGAGCGGGCTGCGGACCGCGGCGGATGTGGCACGAGTGAAATCGGCGGGCGTAAATGCGGTGCTCATCGGCGAAGCGTTAATGCGCGCGCAAACCAGTGGCATCGATCTGCTGCGGCCGCGGAACGGGAAACCCATGTGATCCAGAGCGACGCAAAGCCTCAAAAACCGTCGAGGCGACACTTCTCGTAATCAGCGCTGGGTGGTCGTTCAGCATTTTCTTTAACCGCAGATTACCCAGCGCGGCTCCGCCGCAACCGAAGTGTTGACCGCGGATGACGCAGATAACGCGGATGGGAAAAGGCGACAACAAAGAATGATTTCCACGGGACGAAGTTGGTCGAATTCCCATAGCCGATAATCTGGCGCCTATGAATGACTTGCGCCGTAAGCCAGAAAAAATCTTCGCGAAGATGTGCGATTTTTCCAGATAGCATTGCAGATAGCGCGGATGAAGAGATGAGAAATTTGGGCGCTTTAACATCTTTGCAGGGAGTTCAGCGATTCCTGTCTTAGTTTGAGGAAGAGGAAATCCAGATTGGCGACGCCACAAGCTTTGCGCATGACGCGGCTGACAATAGTATTGAAGGCTTCGATGCGGGCGCTGGTGA
>JBBSPM010000008.1:0-95468 GCA_038258815.1 Chthoniobacterales bacterium
AAACCCGAAGGCTCCCCCGTTCATCTTTCTTTCGCGGCTCTTGCACACGGCTTTGCGGCTCGCTGCCTACCCTTGAAGGCGTCATTTCTGAGTCGCCAACCAAGACTCGCTTCCGGTGGATGGTCCGTCCTTTCCAGACGGGACGGTTCCCGCCGGGTCTCGATCGAGGCTCTCTGATGCTCGTTCTTTCATTTCTCCTTTCGGTTCTCTGTTTCTGGTTTGAGCACCATCCCCGCCTCTCAGGGCTTTGGCTGGCGCCATCTGATTGAAGTTGGTTGGAAAAAAGTTGAAGAAAAGGCTGGTACTATTAACGCATTTGGAGCATTAAGCTTGGGATGGGAAAGAAACACCAGCCAGTGAGTGAAGAGGAAGCGGCCCTGGTCGAGGCGATGCGGCGTCATCCCGATTTGCGGGAGCGCTTCGAGGCGATCCTGCACTTGGCCGAGGAGAGTCGGGCGGGGGAAGTGAGGACGGCCGACCAAGTCGAAGGCATGCTCATCGAAGAAGTGCGTCGTCTGGGCCAGGCCACCCTGCGGGACTGGGCGGCGGGGGCGCGCGACCATTTGGAAGCCGATCTGGCGGAGCGGGCCGTGGGCGTCCATCGCGGAAAAAAAAACGGCTGAAATGGTTTTGCGTCTTTGGCGCGGTCGAAGTCGAGGAATGGGTGATGCGCACCGCGCAGAGCAACTACGTGCGGCTGCTGGCTGCGCGCCTCGGGGTGACGGCGCGTGGCAAGTCGCGTCGGCTGACGCGCGCCCTGGTGGACTTCGGGGTGGAAGAGAGCTTTCAAAAAGCCAACGAGCGGCTGCGGGAACATTACGGCTTCGAGTTGAACGCCAGTGCGGTGCGCGCGGCCACCCTCACGCACGCGGCCCGGGCGCAGGCGCGACTGGAGGTGCAGTATGAAGAGAGCTTCCGGATTCTGCCCGCGCAAGGGGCCGGGCAACTGGTGGCGCAGTCCGACGGAAGCATGGTCTGCACGGTGGAGCGCGCGCCGCGCGCAGGGCCGCGTCCCCGTCAGTGGAAGGAAATGCGGCTGGTGGCAGCTCAGGTCCACGGGAGCATGGAGCGAGTCTATGGGGCGGGATTGATTGATGTCGCCGCGACGGGGCGGCGCTGGGGCCACTGCGCGCGTGCGGCCGGCTGGGGTTTGCGCAGCCGGGTGCATGTGATCGGCGATGGGGCGCCCTGGATTGAGCGCCAGAGTCGGGAAGTCTTTGGCGACCAAGGCCACTTCCTGCTGGATTTTTACCACGCCAGCGAATATCTCGGCGCCGCTGCCTTAAGCTGCCGCCCGCACGATCCGCAGGGCTGGAGGCACACTCAGCAGCGCCGGCTCAAAAGAGGGCAGAGCCAGAAAGTCCTCCAAGAACTTCGGCGCCAAAGCGAATCCGCAGCGGTGCCGGAGGAATCGGCGCCGGTGCGCGCGGCCTGGCGTTACCTGGAGAGCCGCGCCGAGCAGCTCGATTATGCCGGGGCCTTGGAAAGAGAACTGCCCATCGGTTCGGGTCTGATCGAATCTGCTCATCGCCACCTGATCCAAGCCCGACTCAAGAAGCCGGGCTCGGCTTGGCTGCCCAGCAGCGCCCACGCCCTCGCGCAGTTGCGTGTCCTGCGAGCCAACGGCCACTGGCCATCTCTGTGGAACTGACCCAAATCTTCCAACCACTTTCAATCGCACCCATCACGCGGGCTCAGCCGAATTTCCCCTTGTCAAAGCGCACTGGCCGTGGGAGCTTCCGCACTCTTTTTCCGAGGACAGAACATCATGGCTTTCGCAATTATCAAAACTGGCGGTCGGCAACATCGCGTCGCTGAAGGTGACATCATCGACGTGGATTTTCTCGATGCCGAAGTGGGCAAGGAAGGCGTGTTCGCCGATGTGCTCTTTATCGGCGACGGAGATAATATGACGCACGGCAGTCCGCTGATCGAAGGCGCCACGGTGCATGGCGAGGTGATGGAGCAGCGGAAGGATAAGAAGGTGATTGCCTTCAAGTATCGCCGCCGCAAAGGCTACCACCGGACGGTGGGGCATCGCCGGAAACTGACCCGGATCAAAATTACCGACATCGATCTCGGTTCCGCAGCGAAGAAGTAACCTCTCTCATCTCATGGCACATAAAAAAGGACAAGGCAGCGTCAAGAACGGCCGGGACAGCGTCAGCAAGCGTCTGGGCGTGAAGAAATTTGGCAGCGAAGTGGTGGTGGCGGGCAATATCATTATTCGCCAGCGCGGGACGAAGTTCCAGCCGGGCAAGAATGTGGGCCTGGGCCGCGATTACACCATTTTCGCGCTCACCGATGGACGGGTGAAGTTCGATCGCGCGGGTCGCCGCGTGAATGTGGAGCCGGTCGCCGCGGAGTAGCGGCGAGGGCCCGACTTCCCTGATCTTTCGTCGGTGTGCGCGGTCTTGAACAGGCTTTCTGCGCGAAATCTTTAGCGGCGGCTTCGTTCGTACGATAAACGCGACCATTGCCGTACGGCCTTCCGTTGTCCTATAAACGAGTCACGCGCATGAAATATCAAACCTACCTCCTCTTTGGCCCTCCCGGCAGCGGCAAGGGCACGCAAGGAAAAACGATCGGCACCATCCCGCGGTTTTTTCATTGCGCCTGCGGCGATGTCTTCCGCTCTATCGATACGCGGACGGAGGTGGGCCGCGCTTTTCTGGAATACTCGAGCAAGGGGGAACTGGTGCCGGATGAGATCACGGTGAAGCTGTGGAAAGCGCGGATCGATGCCGCGGTGGATGGCCACAATTTTAAACCGGACATCGATACGCTGGTGCTGGACGGCATTCCGCGGAATGTGGGGCAGGCGAAGATCATGGATGAGCTGATCGATGTGGAGAAGGTCTTCCATCTTTCCTGCCCAAATCGGTCGGCACTTTTCGAGAGATTAAAGAAGCGGGCACTGAAGGATAATCGGCTGGACGACGCGAACGAGGAAGTGATTAAGCGCCGGCTCGCGACCTATGAGGAGGAGTCGAAGCCTGTCTTGGGCTACTACGGCGAGGAGCGCATTACCTGCATCGATGCGACGGAGCCGCCGCATAAGGTTTTGCTGCACATCCTGGAAAGCGTGAACGGGGTGAATGGGGCGCATGAGCCAGCCACAGTTTGAGAATTTCACGGCCTCGAGCCTCTACTGCAATAAGTGCAAGGCCGCGATGCCGGTGCGCGAGCGGCTGCTCCTCGTTCTGCCAGAGAAGGAGATTTACGATTACCTTTGCACCGGCTGCGCTGAGTCGGTGGGCCAGCGTGAAGTGACCGCGGGCGAGAAATTGATGGCGCAAAGCGCGGCCGCGCGCCGTCCGCGGCGTCGGGCGCCCGCCGCCATGCCGCGCATCCGGCTTTAACGCGCCACCCATGCGCGTTCTTTTCATCGGCACCGGCGAGATTGGCGTGCCGGTCTTGCGATGGCTGATCGATTCGCCGGAGCACGAACTGGTGGGCGTGCTGACGCAGCCGGATAAGCCGGTGGGGCGGAGCCAGCGCGTGGAAGCGCCGCCGATCAAGGCGGCTTTGGGCGCTGTGTGGGTGCCGATTTTGCAGCCGGAACGGATCAAACGCGAGGAGGTGATCGCGGAGATTCGCGCGCTGGAGCCGGAGGTGATCGTGGTGATGGCTTACGGGCAGATATTGCCGCGGGCGGTGTTGGAGATTCCGCCGGTAGCATGTTTGAATTTGCACGCGTCGCTCCTGCCGAAATATCGCGGGGCGGCACCGATTCAGGCAGCCATCGCGGCCGGGGATCGCGAGACGGGGATCACGGTGATGTACATGGATGTGGGTTTGGATACTGGCGATGTCCTGCTCGACTCGCGGATTGAGATTGCGGCCGATGAGACGGGCGGATCATTGCATGATCGGCTGGGCGAAATTGCGCCGGCGGCTTTGGCGGAAGCGCTCTCGCGACTCCAGCGAGGCAACGCCCCGCGTGTGCCGCAACGCAACGACGAAGCCACCCACGCGCCAAAACTCGAACGCGAGCATGGGCGTATTGATTGGTCCGAAACGGCGGAGGTCATCGCGCGAAAGATTCGCGCGTTTAATCCTTGGCCGAGCTCGTATGCGATCCTGCGTGATCGCGGGGGGCGCGAGCTGAAGCTTAAGATTTTCGCCACCCGCGTGAGTGACGCGGCTGGCCCGGCGGTCGGTCAAATCGTAGCGTCGCAAAGTGACGGTTTGCTCATTGGTGCTGGCAACGGCGTGCTCCGCCTCGAGGAGGTGCAACTCGAAGGGAAGAAGCGCATACGGGCCGACGATTTGATCCGTGGTCATCCGTGGATTGCGTCCGCGACTCTCGTTTTGCAGGCAAAGACATGACTGAAGCGGGCGGCGTCCCCCCTTGGGCCATTAACAACACTCCACGGGTCATCCCGGGCCGCGAAGCCTCCTGCGCACCGCAGCGCTTCGGCGGCGGCGCGGCGGTCGAGGGATCTCACCGATACTGATGGATTACGCTACCCGGCGAGAGCGTGACTTTGCGCGCGACAGGGAGATCCTTCGACCGCGCTGCGCCGGCTCAGGATGACCTGCGGCGGAGGCGTTTCGGTTTAGGGGAGTCAAAATCGGAAGGCGAGCGCGGATCACCGGTCGCATGGAGCCGGCGCGCCCTCGCGCCGAAGTTTCTAAAAGAAAGACCCACCGGCTCCATGCGCCAATTCCTTCGCTTCATTTTCCTTCCCAATCCCTTACTCTTCTGTTTCATCTTTCCGGCCATGCCAAACGAAAATGCCGCCCCCGTTTACCGGCGGGTCGTGATCAAACTCAGTGGCGAAGCCTTACGCGAACCCGGTTCGCGCGAGAACATCTCGCCTCAGATCGTGCGCGATATCGCGCAGTGCATCAAAAGTGTGCGGGATCTTGATGTGCAAACCTGCGTGGTCATCGGCGGCGGAAATATCTGGCGCGGACTTTCCGCCAGCCATCGCGGGATGGATCGCACGACGGCTGATTACATGGGCATGCTGGCCACGGTGATCAACGGCCTCGCCTTGAAGAGCGCGCTGGATGAGATCGGTGTCGACAACCGGGTGCAGACCGCGATCGAGATGCAGAACGTGGCCGAGCCCTTCATCCTCGGGCGCGCCATCCGACATTTGGAACTTGGACGCGTGGTCATTTTTGTGGCGGGCACGGGGAATCCTTACTTTTCCACGGACACGACGGCGGCCTTACGCGCGAGCGAAGTGCGCGCGGATGTGATCCTGAAGGCGACGAAGGTGGACGGCGTTTACGATTCCGATCCGACGAAAAACCCGGACGCGAAACGCTACGAGACCATCACCTATAACGAGGCGCTGACGAAGCGCCTGCAGGTGATGGATTCCACCGCCTTCAGCCTCTGTATGGACAACAAGATCCCGATCATCATTTTCGATATGAACAAGCCGAGCAACTTCACCGATGTGGTGCTGGGCCGAAAAGTCGGCACGATCGTGACGGAGTAGCGGGATGGTGAGATGCAGCCGCTCGTAATCTCCGCGAAGACGGCTTCAGCCGCCATAGCCTTGGCGAAGGCGGCTTGCTGAGTTCTGATTGCTGACTGAGTATCTGACCGATGAGTGCTGAAGATATTTTGTTCGAGGCGGAAGAGACGATGGAAAAAAGCGTGGACTACATGATCCACGAATTTTCCTCGGTGCGGACCGGCAAGGCCTCGCCCGCGCTGGTGGAGAATGTGGACGTCGAAGCCTACGGCTCATCCATGAAATTGAAGCAGCTCGCGCTCATCACGACGCCGGAGCCGCGGCTCCTTGTAGTCCAGCCATTCGATGCCGCCACGGTGAAAGACATCGAGCGAGCATTGAAAGAATCGAAGCTCGGCATTCAGCCGCTGGTCGATGGGAAGCTGATCCGGTTGCCGATTCCCGAACTTTCGGAAGAGCGACGCAAGGATCTCGTGAAGTCGCTCAAGCAGATGGCGGAGGAAGCGCGGGTGCGCGTCCGGACGAATCGGCGACACGCGATCGACGAAGCGAAAAAGCTGAAGACTTCAGGCGAATTGACCGAAGATGGTCTGCGCGACGCCGAGGCGGACGTGCAAAAATTAACCGACAAATTCGTCAAGTCGATCGACGAACACTTCGAGCGCAAAGAAGCCGAAGTGATGAAGGTCTAACGAGAGAGCGGTTCTCGCCTCGTATTCACGTTGCCAGCCAAGGCAACACGGCTGCGTCCTCACGCCCACACGCATCGACCCGCAGTCATCCTGAGCCGGCGCAGCGCGGTCGAAGGATCTCCCCGTCGCGCGCAAAGTCACGCTCTCACTGGGCAGCGTAATCCGTCGGTATCGGTGAGATCCCTCGGCCGTCTACGCGGCTCGGGATGACACTCGCGCGCGCCTTCTTGACTGCTACACGCCAAGCTATTGCGACGCGTCTCAGCAGGCTCGCAAATACCCCCGAAGCTCAAAGCCGCACCAAATCGAGCAGAAACTGGCACCAGAGATAAACCATCCCGCGCCAGGAATACTTCACTTCCTTCTCGTTCGCGGATTTGAGCACGCCTTTCTCGACATTGTGCGCGATCTGCTCGCGTAAATCGTTTTCGATTTCCGTCTGGATGCGATCCTCATCCAACGCATCGATCACGGCCGTCTCCACCTGATTCAGCCGCAAGTATTCCTTGTGGCTCTGGTAAAGCTGCCAGAATGATTGGTCCGGCCGCTGCCGGTTAATGCGAAATTGCGGAGTCAGCTTCAGGCCGTAGGAGAGTGGATAATTCCACGTCGTCCAGATGATCCCGTCCTTCGCGCGCGACGAAATGCGCAGGTAATAAAACGAGAGATCGTTTTGCTCGTTCAGACAGATCGTGGCCTGCGCGCGATCCTCTTCTTTGTAAAAAAGCCGGAAGAATTGTTTGTAGTCTTCCCAATCCCAACCGGCGTCGTTGATGTATGCAAAGCCTTCGTTTTCGATCTCGCGTGTGATCTCGCTCAACGTCGGGAAAATATCGTGCGAGGGCGGGTTCTTCGGTCGGAGCGATTTCTCTTTCGGCAAGCGCAACGCGCGGATCCGCGTCAGAATTTCCAGCCACGGCAGGAACAACCAAGCCAGCGCGGCGGCGAGACCGAAATACCATTTCCCGCTGAGGAAATAGACCGCGAGAAAGGTGGAAACCAGAATGCCAATTGCGCCCGCCTTTTGCGCCAGCGAAGTCTGGTAGCTCCGCAAAGCGATGCTAAGAACCGCGACGCCCAGCGTCAAAAAGAGGGCAAACCACATCTAGGGCGTGATTCCGTGCTCGCTCAGGAACTTCTCCAGTTGGTCCGTGTCGAAATTAGCCAGCACTTCATCGCCAGCCGTCAGCGTCGGCACATAGGTTTGGTCCGACATCTCGGTCATTTCCTGGTAGGCCTCGCGGTCTTCGCCGACATCAATTTCGGTAAATTTGTAGCCGCGCGCGGTCAGATATTCCTTCGCGTCGATGCACCATGAGCAGTACTCACGACTGTAGAGTTTCATTTCGGTCGGCACGCCGTGAATTAACAAGTCACGCCTCGGACCGTCAACGGCGATATCTCTGGGCGAAGGCACTGCCAGATAAACATTTCGCGCGCTTCTCCGACGTTCGAGCCCTCCGCACTCCCGCGAAATTTTCCCGATTAGTATGATTTCGCCCAGACGACGCGCTTCGGGCTGGAGCGGCCGGTGAAGATGCAGGTTCCCGCTTCCGCTGGCGTCGCCGGATCATCGAATGGAATGCAGCGGATCGTGACCTTGAGGTCTTTCTTCACCTGCTCCTCGACTTCCCGCGCGCCGGACCAATGCGCCAACGCGAAGCCACCGTGGATCTCGGGCTTGTTCGGATTCTTCGGCGTGAAGAACTCGTAGAACTCTTCCTTCGAATTAATGACGCGAGTATTCGCATCACGAAATTCCAGTGCGCGTTGCAGCAGATTCTGCTGGATTGAATCGAGCAACTCCGCGGCTTTGCCGGCAAATTCGTCAGCGGGAAGAAATTCTTTTGTCTTCACCGGCTGATCCCGCCGCATTACGGCCACGTTGCCAGATTCCAGATCGCGCGGACCGATTTCCACCCGCAGCGGCACGCCTTTTTTAATCCACTCCCAGCTCTTCACGCCACCGCCGAGGTCGCGTCGATCCACTTCGATTCCGAGCGGCCCGCCGTCGTAAACGACAGCGCGTAATTGCTCCGCCAATTTGTCGGCCGCGGCGAGGACCGCATCGCGCGTGTCTTCTTTCGGCGTGATCGGAATGATGACCACATGCGTGGCGGCAAGGCGCGGCGGCACGACCAAACCGTCGTCGTCCGCATGCGCCATGATCAGCGTACCGACCATCCGCGTGCTCATGCCCCAGCTCGTGGTCCAGCCGAACTCCTCCTTGCCCTCACGCGTCTGGAATTTGATCCCGCTGGCGCGCGAAAAATTCTGCCCCAGGAAATGCGAAGTGCCGGCCTGGATCGCCTTTCGATCCTGCACCATGGCTTCGATGCAAAGCGTCTGCACGGCGCCCGGAAAACGTTCGCTCTCTGATTTTTCGCCACAGAAAACCGGCACCGCCACGAAATCGCGGACGAATTTCTCGTAAACGTCGAGCATGCGCTTCGTTTCCTCACGCGCTTCCGCCTCGCTCTCGTGCACGGTGTGACCCTCCTGCCAGAGGAATTCCGTCGTGCGCAGGAACACGCGCGGCCGCATTTCCCAGCGGACCACGTTGGCCCATTGATTGATCAAAATCGGCAGATCGCGATAGCTCTGGACCCACTTCGCGTAGGTCGCACCGATGATCGTCTCGGAAGTCGGCCTAACGACCAGTGGCTCGGCCAGCGGGCTGGCTGGCACCATTTTTCCCTCCGCATTCACCTCCAGCCGGCTATGCGTGACGACCGCGCATTCTTTTGCGAAGCCCTCCACATGCGCCGCCTCTTTTTCGAAATAACTCAGCGGAATAAAGAGCGGAAAATATGCGTTCTTGTGTCCGGTGGCCTTGAACATCGCGTCGAGTTGACGCTGCATGTTCTCCCAAATCGCGTAACCCCACGGCCGGATCACCATGCAACCGCGCACATCGGACGGCTCGGCCATCTCCGCGGCGCGGATCACCTGTTGGTACCACTCGGGAAAGTCCTCCTCGCGTCGTGGAGAAATGGCGGATTTCGGGACTGCGTCGGGCTTGGCCATAATAAGGCGCGTTACTTAAACCCGAGCTGACTGGTTGACCAGCCGCAGTTTGCAAACCTGATCGGGTGGCCACGAGTAAAACCTTGCCGTCTGCGAGCCACCTTCTGCTCGGATGCCACCGACCTCCAGGGGCGCGCCTCGCTCCACTCCCGCTCGTTGCAGACGACTCCGCGATTGTTCTCGGACGCTGTTTGCCTTTGCGATCACCTTCCTGGTGCCCGAAAAGATGTGCGTGAACGTGACCGGGGATGGCGACATCATGTGCCGGATCGATCCAGCGCAGCACGCGGAAGCGCTGGCGCGCCACGGAGGCAGCACGGCGACAATGCGGGGACGCGAATGCGGAAGGCCTGATCAGGCCGAGAAACTTCTCACCTTCTTGGCAACGAAGCTCGCCGGTGTAGCCGCGTCTCTGTGGGACGCGCGAGATCGGCGCCCGCTTATAGGCAAAGACATCTTCCAGCTAACTACGTCGCCCTCACACGCCCCGCAGCGACCCGCCCCGGCGGGCAGGCTGTGGTTACATACCTCTCGTTAGTCCGCGCGCTCGTTGCGGACCTTTACGAGGCTTGTCAGCTCTTCTCCCTGGCGCGCGAAGATCTCGTTCTCCCAAGCCTTCTCGCCCTCCGGAGTGATCTTTGCCACGAAGGTGGAGGCGCTACCGTCTTTCCCCACCTCTTCGAACTCATGCACCAGCGTGCTCCCTTCCTGCTTGACCTTGCCCCGGGAAAGGCCGCCGCTGGCGTCCGCATACACGAAGATGATCACGCGCTCCCGCGGATCCCAGGCATAGAGGCCGTCGACGTAGGGCTTGGCTTTTCCGTCGGTGACGAATTGACTGCTGATGCGGATGGTCTGCCTGTTCTCCGACCACGCGCAGTGGGTGCGGAGCACCATTTTCTTTCCGTCCGCCGTGTCCGGCAGCTTCGCTTCCCAATCGTGCGTGGCGAGAAAGGCGAGCGGGCTCAAGGTGGAGGCATTAGCCGACGCGGGCGCGGGCGAGTCTTGCGCCAGGACGGCTGGCGCGAGGAGCGCGGCGATTCCGAGGCAGACAAGGAGGCGGCACAGGGAGAAAGAGTTCATGACGCCCATGCATACCGGGACGCGCGCAATGATGGGAGAAAAATGATGGCAAGCGTTTCGCGCCGCCAGCGCCTGTAGCCGCGTCCCTGTGGGACGCGCGAGATCGGCGTTCATACACAGATAAGGCGTCTTCTCCACTCATTACGTCGCCCTCACACGTCGCACAGCGACGTGGCTACACGCACAGCGGCGCGACTATGCTCGCGCCCGTGCCGGAATTGCCCTTACTCCGGTTTCGAGACGTTGCCGCCGTTCGGTCCGAGACCGTCGCCGCGCAGGATGCCGACGATGGTCTGGCCGTCGGAGTAATTGATATCGGAGATCTTCCAGGCCTTCTTCGAATCCTGCTGGAAGCGGTAACCGATGCTGCGGGGTTTGCCGGAATCTTTGAAGGTCACCTCGACCCAGGGCGGAAATTCATAGGGGCGCACTCTCGTTGCAACCGGAGTGGTGGCGAGATAATTCTCGCGTCTCGCGACAATGAATCACGCTCTCTAGGCGGCTTGGTCTTCCATCACCCGCTTGGCGGGTTTGGAGATTGGTCCGGCCGCCCAGGACGACGCATAAAATCTTTACGATCTCAGCGCGCGGTGGATTCCACCGCGGCCACGCCGGCGAGCAAGCCCTGGGCGAAGATCTTTTGGTTTGCCGGCTCTTTGATCCATTTCGCGTCGGCGGCCTTCGCGAGATTCACCATCTCGACCAAAATCGTGGGCACTTTGCTGTGAATGGAACCGGTGAGCGCGCCTTGCTTCGCGCCGATGAAAGTTTGCTCGTCGCCGCGGATGCCGTTGTCTTTTAACTTGTCGCCGAGCTCGGCTTTCAGGCCGCGATGGAAGGCTTTCGCTGCCCGATCGGAGGCTTCGATCATCGCGGGCGACGGTCCGGTGACGCCCTTGGCCGTGCCCTGCCGGCGCGGGAAGTAGATGGCATATCCGCTCGAGCCTTCGGAGTCGGCGTGCAGGCGCAGCATCAAATCGGCGGAGGCTTCGTTCGCGATCTCGGCGCGGCGCTGGTTGGTGACGGATTCCTGCAGGGAGGATTTCGTCAGGACGACGGCGAAGCCCTTTTCTTCCAGCAGGGAGCGAAGTGCCTGCGCCACGGCCCAGTTCACATCCACTTCGCGCAGCCCGTTCAAGAGTTCGCGGCCGTCATTAGTCTCGCTCGGGTGGCCGGGATCAATGCAGACCCGGAACGAGTTCTTCGGGCGCGGGTCCGCAGCGCGGGAGGAGTCTGGAGTGCCAACTACGGTGACGAACAAGGCGAGAGCAGCGCCGGCAAAAACAGCGGAGCGAAGACGGTTCATAAGGGGGAAAAAATTATATCGGCGTGGTGATTTATCACAATTAGGCGGCCACGTAAGCCAGCGAAAGCGGCGTGGAGACCACCTTCGCGCGCTCACCGGGGCGGCCAAAAGCAATTTGAATTTGGTCGAGGCTGCTCCGAGGCCGATGAGTTCCTCATGAGTGCGACACCAGAATACCCGCCGCTGTCCCCTGCCCTCGTTGTGAACGATGGAGTCGCGGCGCTCGAGTTTTACAAGAAGGCTTTCGGCGCAAAGGAACTCTATCGCCTGGTCGATCCGGTAAGCGGAAAAATTGGCCACGCGGAGTTCACCATCAACGGCGTGCTCGTGATGCTGGCCGACGAATATCCGGAGCTGAACAAGGCGCCGACCACGCTCAGCGGGACGACGGTAAATCTGGGCCTGATGACCACGGACGCTCAAACCGATTTCGACCGCGCGGTCAAAGCTGGCGCACTGGTGGTGAAGGCGCTGACGGAGCAATTCTACGGGCATCTCGCGGGCCGGGTGCGGGATCCTTTCGGCCACGAATGGATCATCTCGCAGGAGCTGGAAAAGCTCGAACCCGAAGAGATGCAGCGCCGCTGGGATGCGATGGCGAGGGGCGCGAAGTAGAGCGCAATTACCTGAGAATAATACTGCGCGGAGTCCCCAGCGCAGCGGAGGCGTCTTTTTGAAAATTCGCGCAGACTCGCGAAGATGAGCGCATGCCCGCGCCGCTGACCTTGGATCAACTGCGGCGCTACGCGGTGGCGCGATCGCTTTTTCCGCCGACGACTCTGCGCCGAGCGCTGGCGCGGATGCAATTCTTGCAAGCCGATCCGATCCGGGCACCGGCGCGGGCGCAGGATTTGATTCTGCGACCGCGGGTGAAGGACTATCGCGCGGGGGAACTGGAGCGGCGCTACGAAGCGCTCGGAGTCGAGGAAGACTTCTTTGTTAACTACGGCTATGTGACACGCGAGCTGCAGGCGTGGATGCATCCGCGGCCGGATTTGCGGGTGCCGGCAGACGGCAATCAGAAATCTTCCGAGGCGCAGTCGGAGCGGGAAACACTAATGCTGGAATTCGTCGAGAGCCGCGGAGCTGTGCATCCGCGCGAGGTGGAGGAACACTTCGCGCACGGGACGGTGCGCAATTATTGGGGCGGCTCGTCGCACGCAACCACGCAAATGCTGGACGCGCTGCACTATCGCGGATTGCTCCGGGTGGCGCGACGCGAGAAAGGCGTCCGCCTTTACCGCTCTCATCGGCACGCGGCGGCGGCGCTCGACGCAGCGGAATCGCGAGCGCGCCTCGACGCGCTGGTGGATGTGGCGGTGCACATCTATGCGCCGCTGCCGGCCACCAGTCTGGCCTACTACACCCGACGACTGCAGTATGCCGCGCCGCAGTGGGCGGGCGAGATCCACGCCGCGCAGCGACGGGCGCGCGAGCGATTGGCACACGCGCGGGTCGAGGGAATTGATTGGTTTTGGCCTAACGAGGAGAATCCGCGCCGTGCCCGCCCCCCAGAAGGCGTGCGCCTGCTCGCCCCGTTCGACCCGGTGGTGCATGATCGCCGCCGTTTCGAGCTGTTCTGGAGTTGGGTCTATCGCTTTGAAGCCTACACCCCGGCGCCGAAGCGGAAGCTGGGCTATTACGCCCTCCCGCTGCTCTGGGGCGATCGCGTGGTTGGCTGGGCCAATCTGGCCATGAAGGGCGGTCGCCTAACGAGCGCTCTCGGCTTCGTGGCCGGCCGGCCACCGCGTGAGAAAGCTTTCCGACATGAACTCGAAGCCGAACTGGAGCGGATGCGTTTCTTTCTCGGTGCGAACGGGGCTTGAGGGATCGAAGGGGGGCGCCGAGGGCTGGTCCGCGCCGGATAGATTTCGCACTGCAAAAGAAAAGCTTGACCGTTGATTAGTGTTGTAGTCAACTACAACACTATATGAGAGGCAACGATCGATCATCGCGGCGGATTCGCCACTCCCGCCTGAGCCGCGCGCCGCTTTCACCACGGCTTTCGGGAATACAGGATGAATCGTGAGTGGAACGATGGTCAGCCGATTTATCGCCAGCTCCGCGATCGGGGGGTGCATATGATTCTCGACGGTGTCCTAAACGAGGGCGATCCCCTTCCCTCCGTGCGCAATGTCGCGGCGGAATATCGAGTCAACCCGCTCACGGTCCTGAAGGCCTACCAGCAAATGGTTGATGAAGAGTTGGTCGAAGCTCGGCGGGGACTGGGGATGTTCGTCAAGATTGGGGCGCGCGCGCTGTTGCTTAAAGGCGAGCGCGAAAAATTTCTTACGGATGAATGGCCCCGGGTGGCCGCAACGATTGAGCGGCTCGGCATCAAACCGAAGGAACTTGTGGACGCGACTGCGGCGTCGAAAAGCAGAAAGGAAAAACGCTAACATGGCTTCGATAGAAGCACGCGGTTTGCGAAAGGCGTTCGGTGCGACGGTCGCGCTGGAGGGCATCGATTTGCGGGTAGAGGAGGGCCGCATCCTCGGAATCATCGGCCCGAACGGCGCGGGCAAGACGACCGCGCTCAATGCGATTCTCGGCCTCACTTCCTACGACGGTGAACTAAAAGTGCTCGGGCGCGATCCCTGGGCCGAACGCGAGCAGCTCATGCGCGATGTGTGCTTCATCGCGGATGTCGCAGTCCTGCCGCGCTGGATGCGCGTTTCGCAGACGCTCGATTATGTGGCCGGCGTGCATCCGCGCTTCGATCGCGCCAAGGCGGAGAGCTTTCTCACTCGAACGGAGATCAAGCGCACGAGCAAAGTGCGCCATTTGTCGAAAGGGATGGTGGCGCAACTGCATCTCGCGCTCGTCATGGCGATCGACGCGAAACTGCTCGTGCTCGATGAGCCGACGCTTGGGTTGGACATCCTCTATCGAAAAGCCTTCTACGATTCCCTGCTGAACGACTACTACGACAGCACCCGCACCATCATCGTCACCACGCACCAGGTGGAAGAGATCCAGCACGTCCTAACGGATCTCATGTTCGTCAACCACGGACGCATCGTGCTCGAATGCAGCATGGAGGAATTCGAGGCGCGTTATGCGGAGGTGATGGTCCATCCCGAACACCTCACGGAAGCGCAAGCCCTCCGACCCATTCACACGCGGCAGATGTTCGGCCGGAGCATCATGCTCTTTGAAAACGCCGACCGCGAGCAACTCGACGCGCTGGGCGAAGTGCGCACGCCGGGCATTGCCGACTTGTTCGTCGCGCTCATGGGCGAGAAAGCGGGCGCGCCAGAAGCGCCTTCGCACAAGGCTACGGCGAGTCAGGGGGGAGCGACCAAATGAGTAATGAAGTGAATGAGTCGCAGTCAGTCGCGCGCACACCGCTGAGGGCGACGAGGCCGTTCTATTGGTCGGTGCGTCGCGAGCTGTGGGATAACCCCTCGATCTACATCGCGCCCTTGATCGCCTCCGGTGTGGTGCTCCTGGGCAGCCTGCTCACCGCCTTTCGCCTGCCGGAAATGAGGCGCGCGGCGTTGCTACTCGATCCCGTACGCCAACGCGCCGCGATCGAAATGCCTTACGACATGGCCGCCCTGATGATCATGTTCACGGCGTTCATCGTCGCGGTCTTCTACACCCTCGACGCGCTCCATGGCGAACGCCGCGATCGCAACATTCTCTTCTGGAAGTCGATGCCGGTGTCGGATCGAACAACCGTTCTCTCCAAGGCGGTGGTGCCTCTCGTGATCATGCCGCTGCTCACCTTCGTGATCGTGCAGGCCACACAACTGATCATGTTACTCATCAGCAGCGCCGCGCTGGCCCCGAGCGGACTCGCGGGCACGACCTGGAGGCTTCTGCCGATCCTTCGATTGTCGAAAATTCTGTTTTACGCGCTTATCACCTCAGCTTTGTGGGCGGCCCCGTTGTATGGATGGCTGCTGCTGGTCGGGGGCTCCGCGCGTCGCGCCACCTTCCTCTGGGCGGTTTTACCGTGGCTGGCGCTTTGTGCGATCGAGAAGCTTGTCCTCGGCACCGCCGGGCTCGCGCACATCGTGGGCCAGCGCGTCACGGGCAATTTCGAGGAGGCGTTCGTCGTCGTGCACTTTCCCAAGGGCACGCATGCCCCGGTGGTCGATCGGCTCGTGCAACTCGATCCGCTCAAATTCCTGAGCAGCCCCGGCCTGTGGATCGGACTCGTCATCGCCGCAGGATTCATCGCCGGCGCCATTCAGTTACGCCGTTACCGCGGACCTCTCTAAATCTCATTCAGGCTATGACCGACGCGATCCACGAATTCTCTTCCAACTTCAAAGCAAGAACGGCTGGTTTCTTCTGGCTGATTACCTTCATCACCGGCGCGTTCGCCATGTTCATCGGTGGTCGCTTCGTCGTGAACGGCAACGCCGCCGCCACCGCGGCGAACATTCTGGCTAACGAATCCGCTTTTCGTCTCGGCGCGGCGGGCAATCTGATCGCGACCGTCTGCTATCTCGCTGCCACGCTCCTCGTTTACGAACTCTTCCAGCCGGTCAATCGCACCGTCTCGCTGCTGGCGGCGTTCTTCAGCCTGATCGGCTGCGGCATGGGAGCGCTCGTTGTTCTGCTCAACTTCGCTCCGCTCCTTTTCCTGAGCGGTGCGTCTTACTTGCACGTCTTCCCGACTGAACAACTGCAGACGCTCGCGCTGACCTCGTTCCGGCTCGGCGGACGCGCGAACGAAGTCGGTCTCGTCTTCTTTGGCCTGCACATCTTCCTCGTCGGCTCGCTCATCGTGGCCTCGGGATACGTGCCGCGGGCGATCGGGCTGCTCCTGGCGTTCGGGGGCGTTTGTTATTTCACGAACAGCTTCGCCAGTTTCCTCGCCGCACCGTTCGCGACTGCGCTGTTTCCGTTCATCCTTCTTCCCGCCTTCTTCGCCGAGCTCGCGCTCAGCCTTTGGCTTTTGCTCAAGGGAGCAAACGTCCCGCGCCCGGCGGAGCGATTAACCGCCTCGCCACCTACGCCGCTTCGCCCGGTGAGAACAGTTCGTTAGGCTAGCGGGACCACCCACATGATCACGTCCACCCCGGCGACCATCGAGCCCGAGCAGCGCGCCGTCGCCAGACTGGTCGGCGCCCTCTACCTCGTCCAAATGGCGGCCGGAGTTTTCGGCGAAGTTGTTGCGCGCGGCCAACTGATTGTCCGCGGCGACGCCACCCGGACGGCGGAGAACATCATCGCCGGCGAACGTCTGTTTCGGCTCTCGATCGCGGGCGACCTGCTCACCTGCATCGCGGTCCTCGTTTTGACGTGGGGCTTGTATGTCCTGCTCCGGCCGGTTAGCCCGCATCTCGCGTTGCTCGGCGCATTCTTTCGGCTGGTCGAGCTGGCCGTGCTCGCGGTCGCGACGGTCAACTCGCTGGTTGTGCTCCGACTCCTGAGCGCCGCCAATCCGCTCAAGACTTTCGAACCCGCCCAGCTCCATTCGTTAGTCTCGCTCGCCATCGCTGCCCAAGGGTTGGCGATGACCGTGGGCTTCGTCTTTCTCGGCCTTGGGTCAGCCGTCTTCGCGTATCTGCTCCTGAAGTCGCGCTACGTCCCGAAGGCAATCGCCGCGCTGGGCATATTCGGCGGCCTCACGCTTTCGATCGTCACGTTGGCGATCATGGTCTTCCCAGACCTGCGCGCGCTCGGCATGACCTACATGATGCCGATGGGGCTCTACGAAGTCGGGCTCGGTCTCTGGTTGCTCATCAAGGGCCTGCCCACACCGGCGCCTAACGAATCCTAATCCGCACCCCATGTTCGCCAACCTCCGTCTTGCCGCCCGCTCGCTCCTGCGCAGCCCCGGCTTCACCCTCCTCGCCGTCATCACGCTCGGCCTCGGGATCGGCGCCAACACCGCCATGTTCAGCATCCTCAACACGATCATGCTCAGGCCGCTTGCCTACCCGCAAAGCGAGCAGCTGGAGCGCATCGATCGCGCCACACCACAGAATCCGGCGGGCCGCATCTCGCCGGCCGACTTCCTTGATTTCCAGCGCGAGATGCACAGCTACGGCGAGATCTCCGCCTACGCGCTGGGCGACACCAGCCTCTCCGAACCGGGCCAGCCGGCGGAAGTGGTCCGTGCGTTGCGCGTGACGGCGAACCTTTTCTCGGTCCTCCGCGTCCAGCCGCAGCTCGGGCGCGATTTTCTCCCGCGCGAGGATGTTCGCGGTAATGATCGCGTGGTCATTCTCAGCCACCGCGCGTGGCAGAATCGCTTTGGCGCGCGCCATGATGTGATCGGCCGCATCATTCGCGTGGACGGCGAGCCGCATGAGATCATCGGCGTTTTGCCGCCGTGGTTTAACGATTGGCGTCATCTCGGCCCCTTCGATTTCTTCCGCCCACTGGCGCTGGATCAGCAAAAAGCCGCCGACCGCCGGACGCTGACGCTGCGGATCATTGGCCGCCGCGCACCGGAGCGCACGCACGCCGAGTCTGCGACGATCGTTCGGAACTTCGGCGCACGTCTCGCCGCCGATTTTCCGGGAGTGAACGCCGGCTGCACTTGGGTTTCAATCGAGTTGAATGGAACCGCGATTCCCAAAAGCGCGCGCGCGATGCTGGCGATGCTCATCGGTCTTTCCGGGTTCGTGCTTCTGATCGGCTGCTCGAATCTGGCCAATCTGCTTTTGGCCCGAACAATGGCGCGGGCGCGCGAGTTTGCGGTGCGCGCGGCACTCGGTGCGGCGCGCTCGCAATTACTGCGGCCTCTCATCGCCGAGTCACTCCTGCTGGCGGTGGCGGGCGGAGGTTGTGCGGTCATGGTTGCGCAATGGCTGACCGACTGGCTCTCCGCACGCACTGTGGGTGACAGTGGCGAAGGGATCGTCTTTGCGCTCGACTGGCGCGTCTTCGGCTGGGCTTTCGGCGCAGCGCTTGTCACTGCGATCGCGTTCGGCCTTGCGCCCGCACTCTTCGCGCTGCGACTCAACGTCACCGAAACGCTGAAAAGCGGTGGGCGCGGCACGACCGGTGGCCGTGGCCATCAACGTTTCCGCCATGCGCTGATCGTGGCGCAGTTCGCCCTCGCCATGATCCTCCTCACCGGCGCGGCGCTTTTCATGCGCGGGCTCGATGAGCTCAACAGCACACGCGGCGGCTGGCAATCCGATCGTCTCCTCACCGGCACGGTGGTGTTGCCATCCGGGACCTACAGCGACCCAGAGAAAATCAACACCTTCCATCGCCTCACCCTCGAACGACTGAAAGCAGCGCCTGGCGTCGCATCGGTCAGCATTTCGTCCTTCACGCCATTTTTTAATTGGGCGGACGTCCGCAAATACCTGATCGAGGGCCGCGAGCTTCCGCAGACCGGGCACGAACCTGCCGCCATCGTCAACGGCGTCAGCCCCGATTACTTCGCCACCTACAACACTCGCATCGTCGCCGGGCGTGGCTTCGACGAGCGCGACAATTTCGGCGCGCCAAAGGTCTTCATTGTGAGCGAGACGACCGCAAAAGCCCTCTTCGGTCACGAGAACCCCATCGGCCGCCGGCTCGGCCAGACCGGCGTCGGCGCCACGCAATGGGGCGAGATTGTCGGCGTGGCGGCGGACGTGAAATCCGTCATGCCCGATCCCGGACCGGTCACCTGGCAACTCTATCAGCCCATGGCGCAGGAGCCGCGTCTCTTCAATGAGATCGCCGTGCGCACGAACGGCGCCGCTCCGGGCACGCTGGTGCCAAGCGTTCGCAGCGTCATGGCGGAATTGGACCCCGATCTGCCCGTCCGGCAGCTTCAAGCCGCCGATATTACGATCGAGCGCGCGAACGGCCAGGCCGCCGTGTTGCGCGACATGCTCGCGTGCTTTGCCGTGCTCGGGCTCGGGCTCGCCTCGTTAGGCATTTACGGGGTCATCGCGCGAACCATGGCGCAACGCGCGGGCGAATTCGCAATCCGCTACGCGCTGGGCGCCGGTGTGCGCGACATCAGTCGCATCGTTCTGACCACGGGCGTAAAGCTCGCGCTCATTGGCGCCGGCGTCGGTCTCTTCGGGGCGATTGCGCTCGCTCGTTTTCTCGCCGCGGACAATCCCGGCATGCGACTTAACAGCGCGCCAGTGCTTGTCGGGACGACGCTCGTGTTAATGGCGGTCGCGCTGATGGCCTCCTGGCTGCCAGCCCGCCGGGCCGCGCGTATCAACCCCATCGAGGCGCTGCGTGCGGAGTGAAAATGGATTTCACGCCAAGGCGCAAAGGCGCAAAAAGAACAACTCAATACCGGAACCTTTGCGCCTTTGCGCCTTGGCGTGACACTTCTGCCTCAGGTTCAAAAGCTAGGCGGCTCCTCCGGCATGCCGTTGGCGATTCGCTTAATGCCGTGTTTGATCAAGTGCTCGCCGAAATTGATCAGCAGGCCGAGCCGGAAATTCATCAGGCGCAAGTAGGTCAAGACCTGTTTGCTATGCACCGGATCAAGCGCAGCGATCGACTTCACTTCGACAAGGACGCAGTGGTCGATGATGAGGTCAGCGCGAAAGCCTTCGTCGAATCTGATTCCGTCCCAGGTAATGGGGACCGGCACTTGTCTTTCCACCGAATAGCCGGCTTTGCGCAGCTCATGCGCCAGCGCGACTTCGTAAACGATTTCGAAAATACCGGGTCCCAGGCTGGTATGGAGTCGATAGGCAGCGTCAACCACAACAGTCGCAATTTCATTCTCTTTCATGCCGCTCAAGCTGCGCTCCTAGGCCCCGAAAACGAAGTCTCAAATCTTTGCGCCTTGGCGCCTTTGCGTGACACCTCTGGGATTAATTTATTTTTCACGCAAGGGCGCAAAGACGCGAAGAGCAGAGGCACTTTGAAGCGATCTTTCTAACCGATCACACAGGCCCATGAACTCCCTCAAAAAACAATCCAGGATGGCGGCTCTCTTGTATTTCGTAAACTGCCTGCCCGCCCCCTTTGCCCTGCTCTACGTCCCCAGCGTGCTGATCATGCCAGGAGACGCCGCGGCTACGGCAAACAATGTCCGGGATTCCGAGGCTCTGCTCCGGCTCGGCATGGCCGTCGAACTCTTCTCCGCGACCGTCGCGATCTTCGCCCTGCTGGCATTTTACCACCTGTTCAAGGCGGTCAGTCGGAAACACGCTCTGGCCATGATGATCCTGTTCCTGCTCTCCATTCCCATCTCGTACCTAAACGTATTGAACGATCTCGCGGCACTGACCTTCGCTCGCGGCCCCGACTTTCTTTCCGCCGTCTTTGATAAAGCGCAGCTCGATGCGCTCGTCATGTTCTTCCTCCGTTTGCACAACCAGGGAATTATCGTGGCCCAAATCTTCTGGGGCCTTTGGCTGTTTCCTTTTGGCATAGTGATCATCAGGTCGGGCTTTATCCCCCGTTTTGTCGGTCTCGCGGCCATTATCGCGGGCTGCGGTTACGTGATCAGTTCCTCGGTCTCTCTTTTTCTGCCCGCGTCTGCGCAGGGCATTGGCCAGCTCGCGCTGATTCTCGGAGTCGGTGAACTGGCAATTCTCTGGCTCTTGATCTGGGGCGCGAAAGATCAACCGGGCAGGCAGGCGGTCCCGGCTTCAGCCGCGGCGTAAATAATGAAATGGAAACGCATCCTGCAATGGAGCGCGCTCGCGTTTTTCGTCGTTCTCTTCGCCTGGTTCCAGTTCGCCTATCGGACTTCGACCAACGACTGCGATTCGCAAAACCGCTGCGCCGACCAATCCTATGAAAACTATTCGTTACTGTGAATACGGTCCGCCTGATGAGGTTTTGAAACTTGAAGAGGTCGAAAAGCCGATTCCAAAGGACGACGAAATTCTGATCAGAGTTCGTGCTGCGTCCCTCAGCGCATTCGATGGTCACATGGTCCGCGGCGGTTTTGGGCGGCTCATCTTCGGGTTACGCAAACCCAGGATCACGCGCGCGGGAACCAATTTCGCCGGCACAGTGGCAGGAGCCGGAAAGAATGTAACTCTGTTTAGACCGGGCGATGAGGTGTTTGGCGCGGGATACGGCGCCCTGGCTGAATACCTTTGCGTTAAGGCCGAACGAGCCACTGTTTCGAAACCGACTAACGTCAGCTTCGAGCAAGCCGCTGCCGTCCCCAACGGCGGACTTACTGCCTTGCAGGGCCTGCGCGATACCGGGCGTCTGAAAGCAGGACAAAAGGTTTTAGTCAATGGCGCGTCGGGCGGCGTGGGCACTTTTGCGGTCCAGATCGCCAAGGCTTTTGGTGCAGAGGTAAGCGGCGTGTGCAGTACGAAAAACATCGACCTCGTCCAATCCATTGGCGCCGATCACGTCATCGATTACACGAAAGAGGACTATACAAAGGGCGATCAGCGTTACGACCTGATCTATGATCTGATTAACAACCATTCTTTTTCGGATCGCCGTCGTGTCCTCAATCCTGGCGGTATTTGCGTGATGGCCGGAATAGGCGGCTCGGGCATGCACAAAGAGACCTGGTCCCGCATGGTTGGCCTGCTCGACGGCTACGTTCGGTCGAGATTTGTGCGCGAGAAGTTTGTCTGCTCTATCGCCAAACTAAGCAAAGACGACCTCGGCATTCTGTGCGGTTTGATGGAGAGCGGGAGAATCGTGCCCGCTGTGACCAGAACCTATCCGCTCACTGAAACCGCCGCCGCGTTCGAGTATCTTGAGACAGGCCACGCGCGCGGGAAAATCGCCATCAGGATTGACTAAAAAATCAACATGAATGAAGCGACATCAATCATGAAACTAAAACGCACACTGAAACGGATCGTAAAGTGGACTGCACTCGCGATTGTCCTCGTCTTATTCCTCGGAGTCATCGCGCTCGGCATCGCCTACGCGAGGTCCACCAACGACTGCGCGCGCCTCGCCACCGCTCCGACCAACCCGATGAAAGCCATCGTCTATTGCGACTTCGGTCCACCCGATGTTCTCCGGTTCCAGGAAATCGAGAAACCGGTCCCGAACGACAACCAGGTCTTGATCAAGGTCCGCGCCGCGGCGATCAACCCCTACGACTGGCACTTCATGCGCGGCATTCCCTACATCATGCGACTCGAGGCAGGGCTGCGGAAACCGAAGGATCTGCGACTCGGCGGTGATGTCGCCGGCCAGGTGGAAGCGGTGGGCAAGAACGTGACGCAATTCAAACCCGGCGATGAAGTCTTCGGCCTCTGCAGTGGCGCGTTCGCAGAGTATTGCCTGGGCCGTTCGAAGCTCGCGCTCAAGCCGAAGAATATGAGCTTCGAGCAGGCAGCGGCGGTCCCGGTCGCCGCCGTCACGGCATTGCAGGCGCTGCGCGACCAAGGGAAGATTCAGCCGGGCCAGAAGGTCCTGATCAACGGTGCCTCCGGCGGGGTCGGCACCTTCGCGGTGCAAATCGCGAAGTCGTTCGGTGCGACCGTGACCGGCGTTTGCAGCGGGCGGAATGCGGAGCTGGTGCGATCGCTCGGCGCCGATCAGGTGATCGATTACACCAAGGAGGATTTCAGCCAGGGCGAGGAGCGTTATGATCTGATCCTCGACAACGTGGGCACGCAACCGTTGTCCGGATTTCGACGCGTCCTGAAGGCCGGCGGCCGTTGCGTTTTGATCGGCGGCGGCGGACCGGACGAGGGCAAGTGGATCGGGCCCATGTCGCGCCCGATCAAAGCGCTCCTCCTCTCGCCCTTCATCAGCCAGGAGATCGGGATGATGATTGCGAACGTGCGCCAGGAAGACCTCGCCTTCCTCGGCGATCTTATGCAAGCCGGGAAGGTGACTCCGGTGATCGATAAAACTTATCCCCTGCGCGAACTGCCGGCCGCGATCGAATATCTCGAAAAAGGCCACGCCCGCGGCAAAGTGGTCATCACTGTGGAACCGGGACTCTAGAATATGAAACTCGCTGGAACACTTCCAATCATCGCCCTGCTTTCCCTCAGCTCTGTTTTGACCGCTCGCGCGCAGAACAAAGCGGACGAACTCAAAAAGGAAATACTGACCCAGGCGCAGAACGTGGGCGCGGATGACTACGCCTTCACCCGCACCACTCACTCCGAGCAAACGTCCGGTGAGAAAACCGAGCAGACCGTTGTGGTCGAGAAATTTGATCCGACGAAAACAGGCGACGCGCGCTGGGCGCTCGTCTCCATCGATGGCGCTCCGCCTCCGGCCGCCGAGGCCGAGAAATACCGCAAAGGCTCCGCCAAGCGCCGCGTGCCCGGGTATTACCGTCTCGCGGATTACTTCGGCAGTCCCGCCACGGCTTCGACGGATTCGCGTGGGCGGACGGTGTTCCATTTCACCGCGCTGCCAAAAGAGACGCTCATGGTGATGGGCAGCGATGCCTCGCAGAACGGCACCATCGATGCGACCGCCGGCGAGGCGAATGGGACGCCGTTCATCGAGCAGGTCCGCGTCACGATCAAGCCGATGCGGGTAAAACTGATCGCAAAAATCGAGCGCTATGAAGCCACCAACCGCTATCGGATGGGCCCCGAAGGAAAGCCGCTTCTGATGGAGCAAGTCTCCGATGTTTCCGGGTCAGGCTTGGGCAAAACGGGGAGCGTGCATACCGCGATTACCTACTCGGACTACAGATCGTTAGGGAAGAAATGAGAACGCGGGACGCGTGGATTTCGAAAACCAGCCCGCGAGCAACCACGCGTTACGGCGCACCCGACTGTTGCAGCCGCAACCTCGCGGCCGCCGCTTGCGAACTCTGCGGAAAACGAGCGATGAAATCTCGCGCGAGCGCCGCGGCGCGGGCCGGATCGTGCATGAGGTCGCCGTAAAGGCTGATCTGATTGAAGAGGCTGTTCTCGTGCTGCGGGTTCTGCTTCTGCGCCAGCTCATACTGCTCCAGCGCCTTCTGGGGTTGGTCGAGGAACCGATAGCAGTTCCCAAGATCCGTCCGCACATCGGGATTGTCCGCGCCGCGCGCGATCGCTTCCTCGTAATGCTCGATCGCATGCGCCCAACTCTGGCGGTCGTAATTCCAGTTCCCCAGGGTGAGCGCGGCATCCGCAGGCGAGAGCTGTGAGACATCCGGCGGCCCCGCGACTGGAGCAGGCGGAGGCGGCAGGCGATTCGCTACCGGCGGCGGCGTTGGCGCGCTGGCAGTGGACCCTCGCATCACCAGCCACGTCACCAGCACCCCCAGCCCGAACGCCAGCAGGATGAGAAGGGGCACCGAAACCTCGTTGCGCCGAGGCGGCTGCGGTGGGTTCTTGTTCCGGTTCGCCATCCTCCTGCACTCCTTGCCGCGCTTCGCGAAGAGATCAAGTCCTCCTAATATTCCCACCGCTCGCTCTTAGTTCCGAAGTGCAATATCGCGCTTGGCGATGGCAGCGTGCTCCATCTGCACTCGCGTATTCCGAGGCCCCCGCATGCAGACCAAAATCTCGCACACACCCGCCAGTCATCCCGAGTCGCGGAGACGGTCGAGGGATCTCGCCACAACGGTCGGATCACGCTCCCCGATTGCAGCGTGCCCTTCAGCGAATCGGAGAGATCCTTCGACCGCGCTGCGCTGGCTCAGGATGACGGCGGCGCGGGCGTGGATTCCGCTTTACACCCTCGATCTCGCACGGCCACCCTGCGACCATGAAGCCCCCGCAGTTCCTCGCACTCAAGCAGACCTTCCTCAGCGCCATCGCCTTGGCCTCCGTGACGCTCACCAGTGCGCTCGCCGACAAAGCTCCGAACCTCACCGCCGCCCAGCTCAAGCAAGGCATCGAAGCCCGCCACCCGGCCGATTTCTACAAACTCGCCGCCCAGCTCTTCGAGACCGACGCCACCAAAGAAGAAGCCGTCTTCTGGTTCTACGTCGGCCAGCTTCGCTACCGCTACTACCTCGCCGCGAACCCGGACCTCTCGCGCGATGGCGATCCCGCCGTCTTCGCCTCCCTCTCCGAAGTCATCGGCCGTCCCATCAACGAATACGCTGGCGGCAAACCTGAGCTCTGGCTCGCCGCCATCGATAAAGCCCTCGAGTGGGACGCCTCGCACGACAACACCTTCACTCCCAAAACCAAAGCGCCCGAGCAGTACCGCGAGATCCGCGATGGCCTCGTCTCCATGCGCGCCCAGCTCGCGGGGATGAAAGACAAGCTGCCGGAGATGCGAAAGGAGAACGGCCTGAAGTAATAACCGCGCCCGCCGCAGCGTCGGCCTGAACTCAAAGCCCCATGTTCGATAACGCCGTGGCGAAGCGGCTCACCGTTCCAAACAGCACCGGATGCGACTCCTCCAGCCCTTGGATGGACGCGCGCAATCCATCCAACGCTGTCTCTGCCTGCTTCGGATTCTTCTCCGTCCGCGCCGCCTCGTGCGCTGACGCATCGGCAAAGCGCGTGATACTGGAAGCTTCCTCGTGATGAGTCTCCGCCAGCGTCGCTATCTCGGCCTTCAACCCCGCCACCATCGCCAATAACTCCGCCCGGGTGTGATCGGAAATCTTGGGCGCGTTCTGAATCGTCGCCTCAATGATCCCGATCCGATGATGCAGAGCCGCACCAGGGTCGTCGGTTAATGGAGATTCGTCTTTGCTCATAAGCTGGTTGGTCCTCTGCCGCGGCCCCGAACGTTCGCCACGCTCCAGCTTCATCCGCTTCCCGAAAATAAGCCACTACCAGATCGAGTAAGGAACCTGCGGCCCGTGCATCAGCGCTCCGGATGCGTCTTCTTAAATCCGTCCTCGTAGCCGTGCTCGAACGCCGTCTTCCACGCCATCGGCTCCGTCTTCTTCTTTCCCTCCCGCTTCATAAACTTCTCTGCCATCTCGTTCATCTCCCACGCAGCCGGCATCTTCGCGGCCGGCGCCGCCTCCTTGCCTGCTTGCAATCCCGAGTCGTAAGCCGCACGCGCCTCCGACGTCCGCCCATGCGCCGCCCGTTGGGTGAAGAACGCCACTGCGCCAAAGGCGATGAACGCCATCAGCGCCATCAAAACGAAGAACCGCACCGGCTTAAATTGTCTGGCCATACCTGCGCATCGAATCAGGCCCGCCTCGGCCTGGCAAAGCTTCTCTGTCGAACATTGATTGCTGCGACCGCGCGTAGCAGCCACGAGCGCGACGTCGCTCGATCAGTCGGCATCCTCAATCACCGTTACCGCCATCCATGGTCCTTCTGATTTGCGCAGCATCACGCTCCAAAACCACGCGGAGACATCGGTCCATTCATGGCCCGCTTGATCCGTGATGCGTTCGCTCACGATGACCGATCGCGATTCGCGCGTAGCGAGGAAACAACTCCACTGCGCGCCGCTGGCATCGCGCAGCGCGGGCCGCGGCGTGGTGTGGTAACCGAGGCCGCGGAAACAATCCGCGCTGGAGTGTAGTTGCCGTGTGGCGCGGGTGACGTAGCGCAAGATCAAGTCGCGCCGGCCGTCGGTGAACTTTCCGACGCGACCGGGGAAGTGGGCGTTAAAGGTCCGCTCGCCTTCGCTGAGCGGCAATTCCCGGATGGGCCGGCCGTCGTAGGTCGACGGCCAGCCTGTGAACGCGACTGCCGCGCCGGCCGATGGCTTTTCCAGCAATGGCAGACATGCTGCGGACGCGCAGAGCGCGAGGAAGGCGGAGTGAGCAATTACGACGCGCATAGTGCGACCTCCGGTTTGCGCGCCAGCCGCATGATCAGGAGCGCTGCCGCGGCGAAGATGGCCACGCCGATGGCGGTATGCGTCCAATCTGGCAGGACGACGATGCGCGCTTCCTTGAAAAAGAGCGCGGCCGCGCGGATCGCATTCGCCGCGATGATCAACGGGAACGCGATCGCGAACAAGACGAGCGCGCGCCGGTTATCCAGCCCACGCCACGCGGCGAGACAACCGGTGAGGTAAAGCCCGACCCAGAGCATTCGCACTCCGCTGCACGGCGCATCCACCATGATGGCCTCGCCCTTCCAATGCAGAAGTGTGCCCTCCTGGGTCACGACGAAACCCAAGAGGCGCAGCACCGAGACGGAGACTCCGCCCGCGAGGATGCGCAATGGATAACCGAGATAGAATTGCGCTGTGGCCACCACCGGTAACGACAAACCGAGCAGCGCCGAATACGACACCGCGTGGCGCGCTGGGACGTAGAGAGTGGCGAAGGCGGCCACCGCGAGCAACGCGCGCGGCAACGGCGAAAGCACGCCGAAGGTCGCAACATAAACGCCGAGGAATGTCGCGGCGCCGATCCACCTGGAACGAGTTGGCTCCGTCAGGCCGCCCCGGCGCCAGACCACGAGCAACAGCGCGGCCAGAGCCAGCAGACCGTAGGGTTCATCGCTGCCATCGACCGTCCGCTGCACGTACCAACGCCACACTGGCCACGCCGCGAGCGCCAGTGCGACCGTAAGCACGCGGGACCAACTCGTTAGGCCTAAGCGCATCGCACTCCGGCGCGAGGGCGCGCCGGCTCCATCGACTGCGTGGATCCCGCTGCGTCTGGAGTCGGCCCGCCCTCGGGCCGAAGGGCCTTCCTCGAGCGATAAATGCGGTAACCGAGGAACCCGCCGAGCACCGCCAGCAGCATCCATGTTTCCGGTTCCGGTGTGGTCTGGATGGGCGTGCCGACGGCGCTGTTCTCGACTCCCGCAGGCAGCGGCAATGGCTGCTTCACGAGCTGGGATTTGCCACCCACATTGCGCACCACGTTATCGACGGCGACGAATGAAGTGTAGGCGGTGAGCAGATTGTAGGTGAGCCCGAGCGTCGTGATTTCCTTCGTGCGCTCACTGTCGTGATCGAGCTGGTTGTAATCGCCGAGCATGGCGATGCGGCTGCGCGCCCAGAGGTAGCCGAGCGCGTTCGTCGACTCGAGCGAAGTGGCCTCCGCGAGTTTGAATTGCTGCGCGTATTCTCCGGCGCCTGATTTCCCCCGCAGCGTGATCGTGCCGGTCGGGTTGCCTTTCCACTTCCCGAAAATCACGGCCGGACGATCAGCAAGGACATCAGGAACGGAGGCGGGTTCGACATCGAACGCCTCGAAGCCGTCGTACTCGACCTTGATATGCGTCAGCAACGGCGCGCTGATGTAATCGCGGAACTTCGTCACTGCTTCCTTCGCTTGATCTGGATGCGTCACGATGAGCGGCTCGCCCTGGCCAGCGTGGGCCATGCCTTCGATCAGGAATCGATTGACGCTCGAACCGATGCCGAAGGCGAAAAGGTTGGCGCGATTCAGGTTCTGGCGAATGAGATCGAACGCGGCCGTTTCACAGCCGACATAGCCGTCAGTCACAACCACGATGCTGCGCGCGGCGTCGCGTTCGTTAGGCAACTCCAGCGCTTGCTGCAAAGCGGGCAGCAGCTCCGTCCCGCCGCCGCCGTGTTCCTGATCGATCACGTGAATAGCGCGCGCGAGATTCTCGGAATTGGCCGCGAGCGACTTCGGTGAGAGGAGCCGGGAACCGCCGGAAAAGAGCAGGACGTTGAAGCAATCCTGAGTCTGAAGAGTGCCGAGCAACTGTTTGATCAGCGTCTTCGCGCAATCGAGCGGAAAACCTTCCATTGAACCGGAGACGTCGAGAACGAAGACGTAATCGCGCGGCGGGAGAGCGATCGCAGTGCCGCGCTTCGGAGGTTGGACGGTGAGGAGGAAGAAGTTTTCCTTCTCGCCTTTCGAGAGTAACAGGCCGGACTCGATCTTGGAATCAGCCAGCCGGTATTTTAGAATAAAATCGCGGTCGTTCCCCGGTTCGTCCCCTGAGCTCAACTTCAAGACAGCGTGATTCGGATCGCGAAATTCCGGCGTCACTGCGTGGGTATCGCAACGCAGACCTTGCAGCGGCAAGCCGGCAATGACGTCCACGGAAATGTTGAAGGCGGTGGAAGATTTCTCGCCTTTCACGAGATACGGATTGGCGATCCATTTGTCCGTCGCGGGCGCGCCACTCTCTGGCTGATTCGAATAACGCGGCCCTACCACGGTGGGATACACGAACTGATATTCGCCACCTTCCGGCACCAGCAATTCCGTGTAACGCAACTCCACCTGCACGGTGTCGCCGGGCATGATGTTGGCGACGTTCATCTGGAAGACGTTCGGGCGTTGCTGCTCGAGGAGGGATGCCGTTTTCCCCTCGCTCTTCGCCGCCTCGTAAGTGTGGCGCGCTTCTTCGCGCTCGCGCACCTCCGCTTTTAAGACGCGGTCTCCGATTGTCATCTGCATCCCGTAGACGGCCGCGCGAGTGGATCCGGGAAAGATGTAGGTGGCCTCCAAGGGGACGCCGCCAGCGTTGGCGTAGGTCTGCGTCACGCGCACATCGGCGATCACGCCGGCTACGGTGACCTGCACGTCAGTCGATTTCAGGGGCAGGAGGTCGCCGCTGTTCTCGTCCCCTTTGACCTGGAAGTAGGGCGATAACGTTTTGTCCGCGGACGGCTCGGGGTTGCTCGCATGGGCCAAACTGAAAGGCGCGAGCGCGAGCAGCAGCGCAATCAGGGATTGTTTTGTTTTCATGTCCAGAGCCTGGCGCTCGAACATGAAAAGAGTTTGAAGTGAGCGTGAAATCGCGGTGAAAAGCGCGCCGGCTATTTCACGATGCTTTTTGCGGCAGGATCAACTCGGCGATCGCGCCGCCGTCGGGTGCGTTTACTAGCTCGATCGAACCGCGATGAAGCGACGCCACTTCCCGCACGAACGCGAGTCCCAATCCTGAGCTCTTCTTCCCGGTATCGGGTCGTGGAAGCGAGAAGAAGCGTTCGAAAATCCGGAGCTGCGCAAACTCGGGGATGCCCGGCCCGTTATCCTGCACTCGTACTCGGCACGATTGGCTCCCGCATTCAAGGTGGACGTTGACCGCGCCATCGACCGGAGCGAAGGCGACGGCGTTCTGCAGAAGGTTCAGGATGGCTTTCTCGAGCAGAAACTCGTCCGCCCAAACGGTGAACGTTTCGCCCGAAAATTCGGTCGCGAGGCGGATGTTCTTGGCTGCAGCCTGAGCGAGCATGCTGGCCACGGTGCGCTCGACCACGGCACGGAGATCGACCCGCTTTTGATCGTCCAACGCCTTCTTCGCTTCCACCGCCGAAAGAAGAAGCAGTCGATCGACGATCTCCTGAATCCGCATCGTCTCCGCCTCGATGTTCCCGAGGAACTTGGCTCGCTCTTCCGTCGCCATGTTCTCGTGCAGCAATTCAGCCGCTCCGCGAATCGCCGCCACCGGGCTCTTGATTTCGTGCGTCAGAGTCTGCACGTAATTCTCGATATACTTCCGGCCGTCGAGCGCATCGCGCATCTCCTCGAACGCTTCCCCTAACGAGGCGATCTCCGAGCGTCCCAACCGCGGTAATGGCAGACGACGCCCGTCGCGCACCGCCCGCGCGTAGGCGGTCAGGCGTTCGATCGGTCGCGTGATCCAAGCCGAAAGGATGGCCCCGACCACGACCACGACGCTGGCCGCGATCGCACCCAACGCGAAAATCTTGCGCCGCGTTTCCGCCATGAAGGTGGCGATGGACTTCTGCGGTTTCGAAACCGTAAGCACACCCGCGATGCTCTCTCCATTCATAATTGGCGCGGCGACAAAGAGTACCGAGGAAGTGGAATCCTTCGGATCCTGGCGGGTGGAGCGCGCGCCGTATTTCCCGCGCAAGGTCAGATAGACATCGTTGCGCTGTGAGTAGTCCTGCCCTTCAGCCTGGCCGCCGTTGGAGTCGAAAATCACCAACCCATCCGCATCCGTCACATAAACGTGCAGATCGATGCTCGTCTTCTCGCGGCTGTAAATTTTAGCCAGGAACGGCCGCGAACGAGCTTGTTGGAAGGGCTCGCGAAAGCTCGTCACATCCATCCTGCCCCCGACCATCCCGCGCTCGAAAACGGCGGCGAGGAGACGCGCCATATCCACCATCGGCTCCTCCACGGATTGCAGGTAACGCGGCTTGATCTCGCGCGGGTCGGATATTTTCTGGACGAGGTAATAGAAACCGATCCCTACGATCAGGAGCTGCGTCAGGATGATGCGGGTGCGGATGCTCACGCGTTCAATCCTTCAACGAATAGCCGAGCCCGCGGTGAGTCCTGATCGGATCTTCGTCCGCGCGCACCGCGCGCAGTTTCGCTCGCAATGTTTTGATGTGCGCGTCCACCGTCCGGTCGAGCGCCGTGTCCGGTTCTTCCCACGCCAGTTCCATCAACTGATCGCGCGAATAGACGCGGCCCGGTTTCTCTATCAGCACCTTGAGCAGACGAAATTCATAGCGAGAAAGCTGGAGGGCGGTTCCGTGATAACGGATTTCGCAACGCTCCTCGTCCACCGCGAAGATGGCCGAGTTCGCTTCCGGTTGAATCTCCGACCCATCCGTCCGCCGCAGGATCGCCCGAATACGAGCCGTCAGTTCCCGCGGACTAAAAGGCTTGATCACGTAATCGTCTGCGCCGATCTCGAGCCCGACCACACGATCGATTTCGTCTTTCCGCGCCGTCAGAAAAACAATCGGCACCGCGGAACTGCTTCGGATCTGACGGCACAGCTCAAAGCCGCTCACGTCGGGCAATCCGATATCGAGGATGACGAGCGCAAACGTCTCCCGCGAAAAAGTGGCGAGCGCCTCTTGACCGGTACGACACCAGACCGGGGCGAATCCTTCCGTCTTCAATGCGTAGACCACGTTGTCGGCGATGGACGGCTCGTCTTCCACCAGCAGGATTTGTCGCATCAAATTGGACGTGCGCGGAGGCATGAAGAATTGCGCAGAGCGTAGCACAGTCGGGAGCGGATCGTCAGTCGTGGTCTGGCGCTGTCCGTTCGACCGCGCGCGGCGTGGCTGGTAGAGCGATCATACACGCCGGAGCTGCCAACCGGCCGAGAGCGCCGTCGCGCAGGCGTCCCGCCTGTGGGGACAGCGGGCATCTTGCCCGGTGTTAATCTCGTCGGCTTTTTCGATGCTTTTGCTACACCGGGCGGGACGCCCGCTGTCCCCACAGGCAAGATGCCTGTGCTACGAGCCTTCGCTTCGCTACAACTTCATGCACTCAACGCGAGGTACGCGTGCGAGCCGACAACCCCGCGACCGCTTCCAGTCCCCCTTCCTTCTTAAAGCGCCGTTGACAGCCAGGCACTCTTGTCGTTAGGCTGGCATCGTTCTCGCTCTTAGTCGTTCAACGCAAAAATCGCTTATGAGACCCATCTGGAAAGGCAGCATCAGCTTCGGGCTGGTTTACATCCCGATCTCCGTTTATCCCGCCACGCGGGAGGAGAAGATCAGTTTTCGGCAGCTCCGTGCGAGCGACCACAGCCCGATTAAATACAAAAAAGTCGCTGAGGTGGATCTGAAGGAAGTGCCCGCCGCGGAGATCGTGAAGGGGTTCGAGTACGAGCGCGGGCAGTTCGTGATCATGAAGGAAGAGGATTTCGCGAAGGTGAAGATCGAGTCCACCCACTCGATCGATATCACCGACTTCGTGGAGCTCGAGCAGGTGGACCCGAAATTTTTCTACAAGCCCTATTTCCTCGAGCCCCAAAAGGGCGGGGAAAAGGCTTACACGCTGCTGCACAAGGCGCTCGCGGGGACGGGCAAGATCGGGATTGCAAAAGTCGTGATCAGCAATCGCGAGCATCTCGCGAGCGTGAAACCAGACGGTTTGTTTCTCGTCCTCGAACTGATGCACTTCGCTTCGGAAATCCTGAGCCCATCGGAGTTAAGCGTCGGAACGAAGGGAGCGATTTCGGACAAAGAATTGAAGATGGCGCAGACGTTGATCGACAGCATGTCGGCCGAGTGGGAGCCGGAGAAATATCGCGACGAGTATCGCACCGCGGTGATGGATCTGATCGAGCAGAAGGCACAGAACAAGGAAATCGCCGATCGCCCGGAGATGCCGATGCGCGCGACGAATGTGGTCGATTTGGTGAAGGTGCTGCAGGAAAGCCTGAGCCGGAATCAGTCGCTCAAGCCGAAGAAGAGCGGCGGATCGCGGTCAAACGGCAGCCGTTCGACCTCTACACTGGTGAAGCAAAAGCGCCGCGCGGCGGCGTAGTTTCACTTTTGGGTACGGAGTGCCCAACATTAGTCCCCGTCTCCAAATGCGGACGCTCCGTCATCCCGAGCCGGCGCAAGCGCGGTCGAGGGATCTCGCCGCCGTTCCATTGGTCTCCGCAATACCCTCAGCGGCCTGCGCGGAGTGCCTCTTCTCGCGCGTTGCCCGATGGTGCGCCCGAGAGATCCTTCGACCGTCTTCGCGGCTCAGGATGACAGACGCAGCGCGCAGTCTAGGAATCCAGTCGCTCCATCATCTGCATCGCCAACTTCGGACCGATGCCGCTGTCCTCGTGCTTGAAGTAAGCAAACGCATCCGACCACTCGTTAGCGTAGGCATTGACCGCTTCCGCCCAGCGCGCCACATCGGCGTCCTGATAATCTTCGCGCCGTAGCCGGAGATAGCCGTAGTCCGCCGTCGCCACTTTAGGCGTCGCAAGTTTTTCGCTGTCGGCAATGCAGAGCGCTAGGTTTTTCGTTTTCAACAACGCGTAAATCTCGTCGTCGAACCAGGAGGCATCGCGAAACTCGAACGCGCAGCGCATTCCGTCCGGAATATCGGCGAGGAATGCATCGAGCAGAGCCGCATCTTTCTTCAGAGTCGGCGGCAACTGAAAGAGCACCGGGCCGAGTTTCCCTTCCAGATCGGTGATGACCTGATGAAAGAAGCGCATCGTGTCCCCGCAGTTCTTGAGCTTCGCCCAATGCGTCACTTTCTGCGGCGCTTTCAGGCTGAACTTGAAACGCTCGGGCGTCGCCTTGTACCAGCCCTCAATCGTTTTCGCGCTGGGAATGCGATGAAAGCTGTAATTGATCTCCGTGGTCGATAAACGTTCCGCGTAATACGGCAGCATCTTCGCCGTCGGCATTTTCTCGGGATAAAACGTTCCCTTCCATTCCGCATACTGGAAACCCGAGGTGCCGATCCAAAGATTCATGTCGGACAGGTTCTCGGCGTATTGACGGAGTCGGGCGCTTGCATTTCGAGATCACCTTTCGGATATGAAACCGACTGCGTTTTGTAAAGATGTCCTTCACCATCGTTCCTGCCGCTGAAATTTCGCTCGCAGAACAAGCCCTCATCGCCAACCGCGCCTTCGCGGGTTATGTCGGCGGCTGGGCGGAACTCGATGCCGCCGGGCTGGCACGCTTCCTTTGTCTGCAGGGCGCGGATATTTTCTACAGCCGGTTTGTGCAAACGAACGACGGACTGGCTGGATTCGGCTACATCAATCGCACTGGCAACGTCCCGCGACTCGCCGGGATGGCGCTCAAGCCGCACGCACGTGGCACGGGCGCCGCAGCCCATCTCTTGCGGTATCTTTGCGACGAGGCACGCGAACGCGGAGAACCAGCGATGGTGCTGGAAGTGATCGAGCAAAACCCACGCGCCCACGCCTTCTACCAACGGGAAGGCTTCCGGGATTTGGGACGACTGACCGGTTGGCGTCTAACGAATGCAAAAAGCGGCTCCGCGAGTCGAGCGGCGGAACAGATTTCGATCGCAGAGGCGATCAATGCCTCGGCGGCGATCGGCTATCCTGACCAACCCTGGTCCATCTCTCGCTTTGCCGTTGCAAAAGTCGCTGGCGCTCGCGCCTACCGGCATGGAGACGTGTGCGTGGTTCTTAGCAATCCCGACGCGGAGGGACCCATTCGAGTGCATGGTTTTTTCTCCGCGAGCGAAGATTGGCCAAAGAGACGCGAAGCGCTCGCCGCAACCATGCAGAAGTTCCCCGGGCGTGAGTTCTTCGCCGTGCCTGTGTTCCCCGAAGAGTTCGGCGTTGAACTCTTCGCGCCGCTCGGATTTTCTCGCGAAAAGCTCAGCCAATTTCTAATGCGGCGCGATTTCTAAAAATCACCCGCGTAACGCCTTCGTGAAACGCACCAGCTCCGCGGCCACCTGCTCAATGCGTTGCACGATTTTCTCATCCGCCGCCTTGTCCCCTTCAAACGCGCTACTCGTCGCGTAGACGAAGCGCGGAACAATCACGCAGCGAAAATCCAGCATGAGGCTGTTCGCATACGCCATCACCGACATATAGCTGCTCATCCCGCCCGCGGCGCAGAGAAACCCGACCACCTTATCCTCCCAAGCGATGCCAGTCAGCTCGATCATGTTCTTGGCGGACGCGCTTACATCATAGTTATAAACCGGCGCTCCGATGAGAATGCCGTCGGCCGCTCGAATCGCCTCGCTGATCCTCTTCGCTCCCGGCGAGGCGTAGCACGCGTCCGCATCGCAGAGCGGAAGATCGAGATCGCGCAAATCGATCCACTCGCAATCGACTTGCGCTTGTTGCAACCAGGCGAAAGCCAGCTTGCACATGCGCCGGCTGTTGCTGGCGGGATTTCCGCTCGCACTAACGACTAGATATTTGGCCATAAAATCCCGACAAAGTATCGCAAATGATCGGCAAGGGAAGTGATCGGGCACCCCGAACCGCAGGCATTTTCCACCAGCCAAAGCCTCCAGCAGTGAATGCTACTTTGGCGCCTTTCCTTCGCGCGTTCTCTTCCGCCACCACCCGCCGAAAAGAATTTCAGACGAGAGCAAGCTAAGACTCAGGTAGGCGATGGCAGAAAAATAGGCCTTGGCCGGCCCTACCCAGACACATAAAAGCGCGCCCAGAAGAGGGAGCGCAATGATTGCTGCGATCGAAAGGTAGGCCGAATGGGAGCGAAGCTTGATCGAGGTGTGGACCTGACAGGCTAGTCCGAGCAGGAGCGCCACGCCTACGAGGATGGCCGATCGAGTTGAGGCCTCGACCGTCCCGGGCCACAGCCAGCGCGCGGTCCAGAGCATTCCGACCACGCACAGGCCCACAGCGAGCGGGGATAGGATCCGCATTGGCAGCGGCTGGCTCGCATCCTGCCTGCCAACCTCGATCATCCAAGGGGCGCACGCGGAGAGAAGCACCGTAAAGAGGAGCGCGCAGAGAGCGAGCGCGACAGCGACCACATTGAAGAATCCCTCACGGGTCAAGTATTCGCCGATTGAGACGGCGAGCGGAAGACAGCCGAAGCCGAAAAAGGTCACGCATCCAAGCCAAAAACGAATGCGACCGCCACGCGTCACGTAGACGTCTCCTCCGCGGCAAGCCTTGCGCCACCGGGCGGTGCGGCGCCATGCCCAGATACTGCGAAAAACTGTCCACCAGAGGGCCAGGGCTGCGAGCAGAATGGCCGCTCCGAAAAGTGCGTTCGCCAGCAAATCGGCGCTGACGGCGTCTGGCTTCCAGAGCCGTTGCACGATCGAGGCGAGCACGCTGGCCAGCGCGTGCACTGGTCGGAGCCAGTCTGCCGCCACGGTCCCTTCCGCACCCGTGAGAACAGTCTGGCCGATGTTAAGGAGCGGATTGCGCAGGAAATAAGCGCCAACGAAAAGAGCGATGAAAAGTGCGAGCCGGCTGTACGAAATGACGTGGGTGGCGCCGCGGTGGACGAATGAGAAACGTCGAAGCCGTTCGAGATCACCATCCCGGAAAATGGGCAAATCGGAAAGCCCGGCCAATTTTTCCCAAATTCGCGGAAGGCAATCGTTCTGGTTCGTGAAATAACTCACATGATCGCGCACGTAGGATCGCTCGTTGAAGACCCTTTCCCGCGAGACAAATCCGGCGCCCTCCAGGAGCGATCCCCGGCTCATCGGCACGACATCATCGGAGGCGTAGAGATCGATCCAGCGGTCTTTTCGTAGCTCGGGCAGTTCCAGCCGGGCTGATCGCTGTATCATCAGTTTCTTGTAATTAGCCAGATGCCCCAAAAGTCCGGCCGAAAAGCCGAAAGCAATAATCAATAGCGACACTCCCAGACCGATCTCGCCATTTCCGGATGAACTGCGTCCGTGAAAAATGATCGCGACCCCCGCAACCACGAGCGGAAAGAGAAGCGACGCCAGCACCAGCCCGGCCCGTTCCGTCACCACCTCGCGGAGAAAGTCTAGCTTCTCCAATCCGGAACCGACGCTAATAAAAAGGCGCAACCGTGACGGTGTCTCCTGCCGCAGAACCTCATGCGCAATCGCGCCGCCTTGGGAATGCGCGATGATTACCGCACGGTCAGCGCGCTCCGTTAGCCAGTGCAAAGCTCGCCGCACCCGCTCCACCAGCGCCGCGCGTTGAATGTCCTCCTCAAGGACATAGCTGTCCCCTAACGTCAGGGTCAAAATTCGCACCGCGGCCACCACTTTGCGCTGCCACGGCCCGATCGGAATCAACCACAGGATCATGGCCACGCCGATGACCGTCTGACAAAACCCCGCCAGCAAAAAGGCCACGATGCTAGCGAACACATCCCAATTCCGCGCCTGCGTGGATTTTGCCGGACGCGCGGTCCGCCTCACGTAGAAATGCCAGTAGATGAGTAACGGCGCCCGCGTCCACATCCATCGCAGCAACTGGAACGAAGCGGGCGATTGCACCGTCGCACCCCACCAGCCCTCGCAGAAAAGCCATGTTTCCTCCGCGCTGGCCTCGCTTTTTCCCTCTCCCGCGCGGATTCGCGCCAGCGCGTAAGCCGGTGCCGTGGCGTCGTTGAAACGCGCCTCGCTCAGAAAGACCGTTCCGCGCGCATCCCCGTCCCCCTTGCCACGCAGCCACTCTTTCAGCCAATCCAGCATCGGCTGGCCGAAAGCCCGCAGGGTGACTCCTTCCCGATGATTTCCAATGCCGTGGACGAGCAGCACACCGACGTCGGCTCGCGGGAGCAGCGGCGCTTCTGGGCCATCGTCGGCGAGGTGATTCTTTCGCTTGGCGAGCACGACTTTGTCGTCCTCCTCATTTCCCGACGGCGCATCCACATTCATGGTTTCGCCCCGCAGCCTAGCGAAAGCGCGCTTCCCACTCAATCGTCATTCCACCCGCAGATCCACTGGCGGAGGCGCCTATTCTGCCCGATCGGAGCGGGAGAGAAACAACTCGCCCTGCCGAGAGGGCAATTTCGCGATCTGGCCCAGCGCCTTGCGCAACCGCAAAGCCGCATGCGGCGCGTAATCGAGCGCGTTGTTATTGAAGACAACGTGTACTTGCTGCGCGCGCTCGGCTAACTTTCGGCTGCGCTGTGCCACCTCCACGATCTCGGCGTCGCTGTAGTCGTAATTGAAGCGCGCCGCCACGGTCTTCCCGGTCGTGTACGCCTTCGCATCGCGTCCGTGCAGCCGCAGATAGCCGACACGCGGATCGGTGATCTCATCCAACTCCGGCGGCATGATCGTGAAGTGCTCTTGCGATGGTGTATCGACCGAGACCAAGGCCGCGGAATGCGCACGCAAAAACACAAGCATCTCTGTGAGCGCATCCCCTTCCGCCCAGTTGCGATTCCTAAATTCGACCGCCAGACGATAATCCGCGAGTGAGTCGAAAAGCGGCTGCAATTCCTCAAGCTGATGTTTTCGCGGCGAAAACGAGGGCGACAATTGCAGCAAAAGCGTTCCGAGCTTGCCCGCCTCTCGTAGCAGCGCCGCCACACCCCGAACCTCACCCAACATTTTCGCCTCGATCTCGGGAGTCAGGCGGACCTTTCCCTGCCCATCCGTTTCTGCCATCTGCTGGAGGTTTCGCGGCAGCAATTTCGCCGCGGTCGAATGCCGAGAAAGCAATTGATGCAGCTTCACATTGAAAACAAAATCGTCCGGCGTGCTCCGGCACCAGCGATCCACCATCCGCAGATCCGGCACCCCGTAGAAGGTTGAATTCACCTCCACCATTTCGAAATGTTGCGCGTACCACGATAGTCGTTCGCCCGCCGGCATCCCCTTCGGGTACCATCGCTCTACGAATCCCGGGTCCGACCAACTCGCCGTCCCGACCAGGATTTTCCTCGACTGCGCCGCGCTCACATTCCACGACAATCCCGACTCGCTCTGGGCGCAACCCGATATTGAGTGATTAAGCCCGAATCGCAAAAGCTCGGGATGGAGCGAACTCAACCGCGCACTGGAATCAGAGCGGCTCGCGCGTGTCCAATTTGGCTCCTGAGGTAGGACTCGGCGGTGTTTTTCCGCTAATTCCACCGATTAAAGTGGCTCTTGCCTAGCAGCCCGCTGAAAAACGCCTACTTAGTTGATTCCGCCGTGTCGGCCGCACCTCCGAGGCGCACCTGCGCCTCGACGATCGCTCCGCTCTCCAGATCACTCGCGTGCTCGGGTTTGTAGATCATGTCGGTGGTCCCATCCTCGGTCCGGCCCGCCTTGGCTTCCGGGGCGTGCGGGTTGACCCAGTCCCGATTGCTCGTCTTACGACCGGGGCGTTTTCTGATCAAAGCGGCGCACGGCCGTGGCGTCCTCCGTGCACCAGCCCTCGCAGGACTGCGGTCCAGCCTGATAGAGTGATTGGAGCGCGTCAATCTTGTGAAGCGCAAGGATTGATCACAAATCTGTCTTTAAGACACTCCCACAACGGTCCCAGGTCAGAATCCTCCAATCCAATCAGGCGAAATTTTGGATCCTACTCGAATGCTCAAGTCGGGATGTGTGGTTTCCTGTCGGTTTCTTCTAAAACCGCATCAGTTTCAGGATTTTGGCATCCCGCCAGAGGGGGCCGGAGATCAACGATGAAGAATGCTCCCGGATTCCAATCCTGCAAAATGCTGGCTTCCTAAGGACCGACTCCGACCGTCCGGGCTCGCAATCTCCTTTACAATTTTAGCGGAGTTTTCACTAATCGACGACGCCAGCCCCTATGATCGCCATCTCATACCGCCGAGAAGACTCCCTCTCAGTTACCGGGCGCCTCTATGACCGGCTTCAGGCAAGTTTTGGGAAAGGGAATGTGTTCATGGATTTCGATTCGATCCCCGCCGGAGTTGATTTCCGTGAGCACATTAAACAAACGCTTGATCACTCGGATTTGGTCGTAGCTGTTATTGGCTCACGCTGGCTTGGCGAAAATGGCGACGGCTCACGGCGAATTGATGACACGGATGATTTTGTGCGTCTGGAGATCGAGCACGCGCTGAAACGGGGCATCCCCGTGATTCCCCTGCTAGTAAACAACGCGTCGATGCCAAAACCCGACAGGCTTCCACCTGAAATTGCGCAGTTAGCTTTCCGGAATGCACTTCCACTCGACGCTGGGCGCGATTTCCATCATCATGCCGACAGACTGCTTTCTGGGATCGATCAAGCGCTATGCCATTCTGGAACAGCCCCCGCGCTTGGCGAAGGTAGGTCTTCAAACGTTGTAAATCCGCTCTACGAAAGCTCAGTGATGAAGGTGGATGTCGAGCGTTTTTCGCCGGCATTGTCGAAAACCAAATATCGAATGCTCCTGCTAATCGCAGCCATCGGACTGTTGATTGCGGCAGGCGTCTCTTTCCTGGGCTTCGTTCGACTCGGTGGCAAATCACCTCTTTCCGCTCCACTATCGATCATTCAGAATTCTGGGAGTTCTCCACCCATCGGCTCGAAGCCCTCTGATGTTTCCAGAAGCCCCATTTTGAACACGGTGGCCCTATACATAGGACAAGTTTATGTGGAGAACGACCCGGATTCGTCGCCGCGCCCAATTGCCATCGCGTTGGATTCCGATCACCGATCCGGCACGATGACGCAAACCAGTAAGCGTGGTGACTTTGTGGTGAAGTTCACGGGAGTTTGGGACGAAAGCGAACTACGCGCGGTGACAGGTGATGTGGTATCTCAGCCATTAGGCATCATATGGACGCCTGAATCTTTCACGCTGCGTTTCGCGAAAGACGGAAAGAGTGGGAGCTATGAATGCACGGCAGATGGGAAAACTTACCTTGCAGACCTGGTCGCCTCGGCACCCTCCAAATAAAACTTCGAGGCGGTCAGCGGTAATTGGCCGGGGTCATCACCTCCCGAAGCGCCCTAACGAGTCTTCAGCACGATGGTTCTCCCGCGGCAAGCTCGAAATACCCTGATGCAACGATTTTTACACGATCGCGACGCATGCCTTTGGGGATTTGGAATCTGACTTCGGTCATCTTGCCTCTCGTCAGTACAAGGTAACGATGATCTTTCTGGTTTAACAGATCGATCGAGGGCGGCACAACAATTGTTTCCCCGGTCACTGAGGTGCCGCGAACGAAGAGTTGATCCACGTAAGAAATTTCATCTTCCTCTTCAGCAAGCTTTACGATTCCATCGAAGTTTGTGACCTCGATCGTTGTAGTTCCTTCCAGTGCTTTTGATGAGCGACCTGTGAGAATCGTGCCTTTTTTTACCCAGTCTTCATCAGCGTTCCGCCAACAATAAAGGAAGGGACAGGATCCTTCCCCGTAACCACTGAAATACGCAATATTCATCGGGTCGAAGGGCTCAATTGCATACTTAGGACCGTCGACATCGATGGAGTCGAGCACGATTGATGGGCCATAGACGAACTCGTCGGTTTCGAGAGATCGGACCGGTTCGCGCAATAGCATGTCAATAAATTTTTGCTTCGCTACGGTCATTAGCGAAGTCGGTCTCGGACGCTGAGGGTCCTTGCCCTCGTACATGATCGCGACTGTTTGAAGTTCACGGTCTGCGAGCAATCTATTCGCGCACGCACGACGATTTGCGCGTGGGGTCTCAGCCGGAGTTCCGGGGCTATTCGCCGTGTCCGGCTTCAGGAGTAATTCTAATGGAACGATCACCTTTTCGCCAGGCTTAAGGACATGCGGCTGATACCATCCCCCCGAATCAGAAGTAGTCGAGGCAAGTAGTCGGTCATTTTCGGCTCGTGTGCGCACGGCAAGTACGTCCCGCCCGGGATTGACCAGTCGAAAATGAAATTGTCCGACTTCGACTGGCTTATTCGTGATATTCTCCAAAACGAGGACGCGCATTTGTAGCAAGGGGGTTTCCATATTTACCTCAGTGGAGTTGCCGCATTCGTCGTACTTCACGCTTAGGGGAAGAAGAGACTCGGGTAGCCCGGAACGACAAACATCGGCGTAAAATTTCATAGGACTACCGTCCTTAAAGCTGTCAGGATCGGCCCGCCGTATGGTCTCAAGGTCAGCCCGTGTTGCATTTCCAGTTAATGTAATGGAGCTGTCGAACGAGCCTATTGGAATCGCAATTCGGTCGCGCCCGGAGCTCTTGGCGGCTTTTGTGAGTTGTTCATCAAGCCGAGTTGCCCCGAGACACCAAGAGTGATTTGCGAAGAATTCAGAAGTGAATTGAGAGGCGCTGAACCTAGCACCAGACCGAGTGGCTACCGAGAGAGAAGGAGTCGTCCCGAGTTTTTTGAGCTGCGATTGCTCAATCTTTTTTAATGCGGCTTCGCGCCGCTGCGTTTCCGGAGTCATCTCTGCGACATCGGATCCGTGGTAGAAAAGACGGTCCCCCACGTAAGACAAACGACCAAACTTTGTCATCAACTCGGTGAGCGCGATCAGTGGTCGAGTCGCCAATACGTGAGCAGCGCCGCCGAATGCGGGATCCAATTCGGCCGGCAATCCTTTCTCGTTCGCGAATGTGTTCACGGCGTGCCCTTTCAGCATGAAGAAAGTGCGCTTCAATTTTAAACTTTCTCGCAGCTCGGAAACCGGCGCCGGTAAGCGATGTGTTGTTAATAGGAGTAGCCCGACGATCAACAGGGATCGTCGCGCTGGTGAAAAGTTTAAGCGGCGCATCTGCGTGACCTTCCGCGTAATACGCAGTGCTGTTTGTCACTTCGAGTCATGGACAGGGTTCCTCTGTGAAACAGTTAGAATTCCAGATTGCTATGCAACCTCTGGTACCCAGATTGCACGTTGGGCCACAAAATGTGAAGTAAAATCAAAGACAGCGATTTTGGTCCGGCACAGGTCGAGCGAGGCCTACCAATCGTGATGATTGCACTGCATTTTGGTTCTGCTCGATACTCGCGCGGCGAGGTAGTTGCAGTGAAATGTGCACAGCGCTGCATGGGCGGCAGTGTTTGGACGGGCTAAAAAAGACAATTTGTGATCTCAACTGTCTCACTGGCTGGCTGAGTGCGTGCCGACACGAACGGATGTTTTCGAGTTGAAGCGGGGTGTTGAAGCGATGCGGAATTCAGCAGGAGCAATCCTGCCGTGCTTTAGGACAGCAGGATCAGGAGTGTCGGCCGCTATGGTGACACTCCTCCGCAATCAGAAATATTTCTGTGACATCCTCGAATTTTCTAGAGGCATCCTGACGTTCGTCAATGTGTCTGATCCCAGAAGTGAAAGAAGTTTGGTGAAGCGTGGAGCAAATTGGCATCCGCTCGGAAGAACTCCTCCATTCCGCTTCTGCGTGAGGCGTGCATCGAAGCCGATGTGTCGAATGCACATCGGAGCAAACGAATGAGTCTGAATCTCTCCGCTGGCCTCTATCAAGGAGGCCAGCTGAGAACCGCTGCTCGCTAATTTTGCGTCAACCGGCGCGTGGGAAATATCCCCGCAATTTTCACGAATGGCTTGTCGTGCTTTTCCGTCTTCGAAATGCGTGATCACCAAATCGGCTTTACGACCTATCAGCAGATCCAAATCAGCCTTCCCTGGTCATCTTGCACGGACGAAAAATCGCCGTCCAGCCATGAAGCAATGTCATCGTATAATCGCACGCAGTTTCGCGCCAAGTGTCAGCCGTGCCGGTTCGCTGGACGGCCCCAACTTCTGCCGTCGATAAACGAGAACTCCGTTCGTCCAATCCACATCCTCGGCCTTTAGATTCGCGCCGTCGGTTTGAGCCGCTCCCGTTTCGTAGAGGAGCTCATAGTACGCGCGGCGTTCGTCGTTTCGCTCGCTGGCGATGACTGCTCTGTGTTCCTCCGCAGTGATCGCCCGCTTTTGTTGGCTTCGGATTTTCGGCCATGCTCGCTTGGCGAGGATGGGCCACGCGAGCCACCCAAGATCAACGGCCAGATTGTGGAGGCGTCGCAAATAGTGGCCAACGCAATTTCCGTTCGAATGCAAAACCGCGAGCAAGTCCGAGCCGGTGGTTTGGACGAGAGGTTTTGTTCGGAGCGGATCGTACGCTTTGCTCCGAAAGGTCCGCTCGCATCTTTCCTGGGTCGTTGGAATGCCGTGGGTTGCCATCTCCTGCATCACGACCTGCCACGTGCGCGAAACCATCTGCGGATCGTGCGCGGCCAGATTCGCACACGCTAAACTCAGGTTCATAGCCGGCTGGCGCTCGGCCTCGTTCATCGCGTTGAGAACGCGCTCGGCGTCCCGTCGATTGTTCGTGCGGAGGCTTCCCTGCTTCCGCGAATCGTTTTCCTGCCAGTAGAAATTTCCATTCCGCCGGCGATAGAGTCGGTATTTTTGCTGCACGTTTTTCTCCACGTTGAGGAGAATGCACACGGCTGAGTTTTCCCGTTACGAAGTAGTCGCGGAGTGCTGGCAGAGAGCGCACGAATTGTTTTCGCGCGGTCCGATCTGCTGGCAATTCCGCTGGCATTTGGCTCCGCAACGGTCCTGCCCGCAGGAGAAGCCCCTCGTGGTGAGGCGCTTAAATTTGGCTCCTGAGGTAGGACTCGAACCTACGACCAATCGGTTAACAGCCGACCGCTCTACCACTGAGCTACTCAGGATCGTTTGACCCCGGGGCCGGGGGTGGAAATTGGTTGCGGGGGCGGGATTTGAACCCGCGGCCTTCAGGTTATGAGCCTGACGAGCTACCAGACTGCTCCACCCCGCGTCTTGAGATTCGTATTATGACTCGCCCGCTCGCTTGCGCAACTGCATTAATTTTCACCGCCGACGGACCAGTCCTCGCGCAGCCGGTGTCAAGCCCAGCCGCGAGCATCGCCTGCTTGTAAGGTTCCGCGCTTCGCCCCGACGAACCAGACTTCTTTCTCTTGCGGAGTCGCCTGCTGGTTGCTGGGATTGCGGATCGACCCCGATCGCGGCGCTTCTCGAATTCGAGCGCAGCATAAAGTCCACCGAAACCGCCGCCGAGAATGAGGACCCGCCTTTTATTAGCCGTGCGAGTCTTTGCTAGCACGCCATCGGCTCGCGCGGTAATATCGGATCGTGACTGGCACGGCACTCAAGGAGCGACTCCACGAACAACCGTTTCAGGGCTTTGGCTTGCGGATGCCCGATGGCCGCATTCTCCCTGTTCCTCATCCCGAGTTCATCTCGGTGGAGCCTGACGAAGAACGCATCGCCATCGTCTGGAAAGGAAATGGCGGCTATTGGACCGTTGACCTTGAGCTGGTGAGCGATCTGGAGCCGCTCAAGCGAAAGAACGGCAAACGTCAGCGCTGAGCAATTACAAGATGGAATCCAGCCGCAAAAGCTCGCCTAACGACCAGGCCTGAAATGGACAACCTGCCGGGGTAAACGGCGGATCAGCGTCGGCGATCTCCGAGATGTGTCCGAGACCAGCGTGATTGAGATGTTCAAGGAGCGGCTGGATGAAACGTTCCGCGGCTTCCGCTTTGGCCGCCTCGGAATTGTCCCGCACCCGCAGCCAGGCCTCGACAAACGCCCCCATCAACCACGGCCAAACTGTGCCCTGATGATAGCAGCCGTCGCGCTGCGCGACGCCGCCGCCGTAATGTCCGACGTAACCCGGCTCGCCCGGCGCGAGCGAGCGCAACCCCAGCGGCGTGAGCAGATGAGCTTCCACGGCGTCGACCACCTGACGGGCCTGTTCTGGCGGAAGCAGCACGAGTGGCAAGCCGCCAACCGCGAAGATTTGATTCGGACGAAAGGATGGATCGACGGCCCCCGCTTGATGATCGCAATCGATCACGTCGTAGAGACAGTCGCGGTCGGAATTCCAAAAGCGCTCCACGAAAGAGCGCCGGCCTTGCTCGAGGATCGGTTGCCAGCGCGCGGAAAATTGTGCGCCGATCGCAAGCGCATTCAACCAGAGCGCCTGGATCTCGACCGGCTTGCCGATGCGCGGCGTGATTTCGCGGCCATCCACCCGTGCATCCATCCAGGTGAGTTGGTAACCATGTTCGCCAGCTCGCAGCAGGCCATCGTCGTCACCACAAATTCCGAAGCGCGTGCCATCGTAGTAGCCGGTGAGAATCGCTTCCACAGCCGCGCATAATGTGACCGCATCTTCTCCACCGCCATTGGTCGCGCGCAGATAATCACCGACCGCAATCACATACCAAAGCGAGGCATCGACGGAGTTGAACTCCGGCGTATCGCCTTGGTCGGGAAAACGATTCGGCAGCATGCCTTCCGAAACCACGCCGGCCCATTCCACGAGAATAGCACGCGCGTCCTCGAGCCGGCCGGTGCCGATGCAAAGGCCGCGGATGGCAATGAAAGTGTCGCGGCCCCAATCGCCGAACCAGGGATAGCCGGCCATGATGGTCTTGCCATTCCCGCGGCGGGCGATGTAGGCGTCGGCCGCGCGATGCAAGGGCGTCGCAAATTTCCGGCGGCGGCGCCACTCCGCCGTCTGCGCGTGAGCATACCGTTTTTCCGCCGACTCCTCACCCTCTGGCGTCGCACTGCCCGCGGCGAAGGCCAACACGGCCCGCCTACTCCCAAGCGAAAATTCGAAAACTCCGGGCGACGCGAGATCTTCGGTCGCATCGAGCCCGCGGGCCGCTTCTTCGCTGTAAAAGAAATTCCGATACCACTCCGGCTCGTGGACGTATCGGCCGTTCGAGGAAACGACGACCGCCGGGAGTCCATCGTAGAACTGCCACGTCCAGTCGTGTTCGGTTGGCGCGGGCTCAAAGCGAAATGAGCCATTCTCGTGCTGCGTGGAATGAAAATCGCGCCCCGAAAAGAAGGGCCGAATCCGCAGGGTGGCCTCCCCTTCCCCTTCGACGACCTTCCACGACAGAATCACGCGCGATTCGCCCGAGGGGACGAAGAGTTCCTGCTCGACGACGAAATCATCGCCGATCCGAAAACGCCAGCGCGGCCAAGGTTCGTATTCGAACGACTCGATCCGGGTCGCGCCATCCGGATGCACGACATCCGGCGCGTAGCGTTGCGAGGAGAGCGCAAACGTCCCCTGCGTTGTCTCCACCGTGGCATCAAATCCATTCACCAACACGACGCGCCCCGCCGGCGGCGTGGTCGCGGTCAAGAGCAACGCGTGGTAGCGCCGCGTCCGAATGCCCGAGACGGTTCCGCTCGCGAATCCCCCGAGGCCGTCCGTTTCGAGCCACTCTGCGTTAAGATCAATTCCATTCATGGCGTGAGCCTGACTCGAAACGGCAAGATGACGAGGAAGGAAATGAGAATCACGGATTAGCCTCCGGTTTCGAACCCGGGATAGAGCGTCATGCCGCCATCGACGAAGAGCGTGGTCCCGACCACGTAATCGGACTCGTCGCTCGCCAGCCAGACCGCCGCGCGCCCGATCTCCTCCGGCTCGCCGATCCGCTTGTAGGGAATCAATTTCAAAAGTGCGTTGTAATGCTCGGGCGTGTCCCAGGCTTCGGTATTGATCGGCGTGCGAATCGCGCCGGGGGCGATCGAGTTCACGCGGATGCGCAACGGCGCCACTTCCTGCGCGATGCTTTTCATCATCAACATGACGCCGCCTTTCGAGGCCGCGTAGTTCACATGCCCGGCCCACGGAATCACTTCGTGCACCGAGCTGATGCAAATGATCTTGCCCGCCGCGCAGGAAACAGCTGGCTTCACCCCGCGCCGTTTGAATTCGCGGATCGCCTCGCGCGCGCAGAGAAACTGGCCGGTCAGATTCACGTCGATGACTTTCTGCCACTGGGCGAGCGTCATATCGGAAATGGGCGCGTCTTGCTGGAGGCCGGCGTTATTGATCAGAATATCGACCGTGCCGAACTCATCGCGCACCGCCTCAAACATGGCGGCGACCTCCTCTTCCTTTGAGACGTCGGCGCGGAACGACATCGCGGTGTGTCCATGGCCGCACAGTTCGTCCACCATCGCCTTCGCTTTGTCTTCGCCGGCGACGAAATTGATGCAGACATCGGCACCCGCGTGTCCAAGGGCAAGCGCAATGGAGCGACCAATCCCCGAGCTGGCGCCGGTGACGATGGCCTTCTGGCCTTTCAACAGTTTGCGGTTCTCGATCTTGGACAGCACGGGTTTGGGCAGGTCCGGAAAGGCGGGGTTGGTAGTGGCCATGGTTTCGGAAGTGTAGGGGTTTCGAGTTGCGGAGGGAATAACAGTTTTGTGTTGCCGGATTCGTCGGGAGTTGGGTCCGAAGTTCAAGCGGCCCTTTGGCTCCTTCCAATCGGATGCCCGTTCTTGGTTGGCCCGGTCAACGCACCGGGAGCGCGTTAGCCTTACGGGGCAGCCCCATCATTCCTTCATCAAATCGCGCTCCACGCCCCTCTGCTCTTTGCGTCTTGGCGTCTTGGCGTGAAAAAATGGTTAATCCCAGAGGGGTCACGCAAAGGCGCGAAGGCGCAAAGATTTGAGGCGGGCGGGGCACCCCAAAAGTTTTGCACGCGCGCGCGCAGTCATCATAAGCCGCTTACGATGATCCGGTGTTCGCCTCGGTTTGCGCGCAAGCTGCAGCTCGCCCAGCGCATTCCGCTCGCGGCGTGGCGCACCAGAACGGCACGACCCGTTTTCGGCGACGACCCGAAAACGAGTGCTCTCGCTCGCACCTGCAAGGCGGACGAGCTGGACAAGCTGGACGTGGTCGACTCGATCTTCTTCTGCTCAAGTGGCCGGGTGAATCCCGCCCTCACCATCATCGCCAATGCGCTACGCGTGGGCGATCATCTGCTGGAAAGGATGGACGCCGCGACAACCTCGACGGCCCAGCACGGACAACGCGCGCCGGCCCTGGCCGCCGCGTTGTCTTCGCCTTGGACCTGCGTCCCGCCGTTGAAGTGTTTAAGATGAAATATCTCCTGGCCCTATTGCTCCTCGCCGTTTCCCTCGCCGCCTGCTCGCGTTCCAGCGGGAGCAAAGCCGATCCCGCTCAGACCCGGGCCAAACTGGCGGCGATCCCGCTCGATCAAAAAGTGGAGCTGAGCGCGGCGGAATGGCGGGCCATTCTCTCGCCCGCGCAGTTCTACGTCATGCGGCGCGCCGGCACCGAGCGCCCGTCCAAAAGCGGCAATGCGATCGAACACCACACCGGCGTTTACGTTTGCGCCGCCTGCGCCAATCCACTCTATCGCGCCTTGACGAAGTTCGACTCCAGCACCGGCTGGCCCAGCTTCTGGCAGCCGATCAAACCCGAAGCCGTGCGCGCGGCCGGTGGCTTCTCGTCGATCTTTGGGACGGAGATTTCCTGTGCGCGTTGCGGTTCCCACTTGGGCCACGTCTTTAACGACGGCCCGGCGCCGAGCGGGCTGCGGTATTGCATGAACGCGGTCGCGCTGAGGTTTCAGGATGGGCCGTGAGTTACGCGAGGCAACTCCAAGCCATGCGTGTGATGGCCGGCCAGTTCCCTGAGAAAATCGGCGACGCCTCCGACGAGAAACTTCCACCGGAGGTGAAAGAACGCTTCCGCCAGGCGATGCGTCCGTAGCCGGAAGGCCCAACTCGACGGCCGTCCGCCACGCGCCGATAATCTCGATTCGGCCTCGGAATGAGGATTGCAGAGGCGCGTGTGGATTTGCATCATCGGGGTCATCACCCCCATGCGCTCGACCATCTTTCCGCTCCTCGCCGTGGCCTCCTTGGTGGCTGCTGGTTGCAACAAAACTCCGGTCGAGCACGACCCCGAAACCGCCATCGTCACCACTGAGCGCGCCCGCGCCCTGGCGGACGCCGACCTCTCCGCCACCGCGCCGGAATACATCGCCACCGTCCGTGCCGATCAGGAAACGGACCTGAGTTTCAAAGTCGGCGGCATCCTGGAATTGATCGGCCCGGAGCCGCGGCGGGATTGGGAGGAAGGCACGCCGGTCAAGGCCGACATCGTGCTCGCCCGGTTACAGCAGGCCGATTTCCGGAACGCACTCGCTTCCGCCAAAGCTGCGGCCGACCTGGCTCAGGCCAATAACGAACGGCTCCAGAAATTGCTCGCCGGCAACGTCGTCTCCAAGCAGGAAGTCGATAAAACGCGCGCCGACACCGAGACCGCGCAGGCCCAATTCCGCCAGGCCGAACAAAACCTGCGCGACTCCGAGCTGCGCGCCCCGTGGGCCGGCCTGATCCTGGCGCGCTTCAGCAACAACGGCGAAACCGTTCCCGCCGGAAAACCCGTGCTCCGCTTCGGCAACACCGACGCGATGCAAGTGGAACTCGGTGTGCCCGATCGGCTGGTCGGGTTGTTCGTGGTCGACAAGGAGATCGACGTGGATATTTCCGCGCTCGCCGGCCGGCCGCCTTTCCGCGGGAAGATCAGCGAAGTCGGCGTGGCCGCGAGCAACGCCGGGCGGCTCTACCGCGTCGTCATTAAAGTGCCGAATCCGGAGGGAATCATCAAATCCGGGATGACCGCGACGGTGAAGGCCGGCGGCGTAGCGGCAACTGCGCCGGGGCAGGTGTTGGTCCCGTTGTCGGCTCTGATTACTCCTCCCGGCAACGGTGAGGAGAAGGGCAAATTGGCGAACCAGCTCGCGATTTTTGTGGTGAAAGACGGCAAGGCGACCCTCCGCCCCGTGCAGACCGGCGACATCGTCGCCAGCTCGATCATTATCAGTGAAGGTTTGAGCGCGGGCGAAGAAGTCGTCACCCGAGGCGCGAGCCAACTTTACGACGGCGCACCGGTCGGCGTCCGGTAACCTCTCGATCCCCTCGTGGCATGACTCACCTAGCCTCGGCCGAGATCAAGCGCGGTGGCTTGGCGCAATATTGCGTCGCGCATCGCGGCGTCACCTGGACGGCGCTGATCGCGACGCTGGTCTGGGGCGCGGTCTCGTTCACCAAGCTGGGCCAACAGGAAGATCCGTCCACCCCGCAGCGCGTCGGACTGGTCGTCGGAATTTTTCCCGGCGCCACTGCTTCGAAGGTCGAGGAACTGCTAACCAAACCGCTCGAGCGCAAAATCTCGGAGCTGGAAGCGGTCGAGGAAATCACCTCCGAGTCGCGGCCCGGCTTGTCCACCTTGAAGGTCAAGCTCTACGCCGGCTCGCAGAGTTACATCGACATCACTTGGGAAAAAATCCGCGCCAAATTGCGCGAAGTCACGCTGCCGGAGGGGGCGCAGCCGCCATTCCTCTCCTCGGATTTTGGGACCACCATCACCCTTCTTTTTGGGATAACGAGTCCACCGGCGGGCGAAGCGGAATGCATGGCGCGGGCGAACTTGATCCGGAAGGAGTTGACCGATCTACGCGCGGGCAAACCCGCGGACGGTCGCGCCGCGGTCGTCGCATTTTTTCCGCCGAGCATTGCGCAAAGTTATCGCGACTTCATCGGGCGGCGTTTCCAAACGGCCTTGGCCGCGACCGGCATGGCGACCGATGTGCAGGTGCGCGCGGGTCACTCATTCCTTCTGGCCGACGCGGCCACCACCGCCACGCGCGCGCAGATCGAGCAATTCATCGCCGGCTTTACTCGCAGTCTCACCGGGACGGATGCGGAACATCATCCGGATTTCATCGCGCCGATGCTGCTGATGGGCGACGCCGACCCGCTCCCGCAAGTGCGCGCGACCGCGGCGCCGCGTTACAGTTATCGCCAGCTCGAAGACGCTGCCAAAGCCTTCGAGGACGATCTCAAGCAGGTCGATGAAGTCGGGAAGGTGACGCTCATCGGAATCGTGCCCGAGACCGTTTACTTGCTCTACTCTTCCGCCGCCGCGGCCGGTTACGGGCTCGCGCCGGAGGCGATTGCGAAGGCCATCGCGGAGCGCAACGCCATCATTCCGGGTGGCACCTTGCGGACGGAGGGTCAGAATTTTCCCGTGCAACTTTCGGGCGAATTCAAGAGTGAAGACGAGTTGTTAGGCACGGTCGTCGGAGTTGGCAAATCCGGCGCACCGGTTTATTTGCGGGAAATCTTCGAGGTCCGGCGCATGTATGAAGCGCCCATTCCCTTTAAGGTCGATGCCTACCTTCGGGCCACGCCAGACGCTCCGCTGACCAAGCATCGCGCGGTCACGGTCGCGGTGGAGATGAAGACGGGCAAGATCATCGGCCAGTTCAACGACGAGGTGCAGAAAGTGGCGAAACGCCTCGAGGCACGGCTACCGGAAGACATGCAAATCCAGACGCTGTCGGACCAGCCGACCGCGGTCGCGCATCGCCTGCATCATTTCATCCGCTCGTTCCTGGAAGCGGTTGTGATCGTGGTCTTCGTGGCGCTGCTCTTGATGGACTGGCGTTCGGCCCTGGTCGTCGCCGCCGCCATCCCGCTCACGGTCGCGATGGTGCTCGGTGGGATGAACCTGGCTGGGATTCAACTGCACCAAATTTCCATCGCCGCGCTCATCATCGCCCTCGGCATGCTGGTCGATGACCCGGTGGTGGCGTCGGACGCGATCAATCGCGAGCTGCATCACGGAGAAGAAGCCGGACGCGCCGCCTGGCTGGGTCCGTTCCGCATGCGGCGCGCGATCTTTTACGGCACGGTCATTAACATCGTCGCCTTCCTTCCGCTCATGCTGCTCCCGGGCGACACCGGCACGTTTGTCTTCGGCATTCCGGCCGTGGTGACGATGGCGCTGATCGCGTCGCGCCTGGTCTCAATGACGTTTATTCCGTTGCTCGGATACTACTTGTTGCGCGGTCAGAAGGGCCTGGAAGAAGGCGGCGATGTGCGACGCTTTTTCCTCTTTCGCTGGATCGACCTGGGCTTGCGCGGCATGCTCCCGCGCTATCGGGGCGCGCTCGAATCGTCCCTCCGCCGCCCGTGGCTCATCATCGGCTGCACCTACGGACTGCTCGTGCTCAGCTTCGGGTTAACCCGATTTTTCGGCACCCAATTTTTCCCGCCGGCCGAGCGCAACCAGATGCTGATCGACCTCGAACTGCCCGCGACCTCCTCGTTAACCAGCATGCGCGAGACGGTGGAGAACGTGATGGCGGACTTGAAACAGCACCCGGAAATCGTGAGCGCGGGCGTCTTCAGCGGTGGAACCGCGCCGCGCTTTTTCTACAACGTCGAGCCCAAGGCGCCCGCCAGTAATCTGGCGCAGATTTTGGTCAACACCCGCACGCAGGACGATGTCCCGCCGCTGCTGGTGAAGTTGCGGGCCGAGCTGGATGCGAAGATCGCCGGTGCGCGCTGCATCGTGAAGCAGCTCGAACAAGGGCCTCCCATCGGAACGCCCATTCAAATCCGCGTGGCTGGCGAAGATCTCGACGTCCTGCGTCGACTAACGGATGAAGTGGCGGCGGCGCTGCGCGCGGCCGGCGGTTATCACGTCTTCGACAATCTGGGCTACCGCACCCCGAACATCTCCATCGAGATTAACCAGGACCGGGCGAATTCTCTCGGCATCAGCAACCAGCAGATCGGGCAAGTCTCGCAAGCGGCCTTCGGCGGCATCCGCATTACCGAGATGCGCGAAGGCGATCACATTATCCCGGTGGTGGTGCGGCTGCGGATCGAGGAACGCAACGAAGCGGAAAAAATCCGGGCGCTTTATGTGCATAGCGCCACCCAACTGCCCGTTCCCTTCGCCAGCTTTGCCGAGATCAAAGTCGCGCCGGAATTCGCGATCATCCCGCACTACAACCAAGTCCGCTCGGTCACGGTAAGTTCCTACGCGCCGGCCGGTGAGCTGTCCTCCGCCATTTTGAACCGCACCCGCCCCGCGCTCGACGCGATCAAACTGCCGCCGGGTTATCACCTTGAGATCGCCGGCGAAGACAAAGAATTGAAAAAAGGTCAGGCCGAGATGGGCGGCGTGATCATGATTTCGCTTACCCTGATTGCCCTGACCCTGGTCTTGCAATTCAAGTCGGTCGCGAAAGCTTTCGTCGTCCTGCTCACGGTTCCGTTGGGCTTGATCGGCGCCTTCTTCGGCCTGGCGGTAACCACTTCGCCGCTCGGTTTCATGGCCTTGCTCGGGATCGTTAGTCTGGCGGGCGTCATCGTCAGCCACATCATTGTCTTGAGCGATTTCGTCGAAGAAGCGCGGGAAGGCGGGATGGACTTGCAACAAGCGCTGGTCCAGGCTGGCCTGGTGCGTTTGCGCGCGGTGCTGGTCACCGTGCTCGCCACCGTCGGTGGTTTGCTGCCGCTGTTCTACACCGGCGGCGCGCTCTGGCATTCGCTCACTGCGGTTCACATCTTCGGACTACTGCTGGCGACGATTCTGACCCTACTCCTGCTGCCGGTGCTCTACTTCGTCTTCTGCACCCGGCTGAAGTGGATCAAATAGGGAGCGCCGGGAATCTGGGGAGCGCACGGCTCCAGCCGTGCTGGTTTTCGCATTCTGCGAAAACGAACTTTTCGGCCAGCGTTGAATCCTGCGTAGGCGCCCCCGCTCAAGGAAAGCCTGTTTCGGCAGAATGCCGAAACCAGCACGGCTGGAGCCGTGCGCTCCCCGGATTCTTCACCGCATCGCCGAAATCTAGAACGTCTTCAGATATTCCTTCAACGCGTGCTTGTCCTCGTCGGAAAGCGGGACCGCGAACAAATGCCCGCGGTCTTCCACCCAGTCGGGGCTCTTCGTCACCTTCAGCAGCGCGGGCGCGGCTTCCGCCTCGAAAACGCGCGTCGCTTCTTCATCGGACAGATTCTCTTTCTCGATGCGACGGCACGCTTTCGTCATTTTCCAGATCGCGTCGATTGCGTCGCCTGGCGGAGCCTCTGGATTCATGTCGGCAAGCAGATTAATCGGCATTCCTTTCGGCAACGGACCGATCCGCAAATCACCCAGCTTTCCGGCGATAAAGAAGTTAATCGGCACCAGAGCGAGCGCGACCAGAACAACCAGCCCGCCGATCACCAACGCCAAAAATCGAAGGATGCCGCGCCGCCGGCGACCCAGGGCAACGAACCCGAATCCGACAAGCAGGACGAGCAGCGGCAGCAACCACGGCATGGTCGTGATCGGCCGGGCCACGCGGCCGGCAATCCCCTCGACCGCGTACGGCAAATACGGCGCCGCCACCACGAACCAGCTCTTCTCGCTCGTGCGCACGATGCTGGCCAGACCACGACGTTTCTCAGGGTAAAACATTTTGTCGATCGCATCGTCAAAGGCGCGTAAGCGGCCTTCGACCGACGGGTCGGCGTTGTACTCCCCTAACGAATTGTTGTGCAGAAAAGGCGCCGCGGCCCAGATCGCGACCAGCGTCGGCACGCGATAGAAACCCGGCCCACCCCCGGGGACTTTGAAACGGTAATCCCGTTTCGCGAACGGATCGTAAACCTCGATCTCGCCGATCGAAGGCGTCTGTTTGTAATCCTCCGAGGAAAATTCCTCCCAGATTTTTCCGCGGGTGGCGTTATCCTGCAGCGCGCGCGAGGCGTTGGTTTGCAGGAGCGTGATCGGGTAACGTTGGTCGTTCGAAAGGTAATTGTGGTCGAGGAAGTCCGGCTTCATCACTTCCTCCCGGGCCCAATTCACAAACTGGATCTCGTCAGCTTTGGTCGGCGGCATCTTGCTCGAGTGGCAGGTCATGCATTTCTCGGCAAAAACGATTCGCCCGCGATCAAGCACCGCTTGGTCCGTGGTCAGATAATTTTGTCCCCCGGGAGCGTCGCGCAGAGGCATCGGCCCACTCGCCTTGATCAGATAGGCCGCCAGATTTGGCGTCCGTTCTTCCGTGGCCCGCCAGAAAACAGAATTCTTCCGTGCGTTTGCAATCGAGAACGGCTTCTGCCGGCGCATCCCGATGATGGGGTTGTGACAACGCACCCATTCTTCGCCGAACATTCCGATGTTGACGTAGACGCGGTCGAGCGCACCGGCCACGCCGATGGAGTCGGCTCCATCGACCAGCACATGGGGCACACGCCGGCGTTCACCACCGGGCGGCAACTGCACCGCGGCCGGTCCCATCTGTTCCTCGGTCGCGATGCCAAGGCGCGCGGCGACGTTATAGATGGAATTGATGATGTTTGGATTGTTGTTGTTGTCGGTCGCGATGATGGACGTTTCCACCGTGCCGGGATGCGCCGCCCCGAGCACATGATAGAGGAAATCGCTCGGTTTCAGATCGGCCCCGAAAACGCCGCGGGTCTGCAGGTATTGATTGCCGATCGTGCCCGAGAGATTCTCCCAGCCCGGCGCTTCCACATCCGCCGCCGGACGCAGCGGATGAAAAGCCACATGACAGAGCGCGCAACTCATCCCCACGCGATACGGCCTAACGAGTTTCGGATCCTGATAGTATTTCGGATCAGTGTAGTAGCGTTTCGCGTCCCAGCGTTGGCGGGCGGCCGCGTCGAAATTTGGATTCGGGAAGAGCCGGAAGCCGATCACGCCCGTGGCTTTGCCATCGACCGCCAGATTGGTTCCGTCCGGTTCGGGTGAAACCGGTTGATCGAGATAGAGGCCGAATTCATCCGGCGCCGTCGCCTGCCGATAGCCGGGCTCGTTGATCAAACCCAAGGTGCCAAACCGTTCCGGGCGCTGGCGCGAGTCGACCACTTTCAGGAAATCGATCAGCCCGTAGGCGTTGCCCGCGAGGTAATCCCAGAAAGCCTCATTCCCACCGGTCCAAAGCATCCAGGTGTTGCGCCCCATGATTTCTTCCGGGGTGAGCGCGATTCCGCCGTCCATCGCCCGATAAACGTCCGCGCGCGTTTCCGGAAAATCCTGCACGCTCTTGCCCGCCGCGGTGGCTTCGTCCACCGCGTCCCTCGGGGTGCAGCCGACACTAAAAATTAGACCAGCGACAAGGAGCGCCGGGGCCAGAAATTTTCGGCCGATGTGGCTCATGGTTTTCTTAATCACTCTGTGGCGGAGCCGACAGACTCTCGCCGATTTCCGCTTTGGATTCGCTTAACGCGAGCGCGGTTTCCCGTCGCATGTGCAATAGATCGACCCGCGTCTTGGCCCGCACTGTGGCCGTTCGTCGCATCCGCCGGAAGACTGCCACCTCGCCAAAATGTTCGCCGGGGCCAAGCGTGGCGACGGTGAGCGACGAGCCATCCGGTTGCTGCTTGAAAACCTCGACCTCGCCTTTTCGGATCATGAACAGGCTTTGTCCAATATCGCCTTCGCGCACGATATCCTGGCCGGGCTCGTACATGACCGGCATCACGCCGACCGGGCGATGGATGTTCATGTTGATCAGGTCGCGCCCAAAAATCGACGCCATCGACCAATCGAAAACGACGCGCATTTTTTTCTCCCAAGCCGGCAGGTAAAGGATGCAGAAAATCCGCCACGAAAGATAACCGATCAGCCCGCGGACGGGAACGTGTTTTAGGTGACCCGCCGCGCGCCACTTGCCCAGAGTGCAGGCGTCCCCCAAACCGGTGAAGCGGAAGGGTCGAAGCGGGCGTTGTTTGAGGGTGGCTTTGATGTTGATCGCGGCCTGTCGTCCGGCGGTCAAAGCCCAGATTGCGAGCGGCGGGCAGGTGCCTCCATCAGGGCGCGGAATGGCCGCGCAATCCCCCGCCGCCCAGACAAACTCGGACCCTTTGACGCGGCAGAATTGATCGGCCACGATCCGTCCGCTGCGGTCGCGTTCGAAAGGCAGTGTATCGAGCAACGGGGAAGAGGTGGTGCCCGTGCAACTGATAATCGAGCGCGTGGAAATGCGCTCTCCCGTATTGAGGAGCGCTTCCTCCGTCGTGGCCGAGGCCAGGCGCACGTTGGTCAGGAGCCGGATGTGCCGGGTATTTTTGACAATGTCCTCGGCATACTTCTGCAGCTTTGGCAGCATCTTGCCCAGCTCCGGTAGAATGTGATCGCCGGAATGAATGAGCGTGATGCGAATCTGCTCGACCCGGATATTCGGGAACCGCCGCCGCGCGACGCGCGGAAGAAAATCCGCCAGTTCGGTCGCCACTTCCACACCGGCGTAGTTGGCGCCCGCCACCACGAAATTGAGCAGCCGCTCGATCTCGACCGGATCCTTCTCGATGTCGGCCAATTCCAGCATCGTGATGAGATGATGACGCGCCTGAATGATATCCGGGAAGGCCTTCAAGCGCAGGGTGTGTTCGCGGATGCCGGGGAAGAGGTTGAGGTTTTCGGCCGAGCCGAGATTCAGGAAAAGGTGGTCGAACCCGATGGTAAATTCCTTCCCATCCAGGGCGCGACTGAAGACCACTTCCTTCCGCTCGAGATCGATTTTTTCGATCGCGCCGTTACGAAATTGCGCGCGCGGAAAGAGCGTCCGCAAAGGGCTCAAGACGGTGCCGGGCGAGACTTTGCCGGCCAGCATTTCCGGCACCAGGCCGTGATAGCAATTGAAGTTATTGCGATCGATCACGGTCAGCCGGAGCTTCTTCCGGCGCAGCATGCCGGCGAGCTTCTTGTAAAGAAAGATCGTCCCGTAACCGCCCCCCAGCGCGAGCACGTGCGGCGCCTGATCGGGATCGTGCGAACCGTTCATGAGCCGTTCAGCGCCCCTCGTAAATACCTTTGCCATCGTCCCATAGACAGAGGCCGAGTGTTCGTTGAAACGCAGTCCAATGTAAAGCGGTTAGTCCGCTCCGGTGATGGGCTGGAATCGGCGCTTCTCTGAGTTTGCCAGAACTTGCGCGGGGGAAAATGGCTTGACGGTGGCCGGTCAGTTCTGTGCACAAGGATTCATGGAAAAGCAAAATGGCGCCATTGGCCAGAACTGGTTTGGCGACATCACCTTCCACCCGGGCGGGGTGGTCCGTCCCATGACGGAGCAGGAGATCGTCGACATCGTCAAAGACAAGGCCAACTACCCGTCGCCCATTCGCGGCGCAGGCTCGAACCATTCCGTCACCGGCTGTCTCGTCTCGGAGCCGGGCACGGCCGTGGACATGCGAGGGATGAATCGCATCCTGCGCATCGGGCCGGACACGGTGGTCGCGCAAGCGGGCGCACTCTACATCGATGTGGCGAAGGAATTAGAGAAACACGGGCTCCAGTTCTACGTCCACATCGAGCTGGGGAATCTCAGCATCGGCGCGGCCTCGTGCAGCCAAACCAAGGACGCCAGTTTCCCCGGGGAGTTCGGCACCGTCTCCTCCTACGCCATCGGGATGAAAGCCGTCCTGGCCAGCGGCGAGATCATCGAGGTCACGGAAGAGCAGCCGGAGTTGCTCCAGGCGATGCGCTCCAGCTACGGCCTGCTCGGGATTATTTTCGAAGTCACTTTTCGAGTGAAACCCCTGCAAGCGCTGGCGTTTCATCACGAGGAATTCACGCTCGATGAGTTTGAGCGCCAGCTCCCAGCTTTAATCGCGCGCGGCGAATCGATCATGTACTACCTCTATCCGTTTCACGATCGGGTGACGGTCGAGTTCCGCAGGTATGTCGACCGTGGCCAGCCCGCCCACAGCTTCTCCTGGAAGGTGCGCAATTATGCCTGGGCCACCCTCGTCCCGGCGTGCGCGCGAGCCATCAGCGCCACCTTCCCCCCGGATAAACTCCGCTCCGGCCTGCTCGCCATGCTGGCCTCGTCGGCCCGCCTCACCCTGAGGTTTCTCCGGTCGGAGGGTAGTTATCCGGCCGACCAAATGATTCGTTATCCGCATCCGCGGGGATACGCCAGATACACCTTCAGCCTCTGGGCCTTTCCGCGGGAGAATTTCACCCAATCACTCCGCGAATACTTCGCTTTCTGTCGCGAATGGGAACGTCTCCACCATTATCGCGGCGATTTGCCGAACGTCGGCTATTTGATGAATCAAGATCAGAGCTCGCTCCTCTCCTTCACCTACAACTGCACCACGATGACGATCGATCCAGCTTCCTCCACCTTCAGTCCGGCCTGGACCGGGTTTCTCGACGCGTGCAACGAATTCTGTGTCGCGCGCGGAGCGTCGCCGTTATTCAATCAAACGCCGCGCCTGACTCCCGGGCAGGTGCAAAAAGCGTTCGGCGATCGCATCGGAAAGTTTCGCGAATTCATGAATCAGTACGATCCCGAGCAACGCTTGCTCAATCGGCACTTCGCCGAGCTCTTCGGCATCACTCCGGTCGATCCGAACAAGATTTTGCTCTGAGGCGGCCGCTCTCTCGGTCGTGCGGATATTTCGTGGCGGCTCCGAGCGGCTGGGCGCGTGCTCATGGCGGAGGATGGTCCCCGGCCTCCGGTTGGTTGGGGCTTGGGTCGGCAAACCCCGCCAATTTTTCCATCGCTTCCGCCCGCCCGATTTCGATGATCTCCGCGATTCTGCCCCAGTCGAAGAATTTGAAGTCGCCCAAGGGGAGATCGATCACGAGGTCGGCATTTTTCCGCAACGCTTCGGCCGCGGGAATGCTGCTCAGGATGCTGGCCCGGAAAAGAATGGAAATGATGCTGGGGTACTTGCTCGCCTCCGCGCCGGCCCTGCCCAGGCGGGAGCGGAGCCAGCCCAAAAGGATCTCGAGCGCGCCGGGCCGCCCGAAGTAGGTGGAAGGCATGAGCAGGTCCACCTCCGGGCTCACATCCACCGCCACCACCCGGCCGGCGCCATCGGCGCGCACCAGATCGATCGGGAGATTGTTCAAGACCCCGCCATCGGCGATCAGTTCGCCCGCCTCGACCAACGGCGGCGCGATGCCCGGGACCGAGCTGCTGGCGCCCACCCATTTCGCCAGGCCGCCGGTGCGATGCACCAGCACCCGCGCCCGGCTTAAACTGCAACTGACGCAGAAATAATTGATCGGCAAATCTTCGATCTGGGTCTCGCCAAACATGGCGTCGAGCTGCCGGAAATAGCGCCGGCCGGTATCGATCGAAATCGCTGGGAAAGTGAAGTTGGTCAGCGGCCCGCTGTCGACCGCGTGGCGTCGCATCGAGGCCGCCACTTCCTGCCAGTCCAGCCCTTGTGCGATGAGCCCGGCAATGACCGAGCCCAGGCTCACGCCCACCACGCGGTCGATGGCAAGCCCGATTTCCTGGCAGGCGCGGAAAACGCCGATGTGCCCAAGACCGCGCGCACCACCGCCGCCCAGCACAAGCGAGAGATCCGTCCCAGTGAGGAGGCGTCCCGCCCGCAAGCGATCGGCTTCGGATTCCAGACGCATGTGGTAATGGCGGGTAACCTGGCGCGGGGCCAGCCAGGCGCCCGTGCCGCGATACGGCGGCGGCTGATCGTGCAGCAAAACCAAATCCACTCGTGGCAGGGCTTCTGGTTGCGAGAGCTCCGCCAGCGCTTCCTCGATCCGTCCCGGCCTCGGATCGGAACCAGCGCGAGCGAGAATGACCACCAAGTCCGCCTGATGCAGGCAACGCTGCGTCCACGGGGTCAACTCTACATCTGTTTGCAGAATGCTTACGGCGCACTGATCTGCCTGCTCGCTCAACCAGCGTGCCAGACGATGATGGCGGTTCTTCATCGCGGCCACGCCGGCTTGCCGCGCGGCATCGGCGATGTCCGCCGGCACTCCCGTGCTGGTCAAGACGCGACAGCTTTCGCCTCCGGCCGACATCAATTCCACCAGCCGCGCGCAATAGGCAGCCAACGGCACATCGGGCGTGGCCGGGATGACCGCGATGTTGGCCGGGAGCGAATGTTTCGGCGGGCGCTCGTAGCTTTGTTTCAAGCGCCAGGCCACCACGCGCATCAGTTCCAACGCCTCCGCCGGATAGCGGTGGAGGAGTTCCTCGAAAGCGGCTTTGGAAATACGGGCCAAAGCGGTGAACCGCACCGCCACCACCGTCGCCGAACGCGTGCTCGACCAGAGCAAGGCCACCTCGCCCACCGGCTCACCCGGGCCGATCTCGCCCACCACGCGCTCGCCCGGAAGACCCTGATTGTAAATCACGCGCAGGCGTCCGGTCTTGACCAGGTAAAGACTGTCGCCGGGATCGCCCTGGCGAAAGAGAGCCTGCCCGCGCTCCACCACCACCTGGTCGGAGTGCAGCGCCTCCATCCGGCTGAGCAAATCGTGAAACTGTGGTTCCTTCATGAGCGCAGTGGCTTCGCTGGAATGGAAAGACGAGGTCCGCGGAAGACCGCTTCTTCTTTGCGAGGGCCGCCGCTGCAAGGTTTGCCGAATTGCCTTTCGCTTGGCAATCATTAACCGCCTCTATGACCGGAGTGCGCACCCCTCGGACTTGTCCCTATGTTCGTTTGAGTCCGAACTTCCCTCACCCGCGGATGCGACCGGCCGGCCTGATCCGCCTCTTGCTTCACCAGCGACGGCCGGGTCCCGAGCGCAGCCGGAAACGATCACGGTTTCCAGCAGGCGTTCGCCCTTCAGGTCGCGGCCTTCGGTCAACCCGGCGATCTCCTCCTTTGCCTAACGACCAGTAGCAATTCATCCAACGTGCAACGTGCGCCGCACGCGTCCGCGGCGAATGAGCGGTGCCAGTTTCTGGTCGAGAATGATTACTCCAAAACCGCCGCCAAGCGTGACGACGTGCGGGGTGTGATTCCTATTCTCGGGGTATTCTCGGGGAAGACTCCATGACGCTGGAGAAAAATGATCAGACCAATCGGGTCCAAAAGTAAGGCGCGTTAGAGCGGGTGCCATGCGCGCTAAGGAACGGGTAACATGAGCGAAGCATCCTGCGAATGCTTCACCTTGAACGTAAAAAAAACGAGCAGGCGGTGCCTAGAGCGTGTCATGCACTTTGGTTAGCTGCCAGCCGGGCAGAGAGCGCCGTAGCACAGGCGTCCCGCCTGTGGGGACAGCGGGCATCTTGCCCGGTGTTTCTCTCGTCGACTTTGTCGAAACTTTGCTTCCACCGGGCGAGACGCCCGCTGGCCCCACAGGCAAGATGCCTGTGCTACTAGTCTTCGCCCGCGGAAAAAGTGCATGACACGCTCTAGCCAAAGATCCTTTCATTAGCGCCGCTTTACGGTTAGACCAATTTCAGGATTTAGGTTCAGCGCACGTCCTGCTGACTCGGGACGACGGCTATTTCTTCCGCTTCTTTGTCCTTGGAGTCCGGGCGGAAGCAGCCTTTGTCTTAACTGTCTTCTTTTCCTCGTTTTCATCCTCTTCACCGAGCGCGTCGAGATCGACGACGGGCGGCACGCTGGCGGCAGCGGTCGCGCGGATCTGAGCGACCTGGCTGCCGATTTTTTGGAGCTTCTGCATTGCCGCCAGCATTTGCTGGCGCGCTGCCTTCGTCTGCCGAACCACATCCGGTCCCCACGGATCGATCGGCACCGGACCGTTCGGACCCCAGGCCCAGAGCGGGCCGTCGCCGAGGCTGCCGAGCAGCAGCGCCCAAGCCTCGAGATCGGTGACGCGCGGCCAGTGGAAGCTAAGTTAGACGACAACTTTACTTTCCGCCGGCACCTGTTCCCGGATGCGGATGGAAAAATCGGGCCCGTCGCCCGCCAACCGGACCCGGTCGTTGACGTAAGCGCGGGTTTTGGTGTCGGCGAAGGAAAGGGGCGACGGGATCATGCCCTGGCGAAAAAGGAATTCATCGAGGTGGCCGTTGAAGAGGATTTGCCAGGTCCAGCGGAAGTCGAGACCGCTCGCGCGCGCGTTCACGCGAATGTTGGTGGTGCAGTTGTCGACCGCGGCATGATACCAGCGCGGGCGTTCGCGCAGCTCGTTGGCGGCGCGCAAATAGACCAGGAAAAGCGCGCCCAATTTTTTCGGATCGGTTTCCACCAGTCGATAGATGTAGACCCCCTGCCGCCGGTGTTCCGTGCGCAACCGGATCAGGTCGCGTTCGTCGCCCATCACGTAATAAAGTTCGTATTGGCGGAAAAGTCCGTGCAGCGGCGTATAGATTTCGCCTTCCTGGCGCCGGGCTTCGATCGACGTGCAAATGTAACCTTCCGGCCCGAAGTCAAAACTCAAGAAGGTGTGGACAATGTGGCGGGAACCGAAGTCATTCACCAAAAGATCCACGCCGCGCAGTTGCGCGAGATGAAACGTCCGCGTCTCCCAGCGCGGGATGACCTCGCCGGGAGCGCGGTACTGGGAGTTGCGAAAGTTGTGAATCGTGACCGCGTCGCCGTCGATCTCCGCCCAGGGCGGCTCGGCGTATTCCGGCAACCAATTGCGCGTGTTGCTCGGGCGCAGGCAAAGCCACCAAATCGTTAGCGCGAGCGCGAGGACGAGCCCGACCAGCGGTTGCCACCAGATCGCCAGCAGCAGCAATACGACCGCGACGGCAACGGCAGTTCGGCGGCGGAAGAAGTTCATGGCGTGGGAAAATCAGGAGTGTCCTCCTGAGCGCTGGTGAAAGTAAAGCGCCGAGGTCGTCGACTGCGACTCATTCCCTACGCTATCTTCTTTTTAACTTCGCGAGATTGCGAGGTGTGTGTAAAACCGCCGAGCAGTCCTGCTGCATCTGGATGGCACACGGGCGTTATTTCGAGATAGTCATAGATCATCCCGGGCTTCACACGCACCGCGTGATTCGCGGCACCGACCAATGGATCGTGGAAGCAAAAGCTGCCGCGCAGCGATGGGCTTGGGACGAGCAGTATCGGAGGAACCTAACCGTCGAAGACCGACGACTCGCGCGGGAGAATAAGCGTGAGGCCATGGAGCGCACGCACGAGGCACAGGAAGAGATTGCGGAACTCAAACGAATTCTGCGGTCCACGCTCGCCACCGATGATCGGATAGATTGGGAAAGGCTGAAACAAAAAGAGCCTTTTGCGAAACGACCGCCCGAGCCAAAGCCTTACCTACCGACCGATCGCGGGCCGCTTCCCGACGATCCGCCATATCGGCCGCTCTTGCGACGATCCTCCGCCGGAGCATGGAGCCTGAACTGAACCGCGCCTAATGCCGGAAATGACGGACACCGGTGAAGATCATCGTCATATCACGTTCGTCCGCGGCCGCGATCAATTCCCCGTCTCGAACCGAGCCGCCGGGCTGGATTGCGGCCGTCGCGCCCGCTTCGGCGGCCGCGATCAATCCATCGGGGAACGGAAAGAAGGCGTCGCTCGCGACGGCGCTCCCGCCTAACGACAAGCCGGCTTCGTTCGCTTTCCAGACCGCGATTCGCGAGGCATCGACGCGCGACATCTGCCCCGCTCCGATCCCCAGCGTGCGATCGGCCGCGGCGTAAACGATCGCGTTCGATTTCACATTCTTCACCACCCGCCAGCCGAAGATCATGGCCGCCAATTCTTCCTCAGTCGGTTTGCGTTTCGTCACCACTTTGGTCGAAAGATCGACGAGTTGCCCGCTATCCTTGTCCTGCACAAGCAACCCACCGCAGACCGAGCGAACATCCATCTCCGTGGCCGATTGTCCCTTCGTGGGAAGCTGGCGAATGAGGCGCAGGTTTTTCTTCTTCTGAAAAATGGCGCGCGCTTTCGGGGCGAAATCGGGCGCGATAATGACTTCGCTGAAGATTTCGCTGATCGCCTTCGCGAGCGCTTCGTCGATGGCGCGGTTGCAAACAATGATGCCGCCGAAGGGCGCCTGCTTGTCCGTGGCAAAGGCTTTCTCCCAAGCTTCACGCAGATCCGGATCGGTGCCGACGCCGCATGGATTGGTGTGCTTGAGAATGGCGACGGTCGGCTCTTCGAACTCGCCCATCAGATTCGTCGCCGCGCTGATATCGAGAATGTTGTTAAACGACAGTTCTTTGCCGTGCAGCTTCTCGAAGCACTCGTCGAAGTCGCCGTAGAGCGCGGCCGTTTGATGCGGATTTTCGCCGTAACGCAATCGCGTCACCAGCGGAAGCGACAAGGAGAAGGAGGCGTCGGTCGTCTGTTCGCGATTCAAAAAATTACCAATCGTCCGGTCGTAGGCCGCCGTTTTCATGAAGGCTTTGATCGCGAGCCGCTCGCGCAGACGCAGCGTGGTCGCGCCCTCGTTATCCGCCATCGTCTCGAGCACTACAGCGTAGTCACTCGGGTCCGTGACGACGGTGACGGACTCATAATTTTTTGCCGCGCTGCGAATCATCGACGGGCCGCCGATGTCGATCTGCTCAATCGCCTGCGCCAGCGTCACGTCGGGCTTCGCGATAGTGGCTTCGAAGGGATACAGATTTACCACCACGAGGTCGATTGGTTGAAACCCTTGCTCACGCGCCTGCTGTTCGTGCAACTCGTTGCCACGCTTGTAGAGCAATCCGCCGTGCACCCGCGGATGCAGCGTCTTCAACCGCCCTTCCAGCACTTCGGGATAATCGGTGAAATTGGAAATATCGCGCACGGGCACGCCGGCTTTGCGCAGGAGATCAGAAGTGCCGCCGGTCGAGATGATGTCGACGCCCTGCTTTTCCAGCGCGCGGGCAAACTCGGCCACGCCGGTTTTGTCGGAAACGGAGATGAGGGCGCGAGCGATCTTCATCGAGAACTGGAGTGCTGGAGTGCTGGAGTGCTGGAGTGCTGGAGTGTTGGAGTGTTGGAGTGTTGGAGTGTTGGCGGAAGGAAAATTACTCCATTACTCCATCACTCCATTACTCCGCCACTCCCCTCCCCGCTTGTCAGCGATCCAGCACCACGTGCTTCGCCATCGGGTAAAGCGCCGGGCAACAGCCAATGGTTTCGCAGAATGCTTTGCTGAAATGACTGAGACTGGAATAGCCGACCTCAGTGGCGGCTTCGGTAACGTTATGGCGGCCGCTGCGCAGGAGTTCTGCCGCGCGCTCCATCCGAAGATTGCGCAGGAATTGTGGAATCGTTAGGCCCACTTCACGCGAGAAAATTCGGCTCAGATAAAACGGACTGCAGCCGACTTCCTGGCCCAGTGTTTCCAGCGTTGGCGGATTCGCCACATCGCGCGCCAGCAGTTCCTTCGTCCGCTGCACGCGATCACGCGCGACCTGCTTTTGCCGCATGCAAAACAGCTCGGGATTCTTCGGCGCGAAAAGGAAGTGCGCCATCAGCTCCAGCGCTTTGCCCTGATACCACAAACTCTGCGCCGCCCGCGGCACCGGCGGCTGGAGAAGACTGGCCACCACGCTGCGCTGATCGCTTCCCATTAGCCGCGGCGTCGAAACGACGCTCGTTTCTTTCACCGGGAAAATCGCCCGGCGCACTTGCGGTTCGAGATCGGCTTCCGAATCGGCCAATTGTTTCTGCAAATGATCACGCGAGAATTCGACGGTTACGAATTGATGTCGTTCGCCACCCAAGCGCGTCGCGGGAAGCGGATCGTTCGAGACCGAATAGTAGCCGGCACTGCCCGCGATGTAGTCGCTCTGCGATCGCGCACCGATTGCACCGCGGCCTTCCAGGTTGAGGCAAAACTCGACGCTCTGTGGACGAAAACTCACGCCCCAATCACGGGACTCGCTCGTCTTGAAGTCGTGCCATTCCACGCTCAGCCCGAGCCGATCGAAGTCACCGTAAAGCTGACGCCAGCCGTCCCGCAGATCGCGCCAGGCGTGGCCGGCGTGAGATGAAACAGGCGCGGGACTCATGACCGGCCAATTACGAAGCAAGGCCCGGGAATTGCAAGACTACATTCCTGGTGCCGGCAGGGATATGGTGCTTGTCCCTCGTCAGTGGTGACTGGAAGGATGAAGCCGGTCCCGGTGATCCTTCGGCCCGAGGGCGGGCCGGCTCCACACCTTCCGGCGACCGTGGCGTCGGCGCGCCCTCGCGCCGAAGGCTGAAACTGACAATTTTCGAACACTGCCGGAGGTAGAACTTTACCGCGAAGGAGGCAGAGAGTGCGGAGAAGAACGTCAAAATCAGCGCGAACGCCGCTCCACAAATTCATCGAACGGCCGGCGCACCCGCTGGAAGAGGCGCTTCGCGTCGCGCTTGGTCCGACGGAACATGCTCTTGATTCGCGCCTTGATGATGTTTTCGTCGCCGTCGTCGTCCGCGTCCACGATTGCACCTTCATCGTTGATCTCGGGCTCGGTGTATTCGTCGTTTGTCCCGGCGGGGGCAACAGGGTCCTGCTCTACGTTCGCCATGTTCGCACCGCGATACATCCCTTCCACGCGGGTGACGTTGCCGCGGTTCGCGGAAATATGGATTGTGCCCAGTGGCGCGTGGGACTGGTCGTTCACGGTCACAATCCAGACCGGCGTCCCGCGGTCATTCGTCCGCAGCGTGTAGCTGACCGAATCAAAGTTTGTGTGCGATTTGTCGGCGGTGTAATTCGCCACCTCGAAGGCGCCGTCGGAATCGAGATTGAGTCGCGCGGTGTTAATCGTCGCGCCCTCGACCGAACCGGTGACGCCGGTTCCGGCGCGATTCCCGACAATCCCGCGATCGGCGACCTGCAACTCCCGCACACCGCCGGGCGCGTTGCGATCTGCGATTAGAACCGTCCACTCAGTCGGCTGTGGATCGCCATCCACGCCGGTGACCGAGATGACGCGCTTCATCGCGGCGCGATTAAATTGGCGTTCCACCACCTTCAAAGCGTCATAAGCCGTGATCTGTTGCTGCGCGTGAGCGACGGAAGCCGCGAGCAAAAAGACGAATGCGAATTTCCACATAAGCGGAATCAAAGTGCGCCGCCTCGCACTGTCCAACCGTTTTCGATTGCCAACAGGCGGACACTGGTATGTATGTTCCCTGCAGTGCGGGCGATAAAGAAGAAAGTAGAGTTCTCCAGCCACACCGCCAATCTGTCCCGGATGCGCAAATTCGTGCGCCTGTTTCTGAATTCCGTCCCGCTGTCGGATAAGGAGCGTACGCTCATGGTCCTGGGAGTGGACGAGGCTTGCACCAATATCATTCGACACGCTTATCATTTGCAGGACGACCAACCCATCGCGCTCTCGTTGGAAGCGAAACGCACCTGCGTCTGCCTGCGCCTGCGCGATTACGGTTGTCAAAGCCCACCCGAAAAAATGCAGGGCCGCGCGCACGACCTGATCAAGCCAGGCGGCCTCGGGTTGCACCTCATCCGCTCTGCCTTCGATCAGGTGGATTACATTTTGAAAAGTCGCGGCACCGAGCTGGTGCTGACGAAGAACCTGGGATGACCAAGCGCGCGACGGCGCTGTCGGGCGTGACCCTGCATTCCCTCGCGCGCTCGGAATGACGAAGCCCGAATGTCGAAATCCGAAACAATGACGAATGACGAAGCTCCAAACCTAGCGGAGCAGTCTTTTCGTCATTCGAACTTCGTCATTTCCCCTCCCATGAATCCCGTTCCCCTTCAGCCGCTCGACCCCGACCCCGCTCTCGACGTCTCGCTTCGGCCGCCGATGTTCAGCGAATTCACCGGCCAGGTGAAAGTTTGCGAACGCCTTGCCGTGCTGGTGGAAGCCGCACGGAAACGCGGCGATGTGCTTGAGCACATCCTCCTTAGCGGGCCGCCTGGTTTGGGAAAAACCACGCTCGCGCACATCATCGCCAACGCCATGGGCGTGAGTGTGAAGAACACGAGCGGGCCGGTGATTGAGAAGGCAGGCGAGCTCGCGGGATTGCTCACCAGTCTGGAAAAAGGCGACGTGCTTTTCATCGATGAGATTCACCGGCTCCAGCCGACGATCGAAGAATATCTCTATCCCGCGATGGAGGATTACCGGCTCGACATCATCATCGATCAAGGCCCGCAAGCGCGCAGCCTGCGTCTGCAGTTGCCGAAATTCACCCTCATCGGCGCGACCACGCGCGCTGGCATGGTGAGCGCGCCGTTGCGTTCGCGTTTCGGAATGACGGCGCGGCTCGATTACTACACCGCAGAGGAGATGCACAAGATCATCACTCGGAGTGCGGGATTGCTCGGCGTGGAAATTGACAATGCCGGCGCCGCCGAGATCGCAGCTCGCACCCGAGGAACGCCGCGCACCGCGAATAATCTCCTGCGCTGGGTGCGCGATTTCGCCCAGGTGAGAGCAGACGGCAAGATCACCGCCGATGTCGCCGATCGTGCGCTCACGATGTTAGAGATCGATCGCGACGGTTTCGACCAATGGGACAAGCGCATTATCGAAGCGCTCATCCACAAATTTAACGGTGGCCCAGTGGGCCTGAACTCACTCGCCGTCGCGATCGGCGAAGAAGCGGGCACGCTCGAAGAGGTGAACGAGCCATATCTGATCATGGAAGGCTACATCAAGCGCACCCCGCAAGGCCGCGTCGCCCTTCCGCACGCCTACCACAAGCTCGGCCTCAAACCGCCGGCGGGCGCGCAGAGCGACCTCTTCTCGTAATCGAATCGAATGACCGGGCAAGATGCCCGATCTCCCCACAGCCGAGACGGCTGTGCTACGCTTCCGCCTTGATGCAGAGCGACTTCTTCCAGCAAACCTCCAAAGTCCTGACGGTCGCGGAACTCACGCGCGCCATCCGCGGCACGCTGGAGACGAAATTCGGCGCCGTCTGGGTGCAGGGAGAAATCTCGAACTACAAACTCCATCCCTCCGGCCATCAATATTTCACACTGAAAGACCAACGCGCCGCCGTCGCTTGCGTGATCTTTCGCAACACTTTGCCACCAGACGCGCCGCGTCTCGCCGATGGCGCACAGGTGCAAATTTACGGCAACATCACCGTCTTCGAAGCGCGCGGGCAATATCAGCTCAGCGTTCAAATTGTGCAGAGCCGCGGCGCTGGCTTGTTGCAGGCAAAGTTTGAAGCGCTCAAACGCAAACTGGAAGCCGAAGGCCTCTTCGACCCGGCGCGGAAACGTCCCCTGCCCCGTTTCCCGCGCCGCATCGGCATCGTCACTTCCCCGAGCGGCGCCGCCATTCGCGACATGCTCAATGTCCTGCAACGCCGCGCGCCTTCCTTGCAGATTCTCGTGAATCCCGTCCGCGTTCAGGGCACGGGCGCTGCGACTGAAATCGCCGTTGCCATCCGCGAACTCGCACACATGAACGTGGCGCAACTTTCCAAGTTGCGCGGTGATGGCGTGCAAGTTGAAAACTTGCTCCACGATCGGACAACACCGGCGGTCGACCTCATCGTGATCACGCGCGGCGGCGGGAGCATCGAAGATTTGTGGGAGTTTAACGAGGAGATCGTCGCGCGTGCCATCGTCGATTCGCCGATACCGATCGTCAGCGCGGTCGGTCACGAAGTGGATTTCACCATCGCCGATTTCGTCGCCGACCTACGCGCGCCGACGCCGAGCGCGGCCGCGGAGCTGATCGTCCCCGACATGCTCGATCTCCTGCGGCGCGTGGACGAGCGCGCCGCGCGGCTCAAGCGGAACCTCCGAAGTTTCCTGGAGCACAGCCAGACGCGGCTCCGTTTTCTCTCGGAAAAAACTCTCGCCCGCGAGCTTCAGCAACGGCTCCGCGACGCGCAGCAAACCATCGATCTGGCGCGGGAATCGTTCGCGCGTATCACCGGGCGCGTCTTGCTCCAAGCGCGGGCCACGCTGGGCGCCCGCGCCCAAACTCTGCAAGCGCACTCACCGGCCCGTGAACTCACTGCCCGCACGGAGCGAGTAAAGGAACTGCAACGTCGCCTCACCGCATGGCCCACTGTCGCGATGCAAACTGCGCGCCGACGCTTTCAAAACACCGAAGGCATCCTCCGCGTGCTCGGACCGGAGGCCACTCTGCGCCGCGGCTACAGCATCACGACGGACGAAGACAAACAGCTGATCCGCGAAGTCGCGCAGGCGAAACCGCAGCGGCGCATTCACACACGCGTAAGTGATGGGACGTTCGAATCGACGGTCGCCGATGAACCGTAGGAGCGTTACTTCGGATTTACCGGTAACTGCGTGGGACTAAGCCAGCCGTCGCGCGAAGCGAAAATATCCTGATCGGTGGGAGTGCCGGTCTTCCCGAAAACTTTGTAAGCGTTATTGCATTTTTCGATCGCGGCGCTCAGGTCCGCACGCACGACGATCGCTTTCTTCCCCTTCCATACTCCGCCTTTCGCGGTCTCATCGTTCGTGTAGGTCCCAGGCGTACCCGCGGCGAATCCATCGGCGATGAGAGGAAAATTTGGGTTCGAGGTGTCAGTGAGATTGTTGACGTAGGCGAAATGATTCTCGCCCGTATCCAGATTCGTAGAGTTGGGCAAGCCACTGTCGTTAGTGCCGAAAACCTCGTCCGGCTGGTTGGGCGTCCATTTGGACTTTGCGAGGTAGAAAATCTTCTCCGTTGGGATGTATTGCGGAACGAGCTTGGCGAAAGCTTCGTTCGACGTGCCGGCGCCTTCCACAGCGGGATACAAGCCGTCGTTATCGCCCGCGTAGAGTTTCAATCCGAGCGCGATCTGTTTCGCGTTCGACAGATCTTTGGTTTGCGCACCGCGTTCCTGCACTTGCGTGTAAACGGGCAGAGCGATCCCGGCCAGAACCGCGATGATTGATATCACCACGAGCAGCTCGATGAGGGTAAAAGCAGCGGACGATTTTTTCATTTTTTCAGGTTGGGTTCCGCTGAAAAGCTGAGGGCCGCACCCGCAGTGGTCAAGTGCAATGGTGCCGCGCGCGTAATGGCGGCCAGCGGCGGCGCGACACCAACCTCATACGACCGCCGCGCTTTCGGACGATTCTTCGACTTCGCTCGCGCTGGCTGGCGGCTCCGTCGGTGCATCCAGTTTGAACGCCAGCGTCGCCAGCGGCGGCACCTCGATCATGAGCGAATGCGTGCGGCCCTGCCATTCCTCCGCGCTCGCCTCGAGGCCGCCCATGTTACCGACATTGCTGCCGCCGTAGGTTTCCGCATCGGTATTGATAATCTCGCGATAGAACCCCGCGCCCGGCACGCCAAGCCGATAACCGTGCAAGACCTGGGGCGTCGCGTTCACGATAAAAACGACCACCTCGCCCTGTTTCGAGCGCCGCATGAACGAAACCACGCTGTTATCCGCATCGTGGAAATCGATCCACTCGAAGCCTTCGTGCGCATCGTCCTGATCCCAGAGCGCAGGCTCGCTCTTGTAAGTGTAATTCAAATGCTGTACCAGCCGGCGCAGACCATCGTGCTTCGGCTGCTGCAGCAATTCCCAATCGAGCCCGCGGTCGTGATTCCACTCGCGCACCTGGCCGATTTCGCAGCCCATGAAGGCCAGCTTCTTCCCCGGATGCCCGTACATCCAGGCGTAGAACATCCGCAAATTGGCAAACTTCTGCCATTCATCCCCCGGCATTTTGCCAATCAGCGAACCCTTGCCATGCACCACTTCATCGTGACTCAGCACCAGCACGAAATGCTCGCTGAACGCGTACATGATCGAGAACGTGATGCTGTTATGATGGTAGCGGCGGAAAATCGGATCGAGCGCCATGTAATGCAGGAAATCGTGCATCCAGCCCATGTTCCACTTCATCCCGAAACCCAACCCGCCGAGATAGGTCGGCCGCGTCACACCCGGCCACGAGGTCGATTCCTCCGCGATCGTCATGATCCCCGGATGCCGCTCGTAGCAGACCTCGTTGGTGCGTTTGAGGAAATGGACTGCCTCGAGATTTTCTCGTCCGCCGAATGCATTCGGAATCCACTCGCCCGGCTCCCGTGAGTAATCGAGATAAAGCATCGACGCCACTGCATCCACGCGCAGCCCGTCGATGTGATATTCCTCCAGCCAGAAAAGCGCGTTCGCGATCAGGAAATTGCGCACCTCGCTGCGGCCGAAATTAAAAATCAGCGTGCCCCAATCCTGGTGCTCGCCCTGCCGCGGATCCATGTGCTCGTAGAGATCCGTGCCATCGAATTCCGCCAGCGCGTGCGCGTCTTTCGGAAAATGCGCCGGCACCCAATCCATGATCACGCCGATGCCCGCCTGATGGCATTTGTCGACGAAATGCCGGAACTCATCGGGCGAACCGAAGCGGCTCGTCGGCGCGTAATAATTCGTCACCTGATAACCCCACGAGCCCTCAAACGGATGCTCCGCCACCGGCATCAACTCGATGTGGGTGTAGCCCATCTCCACCACATACGGCAGCAGCGTCTCCGTCTGTTCCAGGTAACTAAACGATCGATTGCTTCCATCCTCGTGCCGTTTCCAGGAACCGAGATGCACCTCGTAAATGCTGACCGGGCTCTTGTTCCAATCCTTCGTCCGGCGCGAATGCATCCACTCGTTATCCGACCAATGGTAACGGCGCAGATCGTAAACGAGCGACGATGTCTCCTTGCCCCACTGATTGAAAAACGCGAACGGATCGCTCTTCAACAGCAGCGCCCCCGCAGGCGTGCGGATCTCAAACTTGTAGTGCGCGCCCTCCTCAGCGCCCGGCACGAAAATCTCCCACACTCCGCTCCCCAGCAGCCGACGCATCGTATGCACGCGACCGTCCCAGCCATTAAAATCCCCCACCACACTCACGCGCTGCGCATTCGGCGCCCAGACCGCAAAGTAAACTCCCGCGCGTCCATCAATGTCGCGCAGTTGCGCCCCGAACTTCTGCCAAAGCTGAAGATGATTCCCCTCCGCGAAGAGATGCAAATCCACCTCGCCCATGATCGGTCCGTGGCAGTACGGATCGCGGATCACCTTCTCCGAACCATCCCACCCCACCACGCCCACGCTGTAATCCAGATCCCGCTTTTCGCCGGGGAGCACTGCCTGGAAAAATCCAGCCGCATGCAGACGATTCGCCGTCACTTCATCAGCCCCGCTGGTCACGATCCGCACCTCGCTCGCCTCCGGGCGGAAAGTGCGAATGACCAGATTCTCGCCCACCCGATGCGGGCCGAGAATGCGAAAAGGGTCCGGGTGCGCGCCGGCCAGAAACGCATGCATCTCGTCCACCGGCAGTCCAAGGATTTCAAAATTGCTCATAATGACGAGGCCACCCTACCCCGGGATGGGCCATTCTGAAACCCACCGGGGCTCACCCGCACCCAAACCGGAATAAAGATAAGCGAGCCTATTGCAACCCCGACTCCGGGCCCCCTGTCATCCCGAGCGCAGTCGAGGGATCTCGCAAAGGCGAATAGCCCCCCCGCAGAGGGAAACGTCCCCGCAGTAGCTCGGCGTTCCCAAAACCGCCCACCGGACGTGACGCGCGCCGTGGAAAAAATGCCGCTCGCCCCGCGACTGCGAGATCCCTCGACCGTCTTCGCGGCTCGGGATGACGGGACCGCGCGGGCGCGCACTCCCTCGCACAAGAGCCACACCACTCGCCCTTCGCGTGCCCGGCTCAACACACCCGATTCCAGCAAATCGCGTATCTTCCCCCCAGGAGCCACCTTTTCTCGTTTCCTTCCCGCCAGCCTCGTCAGATAGTGGCCGCTGCATGGAACCCGACTTCACGGATGCGGTGGAAGATTTGCTGCGCACCTACCGCGAGAACGGCGGGATCAATTACGTCGAAGCTGCCGCCTCGCTACCCTCGCGGCCGGCCATCGACGCCGCCTGCGTCGAATTGCTCAGCATCCTGTTCCCCGGATTCCACGGCGCCGCGCTCGCTCACGCCGCCGACCTTCCCGCCGCCACGACCGAGCGAATCAAGAGCCTGCACACCCGCCTCAAGCCCGAACTCGTGAAAAGCCTCCAGGCCGTCCACCCCGGGAACAACACCACCCACGAAGACGCGGAATCAATTCTCGGCTTCTTCCTTTCCAAACTGGCGCAAATCCGCGTCATGCTTTGGGCCGATATCGATGCCGCCTACGAAGGCGACCCCGCCGCCATTAGCTACGAAGAAATCATCCTCGCCTATCCCACCATCGAAGCCATCGCCATCCAGCGCATGGCGCATCTCCTTTACCAAAAACAGCTTCCACTCATCCCCCGCATGATGACGGAATGGGCCCACGGCCGCACCGGCATCGACATCCATCCCGGCGCGCAGATCGGCTCCCACTTTTTCATCGATCACGGCACCGCCGTCGTCATCGGCGAAACCTGCGTCATCGGCAGCCACGTGAAGCTCTATCACGGCGTCACGCTCGGCGCGCGCAGCTTCCAGAAAGACGACTCCGGCCAGATCCGCAAAGGCGGTAAACGCCACCCAAACGTCGAAGACCACGTCACCATCTACCCGAACTCCACCGTCCTCGGCGGCGAAACCACCATCGGCGCCCGCAGTACCATCGGCGGCAACGTCTTCCTCACCAAAAGCGTCCCCCCGGATTCGCTCGTCTACTACGAAGCGAAGCAGATGAAAGTGATCCCGAAACGGGAACGCCATCTCGTCGATCACGGGAAATTTTAGCCGCGACCTCGCCGCCTTTTTTGGAAAGCTGCTGCGAAGCGACCACTCCACTCTGCGCTTCGGCGCGAGACGCGATGTGGCCACGTCCCAGAACGATCGCGCCCTTCGCCTGACCAGATTGACCGGTCGATATACCAGCAGTAGTACCAGAGATGCCCGTGGCTAAGATCGCCATTTCGATGAAAGAGCGCACCCTGCGACAATTGGACCGTCTAGTTAAGGAGAAGGCATACCGAACCCGCAGCGAAGCAATTGAAAAAGCCGTCGAAGAAAAACTCGGCCGGCTGGAGCGTTCGCGGCTGGCCCGCGAATGCGCGAAACTCGCGCCCCGGGAAGAAACCGCTCTGGTTAATCTCGGCCTGGAGGCGGACAGCGCAGAATGGCCCGAATACTGAGAGGCGAAATCCGCTGGGCGGACCTCGCGCCACTCGCGGGAGCGAACCAGCTGGGCGTAGGCCCATCGTGGTTTTGAGCGAGAACATTTTCAATCAACGCTCCGGCACTGTGATCGGGATGGCACTCACGAGTCAGCAACCCCGCGCCGGCTTTCCGCTCACATTGCACCTCGCGGATCGCTCCTTGCCCAAACCTTCCTGGGCGAAAATCAGTCAGATCCGCACTCTCGCCTGCGAGCGCGTCGGAACCCTTCTCGGACACGCCAGTGACGAAGAGCTGTCTCATCTGATCGAAGGATTGAATGAAATCCTCGGCCACTGAGCCATCGAGTGTAGAAAGTGGACGCGCGCGAGCCGAGGCAAGCATTACCAATCTGGCGCGCGGAAACATTCATATTGCGCGAGAGGGACCAGCGGATGGAAGCTGAATCAGCGTGATTTATCTCGATTACAATGCGACCACTCCGCTCAGCGCTCCGGCGCGCGAGGCGATGCGGCCGTACCTCGACCAGCATTTCGGCAACCCCTCGAGCATTCACGCCGCTGGCCGCGAAGCGCGGGCCGCGATCGACGATGCGCGGGATCGTCTCGCCAGATTGCTGGGGGCGAAGCCGGGCGAGTTGGTTTTCACCGGAAGCGGGACGGAGGCGAATAACCTAGCCATCCTTGGCCTGGCGCGCAGTCAGGTGGAACGCGGACGGCACATCATTTGCAGCGCGGCGGAGCATCACGCGGTCTTGCACGCCTGCGAGCATTTGCAGAAGCGAGAGGGATTTGAGGTCACGTTTTTGCCGGTGGATCGGGCTGGATTGGTCGATCTCGCACCACTCGTTAGCGCGCTTCGGCCCGAGACGACTCTGGTCTCGGTCATGTCGGCGAATAACGAAACGGGTGTCGTGCAACCGTTGCGCGAAATCTCGGACGTTTGTCGCGAGCGCGGCGTCCTCTTCCACAGCGACATGGTGCAATCGTTCGGCAAACAACCGACAAATCTCGAGCTGGTCGATGCCGCCAGTTTCGCCGCGCACAAGTTTTACGGACCGAAAGGCGCGGGCCTTCTTTTCCTCCGCGCAGGTCTTGCGATCGAGTCCATCCAGTTCGGCGGCTCCCACGAAAACCAGCGCCGGCCCGGAACGGAAAACGTTCCCGCCATCGCCGGCATGGCGGCCGCCGCGGATTGGGCCCTGAGCGGCTGTGATGAAGAGCAAACGCGCCAAGCCGCCCTGCGTAATCGCCTGTTGGAAAAAATTTCAAACGCGTTTCCGCAAACGAAGTTGAACGGCGGCGCGGCTCCGCGTCTCGCCAATACGTTGAACGTCAGTTTCCCCGGCGTGAGCTCGGAGACGATGTTGATGGCGCTCGATCTGGAAGGCGTGGGCGTTTCGAGCGGTTCCGCCTGCATGGTCGGCTCCGTCACCGCCTCGCATGTCCTGCTCGCGATGGGCGCGGGGGAAGAAATCGCGGGCTCGGCCATTCGCTTCTCGTTAGGTACACAAACCACCGCCGAAGAAATCGAGGACGCGGGCGACATCGTCACGTGCGTTTTACAACGTCTGCAACCAGCACCGTCCTATGCGGTTGTTTGAACAGCTCCAATTGTTTTCCTTTCCGCTTTGCCACCGGGTGCGGGCGTCGCAAGGAGCGGCATTTTCCAAAACGCCGCAGGGCGATTCGGAAATCGCCCCTCCTTGTTCTCGCGACGCGAAACTCGAAGCCACTGCTCGCGCGCTCCTCTGCTCGAGCGATGCCATCACGCTCGCGCCACTGATCCGGGTGGAATGGAATCGCCGGATGCGCACCGCGGCCGGTCGCGCTGATTTCCATCGCAATCTTATCTCGCTTAATCCCCGCCTGCGCGAGCACGGCGACGCGGAGATCGATCGCACCTTGCGCCACGAACTCGCGCACCTGCTCGCTCACGCTCGCGCCGGCCGCCGCCGCATTAACGCGCATGGCGCGGAGTGGCGACAGGCGTGCTGCGATCTCGGCATCGGCGGCGAAGCGCGCTGCCACACGCTCCCCTTCCCCACGCAACGACGGCGGCGCCGTTTCCTTTATCGCTGCCCGAAGTGCGCGCAGGATTTTCCGCGCGTGCGCCGCATCCGCCGCGCAGTGGCTTGCCTGGCCTGTTGTCGCGCGCACAATCGCGGGCGTTTCGCGCGGCAATTCCAGCTCGCGCTGGTGCAGCGGAGCTAGAGCCAAGCCATCTCATAAATGCCTGGCTTTCGCGAAAGACGCTGTAGCCGCCCCGCTGCGTCGGGGCGTTGTACCGCGTAGACACGGCGACGTAGCGCCGTGGCTACAGCGCCTGTCTCTTAATGAGGTGTCGCGCCTCCGCTACAGATCGTCGCTGCTCTCGCCCTTCTTCGCTTTCAGGCCGCGGAGTTTCGCCTGGATGAAAAGGTCGATGTCGCCATCCATCACGTCCTGCACGTTGCTCGTCTCGGCGCCGGTGCGGTGGTCCTTTACCATTTGATAGGGCTGGAAAACATAGGAGCGAATCTGGCTGCCCCACGCCACGTCGCCTTTCTCGCCATACTGGCGGTCGATCTCAGCGCGCTTTTTGTCCTGTTCGATTTCGTAGAGCTTCGCTTTCAACATCTTCATCGCGAGTTCGCGGTTGCGCCCCTGGCTGCGTTCGGCCTGGCAGGCGACCACGATGCCGCTCGGCTTATGCACGATGCGGACTGCGGTTTCGACCTTGTTCACGTTCTGCCCGCCTTTGCCGCCCGCGCGGAAGGTATCGACGTCAAGGTCGGCTGGATTTATTTCGATCGGAACCGAATCCGCCATTTCCGGCACGACATCCACACTCGCGAACGAGGTGTGACGGCGCTTGTTCGAATCGAATGGCGAAATGCGAACCAGCCGATGCACCCCGCGCTCGGTGCTGAGATAGCCGTAGGCGTTTTCGCCGCTAACCAGAAACGTCGCCGATTTGATTCCGACTTCGTCGCCCGTCTGGATATCGATCGTCTGCGAAGTGAACCCGCCGCGTTCGACCCAACGCCCATACATGCGCAGCAGCATGTCCGCCCAATCGCACGACTCCGTTCCACCCGCGCCGGAGTGAACCGTGACGAAGGCATTCGACCGGTCGTTAGGGCCGGAAAGAAATTGCCGCAGTTCGAATTCTTCCAGCTTGCGAATGATGTTCGCGTGCTCGGCCACGATGTCCGCTTCCGCGGTTTGCCGTTGCGCCGGATTTTTCTCTTCCGCGGCGAGCTGCTGGAGCGCGTCGAGATCTTCCATCGCGCGTTCGAGTTCGCCCACCGGAGTGATGAGAGAACGTAAACGCGAAACCTCCTCCACGTCGCCCTGCGCGCGTTCGCGGTTCGACCAGAAATCCGGCGCGGCCATGCGCGCTTCAAGTTCGGCTAGCTGATTTTGCAGAGTGGCGACGTCAAAGAAACCTCCGCAGTTCGCCCACGCGGGCTTTCAATTCTTCTGCGTTGATTTCCGATGGTTCACTCGCCATGGACGGGAAGATAGCCGGATGCAGAGGTCGTGCCAGCGTGGAGCCGGCGCGCCCTCGCGCCGAAATTTGGCGAGATCCTTCGGCCCGGAGGCGGGCCGGCTCCAACGCTATTTCTGTTCGCCGGCCTGCGCGATATCCACGCGGAAAATGGTCTCGCCTTCCTTCATCAAGTCGAGACGGTCGCGCGCGATCGTTTCCAGATAACCGGGATCGGTCGTGAGCAAAGTGACTTCACGCGTCCGACGCGCCAGGATCGCCCGCTGCTCCGAAACCTGTGTTTCCAGGTTTTCGATTTCGCTCCGGCTCTGCGCGATTTTTTTGTGTTGGGGCAGGAACAGGCTCACGATCACGAGGATGATCGCGAGACCTAAAAGCGCGCGGAGAACACGATTTAGCTGTTGCCAGATCGAGGCTTCGCGACGCGCGCGGAAATCGCCGTAGCCAGAGTGATCCACGAGCGCATCTTACCGCCGAAGACGGCCTTGTCACCTAGTGATTGTGGAGGGACGGGTGCCGTCCCGTCCAGATGCTGTTCTCTCAAACTTTTTACCTGGACGCCACGGCGGGCGTCCCTCCATAGACGGCCTTGTCACCTAGTTCCTCCGCAATGCGCAGGAGTTGGTTATACTTCGCCACGCGATCGGTCCGACAGAGCGATCCGGTCTTGATTTGTCCCGCATTCGTCGCTACCGCGATGTCGGCAATGGTGGTGTCTTCCGTCTCGCCCGAGCGATGACTGATGACGGCGGTGTATTTGTTCTCCGTGGCAAGACGGATGGCATCGAACGTTTCCGTGAGCGTACCGATTTGATTCACTTTCACGAGGATGGAATTGGCCACGCCTTGCTCGATGCCTTTGCGGAGAAAATCGACGTTGGTGACAAAGAGATCGTCGCCCACGAGCTGAATCTTGTCGCCTAACCGCTCGGTTAGCTTCTTCCACCCGGCCCAGTCATTCTCCGCGCAGCCGTCCTCGATCGAGATAATGGGAAACTTCTTCGTCAGGCCTTCGTAGAGATCGATCAACTCTTCCGCGGTCCGCTTCGAGCCGTCGGATTTTTTGAAAACGTAGGCGCCGCTCTCCTTGTCGTAGAACTCCGATGACGCGGTATCGAGCGCGATGAAAATTTCCTCACCCAATTTATAGCCCGCCTTCTCGACCGCTTGCGCGATCGATTCGAGCGCATCTTCGGCGGATTCGAGCTTCGGCGCGAAACCGCCTTCATCGCCAATCGCAGTCGAGAGTCCGCGATCTTTCAGGACCGCTTTCAGCGCGTGGAAAATTTCCGCTCCATAACGCAACGCCTCGGCAAAAGTGGGCGCGCCTTTCGGCATGATCATGAACTCCTGGAAATCGATCGGCGCATCGGAATGCGCGCCGCCGTTGAGAATGTTCATCATCGGCACCGGCAACGTGACCGCGCGGTCACCGCCGAGATAACGAAAGAGCGACTGGCCGGAAAACGCCGCGGCCGCGTGCGCGTTGGCTAACGAGACGCCGAGCAGCGCGTTGGCGCCGAGATTCTTTTTGTTCTCGCTCCCGTCGAGTTCGATCAACTTGCGATCGATCGCTTCCTGATCGAGTGCGTCCGCTCCAAGGAGACCTCGGGCGATGGTGGTATTGGCCGCTTCGACTGCTTTGAGCACACCCTTTCCGCCGTAGCGCTTCTTATCGCCATCGCGCAATTCCCAAGCTTCGTGTTCGCCGGTACTGGCGCCACTCGGCACGGCTGCGCGACCAAAGGCGCCGCCTTCCAGAAAGACATCCACCTCAACAGTGGGGTTGCCACGCGAATCAAGAATCTCGCGCGCGGTGATTTTACTGATGCTGGTTTTGGCCATGATTGCGAATTAGAGCAGGTTTGGTTGCAGTCGTAAACCGTGGTGCGGCGAAAGCAATTCCTCACCTCAGAACAAGGAGATTGGTTGACCGCGGATTACGCAGATAACGCGGATGGGAATTTCATAAATCCGCGTCATCTGCGCAATCCGCGGTAAAAATTCTTCCGTCAGCTCGCGAAACGATCCGGGCGCGGGCGTTGCTCTGCCACCACGCGGCGCAATTCGATCGCGTCGCTCTCCAGCATTCCGTGGCGCAGAAGACACACGGTGAGTGCTTCGAGGTCCATCTCGGGAAAAGCGGCCAAAAGGGCTCCGATGTCGCCCTCGTAGAGTTTCGCGCGCTGAATCTGTCCCTGCCGATAGAGCGACGGCAACGCATAAAGTTTAAGCAGCATGAGCCCCGCCGGCGTGGCGCAAGGAATCGCGCGCCGCGCCGAAAGAAAATCGAAGTGGCGGATGGCGGAGTATTTTTCCGCCACCTCGGAGAACAAGGAATTCTCCGCGTCCAGGAAATCAACTTGCAGCGTCCGAAATCGCGCCCGGGCGAAAAAGCCATCCCGGTCCAGAACCGCCACCTGCGGCGCGAGCCGCTCTTGCTCGGAGAGAGAAATGACCAGATCAATATCCTCGGTGTTGCGGCCGGGGACGTGCGCCAGCAAGGCCACCGCGCCGACCAGGAGGTAAGCGACCCGGCGTTCTTCGAGCAGGTCAAAAAATTCTTCCGCCTCTTCGGGGATGTTCGCGGTGTTCATAAAGCTTTGTCGGTCGCGGTGACGCGAAAAATTAAACACCGCTGCGTTCCGCAGGACCTCGCCGATATTTACTGGCGGGACCCGCCCGTGATTAAGCGCGCGCACGCATCAAGGTATCTCTCCGCGGGGTGCGAGTCGAGCGCGGGAGGCAAGGAGCGACGCGCTCCAGGCCACCGCGTTGACGGCGAAAAGACGGGGGCGCCCTGGAGCGCGCCCCTACTTGTCATCGGGCGCCCGCTGCCGATAGAGCGCGGGCTCGATCACGCCCAGCATGGCACCGGCATCCAGTTCTCCACCAAGAAATTCGTTGACCTTGGCAATCGTCGGCTGCGGACTTTCAAACAGCGCGTGGTGCTCCAGATAAAGAACGGAAAAGTTAGGCTGCGCGGCGAGCCATTGCTCGGCTTGCTGGACTTGCGCGGGGTAAGCTTTCGCGAGAAGCGCATCATCCACCGTGGGTTTGCCCTGGCGTTCCAGCATGACCCGCTGGCTGGCCAGCACTTCCTCCAGCGGGCGGCGCATAAAAATCGCCCGATAGCGCAGGCGGCGGTCCGTCGGCAGCTCGCGCAGCAGCAAATGGATGATTTTGACCGCGTGACCGCGCGCTTGTTCGAGCCAGGAGTGGTCGCTCCGCAACCGCTTCACCGGATCGAACTCGAAGTATCCGCGCGGATTGCTTTCGTCGGCCGGCCGCGCGCCATCCGTGAGCGGCGGAATTCCGCCCGCCTCCAGCATTTGCATCATGAGCGACGTGCCGGAACGCGGCAGGCCGCTCACGATCGTGATGTAATCGCGGGTCTTCATAATTTTTCAGCCCGGCCGAACTCAAGGAAGGGCGAGCAATACCGACGCAACCCTACCGCCCGAGTTTTAGCCTTTCGATTTTTCGAGAATTGGCCGCACCGTGGGATCGCCCTTCACCATACTCTTGATCAAAACCAGCTCATAGTCCCGCAACGCTTCGTCCCGTTTCTTGCGCGCCTCCCGGACCGCCGGATCGCGCAACGCGCTAGCCCGGGCCGTCTCGAGAGCCGCCCGCTCCTCCGGCGCGAGCTGACTGATCTTTTCCCGTCGATCCTGAAGCTGGCGATTCAATTCGCTCCCGTCCAGAACGACCTCCCCGCTCGACGATTCGCTCTGGCCCAGAGCAGAGAGGCAAAACAGCATGGACAAGCCGCCGCTCAGGAGAGTCATCCGGTATTTCATCAACTGACAATACCACCAGAACGCGCGAAGGGAATCCATCCGGCCAGGCCGAGGGCTCAGGCTCATATGACGTAAGGAGCCTTCTTGGGGTGGTGGGCGGTTTTCGACATTTCCGAATGCGCCTGCGCCTTCTCTGGATCCCGTTCCTTGTAGAGGAGCGCGAGCAGACGGTGCGCATTGAGAAGATCCTTTTTCATCCGCAGGCTGTTTTCGAGGGCCAGGATCGCTCGCTCCTCCTGACCGAGCCGGAATAAGGCGAGACCCAGATGATAGTGCGCCAGGGGCATGTTTTGGGCCAGGCCAATGGCACGGAGGCAATGTTCCGCGGCCTCCTCATTGCGATGTTGATGCAAAAGCGCGACGGCCAGCCCGTGATGGCTCGAGGGATTGTCCTCATCGACCTCCAGCTCGCGTTGAAAAGCGGTTTCGGCCTCCTGCCAAGCACGTAATTTCAAATAGGCGCGGCCGAGCTGCTGTTGCAGGAAACGAATATCCTGCCCGAGCGCTTCCACATTCTTGAGGTGGACGAGCGCCTCGTCGGTTTTCCCCTCGGCGAAGCAGAGCATGCCCAGGAGCAGATCGATCTGGGGGACAAAGCGGGCCTGCGCCTGCCCTATCGCAGCCGTGCCGGCGTTCTTATCCTGCGCGAGTTTATCGACAATGCGGCGGCAATCCGCAATGCGCCCGAGTGCGATGTAACAGTTCGCCAGCGTGAGCGAAAGAAACATGCGGTTCGGTTCCTCAGCATGTAAGCTTTCCAGGATTGGCAGCGCCTCGCCCGCCCGCTGCGCGTCGAGGAGCGACTGGGCGACGTTGTATCGTCCTTCGCGTTGCGCTTTCTCCGCTGCCTTCTCCGCGTCCGCTTCCGGTTTCTCAATGTAGCCGAGCGCTATCATTTGCTGCAGGAGCGCGCGGTTCGCGGCCGGATCGTTCTGCCGATCCGGAGGATGCATGCCGGCTTCCCCTTCGATCGCTTCCCAACTTGGGATCAGCGCCACCTCGAAGCGCTTTTCAAACGCTTCCATCAGCGGCTTGCCGTCCATATCCGCCCCGATGGGCAAGCCGAGAATGCTCAGGACGGTGGGGGTAATGTCGAGCAGCGTGGGCGGCCCGAAGATCCATTCATCGGCCCGAATCCCGGGCCCTTTCATGGCCAGAATCCCATAGGGGCGATGCCACACCGCAGGCCCGGCGGCCTCCGCGGGGGTGAGCAACGGACGCAGGTTATCGCTGTAATAACCGTGATCGGAGCAGAGGATGACGGTCGTGTCCTCGCCGGCTAATTCGAGCAGCCGGCCCAGGAGCATGTCGTGAAAACAATAAATGCCATCGACCACTTTTTTGTAGAGTTCGAAATCGGCCTCCGGGATGTGCGCCATCCTCGGGGGATGATAGTGCATGAACTGATGACAAATATGATCGATCGAGGTGTCGCAAATGGCGATGAAGTCCCAAGGCTCATTCTCCATCACCCAGGTCGCGGCCGCGTGCATGCTGGCGCATTCGCTCAACATGTGGGCCGCAATCCCGAGACGGGAATCTTTCGTTTGATCGATCGATCGCGCCTCGGGAATGAAGGGCAGGAAATCCTCCACCGCCAGGGATGAAGGATGCACGCGCAACTCCATGAAAGTTTCGGTCAGGCGCGGAGGATGCACCGTCTCGGGCGGCAAAGGCCAGGGCGCGCCGGGCGCGATCCCCCGGGCCGAACCGAACTGGTTCGTCACGCAGATGCCGTTGATCGGTTCCGCCGGGTGGCTGGCAAACCATCCCAGCACATGGGCGTGCAGGCCGGCCTGGGTGAGGATGTTCCAGAGCGCTTTGCAGCGGCGGCTCGTGCTCGTGACCGGCCGCACGCCTCCCAGAGGGTCCGGCTCGATGAAGCCATGCACCCCGTGTTTGTCGGCGCGCTTGCCGGTCGCGATCGAATTCCAAAGCATGGGAGAATACATTGGCTGCAAAGAGAGCAGCTTTCCCATCACGCCGGCGGAGATCATCCGTTCCAGGTTCGGCATTAACCCCGCGTCGAGCAGGGGCTGGATGATCTTCCAATCCGCCGCATCCCAGCCGAGGAGAAGGACCCTTTCCGCGAGACGGTTTGACCTGGGCAATGAATCAGGCAGCATGGGGCAAGAGTCGTCGAGAAAAGCAAACGAGCCGGAGGCTCAAGGTCTCCGGCTCGTTCGATGAAGAGCTAAATGGCGCTCAGAACGGAAGCTGGGGTCAGGCCGAAGGGCGTAGCCGGCGCCGCCGCATCAGGGTGAGCACACCCACGGATCCCAAAGCGAGCAGGCCGAGCGTGCTGCCCTCCGGAACCGGAGCGTTGAAGTTCGAAATCGCCAGGACGCCGGGACCGGCGATGTTATCCGTGGTTACCACTTGGAAACCAAAGACATCGCCGGCATTCACAGCCACGCTGAAAACACCCGAGCCCGCGGTCGCGTTGGTGGCGAGAAGGGTGGGCGCACCGTTAAGAAGGAAATTGCCGAAGTCGTAGCTCCCTGAGTCCGTGCTGGAGTAAGTCCAATTGAAGCTCACCATGCCGGAGGCCACCGCCGCGATCGTGAAATTGGTCGTCCCAGCACCGGCACCACCCCCGGCAGAGCCTCCCGTTAGAGTAATGGAAGCAGGCGCCCCTGAGGTATTGACGCTGCCATTGGATCCGCCAGTATTCGAGAACGTCCAATTGGCGGGGTCATAAGGCCCCGAAAAATCGTCTGGACTGCCTGCCAAACTCAGCCCGCCGAAACGGCCGCCGACGGCACTGCTCGTCGTAGGGATGCCGATGGCGGCGATGCTGGCCGTGGCCAGGGCGTAACGAATGAGAGATTTTTCCAATTTCTTGGACACAGTACGATTGCGCTGGGGAGTGAACGTCTTCATGGCCGTCGATCTAATTAGTTCGGCCCGAGATCGTCAATCTTTTTTTAAAATTCTTTTACGGCCCAGCGAGACATACAAAACCGAGAAACCGGACGCGGGAATGACCTTGATCGCGTGGCCACGCGCTTGCTCAATCCAGAAACGATCCGTCCGCAGACGTTTCACGGGGTCGAATTCGAAATAGCCCGAGGATTGCTTTCATCGGCGGCACGAAGGCCGTCGGTCAGCGGAGGAATTCCGCCAGCCGCCAGAATCTGCATCATGAGCGATGTGCCCGAACGCGGTAGACCGCTGACGACGGTGACGACATCAGACATTGGAGAAGATTTAACGTCCTGGCAGGCCATTCATCTTTGCGAAAATTCGATCGCGGGAGCAGTTTTGAGCCATAATCAGACGCCCTCACGGAAAGCTGGGATGGCCTTGCCCAGCTTGCGACGCAGCTCTCGCGCTCGCAGCAAATGATGCACTGCCTTTTCGCGATCGGGTAGGATGCGCCGATAAATTCGAGCCAGACAACGGTGTGGATACGGCTCCTGCGGCGCCAGTTCGGAAGCAACGTGAAAGGCTCGAATGGCCCAGTTGAATTGTCGCGTGCGCAGAAGGCTCAGTCCCAGATTGACATGGGTTTGCGCCCGATCGTGCTGGAGCGACGCGGCCCGCATGTGTTCGTAAACCGCGTCTTCGTACGCGCCTAAACGCCGCAACCCCACTCCCATAATGTCATGCGCGTCGGCGTTGTCAGGATCGATCTCAATGATGCGCCGACAGGTCTCGACCGCGTCCTCCAAGCGGCCCTGACGCAGCGCCGCGATCGCCACCTGTAAGTGTACAATGGGCATATCCGCTTCGGCTTCTCTGACCCGGGAAAGGACAGCATTCGCGTCCTCAGCGTTACCTTTGACGAGTTGAACTTGGGCAAACAGCAACTGCCCCAGCGCATAGTGGGGGGCCTCTTTCGCGACCCGGCTGATGATTTCAGCCGCTTCGTCGACTCGCTCAAGCGCGAGCAAACACATCACCTGACGGCAGGCATAACTGGGATCGGACGCGTGTTTCGCGGCCAGAAGAGAGAGGAGGGCAAGCGCTTCTTCGGATCGGGCAGTCGAAAAATAAACTTGAGCCAGGTGACTTTCCCGCTCTTCTATGCATTTTGTGACAAGCTTGGCGCCATCGCCATCGGGCGCATCGATATAGCCGAGCTCAGCGAGCTGCTGGAGCGCCGCTTGCGCGGCCCAAGGATCCCGCTCTTCGACTGGCGCATCCCGCAGAACGCCATCGCGCGGATGTGGCGCCTCCAGTGATTCGACATAGGTCGCCTGCAAAGGGCGCCGCGTAATCTGCGTCAAGACGGAGCCGTCCATATCCCTCGGCACCGGGAGCCCCATCAAGGCAAGAATCGTCGGGGCGATATCGAGCAGAGACACACCGTGGACGAGGTTGTCTTTTTTGATGCCAGGACCTCGGACGATAAAAATTCCATTGGGCCGATGCCAAGCCAGGGGATTGCGGGATACGCCCGGCAAGCGTTCGCCGGAGAGATACCCGCGGTCCGCCAGAGGCCGCGCCTCGCCGTGGTAGAAACCGTGGTCGGAAAGAAGAATGATGGTGCAATCCTCACCGGCCAATTCCAACCAGCGGCCCAGCATGAGATCGTGATAACGATAGGTACTCTCCATCACGTGCCGGTAAATTTTGAAATCCTCGTCGGACACGTGGCTCATTTGCGGAGCCTCAAACTGCGCAAAACCATGGCCGACGTGATCAATCATGTCGTAATAAACCGCGAGGAAATCCCATTCCTCCGCTTCTGCGAGATAAGTCGCGGCGTGGTGGACGGAAGCGCATTGCGCAAAGACACGAGCCAACGCCTGGAGGCGCGGGTCGTCGTCATCCGGTAATTTCTCGAGGAAGAAGGGCAGCATCTGCGCTGGCGTCAACGTCGATGCCTGGACGCGCAGCTTCTCCATTACCTCTGCCAGATCTGGCGGATGGAACGCGCTTTCGTCGGCCGGCGCACTCTGGAGAGCGGCTTCCGCATAGCGGTTGGAAACGATTGCGCCGGCGATTGGTTCCGCCGGATGCGAGGCAAACCAATTTACCACCACGCTGCGGCGATCCTGCTGGCTGAGCAGATTCCAGAGCGCCTTCACTTTCCGCGAATGGCTGCTCACCGGGCGCACCCCTTTGCCGTCAGTGGTGGGTTCGACGAATCCGAGGATGCCGTGTTTGTCGCCTCGTTTTCCGGTGGCAATGGAATTCCATAGCATGGGCGAGAGGATCGGTCGCAGGGTGGCGATCTGCCCACTGCTTCCGCTCTCGATCAACCGAAGAAGATTAGGCATCTTCCCTGCCTCAAGCAATGGGTGCAGCAAGGGCCAATCGGCTGCGTCCCAGCCAATAAGCAGAACACGTTTGGGCAAGATTGAAGGCATAAAAAAAAGAGCCCCCGGCTTCAGCAGAAGCGGGGGCTCAAATTAGAAACAGCGATTGAACGAAAGCAACCGCGCCTAGGAACGACGGCGCTTGACCACCGCGCCCAAAACTCCGGCTGCGCCGAGTGCCAGAAGGGCCATCGAGCCCGGTTCTGGAATGGCGCCTGCCGCGATCGCCATGCCCGGAGTGCTCTCATAAGCGGCACCAGTGAAATCGATAATGCCCGCGTTCACATTCAAGAAAATCCAGCCGTAGTGCACCCCATCGGCAGCGTTAAATCGGAAGCCCGCGTAAGCATTCGTGCCCGGCGGCACAGCGGCGGCGAATCCGCCGTAGAAGGTCCCCCCGTAGTTGGAACCCAGGGTCACTTGCGCGCCGGTTTGAAAGGCACTTCCCGCCCCGATCATAGTCCCAGCGGTCAGAGCGTTCGCGTAAGGAATGAACGGACCCGCATATCCGACCACACCGCTGCCCGCCGCTAACGGGTTAAAATTCAACTGCCAGACAACCTGAGTGGCGCTGTTTGGGTAACGATTCTGGAAAGTGAAATCCATGATGCCATCCAGATTCACGTCCCAGTTGGTCATTGTATTGGCCCCGCCGGCGGTGTTCATAAGGTCGGCCGGCGTGGTGGACATGATTATGTCCCCGTAAGCAGAAGTTCCCCCGGCAATCGCCAGCGCTCCCACCAGCCCACGACGTGCTTGTTTCGCCAAACTTTGATGTTTCATGCGGTCAGAGTTATCGAACCGAGAATTTGCTGACAAGCAAAAACTTTAAAAATTTTACCAGCCACTGGCGGTGCCACCGGGTGCCGATTTCTCCAGCGTTCGAGGACGAGCGCCAATTTGGCCTACGGTAATCGCGCGGATTTGCGTTCGTCGGGACGAAACACGGCACATTGGATCGCGATTTCAGTCAATGCGCACGAAGCCTGCAAAAACCGAAACCACCACCCTTACACCGGCTCCGAGATACTTCCGGGATCGATGCTAAGGCCGCCCCCCGGCACCGCTGCGCATCTTCTCAAAAATCAGCGCGAGCGTGGGATAGGATTTGAGCATGCTCTCTTGCAGGGTGATTTGGAATTCTTGCGCCGCTTTATTTCGAGCCGCCAGAGCCGTTTTCACATCGGGATCGTCCATCGCCTTTTTGCTGGCGGCACTAAAGAGGAGTTTTTCCTGATCCGAGAGATGATTGATTTTTTCCCGGCGTTCCAGGAGTTGCTTATTCAAATCGCTCCCATCCACGCCAGCCAGCACCACCTCGACATCCTGGGTCTCAGGATCGGCGCCATGTCCGACGCTGGCGAGAGTCAGGAGAAGCGCGGCGGCGGCAAGGGCTCGGAATTTCATACCGACATGCTAACATAGACCTTCGGTTCGGAAAGTGGCTCGGCGTCTCACGCGTTGGTGGCGCCATTCGTCTCACGATGAGACAAATTTTGCGGGAATGCCAAGCATGGAAGTATGAATTCGATCGTTTCCGAAAAGGGACAGATCACAATTCCGAAGGCGGTTCGCGATCGCTTGGCTTGAATGCCGGCACGATCCTGGAGGTGGAAGTCGTCAACGGAGCTTTGCGGTAAGCCTGCTCCGCATTGTCCAGTTGATAGAGATGCGAGTAGGCCTCGCCGATTTGGGTGTAAACGCCGGCCAGCGCCGGATTAAGCGCTTCCACTGGGAGTAATCCTTTGAGACCTCCCCTCCAGTCCCCGCGCGCAAATTTGAGCTTGGCCCGCAAAAGCTCCGTGGACACGTCGCGCGATCCGGGAGCGTCCGCGATGAACTCAAGTAAACGCCCGGTCTGCCGCAGGTAGCCGGCCCGAAAATAACAGGTGGCCAATAGCATTAAGAACCGGTCCTCCCATGGCCGGCGGCGCACGATCTCCTCCAGGAGAGGACGGGCGTGATCCGGTTCGTTCTTCCACAGGTAGGTTTGCGCGAGGTTGTATTTTCCCTCGATGTCGGCGGACTCCTCTTGTTCCGCCTTGCTCGCCCCGGGATTTTCGATGTAACCGAGAGCGGCAAACTGTTGCATCAGCTCCTGAGCCTGGTTCGCATCGATCTCATGCCCGGTCGCGTGCATGCCGGCCTCACCGTCGTATAGGCATTTTTCGGAATTGCCTCCATTCACACTGAGGAGCGTGGTCGAAGATTCGATCCAGACGCCGGCATCGTAAGAAGTGATTTTCGACTAGGAACCCGGGCGCGCGCTCTGCACCGGCGTGCATTGCGCGCAATGAATCTGGAGGTGCTCCACGCTGGGGAACCAGATCTTATGCCCGCTGATCCGCCTTTGGTTCCACTTTTTTGCGCGGCACCGCGGCAACCGCGCGATGCATCCGAGCCTTTTCGGCCTGGCCGAGACGGCCGTAGATCCGCCCGAGGTAGCGATGCGCGACCCGAACGCCCGGGCGAATTTGCAATCCCATCTCGAACGCTTGTGCTGCGCGTTCGGGCCAATTCAGGCGCGCCAGAACCGCTCCGAGCTGGAAGTGCGCCGAGGCAAAGAAATGTTGTAGTCCAACCGCGCGCAACGCGTATTCCGCTGCTTCCACGAGCCGATCCTGCCGGAGGAGACTGACCGAAAGCCCGTTGCAGGCGGGCGCATAATCGCCATCGATCTCGAGCGCGCGCCGAAAGACGCGCTCGGCGTCACTCCAAAGGCGCTTCCGCAGATAAATGCTCCCAATCTGGTTGTGCAGGCCCGGCAGACGAGGCTCGACCGCCTCGGCCCGGCGAAGCAACTCGAGCGACTCATCATCGCGACCCTCCGCCGCCAAGACCACGCCGAGAAAAAGATCGGCCCGAGCCGCCACATCCGGCTCCAGCTTGGACCGATCCGCGAGCAGGCCATCGATCGCGCGCCGCGCTTCCGTCATTTGCCCGGTGGAGAGATAGGCCTGGATGAGAAGAATCGTGGTGCGGGTCTTGGTTTCACCTTTTTCAGAAAGCTTCTCTAAAATCGAGACGGCCGCGGCCGGCAGGCCGGTGTCGATATAGGAGGTGGCCAGGTTCATCTGTTGTTCGAAAACAGTCTCTGCGATTGTCTTTTGGACATCGGGACCAGGGGCGTCGACGTAACCCAATTCGACCAATTGCTGAATTGCTTCCTGGGCCGCGACCGGATCGATTTGCTTATCCGGCGGATGGATTCCCGCAGGATGAGGCCCGTCCACTGAATCCCATGACGGAATTTCGGCGACCTTTGGCGGGTCCTTAAAAATCTGGGCCAGGACCCGGCCGTCCATATCGGCGCCGGTCGGTAGACCGAACAACGCCAAAACCGTGGGCGCGACATCGAGCAGGGTGCTGCCGTAAATCCTTTCATCCTCGAGGAGCCCGGGGCCGCGCAACGCGATCATCCCATGCGGCCGATGCCAGGCCGCGGGGTTAGGCGGGGCGTCGGGAATAATCGGTGGCCGGAGATGATCGCTATAAAAGCCGTGATCACTCAGGATGATGACGGTTGTGTCCTCGCCCGCCAGCTTGAGCAGAGTCGCGAGCATGAGGTCGTGGAAACGATAAACATTTGTCACCACGTCCTGGTAGAACTCGAAGTCGGCCTCGTTGGTTCCCTCCATCCGAGGCGGATGGAATTGCATGAAGCCGTGGCAAAAAAGATCGAGACCTTCGTAGTAGATGGCCGCGAAATCCCACGGCTCGTTTTCCAACGACCATGTCGCCGCGGCGTGAATGCTGGAACATTGCGCGAGGACTCGTTGAAGATAAAAGAGGAGATGCTGATGCTGCGGTGTGGTCTGGTCAATTTCTGCGGGGCGGCGCAGAAACGGGCTGAGGTGATCACCCTCGATTTCATGTGGATTAACGCGCAGCGAGCCGAGCACGTCCCGGAGCCGTTCCGGATGGACGGAATCGGGCACCAGCGCGGAGGGATGACCGACCGGACCGGAGACGCGCGGGAAAAAGTCGGTCACGCAAACCCCTTCCGGTAGCGGTTCGGCAGGGTGGCTGGCAAACCAGCCGAAGACCTGGGTGCGAAGGCCGTTTTGGGAGAGAATATTCCAAAGCGCTTTGCAGCGGCGCGAGGTGCTGGTGACGGGTTGAATACCGCTCCCGTCGCTTTTCGGCTCGGTGAAGCCATAAATGCCGTGTTTGTGCGGACGTTTTCCGGTCGCGATCGAGTTCCAGAGAATCGGCGAGAGAATGGGTTTGAGTGAGGCCAGGTTCCCCATCACGCCTTTGCTGACAAAGCGCTCGAGGGTCGGCATTTTCCCAGCGTCGAGAAGCGGGCTGATTAATTGCCAATCGGCCGAGTCCCAGCCGATCAAAAGCACCCTTTTAGCCAGGCGTTCGTGCTGCAGAATCGCGCCGGGAGATGAAGACATCGTAGTGAGAAGAGGAATGGCAGCGGCCGGCTCGAAGCCACCCTGCACCGAGCTACGATACCCAAAAAATGCGCGCGGCCCAACCAGTGGACCGCGCGCTCAAAAACAACGACGGTTTCCAGAACCGCCCTAAAGGGTTTAGGCCGCCTCGGCTTTGACGCCTTTCCGCTTCCGCCAATACGCCAAGCCCACGGCACCCGCCGCGAGGAAGCTCAACGCCAGCGAACTCGGCTCGGGAATCGCGCCAGCCGCGATCGCGGCTCCGCTGTCCTCAAAGGCCCAGTCCAGGACGCGCGCATCGCCGCCATCAACGACATCCAGTTGAATCCAGCCAAAGACCAACGTGCCGTCGGCAAGTTGGAACTGAAGGCCGAGAAATCCGCTGGTCGTTCCGGCCCACGGTCCGTAGGTGTTGCCATAAGACATCGTGGTGACGCCACCGAAACCCACCAGTTGCGAGGCCGGCCCGATCGCGGTGCCGTTGGCAAGGCGATCAGAGTAAGCGAAGGCTCCGTTCGTGTAGCCGACCATACCGGTAGTAGCCGGTCCATAGGTAGACAAATAGCCCGGGCTCTGGTTGAAAATGTTGATATCCCAGCCGAGAACCGCTCCCGCATTGGTCCCGATCATTCCGTTTTGGAGATTAAAATAAATACCGGCAGTGGTATTCAGCGTAATTTGGATGTCCGCCGGGTTGAAATATTGAATCGTCGCTTGTGCATCGCTGGGTGCGAGTGCAGCTGCGGTCCCGAGCGCGGCGGAACAGGTTATGAAGTGACGTTCCAGTTTGCGTTGCAACCCTGAAAGGCGCTGAGTTTCTTTTCCCGCCGTGATCAGTTTCGAATCCATATTTTTTTCTAGTGTGGTGAATTTTCCTACGCTCGGGGGGAAAGTAGCAATTGCGTCGCCACCGGGGAAGAAAAAAATATACTTTTTTTTGAACGAGGCGCCGGCCCTAATTTAAAGAACAAATCAGATCGGAAACGTCGACCCGATCCCAACTGCAATTCTATCGCGAATGTCGGGTCGATTTGGGCAGGATCGGCCGCACGATTTTCCGCAGTTCCCGACCGACCAACTCCCGTTTCGGGCGCGGCCTCGATCCGCCGGCACTCCCGTGGGCCGATCCGGAAAATCACCTCAACGCTGCGCGGGCGCGGTTGCCATCTTTTCAAAAACCGAGGCCAATATGGGATCGGTTTTGAGCATTTTTGCCTGCAGCGTTGCGGCCAGTTCCTGCGCGGCTTCGTTGCGAGCGGCCAAGGCAGCTTTTACTGCCGGATCTTCCAATGCCTTTTTGCGCGCCTCATTTAACGCGGTCTTCTCTTCCTCCGAAAGCTGCTCGATTTTCTGCTGGCGCTCCTGCAGTTGCCGCTTCAGGCCGCTTCCATCCAAGCCGGCCAGCACCCCTTCAATGTCCTGCGGTTCGGGATCGGCTCCGTGGCCGGCGCTGGTAAGAGTCAGGAGAAGTGCCGCGGCCAGGACTCGAATTTTCATGCCGGCATCTTAACATAGACCTTCGTTTCGGAAAGTGGCTCGGCCTTTCCCATGTCGTGGTGCCGCGCAATTCGTCGAACGATTGGCACCCGGCTCGGGGGTGCATCTCCAAACGTGAACAGGTTCCAGCCCGGCGACGGATCGCCACACCACCTGAGCCGTAACGATGCGGTTTTGGGGCGCACGAAGTGGCCACTTTCGTAGCGGCGTCGCCTCGTCGCCCCTACGACGAATCCGCGCTACGTCTTTCCGACGGCATCGTTCCGGCTGAGGGGGTCCTCATTCGGCGCCAACGCGGGTCCGGGATAGGGCCGTCCGGCCCGAAAGTCGGACGACGCCCCCCACAGAACCGGACGAGCGCGATTAACGCATCCGGTTCCTCAAGTTGCGGGTTCGTTCACATTCGGGAGTGGATGACTCGCGCCGGG
>JBBSPM010000009.1:0-93618 GCA_038258815.1 Chthoniobacterales bacterium
CAAGTCTGGTTTACGCGGCGTCGCAGAAGGAAGATTACAAGCACTTCCTCGACGAAATATTAGTCAACCGCCGCAAGTCGGGACTGAGCGGTGCAGCGCAGACCGAGGATATCATCGATCGACTCCTGATCCGCTTCGGCGCGGCAATGTTGGAGATTGTACCGGGCCGAGTCTCGACTGAGACCGACGTTCGCTTTTCATTTGATGTCGAAGGTTCGATCAAAAAGGCGCGGCGCTTAATCGCACTTTACAAAGACGAGGGCATTGAGCGCGAGCGCGTGCTGATCAAGATCGCCTCTACCTGGGAAGGAATTATGGCCGCGGAGCAACTGCAGCAGGAAGGGATCAAATGCAACATGACCCTGCTCTTCTCGCTGCCGCAAGCGGTCCGTGCAGCCGAAGCGAAGGTCCAACTCATTTCGCCGTTCGTCGGGCGCATCTACGACTGGTTCAAGGCCGCGAACAAGCGCGATTACGTGGGTGCGGAAGATCCCGGCGTGCAGTCGGTGCGGGAAATCTTCGCCTATTACAAACACTTTGGTTACGAAACGGAAGTGATGGGGGCCAGCTTCCGCAACGTCGGGCAAATTCTGGAGCTGGCGGGCTGCGATCTCCTCACGATCAGCCCTGATCTGATGAAAGAACTTTCCGAGTCGCATGATGTCGTCGGGAAAAAGCTCACCGCTGAAAACGCAAAAGCCGCGCAGGTTCAGCGCCTGGAATTGGACGAGAAGAAGTTCCGCTATCTCCTTAACGAAGACGCGATGGCGACGGAAAAGACCGCGGAAGGAATCCGAAAGTTCGCGGCAGACATCGCCAAGCTTGAAAACTTTGTCCGAAGCAAGGTTGCTTAATCTCGCCCGGAGCCGCTGCGACGCAGATGAGATGGGGGACAAGCTGGTGGTCAGTCCTCTGGTCAGTCCTTTTTTCTTACATTCTCTTCTGCGAGTTCGCGCGCGGATGGAGCGGGTGTCGAGTCCCCACTTTCGACATTGGGTCGGCTCAAGGCGCGATTTTACGTGGCTTTGGTTTGATTTCGCCTCTCAATAGACGCTCCAACTCGACGGTGACGGAAAGCTCGGAAGCCCAGCGTTGGAGGTAAACTTTGTCGAGCGCCTCAGCCTGAACGGCGATCACGCCGGCCGAGAAGTCCACTTTCAGGGGGGAACGCGTATCGATGGCGTTGAACTGGTGCGGCGGCTCGCAGACGGCGCGGACCGCGGCTTCGGGCGCGCCCGTGGCCCCCTCGGTTAGAGGTGGAAACTCCCAAGTTCCGTTTCCACGCTAGGGTAACAACCGCGTTACCTTTCCTGCGTTGAGCTGAGTGCGATTCCGTATGACCCATGGGTATGCAGAGAGCTCTGAATCAGCCTCGCGCTTCGGAAAGATTAACTATCATGAAACCCATCCATTCAACCTTGTCTATCTGCGCGAGCTTGCTCGCGATCTTAACCCTGTGCGTGGCGGCCCCGCGGACCGCGCACGCTGACGGCGCCGTCGATACGATGAATCTCACGGACGAGCCAGGCAACTGGTTCAGAAGCGACATCACAGGCACGCCGTTCACAGCTGTCAGGGCAGGAGAGAGAGTCGATTTCAAGATCAACAACTGCTGCACGAGCACGCGCCACACGGTTACGCTGCTCGTGAAGCCGGTCGGATCTGGCGTTGTCATGGACCAGGATCAGGCGTCGAAGGGAACGTTTTCGGTGACCTTCGATCTGCCGGGCGTCTACCTCTTTCACTGCAAAGTCCATCCGTATATGACCGCGGTGGTGGGAGTGAAGAACGCCGCGGGCAATATCCCTGACGTGACGGCGGCGATGCTGCCTTTCATCGGACATCTCGGCGTTAGTTCGCTCCCCGCGACCACGGTTCTCTCGGTCATCACCACGATCGCTCCGACCGATGCCGACAAACGTGCCAAGTGGGATATTCTGGATTCGTCGGCCCGAGTGAATCCTGCCATCCCCGGCGTCGGCGAGGTCTGGATTGACACGCAATTCGAACGCGTGGCGAATCAGCGGGACAAAACCGGTATCGTCAAACCTGGAACGATCACCGTCCTCGACGCGGCCACGTTCACCGTCGAGCGGGAGATCAATGGCCTGGGCTCAGACGGGATGTGGAATAACCCGCACAACATGTGGGCCAATTTCGCGCTCAATTCCATCTATAACGCCAATTGGTTTGGCCTCTGGATCAATAAGATCGACCGGCCGAGCGGAACCATTTTGAACAGCATCACCGTGGGCGAGGCGCCCACGCACATCGTCACGATCCCGACCCCGGGGCCGGAGAAAGGTGTCCTGACCGTTCCGCTGAGCGCGGACAAAAATATCCTGAAGGTTCAGGACGGTCCCGCCGGTCTACAGATCATCGACAGCGAGCCGACAGGTAACGGCAGGAACCACCCTCACGGCCATTGGCTCACCTGCGGCAGAGGAGATCGCACGATTGTCCCGAATGTCTTCAAAGGGATCGGTCCAGCCGGCTCGATCAGCATCATGGACACGGCGAGCGGTGCGGTTCTGAAGGAATTCCACCAGGACCCGAACGACCCACTGACCGCGCCTCTCTTGATGCCGATCGCGGTCGGGGAGTGCCACGTTAACGGAGTTCCCAAAGCCTACGTGGCTAATCTGGCGAGCGGCATGGTCACCGTTATCAATGTGGACACGAAGACCATCACGAAAAACATTCCGGTCACGCTCGCTCCCGACGGGCAAACGGGCCTCAATATCTTTCACACGCTTCAGGGGCCGATCCAAACGCCGGTGAGTCCCGACGAAAAGTGGTCCGCCACCGCAGTGTTTTCGCTCACGAACGTCAACCGCCCACCGACCGGTTCAGCGGATCATGTTGCGATCATCGACACGACCACAGACACGGTGGTCGCGTTCGTCCCGACTCCTGCAGGGACGCATGGGGTAAACTGGGGCGTCAAGCGCGGTGGCGGTTACTACGCCTACGTCACCAACCAGCATGCGAACGTGCTCACGATCATCGATCCCGATCCGAACGGAGACGGCAATGGAGCAGACGCGGCGGCCGTTGGGACGATACCGCTCGCGAATGGCAGTAGCGGCGCTGGCGCGACTGATGGGACCGGGGGGCAGGGAGTAAAACCTCTCCCGATGACCCACGATGGGTGGATTCAGCCTACCGTGGCCCTTTTTGGAACGGGAGCCCTTTCGCCGGAAGTAGAGGGCTGGGTTAACCTGCTCACGCCCGCGCAGAAAGATCCTGCGGAACACCACCATCTCACGACCGTAGTCTCCCGAAAAACGCACGGAACCGCCGGCACTTTCGACATCAACTTGCCTCTCGCGGGCGATGCGGGAGTCGAGTGCCGCGGTGGGGGAGCGAATAGTGACTGCCAGGTCGTGTTTTCGTTTCCGACCGCTGTCACCTTGAGCGGTGCGTCGGTCACTCCCGAGCCAGGCAAATCAGGCAGCATCGCGGGTCCGCCGGTCCTTAGTCTAGATGGAACGGAGGTGACCGTAAATCTTACTGCCGTCACCGATGCCCAGACGATTGCGATCACCTTGTCTGGCGTGAACAATGGCACGAACACAAACGATGTTGGCGTCCAGATGAGCGTATGGTTAGGCGACACGACCGGGAACGGGACGGTTAACTCCTCCGATGTCGGACAGGTGAAAGCGAATGCTGGCGCGGTTTTGAGCGCGAGTAATTTCCGCTCGGATGTGACGGCTAACGGAAGCATCAACAGTTCCGACGTCGGAATCGTGAAGACCGCGTCGGGCGGCGCCTTGGCCTCTCGTTCCGAGAAACAACCTCGTTAGGCTCCGCTTTGGGCCGAGCAGAACCACAAAGGAGCGGACACGGGAGGAGCGGGTCCGCGCACGGGGGGGGAGCGGGGTCGCGTCTCAAAGAAAAAGGAGAAAAAAGGGGGCAGAGCCGACTATCGACACTTCGCCGCGCAAGCAATGAGCGGCCTGCCGCTTTGAGTTTGGGGTCAGGGCTGAATGGCGCTAAGTTAAGGCCGGTTTGGGATTGATTCGGGGGAGGACGTGCGGGACGGCCCGGTCTGGGGAGCGCACGCTTGCAGCGTGCTGGTGATCGCATTCCTGCGATCACGAACTTTCCTTAGCGGCATGGCAGCGAGACGGAGCCAGCGTCAAAGAAGAGCCTGTTTCGGCAGAATGCCTCAACCAGCACGCCTGGAGGCGCGCGCTCCCCAGAAATAGGGGCGCGCGGTTTGATGGCCCAAAACCGCCTTAACTTAGTGCGATTCGGGTAAGGGCTTCTTCTTACATTCTCTCCTGCGAGTCAGCGCCGAGGCCCGACTCCGACGCTGGGCGGCTCAAGGCCCGACTTTACGTATCTTTGCGAAGAAACCGGGATCATTCCTAACTATTGAATATTTCGCGGCGCGTCCAGAAGCCGAACGCCTCTTTTGCTGCTCGGCCGCACGGCAGCGATTTTCGCGGAAGCCGTGCACCAAATCACTCGACGCGCGCGGCCGTCGCTGCGTATCTGATGGAAAAATAGGAGTACCAAACATGAATCTGCCCGATCTTTTCGACTTACAAAACAAGACCGCGATCGTCAGCGGCGGCGGCAACGGCATCGGCAAAGCGTGTTGCCTGATGCTGGCTAAATTCGGCGCCAACGTCGTGGTCGCCGATTTAAAGACCGAGGACGCGCAGGCAGCCGTCGATGAAATCACCGGCCAGGGCGGGCAAGGGCTGGCCGTCTCCTGCAACGTTCTCGAAGACGACGACCTAACGAGTCTGGTCGACCAGTCGCTCGAGAAATTCGGCGCGCTGCACATTCTGGTGAACAACGTCGGCGGCGGCGGAGCGGGTCGTGAAAGCCCGGACCAGATCACCGTCCAGCAGTTCGCACACGTTTTTCAGCTCAACGTTTTTAGCATGTGGCGCCTCTCGCAACTCTGCGCGCCGCACATGAAAAAAGCTGGCTACGGCTCGATCGTCAATATGTCCTCGATGAGTTCGATCAATAATAGCCCCGCGATTAGCGCGTACGCCTCGTCGAAAGCGGCCGTCAATCACATGACATCGAATTTGGCTTTCGATTACGGACCGGAAATCCGCGTCAACGCAGTCGGGCCCGGCGCGGTGCGGACCGATGCGCTGGCTTCGGTGCTGACACCGGAAAGAGAGAAAAAAATGCTGGCCCACACCCCGCTCGGACGCCTGGGAGAAGCCGAAGACATCGCCGGCGCCGTACTCTATTTCGCCGCGCCGATTTCGAAATGGGTGAGCGGACAAGTATTGTTTGTCAATGGCGGCGGAGTGCAGACGTTGGATTGAAATAAGTCTTTCTTCGCCTTCTCGGAACGCGAGTTCGCGAAGCTCCGCTCAAGCACGGCACGCAGTCGATCTTAATCTAATCGCGATCATGGCGACGCCTCGCCCTGGCCTTCGCGATGTGTGGTTCGATGGCGCCGACGAACGCGAGAATCACCCAAGCTAGAACGACGCTTAGAAGCGCGAGTCCAACCCGGCCCAGCCCTGCGGCGGCGCCGGCCGCGGCCGTCATCCAGATGCCCGACGCCGTTGTTAATCCCTCGATCTTGCGTTCCGCACTCTCTTTCAAAATGGCGCCGGCCCCGATAAAACCAATGCCAGTCGCGAGGCCCTGGATCACGCGCGACAAATCGCTCATCGACATCATGGCCCGCTCGCCCTCGAGAACGAAAAGCGCGCTCCCCAATGCGACCAGCATATGTGTCCGCAAGCCGGCGGATTTACCAGCTCGCTGACGCTGGAGCCCGATGATTGCGCCCGCCACGATGGCAGCGACCAGCCGGATGACCACGCGTTGAAACTGAGTCCAATCTGGAATCCCGCCGGTTAACTCTTCGAGCAACGTGTTCATGGTACGCCTTTGTTAAGTCGTTCGATTAATACCAAAGCGCGCGGGTGTGAAACAAACCTTACTTGACGATTACGGCGCCTTTCATGTCTGGATGGAACGTGCAGGTATAAGGAAAGTCACCGGCTTCAGTGAAAGTATGCCGCCACGATTTGTCTGGGTCTATCGAAGCGGAATCGAACTTGGTGGAGGTGGCGGTATGGGGAGTGATGTCTTCGTTCGTCCACTCGACGGTGTCACCGCTTTTCACTTCGACTGTCGCCGGATCGAACTTCATATTCTTCATGACTACATGCACAACCACCGACGCGTTGGCGTTTGGGACCGTGCTCTGGACGACGCTCGCAGAAGCAGCGCCCGTTTGCACGGCTGGCAGAGCCGACTGGGATGGCGGCGGGTTGCCACTATCCACACTCGTGGCAGTAAATTGGGCGCCGTAATGCGCCAACCAAAATCCTGCAAAGAAGAAGGCTATTCCAAAAGCAACCAGCACCCAGAGAGGGAAGGGCTTGATCGTAACGCGCCGGTCGCGTTTCTCGCGCCCGATAGCGGCGTGCAGATTTTGCACATCCGGCTCTTCGCCGTAATCGACCCCCTGGCGATTGCGCTTCAAGGTGGGCTGGCTCATTGAGAGAAGACCCGCACACCCGGAGTCCGCCCAGGGAACGAACTCCGAATGCGGGTTAAGGCGTCCCCGGTGGTCTCGCCTTATTTGTTGAGCGACTTCTGGAGATGCTTCGCATGCTCCAGATGGGACGTGAAGATCGGTCCGGCGCTTTGGAGCAGACTCTTCAGCTCAGCGTTTTTCGTATTCGGGATGAGTGTCTTCTCGATCACGCCGATGACGGCCTCGTGATAACTCACTTCGTTATCGACATACGCCTTGTCGAACTCCGCGCCGCTCATCTTCTTCAACTTGGCCAGCATTTTATCGCCGTCAGCTTTGAGGCCTTTGCTGGTGGCGCTTTCTTCCGGGGTGACCCCGAGTTTTTTTGCCAGCGCGGTCGCTTTGGCATTCACCGCCGTGTGATCACGCACCATCGTTTCGGCAAATTCCTTCACTTCCTTGCTGCTCGCTTTTTCCGCGGCGAGTTTGCCGGCGTCGATGTCGACGGTGTCGGCCACGACCGCGATCATGGCGATCTGCGCATCATTGGGCGGTGATCCAGCGGCGCTGGTCTGAGCGTAAGCAGTGCCGAACGCTGCGAGAGCGGCCGACGTGGCGATAATAGCGATTAGTTTCATCATATTAGGTTTTTTCTTTTTGGATTGTTGATGCTGGACGAATCGCTTTTGCGCTCCAACCGAGCACCGTTGGTTTCGGAGAGTTTGCCCGTGCAAAGTAATTAGTCAAGATAATCCATCACTAATTGCTGGTTTGCTCTTTTGCGCTCTCTGCCCGACTGTGCTCGGTGAACCTCTCATCTGCCCTAAAAGACATCTGCACCCCGGACGACGTGCGGACCCTCGTCGATGCCTTCTACGGTAAAGTGAATCGTGATGAGCTGCTCGGGCCGATCTTCAACGAGACCGCGAAGGTCGATTGGGCCGCGCACCTGCCGACGATGTACCGCTTCTGGGAGTCGCTCCTCTTCGGCGCTGCTACTTATCAAGGTGCGCCATTCCCGAAGCACGCGGTGCTTCCGGTGGATCAAACGCATTTCGAGCGGTGGCTGACGCTTTTTGTGGAAGCGGTTGACGAAAACTTCTCCGGGTCAAAAAGCGAAGAAGCAAAAGGTCGCGCCGTATGCATCGCCGACACTTTTGCCCGGCGCATGGGCGTCCTAACGGATCCTGCACGTCTCGCGCGAATTCATTGGCCGAGCGTTGCCGGCTAAATCTTCGCCTTCATGCACCCAGCCGGGTCCTTCTCGCTTCCGGCAAAACCACGGAAAGCTCTTAGACTTTTGGGGTGACCTAATCATCGCCGTGACCGAAACCGCGGGCGCGTAGTTCTTCCTCCCGATGATAGCGCTCGCGCGCGGCGAGAATGGCGGAGCGACCGAGATAGCCGACAACCTTTTTCTCGTTCGTTCGCTCCACCACGGGCAACCGGCCGATGTCGTGTCTTAACATGCGCGCGACGACGTCATGCAAAGTCTCGTCGGGATAAGCCAGACGGAGATTTGTCGAGCCCGCGTCCAGAACGGTCAGCGTCTCGTCATTGGAACGATCGAACGCACGCGCCACATCACCTCGCGTGATGATGCCGGCCAGCTCACCGTTTTCGTTCGCCAGCAACGTGCCTTGGTGGGTGCAGACAAGCGGATCGCCACTCGCGATCCGGGCCGCGTACCGCGGCAGAGGCGTGCTTCCCGGGATGAGCGGCACGTCCACTTCCATCACATCGCTCACCCGCATCATCTCGAGCACATCCACGCTGTATTCGCGCGCGATGTGCTGTCCGCGCCGCGCCAGTTTTTCGGTCAGGATGGAGCGCTTCATCAGTAGCACGGTGACTGCTAACCCGGCCACCGACCCGCAGAGCAACGCGGGCAGGGCATTGATGTCGTGCGTCAATTCGAGCAGGAAAAACATGCCGGTAAGCGGCGACCGCATCGTCCCGCCCATGATTGCTGCCATCCCGACCATAGCCCACAGACCCACATCACTAACGGGGATGAACTGCCCGATCCCGGCGCCGAGTGCGCCGCCGATGATGAGCAACGGCGCCAGCACGCCGCCTGAAGTCCCTGACCCCAGGGCGATCGACCAGACCAGAGCCTTGCCGATCATTAACCCAAGCAAAGCAGCGCCAAGAATTTCGCCGCGCAGCATCCCATGAATCAATTCATAACCGACGCCGAGCACACGCGGATCGATCCAGCCGCCGATGCCGACGAAGACCGCGCCGATCGCCGGCCACCACATCCAGTGAATCGGCACCTTCAAAAAGGCGTCCTCGCACAAATAAACCAGCCAGGTCAGAAACCCGGAGCCGAAGCCGACGACAATTCCAATCCCACACGCGACCAAGATTGCGCCAAAGCCTAACGGCGCGTGACCGGCAATGGGAAAGATTGGTCCCTCGCCGATAAGTGGAATGCGCAAGAGCCATGCGACCACTGACGCGACCGTCACCGGAATGAAACTGCGCGGCCGCCATTCAAAAAGCAGCAGCTCGACTGCGAGCAAAGTGGCGGCGATGGGCGAAGCGAAAACCGCCGACATGCCGCCAGCCGCGCCCGCCACCAGCAACGTCTTGCGTTCCGCCGAAGTCAGATGAAACAACTGCGCGAGAATCGAACCGAAGGCTCCGCCCGTCATGATAATTGGACCTTCCGCGCCGAACGGCCCCCCGGTGCCGATCGAGATCGCCGACGAGATCGGCTTGAGCAACGCCACCTTCGGCTGAATCAAACTGCCGCCGAGCAGAATCGCTTCGAGTGCTTCAGGGATACCGTGACCGCGAATTTTCTCCGAGCCGTAACGCGCCATCAAACCAATGATGAGCGCACCCGCAACCGGTGCGAGAATCACCCACGCCCCAAGATGATGATGTTGGAGCGAGCCAAGAACCGGAGAAAAGCGCTGGAAGAAAACCAGGTTGGTAATTTCCGCGATGAGCCAGAGCAACGCCTTCGCCACCAGCGCGCTGATCACTCCCACCGGCACCGCGAGGGCGACAAGCAAGAGCATCCGCCTGTCGGTGCGAAAATCACCGAGTAGAGGCTCCGAAGTTTTGCGGCCGGACATTCATACTCGCAGCGCATTAATCGTCAGCGAGTGCCCCTAATTTCGCCATTTCGCCGCACCCGGCAACGGAATCCTAGCTAGCCGCGCCGAATGCGAGAGATATAAAATCGCCAATGGCGCTCGGCCATCAATCCATATTGCGCAGATAAATTTCTCCGGCCATTCGCGTTTCCAAAATCAAAGAGACTGAGTTGATCGTCGCGAACTGCGACCTTTCCATTGCGCTTGAGCATACACGACGAGCCCAAGCGTGGGATAATATCCGGGCAGTGATGCTCCCGGGCGGGAGCGTCTTACATTGGAAACTATCGAAGCTAGGCCGCCGCGAAAGTTGACGGAAGCTTTTCGCTGGATCGCGTCACACGGTCCCCTCTGCGAAGACCTCGCGCACTGCGCTTTCCAGCGCGGCAATTTCATCATCGGTCAACTTTTCCAAACCGCCTTTGCGCCGCTTGGCCGCTGCTAGCTTCCAGCCGTTTTGCTGACAGAAGCGGATGAAGCGTGCGGCCACGGGATCGGGCAATTCGACGACCGCTCGCATCCGCCGGCGCGCCTCGTCGTAGCGGAGAAGGAACTGAAGTTCCGCAGGCAGATCACGCTCGATCGTTCGCTCGACGAAATTGAACAGTGCCTCCGCCATGGCCGTGCAATCGATGGAGCGGTAAAGATCGGAGGTATCCTGTTCCACCTGCATCTCCTGATCTTCGTCGAACGACCATTTGATCAGTGACAGCAATGGCTTCGAGAAGGCCTCGAGGCTTGCCTCGTATGCCCGGGGATCGTCCAGCATCGCGGCAGAAACAGGAAAAATGACGCCCTCGGGTGCAAAGCCGCGACGCGCCAGAATGTGGTGAATGAGAAAGCGATGGATGCGCCCGTTGCCATCGCTGAAGGGATGGAGAAAGACGAACGTCCAGGCGACGGCGGCAGCTGCGACCACTGGCGGGCAATCAGCTTCCATCATGAGGCGAGAGGCCGCCAACCAGCCTTCCATCAGATCGGCGATTTCCTGTGGACGCGGCGCAATAAAGTGAACCAAGTCCTCATAAAGCGGCGTGGTTTCCGAGACAAAATTCTGCTCGTTGATCGCGTCCCGCCAGCCAGTGTTCTGATATCTCGGATCGACGATGGCCTGCTGGAGCTGCACCAAGGCTGGTTTGTTAAGGAAATCGCCTTTTTCGGCGCGTTGTAACATTTCGACAAACCGCGCTGCACGCTCCTGATCCGGGGTCTCGCGCTCGATGGCGTAGGAGGAGCGCGTCTCTTTTTTGTAAAGGTAATCCAAGGCGCGTCGGAAAATTTCTGGAGGAATCTCAGCTACCACTTGCCGGACTCGCTGATCAAGCTGCTTCGCCACCCACGCGGCGAGAACATCAGTGCGCCGAATGATCACACAAAAGCGCAGGTCTCCGAGGAGATTGAAATGAATGCGCTGCCGTCGATACGTCCGCCGCGGCCCGGTGTAGTAGATCTTCGGATCGGCCAGCTCGACATAATTGCCCTGGCTGAGGTCGGCGAGATCGAGCCGCTCTCCGCTGAATTGCTCAAAAAGGAACCAAATCCGTCGGGCATAGGCCCCGGTGGGCTTGGATTTGATCCAGCCGGTCAGATCGGAGGCATTGAGACGGGGAAGAAGAATGCGCAGCAGCGATAGATTCAAACCTTCGTATTTCAGGGCGAATTCGAGCTGAGCGAATTCGCTGTCGCCGGGCCAGTAAGCGCGTGGATACACTTCGCGCCTGATGCCGTCTTCAATGATCGATCGTCTGCCGCCCGCTTCGATTACTTGAGAGGATACGAAGTGCGGGAACGTTTGAAGTTGATAGCGCTCTTGGAGGAATGCGTAGCCGACAGGGCGGAGGCTCATCGATGAAAATTCATTTACAGCAGTACGAAAACGATTACAAGAAGGGATTATTTATAATAAATGATTACTCTCTGAGAATTTCGTGCAATTTCGTGAACGGCCAGTTCGAAGATTTCTCTTCGAAAATGATTATATCCGGTCAAAAAGCATTAAAATACACCCTTCTCGCGAGAAGATTCTTATCGAACCCGTGCCTCTGATCGCCTCAATCTCCGGATCAATCCTTCGTCAACCGACGACTACCGAAACCAGTCGCAGACGCCGCTGTTGGGATTGACCGGCGGTAGGAGTTTACGTCGGTCCCCTCGTTCACAGTGGATCACGATTGCGGTATGCTTGCCGAGATTGCGCAATGAGTGCGGCTTGATCTTGTGCTCTTCCTGTTCGGAATAGTTTCGCGACATTCTCCCGCCGCTGTAGCCCCACGACTTCTTGATTACGCGCTTCTTCCCGAGGAAATCGGCGCTCTCCACGACTCCTTCTTCGCCGGCGGCTTTGAAGATGAGGCGATTGCGGATTTGCGCCTGGTTCTTGAAGAATCCTTTGTCGCCCGCCTGCCCGAGGATCGATGTTGTGGCCACGACCGCTTTCGCAAAGGTGTTGTAGGGAATGCTGCGGTCGGCGGTGAGATTGTAGGTGTGTCGCGGTTGCCACGCCGACGCCGAGCAATCGTCGGGCCGAACCTGTAACAGAATGAGATCGTCTTCGCGGCCGAAGTGGCGCGCCATTTCCGAGAGGGTTTCCCAATAGAGGCCCTTGTCGTCGATGCAAAGGCCGCCCCATGTCGGCTCGTTTTGGAAAATTTGAAAGAGGAGCGGCGTAATTCCGGAGCGTGTCTTGCCCGAACCGGTATCGCCCGTAGTGAGCCAGCCGCGGCTTCTCGTTGCGCTTCCCGCGCGCCGCTTCCTGGTCGTCTTCTTGTTTCCAGAACTCGGTGAAGCTGCTGTTCTTGTATTTGGGGCGACTTAATTCGGTTTTATCAGGTTGACCAGGGCAGGCGGGGCTTTGGGCTGCCATTGCGGGAAATAACGCCGCTGCGGCTGATGTCGAATCCAGCGCGGTTGTGATCGGGGAAGGCAGCACCTACGCGAGCAGCGTGCTCATGCCCGCGGGATGCCGGCTTCGAGTCAAACCCGCAGCCTGGTCAAGATCGCCAGGCGCATCCGCAACTACGCCGCTGAACAAGGAATTTCCGAGGAAGAAGCCTTCCAACGAGGCAAAGAAGCTGGGACAAGGGAGTTTGCGGAAAAGCGTGCGCAGGTGTCGCCGCGATAGATTGAGACAGGGCCAGACAATTAAGGTGAACACGGGGATTATATGAATGCAGACCACTGTAGGCGATTGTACCGGAAGGGGTATCTCACCGAGGCGATCGAGGCGGCGCGGCAAGTCCTGGCGGCCGACGTGGAGCAGGCGCGGGAAGCGATCGCGGGGGTGCAAGCGCTGATGGAAATGGGGCGGTTCGGCGAGGCCGCGGAGTTTGGGCGAACGGCGGCGGCGCGATGCTCCGGACCCGAGGCCGCGGCTCTCAGGACGCAGGCTGCGTTTGCCGCGATGATGTTTCAACCTAGCGCGAGCGCGCGCGCGGCGGTGAGGGCTGAGTTGCAGTCACTCGCGAAGGAGACGGACGCCTTCTCGAAGGCGGCGGCGAAGCGCTGGGAGACCCGCTTGCGCGCACTGGAAATCTTCCTCTTCATACGGCCCCTCACGCAGATGCCCGCGGTGGTCGCCGGGTTTGAAGAGGCGGCTCATCTCTTTCAGGCAGCCGGCTGCGCGGAGGAGGCGCGCGGCGAACTCTTCCGGGCGGCGGAACAAGCGGGAAAGGGTCCCCCGCGCGACCCCGCCGTGGCCCGTGCGATTCTGCAACGCGTCCGGGCCGAGGCTGGGGCGGAGGACGATCTTCCCAGCGTGGCGCGGGCGGCGCTCGCGCTGGCCGAGTTGGGCTTTGAGGAGAGGATAAGTGGTGACGCGGAGCCGGACGACGCGGCATTGCGAAAGGCGTTGGCTCCGTTCGATGAGGCGATGGACCGATACCAGCTCGCGAAGATGGCCGCGGGCGAAGCGGAAGTGCGCGCCGCCGCAGGCCGCAAGCTGATGCGCTACGGAATCGCGGCGGGCGCCGACCATTTGCGTGCGGCCGCAGAAATCTGGGAAGCGGCCGGGCACCACGGAGCGGCCGATGGCGCGTGGCGCGATCTCCACATGTGGCATTACCACCGGGCCGATCGTGAGGAAGTGGAAGCATTGGAGGAAAAGCTCTGCGCGACGCCGGGCATCGAGGGTCACCTGACGGGTGCGACCTCCGGTGTCCAGTTGGCCCAGGCGGCCCTGGCCCGCGGCGATTTTGCGGAGGCGGTGGAAATCTCGACCGCTGCGTGCCAGACCGACCTCGAACCGGGGCAGGCGGCGGCGTTGCTGCTGATAAAAAGCGCGGCCCTGGATGGCCGCGGGGCGCGGGCGGACGCGGAGCGCGCGGCGGCGGAGGCCGTCGCATTGTTGCGTCCGGCGGAGCCATGCACGCTGCTCGGCGACGCGCTATTTCAACTCGGCTGCATGCAGGCGAGACCGGACGAGCGGTTTCGTTTGTGGGAGGAAGCGGCGCGCATCGACCTGGCGTGCGAGTTGAATCAGTCCGCGGCCCAGCGGTATGCGAATTTGGCGGAATCGCTTTCACAGGCCGGCGCGGACGCCGTGCTCTCCGATGGGAGGACCGTCGCGGCGTTGTTTCAGCGAGCGGGGGATTTGACCGGAGATGGGCGCGACCTGGAATCGCTCGTTCTGCGCGGCAACATCGCGCAACGGCGCGGCCTCGTGGCATTCCGGGCCGGCGATTTCGCGGAGTGCGGCCGCAGCCTCACGGAAGCGGAGAATTGTTTTCGCAGAGCAGGGCGTGCAGCCGATCTCGCCTTCACGCTCGGGCACCAGGGCCTCGTGCTTCTCCAGATCGCACGCCGCGGTCATTCGTTGGAAACGTTCAACGCCGCGCTGGAAAAGTTTGCCGACGCTGCCGCGCTTTTTCGACGGCAAGATCTGCTGGGGGAGCAATTCCGCATGGAGCGCCTGGCAGGTGCGGCGTCGTGGGAAGCCGGCGGTGCCGCTCCCGAGGATGCACGCCAGGCTTTGTATGAAACGGCGGGACGCCACATGGCGGAGGCGGCGAATTTGATGGAACTCCTCCGCCGCGGCCGGCAGGAAAAGGAGTTGTTTGCCCGGCAGAGCAGCCTCGATGACATCGGAGCGCTGATGGAACCGTTCTTGGAAGAGGCTTTCCGGTTTCATCTCAACATCCTCCAGCGGCCCTCGGAGGCGCTTGTCTGGCTGGAGAAAGGCAAAGCGCGCGGGATGTTGGACGCGCTGGCCGCCCGCGAGTTTGCGCCGCCGCCGGACCTTGCGCCCGTGCTGGCCGACGAGGAGCACACGCTCGAGGCGGAGCGGCGCGGCATCGTCGACCGGAACAGCTATGCCGCGCGCAAACGCTGGAAGCAAGTGACGGCGCGCCTCGAGCGGGTTTGGAGGACGATGGCCGGGCAGGCCGGCTCGGCCGGCTACGGCGCGCTGCGGCTTGGATTGCCGATGGACTGGCCGCGCTGGCAGGGCGCGCTCCAGGAGCAGCAGGCATTGCCGGAAACTGCCGGACGCGCGGTGTTCTCGGTCCACTTCGCCTGGCCGCGCAACGAAGTCGATCCCATCCGTCTCATCGCCTGCCGGAGCGATTGGGCCGCTCCGCGAACCGCCACCGTCAGCACCACGCCGCGCAGCGTCGAGTCATTCGTGCAGCAATGCTTCGGCGGCGCCGGTCGCTCTTCGCTCACCGCGTGGCTGAAGGTGGCCGGCGGTGACGCCGCGTGGTGCCAGCGTTTCGCGCCGCTGATCGCGCCGCTCGCCGAATGGACGCGGCCGGACGATATCGTGATGCTCATTCCCCATGGCCCACTGCATTCCGTGCCGCTGCACGCCTTGCATCTCGAGGGCCAGCCGCTGGCCGAACGCAACGCCGTTTGTTTCGCGCCGAGCGCCGCGATTCTTATGGTCTGCTGGCATCGCCAAAAGCGACAGCCCGGCGGAAAAAGCGCTGTTGTCGGCTGTCCCAATCCGGGCGCGGGTTTCCCCCCGCTGCCCCGCGCGGCGGACGAAGCGAGCTACGTCGCCCGCCTCCTCGGCGGCTCGCCGCTAGTGGCAGACAGGATTGGTCCCGAGGCTTTCCGCGAGGCCATCGCCGATGCGTGGGCCGTGCATTTCGCCGGGCACGCCACGGAGGCGGAGTCCGGCTGGGACAGCGGTCTGCAACTCGGCGGAGGCAACGTTTTTTCCACCCGCGATTTTTTCCAGACGCGATTGAATGCTGACATTTTCACCCTCTCCGGCTGCCGCACCGCCCGCAGCCGGCGTCGTGAAGGCGATGAAATGCTGGGGCTCATCCCGGCGCTGCTCTACGCCGGCGCATCGTCCGTGCTCGCCAGCCAATGGGAAGCGGCGGACGACGCCACGGCGGCAATGATGCGGCACTTTTATGCTGCGCTCCACGGTCCGCAGCCCGCGACCAAGGCCGACGCTTTCCGGGCCGCAGTCATCGCCACGCGCCGGGAGTTTCCCACCCTGCCGCACTGGGCCGCCTTTACTTTGCACGGCGACTGGAAATAATCCGCTTCCATGGATGAACCGCCTGAAAATCACGGTGAGGAGATCGTTTCCGAGCCGCTCGAAATCGACGAGGAGGAGCTGAGCAACGCCAGCCGCGAGCGGGGCAGAATTCTGGACATCAGCGATGAAATCCGTCTGCTCGCGAAGCAGAACCGGCTGACCCTTTTCAAGAATAAAGCTGGCCGGCGCAAGAACTCTGCCGGCGGCTGGCGCGCCGAAACGGAACTACAATTTCAGTCCCACGCCCATCCCGACTGCCGTTTCGTGCAAGCGATGCTAACCGTGAGCTTGGATCTCACGCCTGGCGCCAAGGTGCTCACCGTGCGACCGGATCGTGCCATGGTGCATCCGGTCAAGGTGTCGGAGTCAATAAAGCCGGCCTTCGAGGTGGGAATCCCCGGCATCGGCCTCAAGGCCACGCTCGGCGGGGAGAAAACCACCGAGCAGACTTTCGACCAGCCCGTGCTCACCGGCTACAACGGCGAGGACCGCGCCATCTGGACCTTCAAGGCGCCGGCCAGCGGCTACGAACTGAGCCTGAACGTGCCGCTGCAACTCGCGATCGAGTATCCCGCCACGGTCGAAATCCTGCGCGCCAGCGTTCAGATGTCGGCTCGCGTCGCAGTGCGCGGTTGGACGGATTTCATCCCCTTGATCGGCAGCAAATCGGGCACAGGGACAGCCTCGGTTTACCTCGACAGGTGAAGTCCCGCTTTGGTCATCGGCCTGGCTGTGATGGGCGGCTCACGTTTGCCCAAAACCAATTCTGACGGCGCGTTCTTCGTCATCCTGGGATTGGTCGTGTTCGTCGTGCTCAGCTCCGCAATAGGAAGAGTCGTTGCGCGCATCATTCGTTCTTCGGAGCCGCGCTTTTTCCGCAGGAACTCCTCGCGAGAGGGCAGCTCAAGCCGCTTCGCTCGCACCTTCACATGACGCGCAGCCGCTTTTTGCAACTGCACCTGCAAGAAGTGAACAGCATCCGCCAACACGGCCTCTCGCTCATCGGCTATTTCCACTGGTCGCTCTTCGACAACTACGAGTGGGCAAATACACGCCGCGCTTCGGCCTCTATTCGATCCAATATGAGCCCGACGCTCGAACGCGCAGGGCGACTGGTAGACCGCGTCAAGGAGCGGCTCGATCATCTCTTCGTCCAGAAGGAGGCGGCGTAGCCGAATGCGTAGCGGGCGCAACCTAAACCAACTGTGCTTGTCGCTCTCGTTTCGACGAAGGCAACACGAGCTCTTCACTAGCTGTGAAGCCATCCTTTCCGAGTCATGCTGATGTGGTATTCACCGGCGTATTCGGGGGTATTACGGCGAACGAGTCGTTCGATCGTTTGCGGCTCGTGAATTATCCGCCATCCCAGCGGACTGAATGTCTCGGGGCAATATGTGCGGGAATGCAATAATGGATTCGTTAGAGCTTGAGAGAACGCGTCGATGCCGACGAGTGTGCCAACTAGTGGTGCTAAGGCCGAATCGTCGCGCAGGTCTTCAGCCATGAGACCGGGATAGAATTCGATCTCATCCGGTTGACTGTAAAGGTTCTTAAGAGCGCTTAGGATTGACTCATCGCCAGTGATCTGCTCAAACGCAGTCACGCGCGGCATCTGGCAGAGCTCACGATAGTCGTTGTAGGTGGTGATTTCTGCGTCGCGCGCCATTTGGATCGTCGGCACCTCCGCCATATCAACGAGGAACTTCCAGGTGTTCTTCGCTCCGATGCGGCCAGCGGCCTGCTGCGAGGTGTGGTTGAACATCTCTGCCAGCCCCTCATCGATGATCATGCTCGGATTCCAGAGGGTTGCCAGCGAAGGCACCGTGCGGTTGCCCAGCGTCAACGCGTCCGGGATCATGCTGTGCCAGCGGTAGAGGATGTTGAACTCGATCGCCATCCAATTTGTCCACTTCCATTTCCGTGGCCGGAACAAACTCGGGGGATCGAAAGAGAGCTTAAAATGATACGGAGTGATATGGTTGATGTACTCCTCCACTACAATTTTGAGAAGTATCACGATCATGATGTTGCGGGTCGTTTGAAATATTCGTTCATCATCCCAGCGATGTTCTCCGCCGTATTCCTGTTCGAGCAAACCAGCAATCCGGTTGTGTTCGCGCAACATCAGGACGGTCATCAGGACGAATGCAGGAGTAGAGTTTCCGCGATCGTTCGCTAGGGCGAACCAGGATCGGGACCTCTTTCCATAAGCCTCCGATGTTTCACCCGGCATTTCGAATGGAGCACCTAGGCTCAGTTCGTTGTAAAGTAAGTGGGACGGCAACTTCGGACTGTAATCGGGGTGGGCAGGATCTGGTCGCTCGGCGTAGGTGGTATAGTCCGGAAAAGCGAGTGGATTGCCGGACAGATTGGATCCGAAATCTCCTGGTTCTTGTATCACCTTCAGTGGGGTCGCGCCGATGTCGGCGAAGTCTTGAAAGGTCGTCCGCTTTTTCCGAAATTCTCCTTTCAGCTCGCCCTGGTGATCAAGTGCGAAGGGAGGAAATTCTGCGCCTTTCAGCTCCTGACTCTTTAACCGTCCACCTTGCTTCTCGCGGATCAGCTCTGTGGTTTCGTAATTGAACCCGTATAGCTGCGACAAGTCGATCTCGTGCCTCGAATGATTGCAGCGTCTATCCACTTGATCCGCGGCTAAGAACCCGTCGGTGAACCACTGCGCGAAGTAAGGGAAGAGCAAGGTCGACTTCGTCGACTCGATCATCGTGGCCGGCCGGCCGAAGAGCGTCTGCGCGACCTCGCTGGCACTCTTAAGATTCCGAGCGGGCGCTTTCGGTGGGAGATGGCGCCCGCTCCACCGCCGATTCGTTAGGCCTTCCCAAGTGGTGTATGGCCAGCCGCAACTAAGCGGATTCGGTCGACCAGGAATTTCCACAATCGCGTGATTAATGATCACGGCGTTCACCAGTCGATTGAGCCAGCCAATGCTCTGGATCAAGCGACAGATCCGCGGGCATCGAGCCAGCAGGATTTTGAAAATATCTATCTTGTCTTTTGACGTGTCGCGTTTGTTCATCGGCGATGCGGGGGTGGAGGCACCATTTCATAGGCCCGCCCTTATGGCAGTGCGAGTATTTAATTGAGACCGAGGTTTTGTTACGGAAAGGCCGCTGGTTCCGCGAGGCGCGACTCTGCGATCAGGCGGGCGTAGGTTTCCGACGGGCGATCGCCGATGTGATCCTGCGCGACGCGTTCGGCACCGGTCTGCATATTGAATCGAATAAAGACCGAAGCGCGGCGTGTAGGTGCCCCACTCGTAGTTAACGAAGAGCGACCAATGGAAATAGCCGCTGAGCGGGAGGCCGTGTTGGCGGATGCGGTTCACTTCTTGCAGGTGGCGCGTCGCGCCGATGGCTTCGATCAGCGGATGATCGGTTGCCGTCTTTGAAAAGACGCGCCCGGCCCGCGCTATTGGCACCGCCGTCGGAAGACGCCGGATCACGAGCGAAGAGTTGATGCGCTTTAGGCAAAGCCAGCATCGCCGCGGAAGCGGGCCGCAAGGCATACCCGCCGAGCTTCTCGATGCTCCAACCCTGCGGGCTCTTCAGCGCCTTTGCTTGAGGTCGCGCGCGCAGGGCGGAAAGCGCCTCCTCCGAAGTGCCGAGCACACGCACCGGGTGCCACTTTTGCGGCTGGCCGATCGCTGCCACGAGCGCTTCGAGACGCTGCACCACCATATCATCCGCCGCCAACGGCGCGTTCACCAATAGCACCACCAGAGTGGGCAAAGCCTTCTCTAGTTCCGCGGGCTTGAAGGGCATCTGGTGGTGTCATGGAAATCGCGTTCGATTGAGTGGCAACGGGAGCAGACGGCACGTAACGCTCCCTCTGCACGCCACCATTTTTGGAAAAGAAAGTGCTTTCTCTCCGGTGTCGTTGATTGACGGCTGGAATTGAATGCACTCGACCCCTTCCCGAATCCTTGCGGGCGGCCCGCTGGCTGCGCGCGGTGTCTGATTACGACGACCGCAATATTCTCCCGGCTCTGCGGGAGGCGGCTACAGTTCGAGCGAACCCGCTCGCAAGAGTTCGATCAGGTCCGCCGCGGTCTGCGCTGCCATGAGCGCGGGGCGCGATTTTTCATTTTTCGTGAGGCGGGCCAACGCTCCCACGCACACGAGATAATCCGTCACCATTCGTTTCGGCACTCCGATGACGAAAATCAGGTGCGCCAGTTCGCCATTTTCGCCGAATGGAATCCCGGTCGAGCTACGTCCGATGCCGAGGACGATCTCCTCCGCCAATTCTGTGCGCGAATGCGGGAAGGCGACGCCGTTGCCCATGTAGGTGGTGTGTACTTCCTCTCGCGCGATCACTTCGGCGAGAAACTTTTCCATTTCTCGCAGGGTGCCGCTGCCCGTCATGGTGGTCACGATCTCGCGCAGCGCTTCCGCCCGCGTCCGCGCGGCCAGTTCCAGCGTCACGTGTTTCTCTTCGAGAAGATCTGCGAGAACGACAGCCATAAATACGAGCGCCGGAGGAATTGGTGGATTATCTCGGCAAAGCCAGTTATCCAGTTACCGACTCCATTGTGGCAACTGAAAACACTCCGCCAGAAAGCACGACCGAACGCACGGTCTCTCTCCAGCGGAGCATGTACGACCCGGGCTACGTCAATGCGATGTCGCATTTTTACCGGGGCGAACTCGGCCGCATCATGGTCTGGCGGCAGCGGCTCGACATCACGACCAACTGGGCCATCACCAGCAGCACGGCCATTATCACGATCGCGTTTTCGAATCGCAATGTGCCGCACATCATCTTCTTTTTTAACCTCGCGATCGTCTGGGGGATGCTCTGGATGGAGGCGCGGCGCTATCGCTTTTACGATGCTTTCCGCGCACGCGTCCGCATGTTGGAAGCGCATTTTCTCGTCCCGATGGTGCTGGAGAATCGACAGATGCTGCAGGGCGAATGGAAGAAACTCGTCTGCGAGGATTTGATTCTGCCGCGCTTCAAAATCAGCAAGCTGGAAGCCGTCGGGCGTCGTTTGAAACGGAACTACGTTTTCATTTTCATCCTCATCATGGTGGCGTGGGTGACGAAGGTTTTCCTGCACGCGAGCGAGCCGATCGATAGTGTGTGGTCGTTCTATCGCAGCCTCAGCATCGGACACATTCCATCCTGGCTGGTGGCGTTTATTTTTGCCGGAACATTCGCGCTCGTCATTGGGATCACGATTTACGTGGGTAAGAAAACCACGGGTGAAATTTCCGAGTTCGGCGCGCACCGGTCGCTTTGGCGGATTTGAGTTCGTGAATAGTCCTTCAGCGATGCCCAGCGACACCATCCACCAGTCACCGATCACCGATCACTTCGTGCAGCTTTGCGAGATCGTCGCACAGCTTCGCGCCCCCGGCGGTTGCCCATGGGATCGCGAGCAGACTAACGAGTCGCTGGTGCCAAAGCTGCTCGAAGAAGCGTACGAAGTCGCCGATGCGATCCACAGCTCCGACGACCCGAACCTGCGCGAGGAACTCGGCGACGTGCTTTTGCTCATCGTGATGCAGGCGCAGATCGCGAGTGAGCGCGGCGAGTTTGCGATCGAGCAGGTGGTCGAAGATATCACCGCGAAATTGATCCGGCGGCATCCGCATGTCTTCGGATCGCATGAGGCGAAGGACGCGGGCGCGGTGGTGAAGCTGTGGGACAACGTCAAACGCGAAGAGAAGAAGGAAAAGAAAGGGCACTATCTCACCGGCGTGGCCGCGGCTTTGCCAGCGCTGATGCGCGCGCAGAAAATCCAGAAGAAAGCGGCGCACGTGAACTTCGATTGGGACCACGAAGCGGACGTGATCGGGAAGGTGGATGAGGAATTGGCGGAAACGAAAGAAGCGCTGGCTTCCGATGACGGAGAACACATCGCGGAGGAGATCGGCGATCTGCTTTTCGGCGTGGTGAATCTGGCGCGGAAGCGGCACCTCGACGCGGAGACGCTGCTGCAGGCGGCGACGGATAAATTTGTCGAGCGCTTCAATGCGGTGGAGGACGAAGTGGTGAAGCAGGGAAAGAAGCTCGGCGATTTGCCACTGGAAGATTTGGACGAGATTTGGAATGCGCACAAAACGCTGCGGCGTGTTGCGAACTGACGGTCATCCCGAGCCGCGCAGCGTGTCGAGGGATCTCGCACCGCGCTGACGATTACGCTCATACGGGGTTCGGTCCCGCAATCCCCTCGGCGAGATCCTTCGACCGTCGTCGCGGCTCAGGATGACGGACTCTGTAACGCGCGCAACAGGACCGCGAAGGCGTCTTCCAAGTTCCGTCCAAATGAGACGACGCCGTCTTCGTGCCCGGTCATGATGAAGAGCCGGCTCTCCTTTACTGGGGACGATGCGAACAGGCGCTGAACTTCGCGCGCCATTGCCGGCGTGCCGTAGGCAATGTCCGCGGAAGTTGTCGGGGCGATATTGCACTGCGCCTTCCAGATCGCTGCGCTGTGGCAATGAATCACGGTCGACACGCTTTCGTCCGCTTCGTAAATGGCCGCGTGGGTGAGCGATTCTGAAGACGCGACGGCCGCTCCGTCGCAGCGCAGCCAGTTGCGGTCGAAGTCGAAGGCGGTGACGCGCGCCAAGTGCTCCGGCCCAAGTTCCGACAGGGCGCCAGTGTTGGAGCCGGTAATGATGAACCCGCCTTCCGGATCGCGCACACTAATATTCCCAAAACCGATGCCGGCCGCATCGACGCCGAGGAGGCGTAGCTGCAGCAACTGGCGGCGGCAGCGATTTAGCGAATCGAGATCGCGAAAGGAAATCGGGGCCGTCGAGCCTTGTTCGTAAATGAACTTTACTGCACCGGTTTCGCTCACGGCGCGTGTTCCGGAAAGAGCGCGAGGATGCTCGCTTCGCTCGCTTCGCAGATTCCGCGTTCGGTGATGAGCCCGCTCACGAGTCGTCGCGGCGTGACGTCGAAACCATAATTCGCGGCGCCGCTTTTCTCCGGCGTGACGCGCACTTCCACGTGCCGACCGTCCACCCACCCATCGGCGTGCTTCACTTCTTCCGCGCCGCGCTCCTCGATCGGAATCTCCACCAGCCCGTCGCGCATCTTCCAATCGAAGGACGACGACGGAAGCGCGACGTAGAACGGCACACCGTTATCCTTCGCCGCGAGCGCCTTCAGATAGGTGCCGATCTTATTCGCGACATCGCCAGTAAAAGTCGTTCGATCCGTTCCCACGATCACCAGGTCCACCTCGCCACGCTGCATGAGATGGCCGCCGGCGTTATCGGCGATGACGGTGTGCGGCACGCCGTGTTCGCCGAGTTCCCACGCGGTTAACTTCGAGCCTTGGTTGCGTGGACGCGTCTCGTCCACCCACACGTGCATCGAAATCCCACGATCGTGCGCCGCATAAATCGGCGAGGTGGCCGAGCCGTAGTCGACAAACGCCAGCCAGCCGGCGTTGCAATGCGTGAGCACGTTCACGGGCTGTCCTCCTTTCTTATTCGCGATTCGCTGGATCAGCTCGAAGCCGTGCCAGCCGATGCGGCGGCAATATTCAGCATCCTCATTCGCGATCTCTTCCGCGGTGGCACGCGCGAGCGCTACCTTTTTAGCCACCGAGCCACCTTCCGCGATGCGTTGCTGCTGGCGCTCGATCGCCCAAGCCAGATTCACGGCCGTCGGTCGGGTCGCCGCCAAATGCGCCGCAAAAGCGGCCATCGCGCAATCGAAGTCTGCGGATTCGGCGGCCGCGAGCGCGCCGAGATACATTCCGTAGCCAGCCGCGGCTCCGATCAAGCCGGCGCCGCGCACATGCATGTCGCGGATGGCCGTTGCCATTTGCTCGACCGTGGTCACGTCTTCCACCACGAAACGATGAGGCAACGCCGTCTGATCGATAAGCTGGACCACGCGGGGGTCGTTTGGTTTGAGCCAAATGGTGCGAAAATGTTGGCCACCGACTTTCATGCGGAAACTCCTACTCCTAATCTTAATCCTACTCCTAATCCTATTTCATCGAGGCAAGAGCGGCCGAAATCAGGATTAAGATTAAGAGTAGGATTATGAGTAGGAGGAAAGGCCGCCGTTTACAAACGGCCGCCTTTGGCCATATTGCCCGTCCCCATGTCGATTTTGATCAATATTTTACTCGGGATCTTCGTCCTCGTGGCGTTGCTCATGATCCTGATCATCCTGATGCAGCGTCCGAAAAGCGAAGGCCTGGGCGCGGCGTTCGGCGGCGGTGTGACCGATAACATCTTCGGCGCGCAGACCACCAACGTGTTGACCAGAATCACGGGATGGCTCGCGGGCATTTTCTTTACCCTCACTTTTGTTCTCTCGATGCTGTATGCGCGGCAGACGGTGCAGACGAGTGGATTGCGGCAGCAGCTCGAGCAGGGTGAACCCGCGGCCGCGGTTGCTCCCGCGGTGCCGGCAGCGAGTCCGGCGGCGACGGGTGCGGTGGGAGCACCTGGGACGGTGACGAATCCTACGCCCGGCGAGGGTAAGGCCGAAATGGCTCCTGCTGAGCCGTTGACGCCAGCTGATCAGGCGGTGGGCATCACCAATGCCGCGCCGGTTGAGACCGCGCCTGCACCTGCGCCCTCGGCGAGTGTTGCTAAGCCGGCGGCTTCGGCTTCACCCGCGCCTTAGTTCGCGCGTCGGAGGACAGGGGATTTACGGCAACAGAGCGCCGTCGCTCCAAACTTCCACCCGCAGCCGGGAGATGGAATTCGTGTCCGCATAGCCGGGACGGCCGTGCTCCTACCAAGCGCCCCGGGCGAAGCTGTCGAAGACGCGTCCGACGACATCGAGGAAACGACCGATGTTGTCCCCGATCTCCGTGCCGAAATCCAGAAACGTGATCTGCGGCGACGCCACCACCAACAGGACGCTGAGCACGAGCAGGTTCATGAGGTAAATCACGACGAGCGAGAAGAAAGTGCCATGATCGCGCAGATCGCTCTGGTTCTTCGGGATCATCCAGCAGGTGAACGTGAAATGGAACGCCCACGTCACTCCGATCACCGCGTAAAGCAGACGCCCGAACGGTTGCATCGGCGTCACGAACGAGAGCGCGCCGTAAAGCCCGAGCGCGAGAATGCTGTAGAGCGGAAAAAAATAAGGCGCGAGCGCGATCCAGAAATTATTCTTATCGGTCATGATGTGACCGCCATCGCGACCGACGCGGAACTGACTGACCCGCCCTCCCATCAGCAAGACCCAAAGCGCGTGCGTGAGTTCGTGCCCGAAGACGTAAACCATCAGCGGACGCGGCAGCCCAAAAAACGCGATCAACCACAGCACCACGCCGAGCGAGAAAAACCAAAACTCCTCCCCCGCCCAAAGCTGCTGCGTCACCGTCGCGCGGGTGAAGACGGTGAAAAACGCCTGTGTCAGGACCGCGCAGAGCGGGAGGAGAAAGAGCGCGACGACAAATTTCACCAGCTTCGTCGACACCATGAACGGGTTGTAATCCGGCCGCGAACGTCGCGTCGGAACGATGTTAGGCGAGACCGCGACCCGCCGGCGCTCTGCAGGCCGCGGTGGCGTCGACGAACTACGTCTGCGGGGCCGGCGATTAGAAGGAGGCACAAGCGAGCCCGCGAGCGGGCAGAGAGGGGTTAGGCGCGCCCCATGTAGGTGCCAGTGCGCGTGTCGATTTTGATCAGTTCACCTTCGTTGATGAAGAGGGGCACGTTGACCGTTTTGCCCGTCTCGAGAAGGGCGGGCTTGGTCACATTGGACGCCGTATCGCCGCGCAAACCTTCCGGCGCTTCGACGACTTTCAATTGCACCGACGACGGCAATTCCACCTGCACCGGACGGCCTTCCGTGTAGAGCACTTCCACTTTCAAATTTTCGACCAGATAATCCTTCGCCTCACCAAGCAGATTGTCGTTCAGCGTGATCGTCTCGTACGTCTCCGGGTCCATGAAGTGGTAGCCGCTGTTGTCCTTGTAGGAGAACTCGAGCGCGGTCCGATTCACATCCACCAACTCGACTTTATCGGTGGAACCGAAACGCACGTCAGCGCTCTTGCCGGTATTGATGTAGCGAATGATCGCCTGCACGAACGCACGCAGATTACCCGGAGTACGGTGCTGCACGTCGATCACAATAGCGACGTTGCCGTTGTATTTAATTGCCTGTCCTTTTCGGAGATCATTCGCGGCTGCCATAAATGAGAGAGAGTGGATAGGCGAGACTGGCCCTTTTTCAAGGGAAGGAGATGAAATGAACAGAATTATGGGATACAGGAAGGAGAAGGGGGTCGAAAATTGCAGTTCGGTCGGCCAACAATTTTGTCCACGCAGCTTCGCTTATTGACCGAAGCGCTTCGGGCATTCACATTTGGAATTGATTCTGCTTCGCAAGCCAAGAAAGAAGCAACTATGAAAAACGCTCGTATCTGTATTCGCTGGTTCCTCACTGGAATGGGCTCCGTAATGGGTATCTCGCATTCTCTTCCACCAGCGTCCGAGATGACGGAAATTGAAGCCGTCGGGGGCGACTTCCGCGTTATCGGAAATGACTTCCGTGTCGTGATGCACCGTCACCCTCCAACGACGGACGAAGCACGCGCACTTGGGGAAGCTCCGAAGCAATTGGAGTTGGCGGGGATCTCCTAAATTCGAATCACATGGCAAAGCGACCGAAGTGGAAGGGTTTTAGGTCGCAGCAGCCCGAAGGGTCTGAGCAGATAGCATTGCGACAAGAGCAATTCGCAATCGAGCAACGATTCGAGAGTAGGTTTTTTTCAGGACCTCTTCCGCCATCTGAGGAATTGAAGGCGTACGCCGAGATCTCGCCTCAGTTTCCGGAGCGGATTTTCTCGATGGCTGAAAAAGAACAAGATCATCGGCATGATCTCGAAAAGCGCAGAACTGGCGCACAGATATGGATTACAGGAAGCGGCCAGATCTTCGGTTTTGTCCTTGCGCTTCTGATCATCGGTCTGGCGGGAACTCTTCTTTTTTACGACAAAAAAATCGAAGGACTAATTTCTCTCGCTGCGGGGTTGGGAACACTCATTGGGCCTTTCATATACCGAGTCCGCCGTGATCGGTCGAAAAAGGAGTAAAGGTAACCCTCTGAACTGCGGAGCAGATTTCGATTAGGATCAAAGCAGTTTCAGCTTCGTCATATCCTGCGAATCGACGATCCCTACCGGCACTTCTGCTCGTCGGCAGACTTGCGCTCCCGGCAAGCGGACGCGGTTGCTCCAAAGACTCCCCCCTGCTAGGATCGATTCATGCCCGCAACTGCCCCCAAGGCGAAACAAAAAAGCGAGGCGCACATTTTGGCGGATGCGACCGATCGATTGCTCCTCGCAATCAAAGAAAAAATGCTGCGCGCAGAGGGTAAGGTGGATTACGACAAGCTCGCCAAAGCGGGATACAGCGCGGCCATGATTGAGCGTTTGAAAGTAATGTAGCGAACGATCACCGATTTCTGCGTAGCTCCATAAAAGCCTTCAGCGAGATTCCAAGAACGGGCGCAGCTTTTTCGCGATCCGAAGCGCTTCTGGGTGTGGGACGGAGCCGCTCAAAACTCGGACGATTTCGATCGTGCTCATTTTCTGGGCTCGCGCCATTCCGATCACTTCTTCGATGTTCCGGTAGCGCAACATTGAGAGGCTATAGCAATTTCAGCTTCGTCAGATCCTGCGAATCGACGATCCCCACCGGCACCATCTGCTCGTCCACCACTACGAGATCGTCGATGCGGTGGCGCTCGAGCAGGTTCAAAACTTCCACGGCGAGTTTGTCTTGCTGCACCGTCACGGGGTTCAGCGTCATTAAATCCGCCACCAATCGGTCGCCCACCCGTGGGTCGGTTTGAAAGTGGCGCGCGAAATCGCCGTGTGTGAAAATTCCGAGCAGCTTCCCTTCGGCGTCCGCCACTACCGCCGCGCCGGCGCGGACGTCCGTCATCGCTTTCAAAACCGTGCGCACCGCGGCATCCGCTGTCACCAAGGCGAGCGCGGTCCGCGGTCGCATGATCTGGTGGACGCGCACAAGCATGCTGCGGCCGATCATTCCTCCGGGATGGAAGCGCGCAAAATCCTCCTTTTGGAATCCCCGCGCTTCGAGCAGCACCATCGCCAGCGCATCGCCCAGCGCGAGCATGACCGTCGTGCTCGAGGTCGGCGCCAGGTTCAACGGACACGCCTCCTGTTCGATATTCACGTCGAGAAGAACGTCGCAATTTTTCGCCAGCGTCGATTTCGCATCGCCGCACATCGCGATGATCCGCACCTGAAATCGTGCAAGCGCCGGCAGAATGCGCAGCATTTCTTCCGTCTCGCCACTCGCGCTCAAGGCCAGGATCACATCCCCATCCGCCACCATCCCCAGATCGCCGTGCAACGCGTTCAAGGAATCGAGCGTCACCGCCGGCGAACCAGTACTCGTAAGGGTGGCCGCGATTTTCGCCCCGATGTGGCCCGACTTTCCCACACCGAGCACGACCACCTTGCCACGCCCCTCCACACACTCTTTGATCAGCGTCACCGCTCGCGCGAAGTCCTCTCCCAACCGGTCGCGCAAGCGTTGCAGCTCGAAAATTTCTATGTCGAGAACGCGTTTCGCCTTTGCAAGATACTCCATCGCCGCATAATCCTGCGCTGGAGCGTAGCAGGCAGCAAGAACTTGCGCGTGCGCTTCGCTCGATTGACCCGCTTATGAAAAAACATTTCCTCGCTGCCTTCATCCTCGCCCTGGCCGCTGTCGGCACCGCGCACGCGCAATCCTTCTCCGCTCCCACGACCGATAGGACTCGCGAGCGCGTGGAGCGCCGCCCGCCTCCGCCGGTGACGAGAGGAGAAGCCGGCGCCATTCCCCGCGCCGTGAAGGGCGGCAATCCGATCCAGATCTTAAACCCGCGGGCGCCGCAACGTTATTTCGGTCATCCCAACGACACCGTGACCTACGATCAGGATAATCCCTCGCACATCACCGGGATTATTTTGTTCGGGATTCGCTGGTAAGACCGGGACGGGCTTTCGTCCGTGAACGCGCCTGACGAACGTCCGGTCGTCGCTTCTTATTGCGCGACCTTTCTGAAGCCGGAGATGCTCCACATCTACCGGCAGATCACCGCGCTTTCACGCGTTCGGCCCCTCGTCATCGCGCAGAAACGCGAAGAAGCGGGACGCTTCCCGTTCCAAGATGTCACGGTCGTTCCGAAGCCGGCCACGCATTTCTGGCGACGCTTTGTTTCCCGTCAACTGCGCGACGCGCCCTGGCAGATTGGCCGCGGCGAAGTGAGCGCGTTGCGTCACCATCTCGACTCGAAAAATGCGCGCCTGCTGCACATCTACTTTGGGCATATCGCCGTCCATCTGTTGCCGCTCATTCGCGCGTGGGATAAGCCGAGCATCGTTTCCTTTCACGGCGCCGACGTCTTGGTCGATTTGGAAAAACCGGCCTACCGCGCCGCGACGCAACGAATGCTCGAAGCCGTCCGTCTGGTCCTCGTTCGGTCGGGCTCTCTCGCCGGCGCCCTGGCGAATCTCGGTTGTCCTCCGGAGAAAATTCGCATCCAACGAACCGGCATTCCTCTCGACGAAATCGTCTTTCAAGCGCGCCGACCACCACGCGATGGCCGTTGGCGCTTATTGCAGGCCGGTCGGCTAATCGAAAAGAAAGGCTTCGAAACGACCCTGCGCGCTTTCGCGCAATTCGTGGCCCGCCATTCCGAAGCCGTTCTCACCATTGCAGGCGACGGCCCGTTACGCAGTGCTTTGGAAAGAATTGCGCATGATTTGAATATCGCCGCGCACGTCACTTTCACCGGCTTCCTCACCCAGGCGCAATTGCGCGAACAATTCTACCAGTCTCACATCTTCCTCCATCCGAGCGAGACCGGTCTCGATGGCAACCAGGAAGGCGTGCCCAATTCGATGCTCGAAGCCATGGCCAGCGGGCTCCCCGTATTCGCGACCATGCACGGCGGCATTCCCGAAGCGATCGAGAATGGCGTCAGCGGCGTGCTCGTGGCCGAACGCGACGAAGCAGCGCTCGCCCTCGCTCTTTTCCTTGCGGCGGACCACCCGGAACAGTTAGTCCCGATGGCACTGCGCGGTGCCGAAACGGTGGCCGCAAAATTCGAACAACGCACGCAGGTGCGGAAGCTCGAAGACTGCTATTTCGAAGCGATGGCGTGACTCGACCGACCAGAATTAGTCCAATACAATTTCGTTAGTCGTGGAAAGAATTTGGCAGCTACAGGAAGCCAAGAGCCGCCTGAGCGAGTTGGTGCGGAGCGCTCAGGATCGCGGCGCGCAAACCATTACCCGACACGGCAAGCCCGTCGCGGTGATCGTATCCGCCCAAGATTATGCCAGCCTTCAGCCGCGGAAGAAATTGTCGAAATCCTGAGAGCATGTCCGGAGCCAAGACTCGCGATCGAGCCGCTTTCGGATAAACCGCGCACGCTCAAACTCGACGCATGAGCTTCCTCATGAATGCCAATGAACCTCGATCTTGATTCGTGGGCGGTGGCGCGTGAGGAAAGCGGCGCGAGGACGCGCGCGCACTCCAAAGCTCGCGGGGCGAGCAAAAACGGACGGACGCGCGCACGTTTCGCGCGCGGAATGGAGCCGGCCCGCCCTCGGGCCGAAGGACCTTTCCATTCCAGTGACGACCAGCCCCGGTGTAGTCGAAGCTAACTAAATCGCTATCGCCGAAAAAAATTCCCGCAACGCCCGCGCCGCGCCGACAAATGAGAGATGCTCCCCCGCGCGTGTCTGCGCCGCGGTGATCGCGGCCAGGTATTGCGAATCGTCCCGCAGCAAAGTAAGCGACATTTCCAGCAGCTTTCCGATCAATCGATCCTGACCACACAAATCCGGAAACGCGATCCGCTCGATCGTTCCGTTCCCACCCACGCACGGCAGTCGACAAATCAGCGCATCGCCCGCGACCTGCCCGGGCACGAAACTGGTGTCGAGTTGGAAGACGATTTTATGCGCCGCCATCACGCGCAGATAATCGACATAAGTGTCGGTGCGATTGTGGACGGTGAGTTGGCCGGGCCGAAAATCGAGCCGCGTCACCAGCTTCTCTTCGCGCCGGCCATCGCAGTTGTAGGTCGTCACCGGCTCGCCTGTCGCCTCGCTCAAGCGGTATGCTGCGATCAGCGCGGCGGTGTGATTACGCGTCGGAATATCCCACTCCCGCGTGCCGATCATGATGCCCTTCCGCTCCGCGATCGGACGCGAAAAATTCCAACGCTCATCGTGCAGCGGATAAGGCGTGGGAATAAATGCGACGGACTTCTCATCGCCCCGCACCGTTCGGCAAAAATCTGCCGCTTCCGGCGTCGGCGCGATATATCCATCCGCCTCCCGCACGATTTTCAAAAAACGCGTCAGCCGGTTCCTTTCGTCCAATTGCTCGGAGATCTGATGGAGCCCGGTTTCCTTCAAAGATACGACCACCGGAACACCTGCTTCCTTCAACGCCCGGAGCGCGCGTTCCGAAGCCGCAAAATCTCCCCGCAACAGGAGCAGCACCGGTTCGCGCCGCGCGGCCGCTCGTTTCACATTGCGGAAGAAGGTCCCGCCCGTACACGCCGCGTAAGCGTGAAAATTTACCGGCGCATGTGGTGCAAGTTTCCAACTTGCACGCCTTGCATCCGCAAGTTGGAAACTTGCGCCACCATCACTGAAATCCTGTTCCGGATCATTCCCCGCCGGGTTGAGGACATTCAACCGAAAACCGTCGCTGCGTTGCGACGTCATCGCCGGTTATCCCGATCGTCCGGGCGCGGCGTGGCGAAAATCGGGGCCGACATGTCCTGCTTCTCTGTCTCCTCCGGATCGACCGGTTGCGCACGCAGGACGGGCTCCGCTCGCAAGACTTCCTCGTCTTCCACCGGAGTCGCGGTTTCTCCTGGCTGCACCGGCTGCGCGCGCAAGATCGTGGGATCATCCTCCGGCGGAATTGCGCCGGACGGCGCTGCTACGGGGACTTCCGGCGTCACCTCATTCTCCTTGGGATTCTCCGGTTTCGGCGGCTTCACCGTGGAGTGGACGGCGTTATACGGATCGTTCTCCGCCAGCAACGTCGGGCCTTTTACCGTGACTGCTTTCACCTGATCGGTATCCACCGCGAGCGCCGCGCGCGGCACACCCGCCTCCGGCAGATCGCGCACGATCCGCGTCCGCGCGTCGCCGTGGACGTTGCAAGGATCGATCGGCATTTGTTCCTTCGTCGCGATCTCCCGGTAGGTCGTATTCGCGGGACACTTATCCGTCGCCAGTAAGCCCGACTTCGCGCAAATCTCGACTGTCTTTATCGTATCCGGCGGCGCTAATTCCTTCGCCGGGTGGCGTGCGATCGAAGCATTCATCACATCCACCCAGACCGGCAGCGCGATGTCCTTCCCAAACGCGCCGCGATAAATTTTCGCCGGCTTATCGAACCCCGCCCGCACCGCGACCGTGATCTCGCTGTCGTAGCCGGCAAAGAGAACCTCGGTGAAATCGTAAGCCGTGCCCGTCTTCCCCGCGGCGGAAGGGATCTGCTGCAGGCCGAGCGACTGGCGGGCCGCGGATCCCGTCCCGCTCTTCAGCGCATCCACCAAACACGAATGCACCTCGAAAGCCGTCTCCGGTTTCATCGCGGTCTCGCGCTTCTCCTGGTGCGGCGATTTCCACACGATCGAGCCATCCTTCGCTTCGATCCGGTCGAGAATAAACGGCTCGTCGGCATGCCAGCCGCCGTTGGGGAAGCTCGTGTAAGCCAGGGCCAACTCCGCCAGTGTCACCTCGCTGCTGCCTAAGAACGTCGCCGGATATGGGCGCAACGGCGAGTCGATGCCGGCCGCCTTGCTCAACTGCAAAACCGAATCCACGCCCGCCATCATCCCCAGCCGCACGGTGGCGCCGTTCTTGGATTTCGCGAGCGCTTCACGCGCGGTGATGGGTCCTTCGTAGCGGTTATCCGCGCGCTCCGGTCCCCATTCGCCCAAAATGCCAGTCGTGCCACCGATCATGACCGCACGATTGTCGAGCGCGGAATCTTCCACCACCGTCCCAGGGTAGAGCCCCTTCTCGAACGCCGCCGCAAACACAAACGGCATCATCGCCGTCCCCGCCGGACGTTTCGACTGCAACGCCCGATCGTATTGGCTATGCTCGAAATCGCGTCCGCCCACCAGAGCGAGAACGCCACCCGTTTTGTTATCCAGTGCAATCACCGCACCCTGCAAATATTCCGGCGTCACCTTCGGATCGATCTTCCCTTTGTGCTTCGCGATTTTGAACTTCTCCGCATACGTCGAGTAGAGTTCATGCTTGTAGTCCGGCGTCTGCTCCGCCCGGTCGAGGCTGGCCCGGAGCGATTCCTCCGCCGCTTTCTGCAAATCGGAATCCAGCGTGCTGTGAATTCGATAGCCTTCCACCATCGCCTTGTCCCAACCCACCGCCGCGATCACCTGCTGCCGGATATACTCCAGCGCGTAAGTCTGCCCCTGCGCGCTCTGGCGGCTGCCGATCACGATCTCTTCCCCCTGCGCCCCCTTGCACTGCGTCGGCGTGATGAATCCCAAATCCCGCATCCGCGCCAGCACCACATCCCGCGCGTCACGCGAGCCCTCCTTGTCCGACCACGGCGAAAGCCGATTCGGGCTCTTGATCAAACCGGCGAGCGTTGCGCTTTCCGCCAGCGTCATCTCCTTCGCCGGCTTCTCGAAATACCCGCGCGACGCCGCCTCCGCCCCATAGAGCCCGCCGCCGAAGTAAATTCGGTTCAGATACAGCTCCATGATCTTCTGTTTCCCGAGCCGATCCTCGATCCGGCGCGCCAAAAAAAGCTCGAGCAATTTCCGCCGCAACGTCCGCTCCTTCAGCGCGAAAGTATTGCGCGCGAGCTGCTGCGTGATCGTGCTCGCGCCCTGTTTCACCCCTCCGGCGGTCAGGTTCTTCAGCGCCGCGCGAATGATCCCGAGAAAATCGTAGCCGCTGTGCTGATAAAATTTCGTGTCCTCCATCGCCACGACCGCGTTGATCAGATCGCGCGGCAACTGGTCGTACGGAACCGTCTCGCGATTCTCCACATAGATCTGACCGACGATCTTGTCGTTCCGATCCACGATCACGCTGGCGGATTCCATCTTATCCAGCTCCGCCAGATCAAAACTCTCCGCCTTCCGGCTCAAATCCGCCGCCAGAATGAATCCGTAAATCGCCCCCGCGATCAGCACCACCAGCACGGCTGCGATCGGAAAATAATAACGCGGCCGCGTGTACCAAGGCGGATTATAGCGCTCCACCTGGCGGCTGCGTCTGGGATATAAAACTGGCATGCGAAGAAGTGCGGGCGAAACGGACTGCTGGTCCCGCGCAACTTAGGTGCAAGTCCTCGCAAAATCCAAACGCGAAACGCGCGCTGGGCTGGCGATCACTCTGCCCGCGTGCAAGAGACGCAACACCTCCGATTCGGCCCTATAGCCACGTCCCTGTGGGACCTGCGGGGTGCGTGTGACCTACAAGGGCAAACCTACAAACGAGAGCCGCCCGGGCACGTCGCACAGCGACGTGGCTACAACTGGAACTGTTTTCCTCATCCTTGAACGTTGGACGCCAAACGTTGGACAGCCTGCCCGCTGTAGCGTTGCGGAGGAGGGTTGGACGTTTCATTTCTGCAAAGCGGCGACGCAGCATTGATCTCCATCATTCGCAACGCGACCTACGCGCGCGGACCGATCCCGTTCGCACGCTTCATGGAGCAGGCGATCTATCATCCGGGGCACGGGTCTCACAGTTCGGGAGGTGCGGCGATCACACCGCCATTCTCGAAGCCGACGCCGATGGCACGCTGCGCCTGCCCCTGCCGGCGGAGTTGCGCCACGGGAAAGTCGAAGTCACGGCCACCGTGCGCTGTGCCGTTTGCGCGAGCTGGGCACGTTCAAGGACATCGCGGACCCGGTGGCCTGGCAGCGGGAAATCCGCCAAGCCCGCCCGCTGCCGGGGAGGGACTGAATGGTGCTGCTCGACTCCAATATCGTGATCAGCGCGGCGAGCGAGCCGACGCCGGAAATCGTGCATGGCCTGCCGCTGGTGACGCGAAATGTGGACGACTTCAAACACGTCACCGGCCTGGAGCTCGTCAACCCTTTCGCCGAATCGGAGACCGCGTGATGGCTAGAGCGTGTTATGCACTTTGATTGGTCGGCTGCGGCCGAGAGAGCGCAGCGTAGCGTAGCACGGGCGTCCCGCCTGTGCTACCTCTTCGCATGACACGCTCTGGTTCATCTGCGCCGGTTGATTTTCTCCGCCATCGTCCCCGGAAGGCTGGCGGACCTCGCCAACGTTTTTGCGCTTGGACGTAGCCCAAGAACGTCTGAACGTTCGCTTCTGCAAACTGGCGACGCAGCTTTGGTTCAGCTCGTCCGCGACGCGATTCGCGCGCGCGGGCCGGTGACCTTTGCATGGTTCATGGAGCAGGCGCTCTATCATCCGGCGCACGGTTATTACGGCTCCGGACGCGCGGCGCTCGGACGCGCTGGCGATTATTTCACCAGCGTCAGCGTGGGGCCGCTTTTCGGACGGCTACTGGCCGGGCAATTTGCCGAAATGTGGGAAACGCTGGGGCGCCGCGACGATTTCGTAATCGTCGAACAGGGCGCGCATGGCGGAGAGTTCGCGCATGATGTTTTGTCGGCTGCGCGACGCGAATATCCCGATTTCTTTGCCACCCTGCGTTACCGAATCGTCGAGCCGTTTCCCGTTCTGCAGCAACGCCAGACGATTGTGCTGGCAGAGTTTGCCGACAAGATCGAATGGCACCGCTCACTGGAAGAGACCCAGACGTTTCACGGCGTCCACTTCTCGAACGAGCTGCTCGACGCGCTGCCGGTGCATCTCGTGCGCTGGGATGGCGCCGAATGGAATGAGCGGCAGGTTGCCGACAGGGACGGTGAATTCCATTTCGTCGATCGACCAGTTTCCGACGCGACGCTTTCGGAACACCTGCGCACCATCCCGCAGCCGCTGCCGGCCGGCTACGAAACCGAGGTCAATCTCGCCGCGCTGGATTGGATCGAAACGCTCGCTGGCAAACTGGTTTCGGGCTTCGCTCTCGTGGCCGACTACGGCTGGCCGCGCACGGAATTCTACGCGTCACACCGCACCGCCGGCACACTGCGTTGCTACGCGCAGCATCAAATTCTCGCCTCCCCGTTTCACTCTGTCGGAAACGCCGACATCACCGCGCACGTCGAGTGGACCAGCCTCGCCGAGCGCGCTCAGGAATCCGGTCTAACGATCGCCGGGTTCGCCGATCAGCATCATTTTCTCACCGGCTTGCTGACCGATAATTTCGTTTCGTCGGCAGACGCGAAAACAAAACGCGCGCTGCAAACTCTCCTCCATCCGCAGCATCTCGGAATGAAATTCCAGTTCCTCTGCCTAACGAAAGGCGTCGATCCTGCCGCCCACCTCGCCGGATTCCGCTTCGCGCGAGATCCCGCGGCTACGCTCGGACTCAGAGCGTCTTGATCTTCTCGATCACTTCCTCGGCCTTCCAGCCGTTCCCGCGCCAGATTTCGACGATGCGACCGTCGGCGTCGATCAGCGCCGTGGCGAGCGAGTGCGAAATGGTCCCGGCTTCCGGTTGCACCAGCACGGCAAAGCGCTGCGTGATCACGCCGATTTCCGTCGGCGTTCCGGTGGCGAACGTCCAGATCGCCGGTTCGGCGTGCGCGCTCGCCGCGTAATCCTTCAAAACCTGCGGCGTGTCGAATTCTGGATCGAAGGAAATGCTGAGGAGTTTCGTTTTCGCCAAGGGGCCGGACCCTTCCTGAATCACGCTCTGGAGCTGCTCGAAATTCCGCGACATGAGCGGGCAAAAATTCGGGATCGGACAGCGGGTGAAAATAAAGGTCAAGACCAGAGGATGACCGCGGAAGCTCTCGAGGTTAATCGGTTTTCCCTCCTCATCGATTAAGTGAAACTCCGGCATCGGATCGCCTTCGTGCAGGCGCTCGGCTCTGACGGCGCTTGCGCGGGGTAAAGGTGTCGGCAAATGGACCGTCGCGGAATCAATCTGCTTGATCGAGTCGATCCACGAATCGCGCTCGGTCACGTTGAGCTGAAAGGAAATCGCGTCGCCTAACTTCAGGTCCGCGATCTCTTTCTTGGCGCGCACTTCGAACGGCATCGTCATCGAGGGCATGAAACCGGGGATGTTTTCGTGTTCAATCTGGACCGTGCTGTGATCCGGCGCGAAGCCGCGCACGATTCCGCGCGCCTCATATTGGCGCGCGTCGGCCTGGTTCTGGTCCGATCGGCCGCAGCCCGACCAGGCGACAGCACTGCCAAGCACCAGCGCGAGGGCGGCGTGGCGCCGAACGAAACTTTTCATGCTCCTATTAGACGCGCGGGCCCAAAATCGTTCCACCAGATTCGTCGATGATCTTGATCCAGATCAAGGCGGCTATCTCGAGGCGTCGCTAGCGAAGAGGTATGACAAACGCCAAAGCTGCAATAGCCGCACCCTATGGCCGCCATGCCAGAGGGGTATTGGACGGCTTCGTTTTTGAACAGGACAGAAGTCAATCCATGAAAACATCACGCCGTCGAACTATTCTCCGAATCGCGCTGGGTTGTAGCGCGCTTCTTATTTCCGTTGCGGGCTGCGCGAAGGCGCCGCAAATCCCGCCGAAGACGGTCACGATCGAGGCTAACGACAAGATGAAGTTTGACGTGACCGCGATCGAGGCGAAGCCGGGACAACAAGTTGTCGTGACGCTCAAGAATGTTGGGACGACTCCGAAGTTTTCCATGGGGCACAATTTCGTCCTGCTCGACCGCATCGTGAACGAGCAAAACGTGATGAGGTTCCTGGATCCGGCCTCCATGGACGCTGCGCACGACTACGTGCCGCCAGGCAACAAAGACGTGCTCGCGCACACCAAGCTGCTCGGGCCCGGCGAGACCGACACGGTCACGTTTAACGCCCCCCAAGTTCCGGGCGATTACCTCTATCTCTGCTCCTTCCCCGGCCACTACGCGCAGGGCACCAAGGGCATCCTGACCGTGAAACCCTGATTTTCACCACCAAGGAGAAACCCAACCAAATGAACATCCAGATCAATAAGATATTACCGGTCGCCTTCCTTGCCGTGCTCGCGCTCTTACCGAGCGCCTGCAACAAAGGCGGGACCGACGACAAGGCAAAGCTGAGCAGCGACGACGCACAAAACGCCCAGGCTTCCTACGTCCCGCCGGGACAGAAGGATGAATATTATCTCTTCTACTCCGGCGGCCATTCCGGCCAGGTCTTCGTCGCGGGCATCCCATCGATGAGGCATCTCGTCACCATCCCGGTCTTCTCGCCTTCCTCCGGCACCGGCTATGGCTACGATCTGGCCACGAAGAAATTGCTCGGGGATTACACTTGGGGCGATGTCCACCATCCCGGCCTCTCGCAAACCGATAGCGAATACGACGGGCGTTGGCTTTTCGTAAACGACAACGCCAACAACCGCGTCGCGCGGATCGATCTGCGCGACTTCAAGACGAAGGAAATCCTCGGTCCGATCCCCAACTCGATGGGCAACCACGGCTCCTCCTTTGTAACCGAGAACACCGAATACATCCTGGTCGCCACTCGCTTCTCCGTGCCGCTGCCGAAAGGACGCGTCGCCGATCCGAACGATTACGCGACGCAATTCAACGGCATGGTCAGTGGAATAAAGGTCGATCCGACGAGCGGCAAGATGTCGGTCGGCTGGCAGATTTTGACTCCGCCCTTCGATTGGGATCTCGGCTCGACCGGCAAAGGACCGAGCAGTGGCTGGGCCTTCTGGACTTCCTACAACACCGAGATGGCGCACACGGTGCTCGAGACGAACGCCTCACAAAAGGATCGCGACCTCGCGGCCGTGGTGAATTGGCGCGCCGCGGAAAAAGCGGTGGCCGATGGGCAAGCCACCATGATGGATGGCGTGCCGGTGATCGATCCGGCGAAGACGCCGGGGGTCCTGTACTTCCTGGCGATCGCAAAATCGCCCCACGGCATGGATGTTGATCCGACCGGCCAATGGGTCGTGGCCGGCGGCAAACTGCAACCAACGACGACGGTGGTTAATTTCGAGAAGCTGAAGCAGGCGATCGAGAAGAAAGATTTCGACGGGGATTTCAAGGGCATTCCGATCGTGAAGCACGAGGACGTGGTCGAAGGCGAGGTGCCAGTCGGCCTCGGCCCGCTGCATACGCAGTACGACGGTTTGGGCAACGCTTACACTTCGCTCTTCATCGATTCGCAGGTGGCAAAATGGAAACTGCCGCCGTGGAGCGAGGATGAAAAGAAGGACCTGACCAAGGTCGTGCTCGATAAAATCCCGGTGCATTGGAGCATCGGTCACCTGGTCGTGGGGGGAAGCGACACGAAACATCCCTACGGGAAATGGCTCGTCGCAATGAACAAACTCTCGAAAGGTCGCCACCTCAGCGTCGGACCCGCCCAGCCGGAGGACAGCGAGCTGATCGATATCACCGGCAAGAAGATGAAGTTGGTTTACGAGACTTTCACCGACCCGGAACCGCACTTCGCGCAGATCCTGAAGGCAGACAAGATTACGCCGATCGAAGTCTATCCGAAGGATGAAAACAAGGATCCAAATGCGGTCTGGGACGCGGCCCAGACCGGCCAAACGCGCACCGGCAACGAAGTCATCGTCAAACTCACTGCCATCCGCAGCCGTTTCGTCCCGGATCGGATCGACGCCAAAGTGGGCGACACCCTGACCGTCCACGTGACCAATATCGAGCAATCGGCGGACATGATTCACGGCTTCGGGTTGGTCGAGAACAATCTCAACATCACGATCGATCCCGGTGAAACGAAAACGCTCCAGGTGAAACTAACGAAACCGGGCGTGTTCCCTTTTTATTGCACCAACTTCTGCTCCGCGCTCCACCAAGAGATGCAGGGTTATCTGGTAGTACAGAAAGAAGGCGGCCCCGAAGCCGCGAGCGAGTCCGTCAATCCCGGCGGCATTCCGCCAGCGCCCAAGACCGATGCAGCTCAGGGTGAACCGGCGGTGCCGGCGAACTCCCTCCCCGCCGTGCCGGACACGACGCCTCCCGCGAGTAGCGCGCCGGCTGACTCAAGCCCGGCCAGCACTCCGCAGCCGACGCCTTAGCCAGGATGCCGCGCGTGCGCGCATCGGCGCGCGCGCGGGTTCCGGCCTCGTGAGGAAATTATGACTACGCTCCTGAATCGGGAATTTAGGTTCCTGCACAACTCCCTCAATCTCTGGTCGCGCCTCTTGCTTCTGGCGGCGGCGATTTCAGTCGCGGTCTCCGTTCTTTTCCCACTCTGGAAATTGCACCTCGTCGCGCCGCAATATTCCGATGGCCTAACGATGCAAATCTACGCCTATAAAATCCACGGCGGCGGCCTCAACGGAAACGACATCAACGAGATTAACAATCTCAATCATTACATCGGGATGAAGACGATCGATCAGGCCGACTTCACCGAGATGCAGATCATGCCCTTCATGTTTGGCGTCTTCATTTTGCTCGCCCTGCGCGCCGCCGTCTTTGGCGAAATGAAAAACGTGATCGACCTTTTCGTCCTCTCCTCCTATTTCGGCGTCTTTTCGATCGGCGCGTTCTATTACCGGCTCTATTGGTACGGGCACAACCTCGACCCGCACGCGCCAATGACGGTCAAGCCTTTCACGCCGCTCATCTTCGGCACGCAGAAGATCGCGAACTTCACCCAGTCGAGTTACCCAGAAATGGGCACTTATTTGCTCTGGGTCTTCATGGCGCTGCTCGTGCTGGCCATTTGGTTTTCGCGCAAAGAGAAGGTGCTCGCGCTGTGACGCGGGAGCGCCGAGCTCGGGGGAGCGCGGGCGCCCCGCCCGCTGGCGATGGCGCCCTCGCCATCGCGAACTTTTCCGCCAAGCGTCCGCCATCGAGGAAAAGCCTGTTTTGGCGAGGCGCCAAAACCAGCGGGCGAGGCGCCCGCGCTCCCCAGCTCCTGTGCGTCGCGTTGCTTGGCCTAACGAGCACTCTCTCCGCCGCCACCCTCCAAGAGCAAATCGAGGCGGCCGCGCCTAACGACACCCTGACGGTCGCCGCCGGCATCCACCCCGGCCCAATCACGATCGCCAAACCTCTCCCGCTCCTCGCCGAGCCCGGCGCGGAGATCCGCGGCAACGCCACCGGCAACGTCGTCACCATCACTGCCGACCACGTCACCCTCCACGGATTCCGCATCACCGGCTCCGGCCTACGCTTGTCCGACGACAACGCGGCCGTCTTCGTTGCCGGCAACGGCGTCACCGTCGCGAACAACGTGATCGAAGACTCGCTCCATGGCGTCTATCTCAAAAAAGTGCGCGACTGCCGCGTGCTTAAGAATCGCATCCGCGGCAAGACCAGCCTCCTAACCACGACCAAGTCCGTCGAACAAACCCTGACCGCGGGCCTTGGCGAACTTTGCGAAGTAGCAATCAACGAGAACGAACGCGGCAACGGCATCCACCAGTGGAACTGCGAAGGCAATCTGATCTCAGGCAACGAGATCAGCGACACGCGCGACGGTATCTATTTTTCCTTCACCAATCGCACCCAGGTCGAGAACAACAACGTGCACAACGTCCGCTACGGACTGCACTACATGTATTCGGACGACAACGTTTTTGAGAACAACCGCTTCGCACGAAACGCCGCCGGGGCCGCGGTCATGTTTTCGAAGGACATCGTTATCCGCAATAATCGCTTCGAAGACAACCGCGGCTCGCGTGCCTACGGCATTCTCTTCCAATCCGACGAACGCATTCGGCTCGAGAACAATATCATTCGCAACAACGCGGTCGGGCTCTCCTTCCAGCAGGCGATCGACTTCGTGGTGCGCGCGAATGATATCAGCGGCAATTACATCGGCGTGCGCTTCTACGGAAACTCCGACGGCAATTCTTTCACCGAAAATCGGTTCACGCAGAACCTGCACGCCGTCGATACCAACGGCGCCGGGACGGACAACCGCTGGGCCGTCAACGGAGTGGGAAATCTGTGGAGCGGCCAGGAAACATTCGACTTGAATGGCGACGGGATTAACGACCTGCCGCATCGCGAGCTCGACTTGATCGGACCACTGCGTCGCGATTTTCCCGCGGTCGCGTTTCTTTCCGGAAGCCCGGCGGTGAGACTTCTGCGCTTCGCCAATGAACGCGCCGCGCTGCCCGGAATCCACTCGATCGACGACCCAGCGCCGTTGACCCCGAACTACTGGACCATCCGCGCGCAACGCGCCGTACGGCAAACCGTTGCCAAATGATAACCGCCACCGACCTGGTCAAGACTTACGGCCGCAAAGAAGTCCTGCGTGGCCTTTCCTTCACCGCCGCGCCTGGTGAAATCACGCTCATGGTGGGACCCAACGCTGCCGGCAAGAGCACTACGATCAAAGTGCTTGCCGGTTTGATTCGCCCGGGTGGTGGGGCGGCGCGTATTCTCGGCTTCGATCTCGTTTCGCAAAGAATCGCAGCGCAAAAATCAATCGCGTATCTGCCGCAAAGTCCCAGCTTTCATCCGCGTCTCACCTGCACGGAGGTGCTGCGTTTTTATGCGCGGTTGCGCGGCGTCCCCCTGACCCGCTGCGGCGCAATGCTCGAACTCGCCGGCCTGACCGAATCTGCTCGCACGCGCACCGGCCAGCTCTCCGGCGGCATGCGCCAAAGGCTCGGCCTCGCCTTGCTCCTGCTCGCGAATGCACCCGTTCTCCTGCTCGATGAGCCCGGTCTCAGTCTCGATCCCGGCTGGCGCACGCGCCTCCAGGATATCCTGCGCGCCGAGGCTGATCGCGACCGCACCGTGCTCATCACGACGCACCTGATTGCGGAGTGGAACGGAGTGGCGGATCGCTGCCTGCTCTGCCGCGAAGGCCGGATCGAACGGGAACTCGATCCCTCCGACCTTCCGCACGATTTTGATGAGGTGCGCGCAACTTTTTCTTCTCCGGGGAGCGCGGGCGCCCCGCCCGCTGGCGCAGGCGCCCCCGCCTTCGCGAACTTTTCTCCCACGCCTGCCAAAGCCTGTTTTGGCGAGGCGCCAAAACCAGCGGGCGAGGGCGCCCGCGCTCCCCAGCCCTCGCGATGACGACGCTCGCCGTTCCCTCACCACCAGCTCCCCTCCGCGCCGTCCTCCTGCGCGAAATGCACGGAGCCATCTCGAGTCGCTACTTCCAGGTCTTTTGCGCACTCTCCGCCATCGGGGGCATCGCGTCGATCGCGTTCGCGGGCGACGCCGGTCTCTTCATCCTCCAACTCGCGCTCTATTTCGTCTCGCTCTTTGCCCTTCTCCTCGGCGTCAACAGCGCGCGCGCCGAGAGCGAGGAATGGCCGCTTCTCTTCACCCAACCCGTCCCCCGCAGCGCGTATCTCCTCGGCAAATTCATCGCGCTTTCTCTGATTTTCGCCTCCGCTTTGCTCCTTCTTTTTCTCCCGGCGTTTCTCGCTTCCCCATCGCCAGCGCCTCTCGTCTCACTCTATTTCTACACCCTCGAGCTGGCGGCCTTCTTCGCCAGCGCCGGCCTCGCCGCCGGTTATTTCGCGCGGGAAAGAATCCAGGGACTGATCCTCGCGGTGACCGCCTGGCTCTTCCTCCTGGTCGGGTTTGACCTCATCGCGCTGCTCGGCGCGCGCTGGTCGGCGCTGCAGGAATTCCCCGACGGTTGGCTCGCGCTTCTGATGCTGAACCCGCTCGACGCCTTCCGCGTCCACGCGCTCTTTGCGATGGAACAGATCCCGGCCGAACTGGCCGGCAAGACCCCGCTGGCCGGCTGGTGGATCGAGCACACCGGGCTTTGGTTTGGGCTGAGCGCGGTTCTCTGGGTGATCGCGCTTCTCGGATCAACGGCGAAACGTCTGGCGCTCTGGGAGGAATAGGGATGCCGGTCGCGTTCAAGAGGCTGGATGTGAGGCCGCTCATCGCGAAGGGCGCCGAGCCGCTTCCGGCCATTCGGGCGCGCGTTGATTCGTTGAAGGCGGGCGAAGGGTTAACCGTGATCGCGCCGTTTCTTCCCTCGCCTTTGATTGAGAAGTTGGACAGCGAGGGCTTTCGCTCCAGCGTGCAGCATCAGCCGGACGGCGCCTGGGCGGTGAATTTCTGGCGGGAAAACTGACGGCCGCTCAGGCGAGCGCGATGAAACGGTCATCGTCCACCGTTTGAAAAAGGTGCATGAAGCGGCCGCTGCTCCCCTTTCCGAAAGCCGGTCTCCTCAGTGGCATGGACATGAGATTCCAAAATCGCGGACAAATTCCTGCGCGCCGATCTCAAGTGCTCACCGACCCGTGGAAACCCCCTCCGTGGAGACGGTCGCTGCTCCCGCGCTTGTTCGCAGTCCCTCCTCCAAGGCGCGCCATGCGAGCATGGCGCACTTCACGCGTTGCGGAAATTTTCGCACTCCGCCTAACAAGCGCAGGTCGCCCAGAATCAAGGAGGTCCCGTCGTCCTTTCCCGCGACCAAATCGTGGAAAGCCCGCAGCAATTCCAGCGCCTCGGCGCGCGATTTCCCTTTCACTTTCATCGTCATCATCGAGGCCGAAGCCTGGCTGATGGCACAGCCGCGTCCGTTGAATTTGATCCCGGCCACACTGCCGTCGGCGTTGAAGTTGAGTCCCAGATCGATCTCATCGCCGCAGGTCGGGTTATCACCGTGCACCCGCACGCTCGCGTCCGGCAGCTCGCCGAAATTCCGCGGGCGGCGCGAGTGATCGAGGATCACTTCCTGATAAAGCTCTTCCAGTTCGGAGTTCACGCGAAGAAACGAGCCGCCGCGCGTAGGATCTCGATCATGCGATCGATTTCCTCGGTGGTGTTGTAAAAATAAAAGCTCGCCCGCGTCGTGCCGGGCAAACCGAATTTGCGCATGAGCGGCTGGTTGCAATGATGACCGCCGCGCAAGGCCAGACCCTTCTGATCGGCGAAGGTAGTGAGATCGTGCGGGTGAACAGTTTCCATGACGAAGCCGACGAGAGCGCCGCGCTCGGCGCGCGGGCCGAGCACGCGCATTCCCGGCAGCTCGGCAAGTTGCGCAACGGCCCGCGCAGTGAGTTGCGAATCGTGCGCGAAAATCGCCGGCCGGCCAACTTCGTCGAGGTAGTCCATCGCGGCCGCGAGTCCGATCGCGCCGGCGATGTTCGGCGTGCCCGCCTCGAAACGATGCGGCGCTTTTTTGAAGGTGCTCTTCTCCAGGGTCACGCTCACGATCATCTCACCGCCGCCTTCCCACGGTGGCATCGCGTCGAGCATTTCCGCGCGACCGTAGAGCACACCAATCCCAGTCGGGCCGCACATTTTGTGTCCAGAGAAAGCGAGAAAATCGCAGCCCAATTCCTGGACGTCGAGCGGAAGATGGCCCGCGCTTTGCGCCGCATCGATCAGCGTGACGACGCCACGCGCGCGCGCCTCGCGGCAAAGATCGGCCACCGGATTGATCGCGCCTAACGAGTTCGAGACATGGGTGAAACCGAAGAGCTTTACTTCCGGCGTGAGCATTTGCGGCAACTGCTCGAGCGCCAGCGTGCCATCCTCGCGCACCGGCAGAAACCGCAGCTGCGCGCCCGTGCGCGCCGCGAGAAGCTGCCACGGGACGAGATTGCTGTGGTGTTCCATTTCGGTGAGAAGAATCACGTCGCCGGCGCGGATGAATTTTCCGCCCCACGATTGCGCGACCAGGTTGATGCTCTCGGTCGTCCCGCGGGTGAAGATGATTTCGTCCGCGCTCGCAGCACTGAGGTAAGCGGCCACGCGCTGCCGCGCCTTTTCGTAACCCTCGGTCGCGCGCGAACTCAGCTCGTGCAGGCCGCGATGGACATTGGCGTTGTCGTGCTCGTAATAGCGGCGCAGCGCCTCGATCACCGCGCGCGGCTTTTGCGTGGTGGCGGCGTTATCAAAATAGATCAGCGGTTGGCCGTGGACCGCCTGGTCGAGGATCGGGAAATCCTTTCGGAACGCGGGCCAATCGCTGGAACGACGACAGATTTCCTGCACAACGCAATCTGCGGGGGCGCTGATTGGTGCGCCACTTTATTTCCGTGGTACGGGATGGTCTGCCAGGCTCGAAGCGGCAAAATTTGCCCCATCTTTGCCAAGGCAATGGTGAGCCGCGATCTCGGATTGGCCGATCGGTGGCTGAGATATGAATTCATCGCGGCGGCCTGGCTATCGCCTACCAGCATCTCGCTCCTCCTGATGCTCTGGCGCCCGCTGCTCCGGCTTGGCTCCTGATCGCCCAACGAACTGGTTCTTCAGACGCTACCGAATCAACCGCGCTGCGATTGCGAGTTATACCGAGTCATTGTTCGCAGATCAAAGCCCCAGCGCATGCCGCAACGGCGACGGCTTCGCCACCAGATGGGCCAGAGAGTATCGGTCCAGCACGGCGAAGAATGCGTCCGCTGCTTCATCCAGCACGCCCTTTAAGCGGCAGACCGATCGGATGCGGCACGGTCCTTCCCGTCGCTTCGTGCATTCGATCACGGTCTCGCTTTCTTCCCCTAGCCGAACGATGTCGCCGACGCCAATCTTGTCCGCCGACAGCGCAAGGGTGAATCCACCTCCGACTCCGCGGTAGGTTTTCAGATAGCCGTTGCGGCCGAGGTCATGCACGATCTTGACCAAATGATGGCGCGAAATTCCGAACACTTCGGCCACTTCATCGACCGTGACCCGGTGCGGGCTGCGCAGCGCGACATGCATGAGGAGGCGGAGAGAATAGTCGGAATAGGCGCTTACCTGCATTGCAGTCATTCTCCGGAGCCGAGGAAGGAAAATCAAGTTAAAGATGTATTGGTGATATAGCTTTAGTTGGCTAACATGAGACCGAGTGGCTTCGATCAAACGCATGTTCCGGGTGGCTCTCAGCGTCAGGATGATTGATTGGATCCCCATTCCGTTGCTCCTGGCCTCCCTGCTGGTCGGCTCTCCGGTTCGCGCCGAGACAACCGCCGTGCAAACGGCGTGGCGGCTGCTGGACTACCTTTCGGTGGACTATCGCGGCGCAGTCCGGGGCGGCGAAGTGATCAGCCCGCCCGAGTTCGCGGAAATGACCGAGTTTGCGGCCACCGCGCACGCGATGATCGCCGCGCTACCCGCCTCTGGCGCCAAGGCCGACTTGCAACGGCGAGCTGCCGGGCTGCAAGAGCTCATCGCCGATAAAGCTCCCGAGGGGACAGTCGCGACGACAGCGCGCGCACTGGCGGCTGATCTCATCAAGGCCTATCCGGTCACGCTCGCGCCGGTGAAGCCGCCCGATTTCGCGCGCGGGCGGGCGCTATTCACACAGAACTGCATGAGTTGCCACGGCGCGAACGGAGATGGCAAAGGTCCGGCCGCCCTCGGGCTGGTCCCGCCTCCAACCGCGTTTACCGACCAAAGCCGCGCCCGCGAGCGCAGCGTGTTCGCGCTCAATCAGGTGATCGAGCAGGGCCTCCCCCACACCGCCATGGTCAGCTTTGCCGGACTGCCGCCGCAGGATCGGTGGGACCTGGCGCTTTATGTCAGCGCTTTCGCGTATCCCGAAAGCATTGCAGACGAAGGCCGGCGTATCTGGCAGGGGGACGCGACGCTGCGCGCCGGCATCAACTTGGAGAAACTGGTGGGCCTGACGCCGGCTTCGCTCGGGAACGAAATCGGCCAAGCTAGGGCCGATGCCGTCACCGCCTATCTGCGGCGCCACCCGGATATCGTGCAGGAATCCACCACCGGCCCGCTTACCCTCGCCAGCACCCGTCTGGACGAAGTGTTGACCGCCTACGCAAACGGTAGTCGCAAAGCTGCGGCCGACCTTGCGCTGTCCGCTTATCTCGACGGTTTTGAGCCGATCGAACCGATCCTCGCGGTGCGCAACAACGCGCTCAAGATCCACATCGAAGACGCGATGGCGGCACTGCGCGCCAGCATCGCCAAAGGCGTGCCGCCGGACGAACTGCGCGGCCAGGTGAACACTCTCGATGCGCTGTTCGCCCAAGCCGAAACCGCCCTCGGGCGCCACGAAGCGTCGGGCGGATCAAGCTTCTTCGGCGCGTTCACGATTCTCCTGCGCGAAGGAGTGGAAGCGATTCTGATTGTCGTCGCGATGATCGCCTTTCTGCGCAAGGTGGAGCGCAAGGATGCGCTGCCCTATGTCCACGGCGGCTGGATTGTGGCGCTGGTGGCGGGTGTCCTGACCTGGGGCGTCGGCACCTATCTCATCGGAATCAGCGGCGCCAGCCGGGAACTGACGGAAGGCTTTGGCTCCATTTTGGCGGCGATCATCCTTCTCTGGGTGGGCATCTGGATGCACCGCAAGAGCAACGCGCAGGCCTGGCAATGCTATGTCTGCGCTCAGATGACTCATGCGCTCAAGCGCCGTTCGGCCTGGTTGCTCTTCGGGCTGTCGTTCATCGTCGTCTACCGCGAAGTTTTTGAGACGATCCTGTTCTACGCCGCAATCTGGAATCACGGAAACGGCGCTGCGGTGCTGGCCGGGGGAGCGACCGCGGTGCTCACTCTGCTGGCGGTTGCCGCGGTGATGCTGCGCTACGGGCGCGTGCTGCCCATTGGCCGGTTCTTCGCCTACAGTTCCGGGTTGATGGCGCTGCTGGCTGTCGTCCTGACCGGCAAGGGCGTAGCGGCCTTGCAGGAAGCCGGCTATCTGCCGGTCCATCCGCTGGCGGGCTTTCCCCGAATTGAGATCCTCGGCCTGTTCCCGACGCGCGAGGGAATCATCGCACCGTTGGTGATGATTCTCTTCCTGGCGGTCGGTTTCGGCTATAACCATCGGCTGGCTAAGCGGGTCACTCCTTCAACGAGCTAAACAACGCGGACGGACGCGGAGCCGGCGTCATCGGGAACGTGTCCTTCGCTGATGCACGTTACGGCTTCCGCTCCAAGCGACACTTGAAGCCATGGGTTTCAATAAAACTGTATTTACGATACAGCTTTTACGAGTTAGCTTTTTCTCAATAAATCCACGCCATGAAAAACATCACTCCTGAAACTCCAGTCGGAGAAATCGTCCGGGCTTTCCCGGCCCGCGCCCGTATTTTCGAAAACCTCGGAATCGACTATTGCTGCGGCGGGAAAAAGTCCCTAGCCGAGGCTTGCCAGGCCAAAAAGCTCGACCCCGCGACCGTCGTCGCCATGTTGTCCGCACTCGATAACGGCGGGAAGGAAGTGCAGGCCGATCCCGATACTCTCACGTTGACCGAGCTGTGCGACCACATCGAGCGAGTTCATCATGGCTATTTGCGCGAGGAATTGCCACGCCTTGATTTTATGACCCGCAAGGTCGCCGCCACCCATGGCGACGCCGAGCCGCGGCTGCGGGATGTGCGCCGCGTGTTTGAAATATTCAGGGACAAGGTCTCCGCACATACGGCAGAGGAAACCGACCAAGTCTTTCCCGCGATTCGGCAGTTGGAAACGGCGGATGGGGACAAAGCCGACAGACTTTCCAAGTTGAAAAGCGAGTTCGACAAACTGGAATCCGAGCATGCGAGCACCGGAGCGGCGCTGGCTCAATTCAACCAGCTAACCGACAGCTACACTCCGCCCGAGTGGGCCTGCACTACCATGCGCGCGCTCTACGATAGTCTGCGCCAGATGGAGAGAGACATGCATCAGCACATTCACAAAGAAAACAACGTTTTCTTCCGGCGCGCGCTCGCGGTTTCATGACCGCTCCACCTTTCATTTTGCACGTCATCACGCTCCAGGACGAACCGATGAAATGAAAATCAAACTCAAGCGTGTGTATGAGAAACCAGACAAGGCTGACGGCATCCGCATTCTCGTGGACCGGCTCTGGCCGCGCGGCCTAACGAAGCAAAAAGCGGCGCTCGATCTTTGGTTAAAGGAAATCGCGCCCAGCACGGAGCTACGAAAATGGTTCGGGCATGATCCGAAGAAGTGGACGGAGTTTCGCCGGCGTTACCGGGCGGAGCTGAAGAGTCATCCGGACGAACTGAAGATGATCAAGAGCAAGGAGAAGGAAGGAACCGTAACTCTGCTTTACGGAGCGCGCGACCAGGAGCATAACGAAGCGATCGTCTTGCAACAATTATTGGACAGGAGCTAAGCAATGGAACCCGTCTCAAATCAAACAGAGCCAAAGTCAAACGCCGAGACCGCATCGATCGCCTGGCTGATCGTCGCCGCGGCTGCCCTCCGCACCGCTTTCGGAGTTTTCATGTCGATCGATGCCTGGCTGAAATGGCAACCGGGATTTGCCGCGCACTATGTCGGCTACCTGCAGAATGCCGCGAGCGCACAGCCGCGCTGGCTGGAAGGGTGGTTTCATATGTGGCTGCGCCTGGTCACGATGCACACCGGGTTCTTCATTACCACGACACGACTCATTGAAACGGCGATCGCCATCGGTCTGCTCCTCGGTTTGGCGCGGCGCATGACCTATTTCGCTGGCGCGTTGTTCAGTCTGTTGATCTGGTCCACCGCGGAAGGATTCGGCGGGCCTTATACTTCCGGGGCAACCAATGTCGGGCCGGCGCTGGTTTACGCGCTCGTCTTCGTCGCCGCGGCGCTTTTCGAGCATCTGCTCGGCCGCAATCCCTACAGTCTCGATTATTACATCGGCCGTCGCTTTCCGAAGTGGGCCTCGCTCGTCGAGTGGGCGCCGAAACGTTCTGCCCAACCGCCTCCGGCACTGGGTTGGGACCAACAACTGGGCGTGATCGGCGGAATCATCGTCATCCTTGTCTTTGCCCTGGCGACTCTGGGCAGCGCGATGACTGGCTTGCCGCCGACTCCGCAAAACGCCGCCGCCGCGGTCTCGCCGTTGAGCATCGTCTCGGGCGCGCCGCTCGCACGCGCTTACTCGCCGGTGCTGCCGCCACTCATCGGGAGCGGCAACGTTGTCTCCGTCAACCTCGAGTCGAGCGACAAGACGATTGAGATCGCGAGCGGGGTGCAATACCAGGCCTGGACTTTCAACGGCACTGTGCCCGGACCGATTCTGCATGTCCGGCAGGGGCAAACAGTGAACGTCACCTTCGTTAATCACGGCACCATGCAGCACTCGATAGATTTTCATGCGGCCCAGGTCGCGCCGAACGTCGCCTACCGCTCCGTCAATCCCGGCGAGAAAGTTGAGTTCTCGTTTGTGGCAGAAGTGCCGGGCGCATTCATTTATCATTGCGGCACGCCGCCAGTGCTGCAGCACATCGCCAATGGAATGTACGGCGCCATCATCGTCGACCCGATAGAGCCGCTGCCACCCGCCGACGTGAGCTACGTGCTCGTGCAAAGCGAATGGTACACGGCCCAAGCCGAAGGGACACACATGACCGGCGATTACGACAAGATGATGAGTGTCCGGCCCGACGAAGTGGTCTTCAACGGCATCGCTTTCCAGTACAACGATCATCCGCTGACCGCGCGTGTCGGACAACGTGTCCGGCTCTACGTCATCGATGGCGGTCCGAACCTTTCGAGCGCCTTTCACATTATCGGCGGAATGTTTGCCGCCGTTTATCCCGATGGCGATGCGAAGCATGCGCTCAGCGGAGTTTCCACTTATCCGATCGCACCGGGGCAGGGCGTCGTCCTCGACGCGATCATCCCGCATCCGGGCAAGTATCCGATCGTCGATCACAGCATGCGCAACATGACCATCGGCGCCGCCGGTGAACTGGAAGTCACGCCGTAATCAGCCTGGTCCGAGATGTTTGAAAGATTGACCGTGACGCCGAAAAAATCTCCCGCACTCTGTTTCGCGGAACCGTTCCGGATTTTCTTTCCGCTCGGCCTTCTCCTGGGCGCGATCGGAGTTTCCCTTTGGCCGTTGTATTTTTGGCAGGTCATCGAGACCTATCCAGCGGCGCCGCACATGCGCCTGATGATGGAAGGCATGATGGGATCCTTCGTGATCGGGTTTCTCGGCACGGCGGGGCCGCGGTTACTGGATGCGGAACCGTTGCAGAGCTGGGAAGCTAGCGGGCTTCTTTTCCTACAAATATCGAGCGCCGCGCTTCATTTGGCGCAGCGGCCTTTCGCCGGCGACATCTTTTTTCTCGCCCTCCTGCTTTTCTTTCTTGTTACCGTGCTCCGCCGAGCGGGCGCGCACCTCGATCCGCCGCCGCCGAGTTTCGTCCTCGTGATCTTTGGTTTCGTGAACGCGATCGGTGGCCTTCTCCTGATTCTCTTTTTCTCCCGCAGCGCCTTTTGGCATCAAACCGGAACGCTCATGCTTAACGAAGGATTCATTGCCCTGCCCATCCTCGGAGTCGGCGCCTTTTTCTTTCCCAAGCTGCTCGGGAGTGGAGGAACTCCGGAACCGGCCGACCTGCAAATCGGCGCCGCACGCTGGCGCAGGGGCGCCGCTCTCGCGGGGCTCTGCGCGCTCGTGTTTTCGAGCTCGTTCGCGGTGGAAGCCGGCGGCTGGACACGAAGCGCTGCGCTGCTGCGCGGTCTAACGAGCCTGTGGTATTTTCTCGCGCAGGGACGTTTGTTCGACCGCGTGGCCGGCCGGCCTTTCCTCGCCCGGTGTTTTCAGCTCGGCGCGCTTCTCCTGGTCGCGGGATTTTTTCTAGCCGCCATTTTTCCGGGCTATCGCCTGGCTAATCTACACGTCGTCTTCATCGGCGGGTTTAGCATCCTTCTCTTCACCGTGAGCACCCGCGTCGTTCTCGGGCATAGCGGCCATGCCGATCTCTTTCAACGGCGGCTGCCCTTTCTCGTCGGCGCACTCGGCTTGCTCGTCCTCGCTATGCTGACGCGGGTCAGCGCGGAAATCTTCCCCTCTGGACGCAACCGCCATCTTGTTTATGCCGCCCTGGTTTGGTTGATCGCCGCTGGCCTGTGGGCCTGGGCGCTGGGGCCGAAACTCTTCCTGCACGAGGAGGAATGAGACCGCGAAGCATTCTTGTCGCTCCTGTGATCAGGTCTCGGCTAACATCCGCAGATGGCGCTCGATCGCGGTCAATTCAAACAGACGATGACCGAAAACACGCTGCGGAGTTGTCAGTTGTTCGTCGGCCTGCCGCCCGCCGATACCGCGGCCATCGCCGCTTTCACAATTCCGAAACATCTCGCGAAAGGCGAATACCTCTTCCGCGAAGGCGACCGGTCGGAAGGTTTCTACATCGTGCAGCGGGGCGCGATTAACGTGCATCGTGTCAGCGCGGCCGGAAAAGAGCAGGTCATCCATGTCTTTCATCCGGTGGAATCGTTCGCCGAAGCCGCGCTCGCGACTAAAGGCGGCTATCCGGCGGATGGACGCGCGACCGAGGACTCCACCGTGCTGCTGATCCCGAAACCCGATTTCATCGAGTTGCTACGCGGCCGGCCCGAACTCGCCTTGCGGATGCTCGGTTCGATGAGCCAGCATCTGCGCGTGCTCGTTGGGTTGCTCGACGATCTCACGCTCAAAGACATGGAAACCCGCCTGGCGAACTGGCTCCTGAAACGCTGCCGCCGCCCGCTCACGAAAGCGGCACAGACAATCCAGCTCGACCGCACGAAACGCGTGCTCGCAGCCGAGATGGGCACGACGAGCGAAACCCTTTCGCGCACGTTGGCGAAATTCCGCGACGAGGGACTCCTGACGGTGAGCGGGAAGACTATCGCGATCCTGCAGCCGTCGGTGTTGGAGCAGCTCCTCAAGCGTCACTTAGGGGAACTCTGACCCTCCGGGTAAGGAACGCACAGGGTTTCGAAGCGCCGCGCAAAAACCCAATCCACCGCACGCGGGTTGCATTATAGTACGAATCCAGAAGACCTATGAAAGACTCCAACCTCGAAAAAGATGTCGCCGCTCATCCGTTCCTCATCGGGTTAGCCGAGCATCACATTCAACTCCTGGCCAATTGCGCCATTCGCACCCACTTCGAACGCGACCAAACCATCTTTCGCGAAGGAGAATCGGCCAATCGCTTTTACTTGATCGAGTCCGGAGAAGTGGCGCTGGAATCCACTGGCGAGACCGGCGAGCCGGTCCCCATTGACGTTGTCGGCCCGAGCGATCTCCTCGGCTGGTCGTGGCTCTTTCCGCCTTACGTCTGGCATTTTCAGGCGCGCGCCGTCGCCCCCACGACCGCGATTTTTTTCTACGGCACGGTCTTGCGCGAATCCTGCGAGAACGATCACTCGCTCGGCTTCGAATTGTTCAAACGAATGAGCGAAGTCATGGCGCGGCGGCTCCAAGCGGCGCGCGAGCGTTTGCTCAAGATCTACAAGGAGGAAGGCAGCGAGAAATAATCTCGCGCGGGCGCTTCCGCCGTACGTTCGTGGCTTAAATCAGCCAGGTCGCCAAGCCCAGGAACACCGCCAGACTGGCCACATCGGTGATCGTGGTCAGGACGATACTCGAGGCCATCGCGGGATCCGTCCCGATCCGGCGCAGAATCAACGGGATCAGCGCCCCGAAAACGCCGGCCACCAGACAGCTCGCCGCCATCGAGAGAAAGACCACAAACGCCAACGCCAGTGCGTTCGGGCTTTTCTGAAACGTCGCGAAGGCAAACATCGCCACCCCGGCACTGATCCCCGTAAGGCAGCCATTCAAAATCCCGAGGAAGCTCTCTTTCCAAATGAGCCGTTTCTCTTTCCCAGTCTGTAATTCGCCGAGCGTGATACTGCGCAGCGCCACCGCCAGAGTCTGCACCGCGGTGTTCGACGATTGACCGATCACCACCGGCACAAAGACCGCCAGAATAACGAGTCGATCGATCGTGCCCTGAAACGAGCCGACCACGCTGGCCGCGATAAAACCGAGGAACAAATTCGCCTGCAACCACGGATGCCGAAAACGAAAGCTCCGCGTCCAGCGGGTGCCGAGGCGTTCCTCCTTTTCCACACCCACCATGCTTCCCGCCTGCAAACTCAGCTCCACCGTGTGCGCCTCGAACAACATCTGTCCGCGGATCAGGCCGATCAGTTTCCCGTCTTCCTCGCAGACCGGGTAAACTGGATAATGCCGGACCATGGTGGCGCGCATCGCGTCCACCAATTCCATCCGCGGATCGAGGCGGAACGGACCCCGGATCATGATTTCCGCCAGGGTTTGATCGGGCCGCGCCAGAAGCATCTCGCGCATCGCCACGACGCCGAGAAGGCGTTCTTCTTCATCCGTTACAAAGGCGTAGGTGATGAAGGCGTGCGCCACCAACGGCCGCAAATCTTCCGTTGCCTCCGCGACCGTGATGCCCGGGAGAAAGACCGCCAACGGCGGTTCCATCATGTGGCCGACGGTGTTGTCGCGGAACTCCTGGTTGCGCGCCCATTGCTGCCGCACATGAGGCGCCGCCACCGCCATTACGAGCTGCCGCCGCTCGCTTTTTAACTTCCTCAGCACGCGCTGCGCCTGCGCCGGATTTAAGAGCGTCAGCATCTCGACGATGTATTCGTCGGGATAGGGCAGGAGCATCTTGGCCGCTTCGCCCGGCGCGCGCTCGACCACATCCGAGAGCAACTCCTTTACTTCTGCCTGGGAGGATGTCTTAGCCGGGAGGGAAGGGTCAGTCGGAGACGCCATGCGTCACGACATTGTTGCGGCGGACTCGTCTTGGCAAGAACTCGCAGTGACTCCGACGCCTACCTCAGCCGTCGCCACAAATTCGCGCGCGACGCGGCCTCACGTTATCAGTGCGAATCGAACCGCTCTCAAAGAAATTCAAACTCTCCTCCGCGCAGCTCTGGAAATTGCTCGGCCTCGGCCTGGCCTTGCTCGTCTTATTTCTCGCCGTGCGTTTTCTGCCGGTCCTCGATTGGGTGGAAACGTTCCGCCTTTGGGCGAAGCAATTCGGCCTCGCCGGCATCTTCATTTACGGTGCCGTCTTTGCCGTCGTCAGCATCGTCCTCCTGCCGGTTTTGCCGCTCACCTTGCTCGCTGGTTTCACCTTTGGCTTCACCGGCGGGTTGACCGCGATCATGTTCGGCATCGCACTCGCCTCTGCTTTCAGCTTTCTCTTTTCGCGCTACGTGGCCCGCGCCACGGTCGCGCGGCAGATGGAGAACTATCCGCGCTTCCACTCCATGGATCGAGCGATCGCGAAAGAAGGCTGGAAAATCGTGGGCCTGCTCCGCATGTGTCCGGTGCCATTCGGAATCACGAATTACCTCTACGGCCTCACCGCCATCCCGTTCTGGCATTACATGGCAGCGACACTCGTGGGCATGCTCCCGGGCAATATCATGTTCGTCTACCTCGGCGCGGTCGGGAAACGCACCGCCGATGGACCGCGCGGTCCGCTGGAATATGTCGCCCTCGGGCTGGCCGTTGTGGCCTTGGTCGCGGTCACGCTTCTGCTGCGGCGCATGGCGCAGCGCGCGGCTGCAAAAGCCGGCGTGGCCTGACAGGGGCGGCTCATTTTTCTCCCACGCGCCGAAGACCTTCGGCAGTCAAAAGTGGTCGCGCGTGCGATACTATAGAGTGAAACCCCCTCCTTCCTCGCGCGGCGCACCCTGGTCCACTCTGCTCGGTGCCGCCGCCGTGGGCGGTCTCGCCACCCTTTTCATTGCGCGGAATTTTTTCCCTAACGAGAAGAAGCTGCGCCATCGCATCCACGCCCGTTACGACGCCGGCGACGAAGAATTCGCCCGCACCATGGGCCACCTCCTCGGGCCGCCGTTGCTCGATGGCAATAAGGTGACGCCGCTGGAAAACGGCGACGAAATTTTCCCGGCCATGCTCGCGGCCATTCGTTCCGCGGAGCGCACCGTCACTTTCGAAAACTTCCTCTGGAAAGAAGGCGAGATTTCCACCGCCTTCGCCGAGGCGCTCGACGAACGCGCCCGCGCTGGTGTCCACGTCCACTTCCTCCAGGACGCGCTCGGCTGTGACGACGTCCACAGCGACGTGCTCAATATGCTCCGACGTTCCCCGGTCGAGTTCGAAATCTTCCGCTTCCTCAATCTGCAGATGAACTTCCGCACCCATCGCAAGCTTCTCGTGGTCGACGGAAAAGTCGGCTTCATCGGCGGCGTCGGGATCGCCGATGATTGGAAAGGCGACGGCCGCACGCGTGGTCATTGGCGCGATTCCCACTACAAAGTGGAAGGCCCAGCCGTGGCGCAAATGCAGCAGGCTTTCATGGATAACTGGATTCAAACGCGCGCCTGTCTTCTGCATGGCGACGATTACTTTCCCAAGCTGGAACCGGCCGGCGATGATACCTGCCAGGTCTTCCAAAGTTCCGCCGGTGAAGGCTCCGACAGCGCGCGCCTCATGCTCCTCATCTCCATCGCTGCGGCGCGTCGCCACATCCGCATCGCGAACGCTTATTTCATCCCCGACGCGCTTTGCACGCAGACCTTAATCGAGGCCTGCGAACGTGGAGTCGAGGTGCAAATTATCGGACCGAGCAGCGACACCGACGCGCCGCTCATTCGCGCGGTGGGCCGCTCGCATTGGCGGTCGCTACTCGAAGCCGGCGCGCGCTTCTACGAATACCAGCCCGCGCGTTTTCACTGCAAATATCTGCTCGTCGATGACTGTTGGGCGTCGGTCGGCTCGGCCAATCTCGACAACCGCTCCATGTCGTTAAACGAAGAGGCGAACCTCAACGTGCTTGATCATAGCTTTGTCGGAAATCACACCCGCGTCTTCGAAGACGACAAACAGCACTCGCGCGAGATCACCCTGCAAGACTGGGAGAACCGCCCGCTCTCGCAAAAAATCCGCGGTCGCATCGGTTCCTTGCTCGCGTCGCAAATGTAACCGCGGATGGCCGACGCAACGCCCACGCCGCATCTCCGCGTCGCCACTTATAATGTGCATGGCTGTGTCGGAATGGATCGCCAACGGTCCGAAAACCGCATCGCCGAAGTGATCGCCAGCATGTCGGTGGACGTCGTCGGTTTGCAGGAACTCGACGCCAGCCGGCCGCGTTCAGCCAGTGCCGATCAAGCCGCTCTGATCGCGGAGAAACTCGGCTGGAAACATCATTTCCATCCCGCCATGAACAGCGGCGATGAACAATACGGTGACGCCATCGTCAGCCGGCTGCCGTTCACGGTTAAACGCGCGGAACAGTTGCCCGGCATCGCGCCATGGTATTGCCGCGAAACTCGAGGTGCTCTCTGGCTCGAAGTCGAAACCGCGCTCGGCCCCGTGCAGTTGATCAACACCCACCTCGGCTTGGGACGAAGTGAACGCGTCCTCCAGGCGCAGTGGCTGCTCGGGGAGGATTGGCTCGGGGCAATCGGCACCGATGTGCCCGCGATTTTGCTCGGCGATTTCAACAGCGTCCGCACTTCCCCGGCCTATCGAATCCTCGCCCGCGCTCTCCGCGATGTGCGCATGCTCGTCTCACCGCGACGCGCTTTCCGCACCTACCCGACGCGCCTGCCTTCACTCGCCGTCGATCACATTTTCGTGAATGACGCACTCCATCCCACCGATCTGCAAGTTCATCGCACTCCGCTCGCCCGGATTGCGTCAGATCATTACCCGCTGGCGGCCGAGTTGAGGTGCGCGCCCAATCCAAAGTAGCGACGCGAGATGGAAATCGGGGAGCGCATGCCTCCAGGCATGCTGGTTGAGGCATTCTGCCGAAACAGGCTTTCCTTCCGCGAAGTCTTTCCATGCATCGAAGGTGTAACGGAAAGATCGTTTTCGCAGGATGCAAAAACCAGCCCGCTACAAGCGTGCGCTCCCCAGGCGTTCGGTGAACTGCGGATGCTCGCGGATAATCTCTTCGAAGGCCGTCTTCTCCTCTTCTGTAAACAGCTCCCCCGGATATTTCGCGCCCGAACGCTCCCAACGCTCCAACCACTCCGCGCCTAACAAGTCGCGCCCGTCCCGTGGAGCACTGGGCGTGAGCGCGATCGTCGTCTGATCTTTCGGACCCATGCTCCGGCCCCGCGCCACGAGGAACCCGGCCGCGAGCAAAGTCACCCGCATCGATGTCGAGCAGGTGTAAGTGAACAACTCGACCGACCGACCCGCGCACGCGGCCAGGAGCTGACGAAACGCCGTCAACGTCCACGCCTCCGCCGAGGTCTTGCTCGAAAACATATCGTAGAAGATCAAATCCGGCGCCGCGGAAGCTTGCGCGATCGTTCCCGGGAAATCGCCGGTCACCAACTGCCAGCTCAATCCAGGATACTTCTTCGATTGCCACTTACCCTTCTGCGCGATGGCCGGTGGTCCGCCATGGCGGAGGTAGGGAAAGGCATCGTTATGCAGCAGCGCCAGTCGCAGCGAGTCCAGATCGTTCTCGAAACTGATCACCTGCATTGAGCAAACCGGCCCCAAGTCCGCCGCCGCCTCGTAACACTGGATCGCCGCCATCGCATTGGCCGCCGCGCCCAGACCCACATCCCAGATCACCAGCGGCTCATTCGACTCGCGCAACCTTTCCGCCAACCGCGCCTGCTCCACATAAAGCTGACGCGCTTCCTCCATCGGATCGGTCCGCATGTGCATGATTTCGCCCGAGGCGACGTGGCGAATGCTGGAAAACCCTTCCCACGCGCGATGCACTTCGTAGTTCCCGAGACTGGTGCGCCGTTTCCGGTTCGGCTTCGGTTCGATGATGGGATTATCGAGATCCGACTCGTGCAAAAAGGCGCGTTTCCGCTCGTAAAGTTCGAGGAACGTTCCCGCCAAAATGCTCGCCCGGATTTCCCGCATGAGCTGGTGATAGAAGTGAATGTTGTGCTTCCCGAGCAACTGCCAGCCCAGCGTCTCCGAACTCTTTGTGAGGTGATGCAAGTAAGCGCGCGAATAGCGCCGGCACGTCGGACAATTGCATTCCGGATCCAGCGGCTCAGTCGAAAATTTGTAAACCCCGCGCCGCAACTGGAGAAATCCGCGCGAGGTAAAAGCCGCGCCGCGCTGCGCCAATTGCGTCGGCATGATGCAATCGAACATGTCCACCCCGCGATGCACCGCCTCCAGCAAATCGAGCGGCGTGCCCACACCCATCAGATAACGCGGCTTGTCGTTAGGCAAAAGCGCCGTCGTGAATTCGCAGACGTCCTCGCGTTCGCTCTTGCTCTCCCCCACCGCCAGCCCGCCGATCGCGTAGCCATCAAACTCCATCTCACACAGCGCACCCGCGCTCTCCCGCCGCAGCTCCGGAAAGAGCGCCCCCTGCACAATCCCAAACATCGCCGCCAGCGAATCGCCCCGTGCCGCCAGACTCCGCGCCGCCCAGCGATTTGTAATCTCCAGCGCTGCACGGGCCGTCGCCTCATCCGCCGTCGAAGCGATGCAATGGTCCAGCGCCATCATGATATCGCTCCCGATCGCCCGCTGTGTTTCGATGCTCAGCTCCGGGCTGAGCAGAATCGTTTTCCCATCGAGATAACTGCGGAAGGTGGCGCCCTCCTCGCCCATCGAGCGCGCGTGCGGCAGCGAAAAAATCTGATAGCCACCCGAATCCGTCAGGACCGAGCGCTCCCAGCTCATGAACTTGTGAATGCCACCTACGCGCTGGAAAACCTCCACCCCCGGCCGCAGCAGCAGGTGGTAAGTATTCGCTAGGAGTATCTGCGAACCCGCCTCCTCCAACGTACGCGTGAGCTGCGCCTTCACCGTCGCCTTTGTCCCGACCGGCATGAAGAGCGGCGTTTGCACTTGGTTGTGCAAAGTCTGAAAAGTCGCCGCGCGCGCCCGCGAACCGCTGGCCCCGGCTTCGAAACGAAATTGCAGGCGGTTGGCACTCATGCGCGCCCCTCTTCTACTGCAGGACCGCGGCGCGACAAAATCCGGCTTGCAAAGCGCACGCACTCTGATGGTCTCAGCGATCAAATGCACGCGTCCTGCTGGTTCGTTCTCGTTTCCATGATCATTGCTCTCTCTCCTGCCCGCGCCGGACTCGATCCTGCCGCCGCCAAGCCGCCCGTTGCGCCGAAGAAACCGAAAGTCGTCGGCCTGCATGGCGACAAAATCGAAGACCCGTATTTCTGGCTGCGCGAAAAAGAAAACCCGGAGGTGCTGAGCTACCTGAAAGCGGAGAACGCCTACACCGCTGCGGTGATGGCGCCCTTCCAGAAGCTCGAAGATTCGCTCTACCAGGAGATGCTCGGTCGCATCAAGCAGACCGATGTGACCGCGCCCTATCTGCAGCGCGGTTACTGGCTCTATCAACGCACCGAAGAAGGAAAACAGTATCCGATTTTCTGCCGCAAGAAGGGTTCGCCCGACGCGCCGGAAGAGATCGCCCTGAACGTGAACGAGCTCGCCGAGGGCAAAAAATTCATGGCCGTGCAGTCGTTCACTTACAGTGACGATAACGCGCTCCTCGCTTACACCACCGACACCAACGGACATCGCGATTACGATTTTCATCTGAAGAATCTCGCCACCGGCGAGGACGTGAAAACGCCCATTGGCAAAGTCGCCGATCTGGCCTGGGCCGCAGATAACAAGACTATCTTCTACATCACGCAAAACGCCGCCAAACGGAACAACCAGCTCTGGCGTTACAAACTCGGCGACGCCAAACCGACGTCGCTTTACGAGGAGAAAGACGAACTCTTCAATCTCGAGCTCGGGCGCTCGCGCGATTTGGAATTCATCTTCCTCGGGAGCGGCAGCAGTCGCACCACGGAGTTCCGCTTTTTAACCGCCGACAAACCGGCCGGCGATTGGCAGGTGCTGGCGCCGCGCCGGAACGAGATCAAATATTTTCCGTCGCATCGCGGCGACCTTTTCTACATCCGCACGAACGACGGCGCGAAAGAGTATCGCATCGTGACCGCGCCGGTCGGCTCACCGGATGCCAAGAATTGGAAGGAATTCATCGCCACCAAACCAGGCGTCACGATTGAAGATTTCGAGACATTTTCCGATCACGCGGTCGTGGAAGAACGCGCGGAAGGCCTGATCGGCTTCCACGTCACAGACTATGAAAAGACGGCCTCGAAGCACGTCGAACTTCCCGAGCCCGCTTACCTCGCGGGCGGCGACTTCAACCCCGAATTCACCACCAACACCTTCCGCTTCAAATACGAATCGCCCGTCACGCCACCGAGCGTTTACGAGTACGACATCGCGACCGGCGAGAAGAAGCTGCTCAAGCAAACCGAGATCCTCGGCGGCTACGATCCCGCGCAATACGTGGTCGAGCGCGTCCACGCGACCGCGAAGGACGGCAAACAAATCCCGCTCGATATCGTCCGCAGAAATGACGTCGCCACTGATAGCAAAGCGCCCGTTTGGCTCTACGGCTACGGCTCCTACGGCCTCTCGATCGATCCGTCGTTTTCCTCCACCCGCATCTCACTCCTCGATCGCGGCGTCATCTACGCCATCGCGCACATCCGCGGCGGTGGCGAGCTCGGCGAAGCCTGGCACGACGACGGCCGCATGATGACGAAACGCAACACCTTCACCGACTTCATCGCCTGCGCCGATTATCTGGTGGAGAAAAAATACGCCACCCACGAACGGCTCCTCATCCAGGGCGGCAGCGCGGGCGGATTGCTCATCGGCGCGACCATTAATTTGCGGCCTGACGTCGCGGCCGCCGCCATCCTGCAAGTGCCATTCGTCGATGTCATGAACACCATGTCCGACGCGACCCTTCCCCTAACGACCGAGGAATACATCGAGTGGGGCAATCCGAACGTGAAGAAAGAATACGACTATATGAAAACCTACAGCCCGTACGACAACATCACGGCGAAGAACTACCCCACCATGCTCCTCTTTACCTCGCTCAATGACAGCCAGGTGCCGTATTGGGAGCCGGCCAAGTTCGCCGCGAAAATGCGCGCGCTGAAGACCGACCAGAACCCGCTCCTCTTTAAGATCAATCTCGAAGCCGGCCACGGCGGCGCCTCCGGACGTTTCGATAAATTGCACGAAGTCGCCTTCGATTACGCCTTCGGTCTGGCCGCACTCGGCGTGGACCAGACGGGAACGGCGGCGCCGATTGACGCCGCCGAGTCTGCTCGTTAGGCGTCGGAGACCGCCTGCTCTTCCACTGTCGCCGCCGGCAAGGCCAGAAACGGCGCGAACACATCGAGCGAACGCGTCGGAATCGTCGCGCTCACCTGCGTCTGCTCGCCCTCATATTGCACCTCGCGGACCACGCCTTCGCGATGCAAACGCGCCAGCAAATCCGCCCGTGCCGCCGGCAACGCCAGCTCGATTGTCATCGTCCCGCGCGCGACGAATTCCGAGATCCGCTCGATCAGTTCCTCCATCCCTTCCCCGGTCTGCACCGACACGAAAACCGCATCCGGAAAATGCCGGCGCAAGGCGGCGAGCTCATCGGTGTCGCTCACTTTGTCCACCTTGTTGAACACGACCAGCATTTGCTTCGTTTCCGCGCCCAGATCGGAGAGCACGCGCATGGTCGTGTTGTAAAATTCCATCACCTCCGGCTGCGAGGCGTCGAGCACGTGGATGAGGAAATCGGAGACCGCCGCCTCTTCCAGCGTGGCATTGAAGGCTTCTACTAATTGGTGCGGCAGGTTGCGCACGAAACCGACCGTGTCGGTTAAAAGAAGCGGCTGCTTGTTCGGCAACGCGATCTTGCGCGTGGTGGTATCGAGCGTGGCGAAAAGTTTATCTTCGATGAAAACCTCCGCCCCCGTCAGCCGGCGCAAGAGCGAGGATTTGCCCACATTCGTGTAGCCGACAATGGCCGCGTTCGGCACCGGCGCGCGTTTGCGATCCTTCCGCTGCGTCGCGCGCGAGCTGCGGACGATTTCCAGCTCCCGCTTCAAGCGATCGCTCTGCAAGCGCATCTTCCGCTTATCCTGCTCCAGTTGGCTCTCGCCCTCGCCCTTCGCGCCGATCCCGCCGCCCTGTTGGCCAAGGTGACTCCAGGCTCTCGTTAGGCGCGGCATCGAATATTGCATCCGCGCCAGATCTACCTGAATGCGCGCCTCCCGCGTTTGCGCCCGCGCACCAAAAATATCGAGGATAATCTCGTGCCGATCCGCCACCGTTATGCCGGCCAGCTCCTCCCAATTCCGCTGCTGCGACGGGCTCAGCTCGTTATCGAAAATGAGCACATCGCATTCGAGTTCCTTCGCGCGATCCACGATCTCCTGCGCTTTCCCGGAGCCGATGAGATAGCGCGCATGATTCTCGCGATGCGAAATCAATTTTCGCTCGATGATCGGAATGCCGAGCGTCTCCACCAATTCGCCCAATTCCTCGAGCAAACTCTGCGACTCCGACTTCTTCGCCGGATCGATATAAGCGCCAACGAGAAGCGCCCGCTCCGTCATTTTCTCCTTCCGTTTGATCTCAAACATCCGGTCGCACTATAGCAGATCGAGGGCGGCTCGACCCGACCGATGCTTCGAAAACTGCGGGTCGCCGACTCGCGCGCCCACATTTCAGCCTAGACCACCGTGCGGCGAGGCAGGAGCAATGGCGGTCGCCGCAAATCCAGGGCAAAATTGCAATTTCCACTTTTCCAGGACGGCGGCGTGCGAGCTGGACACGTGTCGAATCAAGGGAGGCAGGGTGACGGACGGAACAGGAATAAGATGATCGCCAGCGCCACGGGCGATTCGAAGGAATCCCCAGAATCTGGCTGTTCATGCTTCAGATTAGAGCATTAACCGTGCGGCTGAGCGGGTTAATTACCGACTAAGATTCGCCGTCATCCGTTCGAGCAGGCACCTGCCGAAAAGGTGTGAGACGGTGCGTCTAATGAGGTTGGCGCTCCTGAAAACAGGATTCATGGCCGAAGCCATACTCTGACGCCCTGGAACAAAGACCTCGAATCCAGTACTTGAGTCGAGACTGCACCGCTCACACGAGTGAAAAAATATCGGCGAGAGGCCTACTGGGAAAGAAGAAAATGGGACGGTTGATCTTGTTTCTGAGAAATCTGAAGCAGCTTGGTCTTTCGATTCTCCATCAGGAACCTAACGTGACCGGCCGTGGCGCCACCGTCTGCGCGACGATCTTTCCGGGCCTTGGTCTAACGAGCCACCACCCGAGTGGCCGGCTGATTCTGGCGCGCGCGAAGAGTGGGAATCGGCTCCGAGATCGCGAGCTTGTCGGGGGAGAATTTCTGGACCTGCTGGCCCGAGCCCGACTTCGATGCGGGATGCAGCGGACGATCCCAGCGGGTGAGAGTGAAACCCATGCGCGCACGGACGGTGCGCGGATAATCGCCGGGCTGATAGCGATGCCGGCGAAACGCCACTTCGATCGCCTTGTCCAATCCCGCGTTGCCGGTGCTTTGCAGCATCTTGAACTGGCTCACGCGTCCGGTCTTGCGATCGATTTTTGCCTGGATGGTGGCGACACCGGTGACCTGGCTTTTGATCGCGCGGGTCGCGCGGTTTTGGCGTCGGCTAAGGTAACGCTGAGAGCGCTGCAGGCAGTAATGGCCGCAAACAGGATGAAGATGATCGGGGAACGTTTCGTTGGCATGCCGTTGTCTTAGCCCGCGGCGCTAGCGGCGGTAAATGCTCCCAAGGGAGTATGGAGCCGTGCCCGACCTCGTTTCAAACTCCAGGCATGAGATCAAGGAGCGGAAGTGAAACGGAGAAGGTGCCCGTGGGCAGGGCGCGGAGGAAGAATAACGGGATGGCGGCGACGGCAGGCATTTCGAGAGCGCCATCGGGCGAGAATACTTCGCGGTCGGTCGCGCTCCTGCGCGCAGCTTTGCGCGTTTGGGAGGCGAAGCATGGCTACACGCACTACCAATCGGATTGGCAACGGGCGCGGATGCGAGCAGTAGCACGACTGCAAGGGGCGGCGGCGAATTAAGCAGTGCGTGGAGCCGGCCCGCCCCCGGGCCGAAGGATGAAAACGGGAACCAAACTTCGGCGCGAGGGCGCGTCGGCTCCATCTCTGCCGTCGGCTGTCGCGACTGCGATCAGGTTGCCTTTGCCTGAGAGAGCATCGGCTCCGGGCGGGCGTGGCGAGGTTGGTAGACGCCGATTTTTCCGCCGCCTGGCAACGTTATTTTCGTGAGCAGGCCGTAGCCCTGATCTTGCACCGGCTCGCAGGCGGCATCGTGCGTGTTCATCTCTGCGACGAAGGTTTGGATGTCGTCGCACATGAAGAAGAATTCGTGGACATCATTCGCTTCCGCGGGATGCACGGCCACTTCCGCCGGGGGCAAACCAAAGATGAGCCAGCCGTGTCCGACATCAACGTGGGTGAGTTTGAGGACATCGCAAAAGAAGGCGCGATCGGCCTCCGGGTTTGCGCTGTAGATAATGGAATGAGCGCCGGTGATCATATGTTGTTTCCTGCGAGTCTTCTTCCTTGCCGAGGCGCAGCCCCGCGGTGAACAAGCCTTCAACCGCAAACTACGCAGATTTCGCGGATGAGAAAAGCGGATGGAATGCCTGGCTACGACCGCGATTTTTCGCGGACTGGTCCGGGCTCGGGACGGTCGTCAGTGAGATACTGGTCGGAATCGCTCATGGGCAGTAGCGTGCTGTGAAACGCCGCAGTGTCGAGACGCGAGCGACATATCGGAGCGAGGGATCTCGCCGCCTTCAGTCGAGCAATACCGCGCCGGACGAAAACGCATTCAACTGATCCCGCGCGCTATTTCCGCGCGCCGTCACGCGAGACTCTGCCGGGACTAACGAGAGCCACCCTGCCCGACGGAATCTTGAGTTCGGCGATAGGCGCCTGACCAGACAAATGATCAGAATCCCATTTGGAACCCGGCGCTGATACTCTGCGAGCTGAAATTCTCGCGACCAAGGGTGGTGGTGTAATAGCTGAAAATTCCCACCCGCGGAGTGATTTGCGCGCTGACTCCCGCGTCGAGCCGGACACTATCGCGCCCCAGGCGCGGACCGGTCACTTCGAAGTGATTGATCCCGTCGAAGCTGGCATTAAAGCTGGCATTGTCGTCTGCAAATTCGTGTTCCCATTGCGCGCGGAGGTAGGGACGGACGGGGATTCGGAGGATGTGGCCTTGATAGGCTAACTGTAAACCGGCGGCCGAGCGCACGGAGTCGAGTTCGTGATCTTCGATCTTGAGACTTCCGAGGGTGAAGCTTTCCGTGAAGCCATCGATGTCAGCGTGCGCGAACCGCACCGAAGCGATGGGGCCGAAAGTCAATCGCCCGATCTGGTGTTCGTATCCCGTGCCGATCAAGGCCGCGACATCGCTTCCATTCGTGTCGCCGCGGGTGATTCCGCCGACTGTCTGGCGTCGGGTGTCGATTGTACTCAAGCCTCCGGTGAGGACGCCATTGAGGTAGAAGCCGCCGGTGTAATAAGTCGCGTAAAGGCTCGCGCGGCCGCTATTGCTTCTGATGTTACCGCCGTAGTTCAGATCGGCCCGCGTGTTGGCGTAGCCTAACGCGGCACCGACGACGAATTGAGGTCCCACCCGGTAATCCGCGCCGACCGTCATCCCGGCCGTCTCGAAGTCTGCGCCGGAGCGGTTTCCTTCGCTCTCGACGTCGACGAACTCGCCCGTACCGGTGAGGAAAAATCCCCATCCTCCCTGCACCGGCAGGTTCGCGGCCGCTGGCGGCGAGTAATCTTTCGCGTCGAGCATCGTCTTCCCATCGCTGAGGGAGTCCTTGCCGTCACTGACATAGGCAGGTGCCTGCGGTGCGACCGGCGCGTCGGGGGAGTGGTGGCGGATGTCGTCTAGTCGCGGGGTGATGTTATCGATCTGGATCCCGGGGAGGCTGATTTGAACCACCGGCAGAATGGTGAGGTCGGTCGGGTAGATCAAACCGATGGGAATTGGAGTGCCTCCGGGAGCCGGCGTAGGAGTGGTTCCCGGTCCGGGAGTCCCAGTCGGACCTGGCGTTGCGGTTGGCCCTGGAGTTGCTGTCGGTCCCGGTGTTGGACTCGCAGTTGGCAATGGTGTTGGCGTCGGCGCTGGTGTCGGCGTGGCAGTCGGCGTGGCAGTCGGCGTGGCAGTCGGCGTGGCAGTCGGCGTGGCAGTCGGCGTGGCAGTCGGCGATGGCGTGGCGGTCGGCGATGGCGTGGCAGTGGGCGATGGTGTCGGCGTCGGTGCGGTGATGATGTTGCTGTCCAGCGTGACCGCGCCATTGATCGCGAGAGCGCGGCCCACCAGAGTCGCCCCGGTGTTCAGCGTGATGCTTTGGTCCGCAATGATCGTCCCGACAAAACTGCTCCCGACTCCGATCGTGGCCGAGCTGCCAACTTGCCAAAAGATGTTCACGGAGTTGCCGTTCAGGAGTGAGATCTGCGAAGCGGCATCGGCCAGGAGCGCCGTGCCGATTTGAAAATGGAAGGCCGCGTTCGGATCGCCCTGCGTATCGAGGATTAGGATGCCGCTCAGCTGCGCGAAGGTATCGAAGTGATAGACCCCCGGTAAAAGCGTCAGCCCTCCCAGGTTGCTGCCGGTTAGGTTCATCGTCGCCATTTCGTTCACTAACTGGTTGTAGGCTCCCATCGCGCCGGCGTGGGCGGCGATCGCGGCCGCGTCGTTACTGTGAATCACCCCATTGATCACGGTCCCAGGCGGGAAACCAGTGATCGCCGTCCCGGGTGAAACCGAGACATCGCCAGAGATGACGCTCGGGCCAGTATTGGTGACGGTGCTGCCGCCGAGCACCGCCGTATCCTGCGCGCCCCCGAGAAGTATGTCCTGCGCGAGGGCGCTGAGCACCAACTGGTGGTAGGCTCCCATCGCGCCGGCGTGGACGGCGATCGCGGTCGCGTCATTGCTATGAATCACCCCATTGATCACGCTCCAAGGCGGGAAACCAGTGATCGCCCTCCCGGGTGAAACCGAGACATCGCCAGAGATGACGCTCGGGTCAGTATTGGTGACGGTGCTGCCGCCGGGCACCGTCGTATCCTGCGCGCCCCCCGAGAAGATGTCCTGCGCGGTGGCGCTCAAGACGGCAGCCGACATTCCGAGCAGGGCGAGAGCGATCGTTTTAGCTCCCGAATGAATCTTACGCATCCTGTCGCTGGAGCAGGTTGCATACTTCGCGGGGCTTTATTCCTGATCAGAGCCACCGTTCGCGCTCTTCCGTTTGATCTCAAACATCCGGCCGCACTATAGCAGATCGAGCGCGGGTCGATGCGACCGATGCTTCGCTAACTGCGGGTCGCCGACTCGCGCGCCCACCTTCCAGCCTAGACCACCGTGCGCCGAGGCAAGACCAACGGCGGCCGCCGCAAATCCAGGGCGAAATTGCAGTTCCACTTTTCCAAGACCGCAGCGTGGGAGCTGGCCACGTGTTTAATCAAGGGAGGCAGGGTGACGGACGTAACAGGAATAAGATGATCGCCAGCGCCACGGGCGATCGAAGGAATCCCCAGAATCTGGGTGTTCATGCCTAACATTAGAGCATTAACCGTGCGGCTGCGCAGGATATTACCGATTAAGATTGGCCGGCATCTCGTTCAAGAATATCGGACAAATTCATTCGACGGGAATGCCTGCGCCGATGACGCCGCCGCGTACGCCGGCACCATCACCGAGTTCCGCATCGTCAACCCCGCCCTCACCCTCCACATCCCGGTCATGGCCGAAGTGTGGTCACACCATCTCCACTCGCACTGGCAACAAGCGCGGATGCGAGCGGTCGCACAGTTGCATGGAGCGGCGGTGAATTAGGCAGCGCGTGGAGCCGGCCCGCCCTCGGGCCGAAGGATGAATCCGGAAAGAAACTTCGGCGCGAGGGCGCGCCGGCTCCATTGCCGCACCCGATCAGTTCGCTTCTACCGCTGCGGGCATCGGCTCGGGCCGAGCGTGGCGGGGTTGGTAGACTCCGATTTTTCCGCCGCCGGGCAAAGTCACTTTGGTCAGTAAGCCATAGCCCTGATCCTGCACCGGCTCGCAGCCGGCCTGGTAGTTTTTCATTTCTGCGACGAAGGCGTGGATGTCGTCGCACATGAAGAAGAATTCGTGGACGTCATTCGCTTCCGCTGGATGCACGGCCACTTCCGCGGGCGGCAAACCAAAGATAAGCCAGCCGTGTCCGACATCGACGTGAGAGAGCTTGAGGACATCGCGGAAGAACGCGCGATCGGCCTCCGGGTTTGCGCTGTAGATGATGGAGTGGGCGCCGGTGATCATGTTGGTGTTATCTTCTTAATCCGCGATCAAAATACTTTCCGAAGCCCACGCTACGCTGGGCAAATCCGCCGGGTCCGGACAATGGCCGAAGCGCCTACGACGCCGACTTCTCGCGGCCCTCTCCGGTCTTCGGCGCATCCGTCGTTGCGGCGGTAACCTTTTTCTTGTCGTGCGGTTCTTTGTTATCGGGATCGCTCATGGTTAAAAAGGAATCGCAGCCGCGCCCGCCGGCGGTTCCCGCTCGGGGGGCTTCACTCAGAAGCTGTCTTCGCAGGCTCTCCTACCTTCGCTTTCGCCGCGAGAATCTGAGGCAACAAAATGTCCCGGACGTAGTGCCAGGATGGGACGAGCTGGAGGGCCTCCCGCGCGGCGCGTTCCGCGGCCGGCAAATCAGGCGCGGTGCGGTTTAGCTGCGACCAGGCAATGTTCATCAACAATTCCGCCTCGCCCCAGGACGGCTCGAGAGGATCAGTCAATTTCGCTTCCCCGTGCCGCGCCAACTCCAAGCCTTTCTCGTAGGCCGCCAGCGCTTTTTCCTGTCCGCCGCCCCGCTCTACCGGCATGATAAAAAGGTTGGGACCCATCACCCAGTAGAGTCGCGGATTGTTCGGCGCCGCTTCTTTCGCTTCCTTTGCCAGAGGCGCGATTTGCCCGGCTAACTCCTGCACCTTTTCCGGCTCCCGGCCGTGCAGATAAATCAGGTTTCCCAAACACGATACCATTGCGATACGGGCATCGGCGAATCCGGGTTCCTCCTTTTTTATCCGTTTGAATTCATCCAGCGCGGCTTGCAAATCTTCCTCCAGCTCCGTTGGATCGATCGAATCATTGAGGCCGTTAATGGCCCTCCTCCACATCGCAAAGCCGCGCCAATATCGTACCCGGGCGGCCAGCGCGGAATCGTCGGTGAAACGCGCCAACTCTTCGTATCGGCGCCGGAGTTCCGCGCGATTGCCTTCGTAGTCCGCGCGCTGGATCTGCGCGACGGCGTGCGTCACCGACTCGCGCGCGGGCTCGTCTGATGCGCGAACACTCCCTCGAGGCGACCAGCCACTGAGCGCCGCCATTAGCACAAAAGCTTGCAATGTTTTCATTGGTTCACGCCTCGCAAAACTTCACCGCCATCCCCCGAGAATGGCGCCCATCAAGACAAACGCCGTGATCAGGTAGCCGCCGTTTACCAAAATATATTTCCAAGGCCGGTTTTCGAAGAGCGCGATGACGGCGCAGCCTGCAGCGGCCCAACCCACACCAGCCAGCGCGCCGGCCGTCATGCCCCACGTCAGATTTGTTTTCGGATCGGCCAGGAACACCGCCAGATTCGCGGACATCACCAGAGCGAGAAGGAACGCGCCGCCGAAAGCGCGGCCTTTTGGAAAGCCATTCACTTGTTCCTCGGTGAAGTTGTTCGCACGCATCCAGACTTTGCCGAAGAGGAACGGCGAGTACCACAAGCCACCGACCAGAAACATCGAGAGCGCCGCGGCCACGACGGCTAACCAATTGATTTGAGTAGGATCCATTTGGCCAGTGATAACGGGATCCGCGGCGATCGTATTGGAAAAATCTTACCTAATCGCGGATGGGAACGAAATTCGCGTATTCCGGCTGGGCTTCCAGATAATCCCCCGGGGTCAGGCCGCAGAACTCTTTGAAGTCGTGAATGAAATGAGCCTGATCGTAATAACCGCAGTCCGCCGCCAATCCGGCCCAGGCGATTTTCCGCGCCCGTTGAATCTCTTCGAGCGCGCGCTGAAACCGGCGGACCCGGCAAAACAACTTGGGCGTCATCCCCACCTGTTCGTTAAACAGCTCGATGAAGTGCCGCGAGCTGAGGCCCACCTCGCACATGACCTCGCCGATCGTCACCCGTTCCGGCGACTGCGTGAAGCGTTTCAGAGCGTGTCCGACTGCGCGATGATGATTGGAATCGCAACGCCAGCGCGCTAGCAAAGCGTCCTCGAAAATCCGGAACTTCGCGGAAGGATGGCGCGCCTCGAGCAGCCGCTCACGCAAAGTGTGCGCACCGCCATTCCAGAACGTTTCCAGTGACACGACGCTGTTCCGCAATTCACTCAACGGCAATCCGAAGAACGCGCTCGCTCCGCCGGGTTTGAAATGTGCGCCCATCATCGAGGCGTTCGGGGCGGTATCGATCACGATCGATTCTGCATGTGGCCCGGAGAGCCAACTGCGGCGGTAGGTCTGCGCGGGCTGGTAGGTCACACGGTCGAAGACATGCCGCGGCTCGTCTCGCAAATTCACAATTAGCTCCATCGAACCGTCGGGCAGCACTCGCTCCAGGCGATGCTCGAAGTTCACTCCCTCGTGAAACCAAAGGATCTCGACGAACTGGTTGAGCGGGGGGCGCGGCAGTTGGGCGGTGATGATCATGGCGGCAGTCGATCAAGTTTCAGCCGGGAGCGAGCGATCGTGTCATACCGCGCACGAAAACAAAATCGAATGTTCACTCGGACCGCTTCCTATTTAGGGCTTTGCATTCTACCAGGCCGGGTTGCGAGAGGAGCGCGCCGAACGTAAGGTGCGCGACCGCCGGGCTCCCGGCGGTTCCTGTTTTTATGCTCACCATTCGCGACCTTCGGAAAACCATGGGCGGGCGGACTCTCTTCGAGAACGCCACCCTGACCGTGAACTATGGCGAGCGCGTCGCGCTGGTGGGGCCGAACGGCGCAGGGAAGTCGACGCTTTTCAATGTCATCCTGAAGAAGGACACGCCGGATGCGGGGACGATCGAGCGGGATGAATGGACGATGGTCGGCTATTTGCCGCAGGAGAGCGAACCGGTGGGCGAAGAAAGCGTGCTGGACATCGCGACTGGTCGCGCGGGGGAAGTGCCGGCGCTGGAAAAGGAACTGCGCACGCTGGAGAAGGCTGGGACGGTGAGCGGGCCGGAATATTTGGAAGCGCACGCCAAGCACGAGGCGTTGAGCGATCCGCAGGTGGAAGCGAAGGCGAAGAAGATGTTGCGCGGGCTGGGCTATCGCGAATCGGATTTCGCGCGGCCGGCGAAGGAGATGAGCGGCGGCTGGGTGATGCGGGCGCATTTGGCGCGTTTGCTCGTGATGGAGCCGGATCTTTTGCTGCTCGATGAGCCGACGAATCATCTCGATCTCCTCTCGCTCTTGTGGCTGCAGGATTACCTGAAGAATTACTCCGGCGCGTTGCTGCTCATTTCGCATGACCGGCAGTTCATGGATGAAGTGGTGGAGAGCGTTTACGACATCGCGGAGCAGAAATTGGTCGGCTACACGGGCAATTACTCCGCCTTTCTGGAACAGCGCGAAGCGAACTACGAACAGCAGCTCGCGGCTTACAATAATCAGCAGAAGGAAATCGCGCGGCTGCGTGAATTTTACGATCGCTTCCGGCAGGTCGCGTCGAAGGCATCGCAGGCGATGAGCAAGCTGAAGCAGATCGAGCGGATGGAATTGTTCGAGAAACCGCTCCCGGCGAAGAAGCCGTTTCGCTTCAACATTCCACAACCGCCGCGCGGCGGTCAGCGCGCGATTTCGCTGGAGGGAATCCATCAGGCCTACGGCAAACACAAAGTTTACCAGGGCCTCGATCTCACCGTGGAACGCGGCGAGCGCACCGTGTTGGTGGGCCCGAACGGCGCTGGCAAATCGACCTTGCTCAAGATTCTCGCGGGCGTCATCCCGTTTCAAAAAGGCAACCGCAACCTCGGGCACAATGCCAAGATCGGTTACTTCTCGCAGCACCGCGCGGATACTCTCGAAGCCAGCAACACCGTGCTGCAGGAAGTGATGAATGCGGCGCCGACGCTCGCGGAAAACGAGGCGCGCGGGATTCTTGGCTCCTTTCTCTTCCGCAAAGACGACATCTACAAGAAGACCGGCATCCTGAGCGGCGGCGAAAAGAGCCGGCTCAATCTGATCAAGTTCCTGGTCGACCCGCCGAACCTTCTCTTGATGGATGAGCCGACGACGCACCTCGACATCCACGCGGTCGAATCATTGATCCTGGCACTGGGCGCATACGAAGGCACGCTCGTCTTCATTTCGCATGATGTGCATTTCATTCGCAAACTGGCGACCAAAGTGTTGCACGTGCATAACGGTCAGGTCGCGCCGTATCCGGGTGGCTACGATTATTTCCTGGAAAAGAGCGGCGCGCTGGAAGACGAACGCGCGGCCTTGACCGCGGGATAGCGACGCGCTCGCAGAAAAAAGTGAGACCGCGCGCAGCCAAATGGCCGCGACCGTGCGACTCTCTGCGTCCATGCCGACGAAAAAATCTCCCGCGCCCAACCTGAAGCCGCCCACCGAACCACCTGTAGAGACCCGGAAGTCCGGCACTCATGGCAAAGGCGTTTATGCCACCGCGCCGATCAAAAAGGGCGCGCGCATTATCGAATACACCGGCAAACACATCCCGTGGAAAGCCGCCGTCGAAGAAGCGCCGCGCGACCCCAGCGATCCGTACCACACCTTTCTCTTCTCGCTCGATAACGGAGACGTCATCGATGCGGCCAAGGGCGGAAACGATGCGCGCTGGATCAATCATTCGTGTGATCCGAATTGCGAAACGACGGAAGAAGACAGCCGCATCTTTATCGACGCCATCCGTGCGCTGAAGACGGGCGACGAGCTTTTTTACGATTATCGAATCGTGCCCGCGGAGCGGCGGACCAAGGCGCTGGAGAAGGAATTCGCCTGTCTGTGCGGCGCGGCGAAATGCCGTGGCACCATGCTTGAGCCACGCCCCCGCAAACGCCGCGCTGCCAAAAAAACGCGCTAAATGCGCCTAACCGGATGGAGCCGGCCCGCCCTCGGGCCGGAAGCTCGATCCTTCGGCGCGAGGGCGCGCCGGCTCCAGGTCGAGCTTGCTCAGAGCCGTGCTGGTGAGAGAACGTGAGTTCGCTTGCCGCCGCCAACTCCACCTCGTCGTCCACCGTCGCGCCTGCTCTCCTGGCACGACGCGTATGTGCATGTCAGCGGAAAGATTGCGCGCGTTGTCGTTGAAACGAGCGATCGCGTGGAGAAAATCGATCACGTCTGGATCGAGATCGAGGCGGGCGCGGATGGCCGCTTGAGTCTCTCGCTCAGCACTTGCTCGCGCCCCAGTCGGCTCGCTGGCTTCGATTCACGCGTGCGCTTGGGAATTGTCGGTTCGACTTGGAGCGAACTGCCCGCGGCCGGTGTCAGCCGAGCGCAGCACCTCGACTACGCCGTTTTGGAAGCGGAACACGCGATCGAATACCTGGCTCACGACCGGATTGAACTGGAGAAAATCCTCTTGGAAAAAGCAGGCCGCGCCGTCTGCGCGGAAGCGTGGGGCGAGTTCTACATCCGCGGCCACGTCGGCGTTCACCAAATTCACAGCCGCCGTGGCAGCTTCGCCGTCCCGAAGGATTACGTCGGGCAGGATGGCGCGTTGCAGTTGTACTACGAAGGCGGCGGTCGCGAACTGCTGCTCTTCAAGTTCGCCGGTCAACCCTGAGTCGTTAGGCGATCATAGATCGCTTCGTAGAGCGGCACGATGGCAGCGGCAGAGAAACGCGTTTCCGCATCGCGCTGCCCTGTCCGGCCCATGGTGCGGGAAAGTTCGGGCGCATCCGCCAAACGATCCAGCCCGCGCGCCAGCGCCGCGGTGTCGCCAAATTCCTCCAGAATCCCGGTCTCGTTTTCACGGATCACTTCCGGAATTCCGCCGACATGGAACGCGGCCACCGGCTTTCCGTGAAAGAGCGTTTCCAGAATGCTGAGTCCGAAGCTCTCGCTTTCGGAGGTGTAAAGACCGGCATCCGCCGCGGCGAGATATTCTTCCACTTCGAGAACGTTCTCTTTCACGATGACGACATCGCGCAGTTGTAGTTCATCAAGCAGCGGCTGGTAGGGAGTGAACGGTCCACCCGCGAGTAGAAGCAGCCGACGCGGACGCTCGCTCCGCATGGCTGCGAAAGTGCGCAGGAGCAGATCGATTCGTTTTGGCGGACGCATGTTCGAGGTGTGGACGACGAGAAATTCGTTTTCACCCACGCCCAGCTCAGCGCGAATTTCCGCGGACTTCCGAGCCGGGACGGACGGGATGAAGAAGTTAGGCACGACTTCCACGGCGCGCTGCAGGGCGAAGGTTTCGAGCGTTTCCGCGCGCAAACTTTCTGACACGGTGGTGACGGCGTCCGACTCGGAAAGCGCGTGCTCAATCGCTTCGCGGTAACTCGGATCCTGGCCGAGCAAAGTGGTGTCGGTGCCGTGCAAAGTGGTGACGATCTTCGGCGCGCGCGCGCAGGTGCGGTGGAGCATTTGCACCGCCAGATACGCCGCGGTGGCATGCGGCACAGCGTAGTGGACGTGAAAAATGTCGAGATTCGTTTGCCGGGCCACGTCGGCCATTTTCACGGCCAGCGGCAGAGTGTAATCGGGATAACGGAAGAGGCTGTACTCGTTTACCACCACTTCGTGGAAGAAGATGCGCGGCTGCGCGAGATCGAGCCGGACCGGTTTCGAGAAACTGAAGAAATGGACCTCGTGGCCCCGCCGCGCCAGCTCCGAACCGAGCGCAGTAGCGAGGATTCCGCTCCCGCCGATGAGCGGATAACAAGTGATGCCGATCTTCAAAATCGTTGCTCCCGGGAGATCTTGTAGCGGCGGTCTGTGACCGCCGAAGCCGCCACCTCCAATCCGCGCGTTCGGCGGTCATAGACCGCCGCTACCAGGGCGGCTTCGCGGTTCACACAATTTTGATACATTGGCGGCGGCTCAAAACAGACGCACGGAGGGCGGGAGATCGCCCAAGGTTGCGAAGAGGAAATCGTCGGTCGGAAAGAGCGCCTGCGCGTATTCGACGCCGGCTTCCAGGCCTAACAAGCGCGCGCGCGCGGTTTGCAGCTCGATGTAATTTCGTGTGCGTAATTGGGTCTGGTGGCGCTCCATTAACTGCACCCAACGGTCGAACTGCGCGCTGATATCGATCCGCAAAATCGGTCCGGTGCGCGGCGGCTCCGCGGCCGGTGTCACGGCATAGGCGAGGCAGTGCGACACGGAATGCGGCGGACGATCGCGCAATTCCTCGATCCCGCCGTAGCGGGCAAGGCGCGCCGCCATCTCGGAAAGCTGGCCGACTGCGACGTGATCGGGGTGCTGATTCGTGGTTCGCGTCGGCACGAGAAGGATGGCGGGTTGCAGTTTCCGAATGCGACCGGCCAGAGCGATAGCGTTGGCGCGAGACGATTCCACCCGGCAATCACCGCCCATCTCCAGAAACTCGATGGAAGCTCCAAGAAGCTCTGCCGCGGAGCGAGCCTCCGCTTCACGCTCATCCGGCGTGCCGTTACTGGCCGACTCGCCGCGCGAGCAGACGCAGAGCGAGATCGCTCGACCGCGCGCCGCTTCCGTCAAAAGCACCCCGCCGCAGCCGAACTCAATGTCATCGGGATGCGCGCCGATGGCGAGGATGCGGAGTGGCGGCGGAACGTTGGACTCCATGCGGGGCGCAACATCGCGCCTGGCAGCGGCTTGTCTATCTTCACAACTTTGTCCCATATGGGACAAAGTTATGTATCCAACAGAGAGTGGAGGCTTGCCGGTCTCCGCGTTTCGTCAGCTAAGTTGCTCAGAAACTCGGCGGCTCCGGCGGCTCGGAAGCCGCCACTCCCGTGCCTTAGCTGGCGAGAAGCTGATTGCTGTAGCGCGGATCGAAAGAAACATCGTCGCCCAGCCAGGGTGGCGGCTGGAAAGTCCGCGCTTCCTCTTCATTCTCGAACTCCACTTCGGCCACGATCAAGCCCTCGTGCCGCTCATGGTAAACATCAATCTCCACCACCAATTCGCCGAGCGGAACCTCATAACGCGTCTTGCGCAGCCGCCGCTCCGCTGTGCCCGGCCAGAGCACCGCGAATTGCTCCGGCGTAAGCGTAATCTCGCGCTCCTCGCGCGAAAGTTCTTCGTTCCGTTTATAGGTTAACGAGAGCTCATCGCCCGCTTTTCGCATCCGCACCTGAACGCTATCGAGCTCGATTGCCAGATAACCTTGCTCGATCTCAGCGTGGGGAAAATCCTCCAGCTTTTCGGGCAGTTCCCGCACCAGAAATTTCCGCTCGATCTCGCGATGCTCGGGCATGTTGCCAACGTCCGCGTTTCCCGGAACGCGCGCAAACTCTCCGAAGTCTAATGGGCGTCGTCGCCCGCGCGTTCGCGCCGGCGTTCTTCGCGCCGTTGCTCGCGACGATGGATGTGACGCTGGTGGCGCTTCTTCAACTCCTCCAGCTTCGCCTGCTGCTCGGGCGTGAGGTGAGAGGCCATCTCGCGCTGCGAATCTTCCATCACCTCGGCAACGCGGTCCCCCGTCTCGGCGCGGATCGTTTGCAGACGCTGCGCCGTCTTGTCCAAAATGGGATCGACAAGCGCCATCTGTTCCGGTGTGAGGTCGAGTTGGTGCTGGATTCTTTCCCGCATCCGATCGCCCATCATCCGGCCGTGCCGTTCATCGAACGTCCGGCGCGCCTGCCAGGCCCCGCCGAAGAGGCCGGTGGCCGCGCCGGCGAAAAACGCCAGCGTCAGACCGAGCACGATTCGCCATTGCAGGTTGCGCATCATTGGAAGAAGTCCGCGTCGATCGCGGTATCGGCGATCGCGTAAGCGTTCGAGAGCGGCTCGGTCGCGTCCTCGTTCTGGCTCATTTGCCAATAGGCGGCGCTGCTGGCGAAGGCGGTCACTATCACAGCCGCCAAGGCCATCCGGCGCAGGAAGATGTTTAGCTGGCGGCTCTCGCGCCCTTCGACCGAGCGCTTCTCTTTCACCAGGGCAACGATCCGGGTGTCGAAACCGAACGGTATCTCGGTCGAAGCGTGATCCGGCGCCGCCTGCGCCGCGTTCGCCAATAACCGATTCAATTCATCGTCAAGCTTCGCCATGGTTCTCCCTTTCCGATATCCGCGCCAACTGCTGCTTCAACTTTTGTCGCGCACGAAAGGCGCGCACTTTGACCAGCGGCTTACTCCAACCGGTGAGGCGGCCGATTTCTTCGATCGATTTCTGCTGCAAGTGCAGAAGATCAATCACGAGACGTTCCGCCGGTTTGAGCGTGCCGAGGAGATGCGAGACGAGGTCGCGCGAAGCGAGCTTCTCATCCGCGCCGGCCTCTTCGGTGGTCGCCGCGAGATTATCGACCACCGCTTCCTGTTCTTCGCTTAAATCAGCGCGCCGCAGCTCGGGCCGCGCTTTCTCCGCCGCGATCGCGTTCAGGCAGGTATTGATCGCGACCCGCGAGAGCCAATGCTCGAGCGGAACCGCGCCGGAATACTGCGGCAGTTTTTGGAACATCTTAATAAAAATCATCTGGCAAAGGTCTTCTTCAGCAGCTCGTGCGGGACGATGGGAGCGGACCAATTTAACCACGAACGGATAGAGATGCCGCACCAGCGCGCGCGCCGCCTCGTCGTCATCCCGCAAGGCCGCTGCCACCAGCGCGGACACATCCGGTTCGTCAGCCATTGTCTCCAACATGTCTCCACACTGTTCGATATGACAGCCCACGCGGGACTTGGGTTACAAAAAGTTTCCGCGTCAGATGCAGGAATGACGAAGCTCGAATGACTAAGCCCGAATCAATGACGAAACCCGAAAGGGAGTCGCCCGGTTTCCTTCGTCATTCGAGCTTCGTCATTGTTTCGGGCTTCGTGATTCGGATTTCGTCATTTTCGCCAAACTCATCGGCCGACCCTCATTCCGAAAAAAGTTGTAACCAATCCGCCTCCCCCACGGTCATCAACCATAAGCAGCGGAAGATTCCGCCGACAGCAAACAAGAAAGACAAATACTATGACTCGAAAACTACTAGCATTGACGATTGCCAGCGCGCTCGCGCTGGTTGGTGGGGCCGCACTACAGGCCGGTGAAAAAGGCGAAGGCCACGGACGCCATGAGCGCGGCGGGCATCGCATGGGTGGCGGATTCGGGATGGAACACCTGACCAAGGGCCTCGATCTCACGCCGGCACAAGAGGCGCAGGTCAACCCGTTGATCGAGCAGGTGAAGCCGCAGATCAAAGCGATCCACGAAGAAGCGATGCAAAAATCCAAAGCCGTGATGGACGACACCATGGCCAAAATCCGCCCGCTTCTGACGCCGGAACAGGTGGCGAAGTTCGATAAAATGAAGGCCGCGCACGAGAAGATGCGTGAAGCCCGCCAGGAAATGCGCGAAGCGCGCCAGGAGTAAGAGCCCCGAATTTCTTCGTGGCCGGATGGGGCGGCGGTGACCGAAAGGTTGCCGCCGCTTTCTCTTTTTGGGCCGACTATTTGTCGCTCGTTCGGGAAATTCGCTCCCGGCAAACGCGGTCTAGCTCGGCTTGCAGTTTAGTCCGCCGTTCGGCCAGCGTCTGGAGGCGTAACTGCCAACGGTGCAACTGAATGCTGAGCTGGTTGATATAACCGGTCACCTCCGTGTGCTGCGATTCGTTTTCATTCAACTGGTGCTGCAACTCCGAGATCCGCAGCGCCGTTCCGGTGGCTTCTTCCACGCTCGGATGCGGCACGGTGGTCTGTTTGCCGCAGGTCTGGCAGGCCAGGGTCACGCCCGCGGCCGCGGCGTCGACCACAAACAATGAAGCACAGTGAATACACGCGAATACGATGTCGCGCCCGACCTCTGGGTCAGGCGTAGCAACGGTTGCGCTGGAATTCATCGGAAGGAGTGAAAGCAGGAGACATACCGCGCAGCCCACGGGAAAAAGAGTTGGGCCGCGGCGCGCAAACGGCGTTCCTCCTTGACGCGCAATTCGTCACCCCCCTAGCCTCTTGTCGCCCGCGAGAATACAAATATGGAGCCCACGAATCCGCAGCCCGTTCCAGCCGCCGTTCCGCCGCCCCGCCCGGGCTGGTGGTCGCGCAATTGGAAATGGTTCGTGCCGATGGGATGCCTGACGTTTATTGGAATTTTCGTCGCCGTCATTCTGCTGCTCTTTGTGGTCATCTTCGGCGCGATGAGATCATCGGATGTCTACAAAGAAGCCGTCAGCCGCGCGCGGGCCAATCCCGAGGTGACTGAGGCGATGGGCGCGCCGCTGAAAGAGGGCTTTTTTGTCTCCGGGACCACGAATGTGAGCGGTGGCACCGGCGACGCCAATCTCGAGATTTCCATCTCGGGGCCGAAGGGGAGCGGAAAGATTTACGCGGTCGCGGAAAAAGCGGCCGGCCAGTGGACCTACTCGCGTCTGGAAGTGGTCACGAACGGGAGCAACCAGCGGATCAATTTGCGGGCCGACACACCCGAGAGCGAGTAGCCATCAACCCCTGGCGGCGCCAGCTTCACGCCGCCGGACACCGCAGGAAGAAGTGCGCCCGGCATCGACCGGCGCTAAATTCTTGAATCCAAACCGGGGAATGAGCGCATCTCATCCTTGAAACCATGAAACCGATTACGATTCGCCCCTTTGCCGCTTTTAAACTGATGACGCTCGCAGTGCTTGCCCTCGTCTTGCTGCTCCTGAACGGTTGCGAGTGGGCCGGCGAAAGGGGCAATGGAAAGATCACGAGCGAGACGCGCGCGATTGAAGATTTCAACAAGATCGTCACCGATGGCGCTTTTACCGTGAATTGGACCACGGGACCGGCGGCGCTGAAGATCACGACCGATCAGAATCTGCTCCAATATATCCGCACCTCCGTCTCGGGCGATCGTTTGCGGATTGATTGGAGCAAGCCCTTGCGTGGGACGGAAGGAATCAAGATCGAGATTTCGAGTCCGTCGCTCAAGCGCGCGGAGACTAATGGCGCGGTAAAGTTCAAGGCCTCCAACCTGAGCGGCCCGGAATTTTATCTGGAAGCGAACGGCGCGAGCAAAGTGACGCTGGCCGGCAACGTGAACGCCGTCTCCGCGGAGATGAATGGCGCCAACAAGCTCTACGCGGAATCGCTCGTGACTCGGGCGATGGAAGTCGAGATCAATGGCGCGGGCAAAGCGGAAGTGAACGCGACGCAGGCATTGAAGGTCGTGATCTCGGGCGCGGGCAAAGTGACTTATTCCGGCGATCCGACGGTCTCCAAAGAGATCAATGGCGCCGGTAAGGTGCGGAAACGGCAGTAGTGGATTCCTACGGAGGACGGCTTTGGAAGCCGTCCAGCCGGGTTGAAAACCCGGCCTCCGAGACCCGCTGCTCTAGTTTTCCGATTCGCTTTTCGGCGTGGCCGGTTCCAATCTGGAGACATGAGCGACGGCGATACTTCTCCGGCCGGATTTTCTTACAACACGCGGCTGAACATTCTGCGCGCGCCGCTGGAGGTCATCGATGTGCCGGGGCTCGTCACGGCGTGTCAGGATCAGTGGTACAACCAGACGCTCTGCCAAGTGGATGAGTCGGTCGTTAGGCTGGGTGTGGTGGAGGGCGAGTATCACTGGCATCACCACGATCGGGAGGATGAATTTTTCTACGTCGTGAGCGGGCGGTTCTTGATCGATCTGGAGGACCGCACGATCGATCTCGCTGCCGGTCAGGCAGTCGTGATTCCGAAAGGGGTCAAACATCGTCCGCGCGCGCCGGAGCGGACGGTGATTCTAATGGTGGAACGCGCGGGGATTGTACCGACCGGCGTGCCGAAGGTATAGCGACGCAGTTGCGGTTGTAGCCACGCGCCCTGTGGGCCGTGCGGGAGCGAGCCGGGAGACAAGATCGACCTTCGCGCATTTGGCGACACCGCCCTCGCACGGCCCACAGAGCGCGTGGCTACAAAATTCAGCGGCGACTCTTAGGGACGGGCGCGTTCTCCCACACCATAGGCGCGGCGGGATTGATCGCTCGACTCCGCCCGTTTCAGGAAGAACTGCGCGACATTCAGGATCACGAGCAGGACGAAACAAATCGCGAGCATGCGGATCGGCGCGGTCACCTGTTTGTTCGATCCCGGTTCCAGCACCGCTTCCGCCGGTTTTTCCGGTGGATAATAGACCGGCACGGATTGACCGACCGCGTAACGGCTCATGACTTCATCCACTTCTTTCGCACGGTAGGCTGCGACGAACGAAATTCGCTCGGAGGTGTAACTCTTGTCGCCAACGGAATAGGTATAACCAATCCGCGGCAACCAGCGGAACAGGCGTTTGAAACGCTCGACCTTCGTTATCGTGCCCGCCGTGGTTGGCCAGGCCACGCTGGCCTGTGCGGTCTGGTGCGTTTGCCACGCCTTCCAGAGGAGGAAGGGAAAGGCGATGAAGAAGATGAGCGCCAGCATGAACGCTACTCGTCCTCGTTTGTGATCGCCTTGAGACGCTTCCTCAATTCTCGCAACCTTTGTTCCGTGAAATCGAGTTCCGCGTCATTGGCTTCGAGCGCCGCCAGCGAACCACCCTCTGATTCGACTGCGTCTTTGGCGGCTTTGGTGCGCTTCTTCAGCCACTTCGCCTGTTCCGTGAATAATTCAGTCTGCTCTTTCGTGCTCAGACGTTGATAGAGCCGGACGTAGGCGATGTAGAGCTGCGCATCCTTCATTTCTGCGACCTGGCGGCTGAGCGAGTTCATCGCCGCCTGCGAATCGGCTTCCTTCAATTGTTGGAGCGCGAATTGGATGGAGGGGAAAAGAGCCGGTAGCCACTCCTCCGGCGCGATCTCCGTTTTGCTCTCGGCCGATGCCGTGAGCGGAAGCGTCAGGGCGGTAAGAAACAACAGAATTGGAATGAACAGTTTCATGATTGGGAGCGTCGCGGGGCGACGATGTCCCATTTGTAACGGAAATCGCCGCGGACTGGCGACGAGATTCTGAGGAGCGGCGCTCGCGCGACTGAACTGGCGGGAGACGCAGTTCAATGGCGGAGCGGCGTTTGACGCTGCCGGTCATCCCGAGCGGCGAAGCACGGTCGAGGGATCTCGCAGCGGGTCGAACCGCTTGCGCGCTAAGGGACGCGTCTGCCGACATCGAGGGACTCGCCTTTGCGGTGTGTCATGAACTGCGTTTGTGAGATCCCTCGACCGTGCTGCGCCGGCTCGGGATGACAGACGGGCGTTCGCCGGTTGGAACGGTTGCGACTGCGTAGTGCGTTCAGCGCCCGGCTTCTGCCCGCGGTTCCGCCGCGCTCGCGCTTCCCGCCTCCAGCATGCGCACACGTCGATCCAAATAGGGCAGTCGAATCGTCAGCGTGAGGCCCTGGCCTTCATTGCTCTCCAGCGCCATCTCGCCGCCGTGTTCGCGCACGATTCTGCGCACGATCAACAATCCCAAACCGCTCCCGGTGCTCTTGGTGGTGAAATACGGTTCGAAGACGCGGCCGAGACTCTCCGGCGACATGCCGCCGCCGTTGTCGGTAAAACTCACGCTCACATGCGTCGGATCCAGATCGGTCCGAATGCGCAAAATACCGCGGCGCTTCATCGCTTCGAAACTGTTCTTGATCACGTTGTAAACGACCTGCTTCATCTGGTCGCGATCGAGTTCGAGCAGTGGCAGATCCGATCGTAACTCCTGCTCGACCACGATGTCGCGGTCTTCAATCTCCGGCGCGAAGAAGCGCACGGATTCTTCGACAATCATGTTCACGTTTTCGGGCTGCAGATGCGGTTTCGAAGGGCGAATCGCTTTCAGGAATTGCGTGACAATGGAATCGAGTCGGCTGATTTCGGCCCGCGCGACTTCGATCGACTCTTGCAACTCTTCGCGCTCCGGTGCGTGAAGTTTGCGCACGTTCCGCTCCATTAATTGAAGGTGGATGGTGAGCGAGTTCAGCGGGTTCCCAATCTCATGCGCGACCCCCGCGGCCAGCAAGGTGAGAGCATTCAGGCGCTCGGACTCGATCGTCTTTTCGGCGGAGCGGCGGCTCTCCGTGATGTCGCGCAAAATCATGGCGTGGCCGACCGGCTCCGCAGGCGAAACGGTGCCGCGCTTCTTTTTCTCCAGCGGCTCGATCAACAGCGGGACGATGTAAAAATTGATGAAGCGGTTCGCGGGATAAAAAATCTCCATGTCGCGGCTGATCGCGGCGGTGGAATTGGAGAGCGCGTCCCAATCGAGTCCGCGCACGCGTTCATCGAGTCGTTTCCCGATCGATTTCTCCGCTTCCAGCCCGAAGAGTTCGCAGGCCGCATTGTTCACGTAGGTGATGCGGCCTTTCCCGTCGGTCACGATGATGCCTTCCTGAATCGAGTTGAAGACGGTCTCAATCAGGCCCTTCTCCTGCGCCAGACGGAGGAGATAATTCTGCACCTCCTCCGGTCCCACGCGGCCGAGGCGTTCGATCAGTTTGTCGAGGAAGCCGGATTTCACGCGTTAATTAACGGCGCTCCACACGCACAATGCAGACCTCGCGTACGAAAGCGTCCAGCCAGTAAGTCACCTGCAGCGCTCCGACATTTCGCACCAGATAAATTCGATCATTGGGCGGTCGGATTTGAGCGTCCGGCTTCTGCCACGGATCTTCCACGAGGCGGAGCAACATCGCACGCACCGCGCGCCGTTCCGCCGGACGCAGATTGTCAATTTCCTCGAGTGCCCGCTGGTGGACTACGAATTGCCAGCGGTTCATCCGCGTTGGTTATTTATCCAGCTTATCCCAATGTGCCTCTGCCTGTTTCTGGGCGACACGCTCCCGCCCCGATAGCAGCAGCTCCCGGCGATCGGCTAGCTCCGCCAGTTCGCGCGCGGTCTGACGCAATTCTGGAACAGCGAACATCTCATCCAGCAGATACGTCGTCATCCACTTGCGTTCCTCGGGTGTTCGCTCATCGATGATTTCCTTCAACTCAGCCGTGCTCATGTTCGTGATAGCTTCAGCAATCTTCGGTCGCCATCAACTGCATAAAGGCTCCAGCGTCACTGTTGGGATCACGCCTGCTCATACACCGGCAACGCCTCGGCCAGAACCTGTTCGCGGATATAGTGGCTCAGGCTGTTTGGCGTCCGCAGGTCCACTCTTTCTCCGAGGATGGCCTCGAGGTCTTCATGCCAGCCGAAGAACTCCCATCCGGGCTTTGCCTCTGGGAGGAGTTCCACCAGCACATCCACATCGCTGCGTGGCGGAGAAAAATCATCGCGCAAGGCCGACCCGAAGAGGCTGAGCCTGCGGATACCTCGTGCGCGGCAGGAGGCCGCGATCGTCTCCCGATCCACTTTGATGGGCAACTCGGCAACGCTCACACCGGCATCCTCGCCAATGCGACAAGCGCGCGTTGCTCTCTATCAGCCCCTTCTCCTGCGCGAGGCGGAGGAGATAATTCTGCACCTCCTCCGGCCCCACTCGGCCGAGGCGTTCGATCAGTTTATCGAGGAAGCCGGATTTCATTCGTAGGGTTTAAGGCGCCGGAGAAACAGAAGTCCCGCGGCGGCGAAGCGCAAACCGAGTTCGCGGGTTGACGCGGAGGATTCTTCGCCAACCGTGGCCCACGATGCCAATGCCACATTCCTTGCTGCGGAATCATTATCAGGATCCGGCGCAAAAACAGACCTTTCTCCGCAAGATCTTCGATGACGCGGCGCCGCACTACGAAGCGATCGCGCGGTTGGGATTCTTCGGCTCCGGACAATGGTATCGGAAAGACGCCCTGCGCCGCGCCGGCCTTACTTCCGGGATGCGGGTGCTGGACGTGGCCAGCGGCACGGGACCGACGGCGCGCGCGGTCCGCGACATCGTAGGCGACGAAGCTTTGATCACCTGTCTCGAACCGAGCGCGGGGATGATGGCGGAATCAAAAAAGACGCTCGCCTGCGAGCACCTGCAGGCGACCGCGGAAGCGATCCCGGTGCCGGACGAAAGCTACGACTTCCTGACGATGGGCTTCGCCCTTCGGCACGTGGACGATCTGGAGCGCGCTTTTGCCGAATACCATCGGGTTTTGAAACCGGGCGGAAAAGCGCTGCTGCTGGAATTGACCCTGCCGGAGAACCGGGTGGCGCGCTTTTTCCTCAAGCTGTATTTCAAGCGCACGCTGCCTTTCGTCATCCGGGTGCTGACCCGCAGCCGTTCGGCCGCGGAGATGATGTGGTATTACTGGGACACGATGGAGGAGGTCGTGCCGCCGAGAACTGTGATCGAAGCATTGCGGGAAGCCGGATTTTCCGAGGTGCAGCGCCGGGTCTCGATCGGGCTTTTCAGCGAGTATGAAGCGCGGCGGGCCCCCGGGCCACCATAGGTCTCGTTAGGCAGAAGTGCCCGACCGTGGCGGATGCGAGCCACTTCTCGACCGCGCGAGGGCGCGGCCGCGCGCTTTAGTTGATCGCGAAGTTCGCGGGCGAGATGGAGAAGAAGATGTTGTTGATCGCTTCCACTTTCACACGGGCAGTGGACGAGGTGACACCCGCCGGAAGGGCCACCGTTTCGGCACCGTCATTGGCTGTGCTCGCGGCCAGCACGTACGGATAAGTGTATCCGCCATCGACCGAGAGCGAGATCTTCACGTTGGGCGTGTTCACAGGTGCGAGGTCGGTGGCGGTGACGTTCCAGGTCGCATTCACATTCGAACCGGTCAGGACGCTGCCTCCGCTCGGCGCCGTCACCGCGAACCCGGCGCCGTTCTCGACCACAGTGACGACCATGTCGGCAGTATTGATCGCGCCGCCGCCGCTGCGGTTGTCCCGCACGGTGAGACGGAAGTTCAAAGTGCGATTGGTGATCGGGAGCGTTTCGCCGTGCGGTGCCGCGACGTTAGTGAAGATACCGGCGACGACATTCGCCATCTTCGGAAAGACGCGCGTCGGCGTGTAGGTCGGGTAGAATGGGCGCAAGATCGGGCTGGTGCCGTTATCGGCGACGTTGCCCGCCTGGGCGGCGCCGAGATCGCGCTCCTCCCAGCAATAGCTGAGGAGATTTCCGTCTGGGTCGGAGCCGCTGCCGGTGAGGGCGAACGGGGTGCGGCTGGGAATGGTGTAGTTGGTGCCGGCATCCACCGTCGGGACGCCGTTTCCGGTCGCGACCGCGGTCGGGCAATTACCGAGACCCGTGGTGGTGTAGTTGATGATTTCGCGCTGGCTTTCGAAACTGAAAAACGCGTCGCTGTTCGGGGCCTGGTTATCGTTCGCGCCGCAAATACCGGCATAGGCCATGATGGAAACGCCGCTGCCCGGCTCGTAGGCATGGGCTCCGCTGCGGTTGCTGCCGGAACAACTGCCGCCGTTGCCATTGAAGGTGTGGTTGCCGCCGAATTGGTGTCCCATCTCGTGCGCGACGTAATCGACGTTAAAGGCGTCGCCGACAGGGCTGGGCAACCCGGTCGTGCCGCGCGCTTTGTTTCCGGTGCGGCAAGGGACGCCGAGGCTGGCGACGCCGCCGCTGCCGGTGGTAAAGACGTGGCCGATGTCGTAGTTCGCGTTCCCGATCTTGGCGTCGAGGTTGGTTTGATTTTGCCCGAGCGCGGCGGTGCTGTTGGTGTAGGGATCGGCGCCGTTTACTGGATTTCCAGTGGTGGGATAAATGATCTCGTCGTTATTCGGGATGAGCTGCATCCGCAGGCTGACCTCGGCCTCGTACACTGCGCTGACGCGGTTCATGATCACGACCACGGCAGCGAGGCCGGAGGCGACGGTGTTACCGGTGAAACTGGTGAAGGTGCTATTCGCGGCGCAGGCCAAACGATAGGTGCGCAACTGCGTTCCGGAAGTGGTCTCAGGCGCGAGCTGTTTGATTTGATTTGTGATCACCCGACCGGCGTCGCCGGGTGTTTCGCAGCGAAACGCCGACCGCCGCGAGTTCCGGAGAACGTCCGCTTTATAGTAGCTGGCGTAGATCCGGTTGTTCCCCGCGTAATACGGATCGATGTAAATGGCGCCGTCGCTGCTGCGGATCTGAGCGTGCAATCCAGCCGGCGTTACATCCAACGCGAGGGTCGCGGTGGGATCATCCAAACCGCGACCGCGGTAGGTCTTGATCTCAGGATATTTCGCCGCCAAGACCGGATGCATGATGGCGATTTCTTCCACCTCGAAACGCGCAAATTGGCCCTGCGACGGCATCGGCAGTGAGAGCTCCACTCGGGTCCGCGGCGCGCTGGCTCCGGGTGGAAGGTTCGGATCTTCCGGCGTGGCGCGGGACAGGGTTGCTTTGATGCGTTCGATGTCTGCGGTGAAAGGCTGGAAGCCCATCAAATCATTCACCGCGGGAGTTTTGCCGGCCACTTTTACCGGCTGGGTCTGCAATTCATAGACGCCATCCGGCGACGAACCGGAAGAGGCCGAAAACGCGACCGAAGCGCCGGTGAAAAAGAGAGTGATGAGGCTGAGCGTGCCAGGGAGGGAGCGGGGGAAGTTCCAGATTTTCATAGAGATTCGCTAGTTGATGACGAGGTGAAGAAGTTACTTCGCGCGGGTCGGGGCCGCGGGTGGTGGTGGAATAAAATTACCAGAAGTGGCTTTGACCTGGCCGACGTCCGACGAGTTGACGGTGCCGTTGACGATAACGTCGTTCCGGAAATTGCCGGCATCCAAGGCCACGCCGCCGATGCTTTTGACCTGGCCAATATCGGAGCCGTTCACCAAACTATTCCCCGAAACGTCACCGAGGAGGAAGTTCACGTTCACCGTGGTATTTGGGAGAACTTGAGCCGTGCTGTCGGTCACGTTTGCGAGCGTCACGCCCAACGTCTGCACATCCGTCACGCCGGTCAGACTTACCGTCATGGTACTGCCCGAGAACGTCGAGCTACCAGAGACACTACCGGTGCCACTCGTTACCGTGGCATTGCCGCTAACGATATTATTTGAGAACGTAAAAATCAGCGTGTGATTTCCGCCGCTGCTCCGGCACTCGACTCCGGGCGGGCCCATCAAAGGCAGGTTCACATCGAAGTCGCCGGCGTCGCCGTGCGTCTTGCGCGAGACGGCGCTGCTCAACTGCAAGGCAGGCGGCCCGGCCGTGGTAATAGTGATCGACCAGCCCCCTGCGAATTGGCCATCGTTCCCGGCCACGTCATCGACGATGTAGAGTTTCCACATGCCATTCGGATCCGTGTTCAGAAAGGGAGCGAACGAGGAACCATAGGGACCGACCAAAGGGGCCGGCGCCGGAAAACCGTCCACATCGCCCACTGGATCGAAATTCGTCGGCGCGAAGGTGCCCGACATCAGCATCGAGCCGCTCGGCATGTTCGTGCTGGCGGTGTTGTTGAAGGTGAAATTGAGACCTGCCACCGGGAAGAATGTCCCCACGTCGGACATGAGCATGACGTTCTGGCCCTGCGGTCCCACGAGTAGGACATCCACGTCCGCCGCGTAGAGGTGGGTGAAGTTCGACACCGTCACGGAGATGCTGGTCAACTGCGAGCCCGCGCCGGAGACGCTAATCGCAGAGGGGTAGGGCGAGGCCGGGCCTTGCAGAGTGCCAGCCGCCGGGACGGCAATCGAGGTCGAATTTGTGAATGTTTGCGCGTTAGAACTCTGGCTGGCCACAACCGAAGCCATCACGAAGAGCAGAGTGGGCACGACACGCGTGCGGGCGGAACGGGGGAAGAATATCATAAGAATCGGAAGCTGATGTGTGCCAACGAAGAGCGTCGCAGATGTTTAATTAAGCGTATTTTATTCGCCTCCTGCGCGCGATAAGACGCACGGGTTATGGAACGGAACGGAAAAAGTGTCAATCTTGCAATTTGGCTTTTTTGAGGAGCCGGCGGCGTTGATCAATCTCCGTGCTGGCCTCGGCCGCGATGCTCGATCGCTTTGTCCGCCGAGGCCGATGAGCCCGCGGATTTTCTCTGGTTGATCGCGATTGTCTCAATCTGGCAGCGACCGGAAACGCGAAATCTGTCGAGGCAGGCCTTACTTTGCCAAAGCCGCATCGCACTTGGCGATCTCGCCGGCGATGGCTTTGGCGTAATCCTCATTCATCCCCGGGCCGCCCGCGCTGCTGCGCGCAGCGCCGAAAACATTGAGGGCTTGCCGAAACAGATCGCGAGCAGCGCTCATGCGTTGCCTGCTCTCGCTGGCCGACGCTTTCGGGGACGCGGCCAGCGCGGCATAAGCATAGCCAAGATATTCGTACCCCTGAGCTCTGTAGAGCTCGCCGGGCTTGTCTCCAGTAATATCCTGGAGGAGGGCGATTGCCTTACGACAGTCTCCGAGCGCGAGATCCACTTCGCCAAGCCGCGCCCGCGTTCGGGCCATACCTCCGTGACAAATGGCAACCATGAACCGCGAGTAAAGATCTTCCGGCGAGGCCATGACCACCTTTTCGTGACTCTCCAGCGCTTTGCTGAAGTGTAGGAGTGCTTGCCGCCAGTCCTCCAGCTCCACTAGGCAGTCAGCTATCCGCTTGTGAGCGTATCCGAGATCCGTGTGGGTTATTGCATTGCCTGGATCCGCCGCGAGCAATTCCTCGTCGAGCGCTACCGCCTTGCGGAATAACTCCAGCGCGCCGCGCTTGTCACTCTGTTTGCGGATGTCGCCACCGTTGTAGTAGGTCATCACAAGGCGGCGGCGGTAATCAACGTTTATCGGGTCGTCCGCGATCAACGCTTCTCCCAAGGCGAGCGCCTTGCTATTAGCCTCGATGGCGTTAGCCACTTCGTCGTGTAACCACAGCACATACCCGAGTCTGTCCCCGCACTCCGAAAGTACTTGCCGGTACTTTTGCTCTCGCGGCTTTTTGGCGACAAGTTTTTCGCAGGTGGCCATGGCTGCGCGATGTTGTTCAAGCGCGCCAACGAGATCGTCACTTTCGCTCATCGCCACGCCGAGCCCGTTGCGGGTGACAGCGAGGTCAAATTGGAGGTCGTCATTGGCGGGCTGTTCCCGCGTTAGGTCGAGGCGAAGCGTGAAGGCTTTCCGAAGATGCTCCAAGCCATTGCTCGCCTCGGCCGTGTCCAGCAGCCGGCCGCCAATTCTTTGGTGGCTGGTGGCGAGGTCGCGCCGGGCCTGCACGTCTTTGGGATTGAGGGCAACCAAGGCTTCGCGAATCTTGAATGCCTTGGTGTAACTCTCGATTGCTCCGGATAAATCGTTCAGGCTACCACCGCTCGACGTTCCTCCGCGCACTTCGCCGACTCTCTCGTAAGCGGCCGCCAACTCGCGCTGCAGTTCGGGGTCGCCCTGCGATTCAGCGGCGAGACTGTCGAGGTATGTCAAAGCATCCCTGACCAATCGCTCGCGCACTTTCGTCGCGCCGGGCAAGGCCTTGATCGCATCGTGGTAATCGAACAAGACGCTGTTCGCCAGTTTGCGCACCTCGTTGAAGCGCCGCTCGGCCCGCGCTTGTTCGAGGCGGGCTCGGTGTTCCTGAGCTTGGGCGCGCAGTGCCTGCCAGGATGTGGCAAGGATCCCGCCGACGAGCGTGAGGAATAGGAGCACCGCGGCGGAAACGGCGAGCCGGTTACGCTGCCAAAATTTTCCAGCGCGATATGACACCGTGTCCGGGCGTGCGATGACCGGCCGCCCCGCCAGGTGACGGTGGATGTCTTCCGATAATTGTTCGACTGAGCGATAGCGGCGCGCGGTTTCTTTGCGCATCGCCATCAGAACAATGTTGTCCAGGTCGCCACGGAGCCGGCGCGCGTCTTCAGCGCGATTGCTGACCGTGCTTGGCCTTTCGATTTGAGTGCTGGTGATTGCCTTCGTGATTTCCCGCGCGGAACGATTCTCCAGGCGATACGGCGGGCGACCGCTGAGTAATTCGTAGATTACCGCGCCGAGGCTGTAGACATCACTCAAGGTGGTCGCGGGCGTGCCCTCGATTTGTTCCGGGCTGGCGTATTCCGGTGTCATCGCTGGAAGCAAAGTCATGGTCGCGAGCGCTTCCAAGCCGTCGGCCTGGATGATCTTGGCAATGCCGAAGTCGAGCAATTTTGGAATGCCTTCCGGGGTGACGAGAATGTTCGAGGGCTTCAAGTCGCGATGGACCACAAGGTGTTGATGCGCGTAGGAAACCGCGCTGCAGACCTGGCGGAACAACTCGAGACGTGCGTTGATCGAGAGGCCTTGGTGTTCCGCGTAATGATCGATCCGCTCTCCTCTGATGTGCTCCATCACGAAGTAAGGCAGCCCGTCTTCCGTGGTTCCGCCGTCGAGCAGGCGGGCGATGTTCGGATGTTCGAGCGAAGCCAGAATTTGCCGTTCATGCTGGAAACGGCGCAGGACCAGGTCGGAGTCCATCCCGCGTTTGATCAGCTTGATCGCGACCTGCATTTTGAATTGCTGGTCCGCGCGTTCCGCCAGGTAAACCGTCCCCATCCCGCCGGAGCCGACACTTTCGAGGAGGCGGTATTGACCAATCATGCGCCCCGCGTCGGACGGAGCGGGCAGGTCGCCGAATGCGTCTGAGACCAGTCGGGCCGGTGGATCGGCGATGAAGTCATCGGCCGCGCGATCAGATGCGAGCAGGGCTTCGATTTCCCGCCGTAGCTCGTCGTCCTCCCCACAGGCTTGATCGAGGAAAGCATTTCGCTCCTCCGCCGGCAGGTCTCGCGCGGAGTGAAAGATTTCTTTCAGGGTCTCGACCTGTGTTTTCACCTTGTCCTTCAGGCAGACCCGGACAAAAGCCGGAGCACGGCCGTGCCGCCGGTGGGGGGCGCGGGGGGGGCCGCGGCGGGGGTAGGCCGCCACTAATAAGCGGCCCCAAGCCCCCCCCGCGCCCCCCCCGGGGCGCGCGCGTGGGCGTGGGGCCCCCTCCTTTTTGCCCCCCTAACGCCCGCCGCCCCCCCCCCCCCCCCCCCACCGCCGGCACGGCCGTGCTCCGGCTTTTGTCCGGGTC